>JBAWWA010000001.1:0-120141 GCA_037146995.1 bacterium
TGGGGAGGATTTTTTTATTCATAGTGTGGTTATTATACCAATATTTCGGAGGGGTGGCAATAAAAAATCCCCAAATTTAATTTGGGGATTATTTTCGCAAAATCACAGCGACAGTTTCGCGTCGCTACTTGGTTTATCAGTAAAAAAACTTTTAGATAAATCATAAACCAGTTTCAACTCGGTTTTTCGTGGAAACCTAATACCATGGTCTACTTCGAAGTGCTTAATTGCACTATCAGCAACAGATCCATCAGGTAATTGCCAAATCTTTAAAATTGCCAGCTGCTCAGCCTCGGAATAGACTTGCCTTTTAATATTTTTAAACGAACGTTTGCCACACATAAAAACCTCCTTTTAATTACCACTGTTTTTAACAGCCAGGCCACTTAAAGCACCAACAATTAATCAAAAACAAAATCATTATCTAGCTAGTTTATCAATCAAACCAACTTAAGGATCAAAAGAACAAATAATAGCCAATACTAACCCAAAAGATCAATAATGTCAAACCCTTGTTTTTTGATGCAAATAACCGTAAAATCATAAATAGTTCATTTTGAGCATATATTGCTCCCATAGCTCAGGGGTTAGAGCACCGCTCTTATAAAGCGGGGGTCGATGGTTCAATTCCATCTGGGAGCACCAAGATGTACGAAGCGAGTCAAAAGGCTCGCTTTTGTGCTGATGTTGCACGTTTTCTCCCGGTTCCAGCCGCATATATTCATCTTCCAATTTTTTATACTCATCCTCAATAATCTGTAGCCACTTTTTATGCGAAAGATACAGGATTTTGTCACGTAAAATGAACTTAGTTCCAGCCGTTTTAAGGATCTCCCGCTTGGTCGCCAAATTGCCATTTTTGAAGTGGATTCTGGCGTAAGTAGCAAAGTCAAAAGCCTTCTCAGTTAACTCGATCCACTCATCGGCACGTTTCTCTATTTCTCGAACACTCTCCCGCAATCTGAGTAACTTACTCTGCAATTCATCCCGCTCTTTGATGAAAGTTTCATCGTTGATCAAGTCTCGATAACGCATTTTGGTCAGATTATCCAACTCTTGTTGCGTGCCAACTAAAGCCTTCTGCTGGGATTCATAGATTTTTGACCGATCCTCAATTTCATGGTCATTGTTTCGACGTAAGACTGCCAAAGCCCAATCTCTGAATTCTGGGAGTATGGTGACTTTGCTCAATTTCTCATCAATCTGCCTCTCTAAATCCGGCAGAGTAATTGGCGCTTGTTTGCATCTAGTAGCCTGTTTCTTTTTTCTGGTACAAGCATAATAGACATAAGTGGCATAAGCATTTTTACTTTTGATATACTTCTGCTTTTCACATGCCGTGATCATGCTACCGCACTCCCCACAAACCATCACTCCAGTAAAAGCAAATTCATGATTTTTTGGTCGGGGTTTGCCAACTCGACCCAGTATTTCCTGCACTCGATCATATTCTTCCAAGGTTATCATCGGTTCGTGCTTGCCTTTATACTGTTTACCGCCAAATTCAAAAATACCAGCGTAAAATAAACTAGTTAACATCTTATACAACGAACTGCGTGACAGCGGACAACCGCCCATTCGTCTTTTTTTGTACTGAATAAATCCCCAATCATTGTTGGCAACATCCAAGATTTGTGGCACTGAATAATTGCCGGTTAACATTAAATCCCAAATACGGCGAACTAAATCGAAGCGTTCTGGATCACTTATAATCGTCTTAGTAGCTCGATCATTCAAATAGCCAGTTGGTGCTTGGCAAGGAAACCAGCCACGTTCAGCCTTACTATACATGCCTCGAGTGACATTCTTCTTTAAATCCAGAATAAACTGATTGGCCATGCCACTTTCCACGTTAAATAACAGCACATTATCATCGGGTAAATACTGCCGATCAATGGTTTGCACCGATTTCAAGATTTGTTCCTGTAATAACCATTGGATTTGCGCACTATCAATTGGATTACGCGATAAACGATTAATCTGCCAACAGAGAATGCCATCAGCCTCCCCATCATTAATACGTTCAATCATTTCGGCAAATAATGGCCGATTATTAGGCTTCTTGGCCGATTTTGACTCGGTAAAGACATGGACAATCTCCAAATTCAAGCCTTTGGCCAAGGTTTGTAAGCGATTAATCTGATCTTCAATCGATTGTACCTGCCGGTCTTCCGACTCTGATGATTTTCTGGCGTATAAGAAATATTTAGTTGTATCCTGATTTTTTAACATAATTGCCACGTTACCCATGGGTGGGCGATTGTAACGTAAGTTACGAAACTTGTCCAATTGCCAAACGAAATGCGACATTTGCCACACGGTACCACCAGGTGTTACATTTGTTACATTTTCTCAAGCATAACTCGAATTGCCTCATCTTCTTCTTCAAAACTCTTAGCCAATTCCTGTAAATAAGCATTACCGTGATACTTTTTACTACATTCAATTAATTTAATTGCCTCCTTAGCAAATACCTCATCTTGTTTTAACCAACGATAGAAAGTGGAACGATAAATGCCCAATTCCCGACAAGCACGCTTAATATTACCTTGATGTTTTTCAAGACTAGTAAGCATTCTCCCCTTATTTTTACCAATTCGCTGTTTAATTGTTTCCTGATAACTCATATATGATTAAAATATATTTATTCGAGATTGCCCTACACAACGTCAGTTTTTCTTTATTAATCTAAAAGTAAACCGAATCTGACATAGTGGTTTGCTTCGGATCTATTGGCACATTCCGTAATCGCTTACATTCATCAGATAAAAACCAACTAAATTCTGCACACAATTGTATGGTTCTCTCCGGATTACCAGCTGAGCCTAATTTATTCAGACTAAAATAACAAACTCCCAAAATCTTCAACACCTCCATCTCCTTGAGAGCAGTCGGCTTGGAACAACCAAGAAAATTCTCAATCTCAAGTGTGTTAAGCTGGCCACCATTATCTATAAGCCGCCGAAATAAGCGACCTCGAACTGGGGGTGCACTATCAATAGCAACCTCAACTACCAATCGCAAATCATCATGATTGATTGATCGGCGACCGCAAGTCAAGGCATGACCTCGGCAGAGATTATAAAACAATTGATTAATGCGATAAGGTTTTTCAATATTGGTTGAGATGTGACTTCCCTCAAAACCGTCATCGTTGGAGCTATCTCGCCAATTATTAATTGTGCCTCGTAAGTGAGAAAGCAAGACACCACAACGAACAACCACCTCAAGCATTTCTGTGTCAGGTTTAAAATCCCAAGCCACACCATCGGGATATTTGTGCCACAGTGTATACAAAAAATCTTTGGTTATAGTGCGACATTCATCCTCTTTTACCTTGTAGGTTGAAGTAGTCAGTTGATCAATCATCTCACTTTGCGAGCGTTCCCTTGAGTTGAGGTTCAAGAAAAATAATCTTGAGCCTAGATTGCCCATAATCTTCCAAACTTTTGGAGCGATTGGAGTTGAGCCAGCAAGTAGCATAAACAAATACTCTCCCACATACTTGCGACCACCATGCACACCGGAATCCGTATTCAAGCCCTCCCCATCTAGGACTCTCGTTAATGTGCCCATTAGTTCTGATAAGTCATCATCTCTTTTAGAAAACAAAGTCGCCAAATCACGTAGTAAAAACATCTTATATCTAATCCTTGGGAGCATATCGATATCTCCCAATCTATCCTTACTGATATTGGCCGCATTAGATACAAAACTTGCCGGACTGAATTTATCAGTCGCATAAGTTAGCCCCTCAATTTCTGAGAAAAAATTAATACAGATTGTCTTGCCAGATGAGGGCACATCGATAAACACCAAGGCAAAGGGGTTAGTAATATCTTTTATAAGGATTTGAGCCATAATCGAAATGCCAATCTCGGCCGAAAAGAGCAAGTCAGGGAAATTAGTCTTGATGACCTTTTGCCAATCGGCAAATTCGATTAATTTATCTGGTGGTTTAACTTCAATTATCCGTTTGATTTCTTTTGTGGTCACAACCTCATCCTCAACCGGTTTAACTTCTTTTGCTAAGGCCATAAAGTCATCAACATTACCCTTGAACTTAGTAAAATAATCAGTCACATCACCACCCACCCCTAAAGTAATTGGTAAGACAATATTAAACAATCTAAAATCTAGCCTAGCATTTGACGAATGCGACAGTTTTGATTTTTTAACTTTTTTCAAGTTATCAAGTTTGTCTAGTAATTTACTTGCTCCCAAACGACCAGCCTCGTCATTATCAAAACAAACATAGATATTTTGAAATTTTACCAAATGCGGTAACCACTCATCTTTAAACGTACCAGCCCCAGCAGTTGAGGTAATTGCCGGAATGCCCTGATTTTCCAAAACCAAACGATCCAGCTCGCCCTCACAAACCACTAACATATTTTTATCCTCACGCAACAACTCCTCCCAACCATAAATCTCAACTTTTGAGCCGGATGGCCAAACTTTGCCCTTATCCTTATGACTTGTATCAAATGGATCTTGGCGCAACTTAAAAAACACGAATTTGCCCGCTTGGTCAAAGATTGGCATGGTAATCCACCATTTGCCATAAAAATGCCCGTAGCCCAACCTTTTTGCCCGAATTTGCCCCTCGGTAATGCCTCGATCCAGTAAATATTGCCTGATTTCCGGTGTCATTTTCTCAAAACACTGGTCAATCAATCCAATGTCTGGGTATTTGACTGGGGAGGTCTTTTTAACCAGCTTTTTCTCCTTAACTACAATATCTCGAGAATCACCCTGTAAATGTTTAGATAAGGTGAAAATATTGCCCGTCTCCCCACAACGTTTGCAATGGTATTGGCTATTTTCTTTATTAAAATAGATGTGCTGGTCTTTCTCACAAAAAGGACATCTAGCCACCAACTCCGAACCAATTTCTTTAAACTTTATGCCCTGATTAGTTAAATACTCTTTAATGCTTATAGTCTCAATATTATTATTCATATGAATCATGGTAATTAATCTTTTGTTTGATCCAGTTCGACCACATCCACCTTTTTAATCGGCTGATAGGTTAGTCGTACCAAGGTGATAAGGTCTAAGCCATCTTCGACTGCCTCTTCTCGCGAAAGCTCTATGTTAAATTTCTCTTTATAAAGCCTTTGAAGTTCAGCAATCTCTTCATCGGTCAAGCGCATCTTATTAATTGCTATAGAGCCGATTCTTGATCATCTTCTGATTATCAAACAAGGCTCGAGCGTTAACTAACAAACTATTGTTCCAATACTCATTAATCGTCTTATCAATCCCAGCTCCCCGGCGGAAAATAAAGCGAGCCTTACTGGGACTGCTCTTATCAATTTGCCAAAGTTCGTAGCCCAAAGTGGCCAAAGCCGAGGCTAGACCTAAATCAAAAGTTAAAAACTGCTCATTCGAGGGCAGGTATTCCATTTCACATGTTGAGGTAATCATAATTTTAGATAAATAAATTATTCGATTACCGGTACCGGTTTTGTCCGCCTTTTGGGCAAACAAAAAAGCAAGCTCTGGGAAAAGCTTACTCTATGGCCGTTGACTCAACCGTGACAAAGTTTACTCAACAACTCTTTTTATGTGCCTATTTTTATAATCAACTTCGAAAAAACCGCTAATTTTAAATGTAACTTCAATTTTCTCGTTGACCCTATTGGCAGTGTCATAAATCTGCCGAAAAGTCATGTCTAATTTTTCCAGAATTGTATCAATGCGCTCATTTATTGGCATCTCAAAGGCTACTCTTATTAATTGAAACTCATGCGAATTCTCTCGATCAAATCTTAAAACCTTATCACTCAAGTCTCTAAAAAGTACATTGTTAGAAAATCGAAACTTGGGAGTATTTATTGTTTTTACATCACTACTTAAATTCTGTTTATTATCATCTTTAATCTCCATCCAACCATCCATTAACTTAACTCGCACCTCACCATTCCTGTATACTGGTAAATTCAAATTTTCGACTACCATAAAACCATCATTCACTAAATCCTGAATTGTTAATAATAAATTGATGTGTTCGTTATCGTGAACAGTTAAATCGGCTCGTGTGATTGTCACCACGTCATTCTCTAGCTTAGACGCCTTTTTTAAGACAACCTCTTTTACCAATCTTTTTTGCTTTTCCTTGCCATATGGCACATCTACTTGGTCATAGCACTCAATATAAAAATTCCGAAGCTTATCTCTATTAGCCACACCAAACACTATACTCCCACCCTTATACAACACATTATCCACCTCAACATCCAATCTGCCACAAATCAATTTTTTTTCCTCCAATATCTCCAAAGTCTCAAGACTGTCAATATTTTGCAATTCTTTGCCAAACTCAATCACAGGACGTTCGTCTTGGCTGAGGATATATGAAATTGTTTGTAGCACACCGGAACTGACTGCCATTTTTGGTAATTATAATAATAATTGTAATTTGCCATATCTTAGTAGATATTTATAAAAATGGCAAACTGCAATCTAGTCATATAAAAATAGCCCCTAGAAAACTCGGGGCTATTTGTAATTACCATAATCTACAAGCATTTACACTTTTTTCTGCTCCATCTTCACCCTTTTTAACAGGTAGCCCCTGGGAGTTCCAAGTAAAAACACCGCCGTCAAGATTAGCAACTCTATCATAGCCATGTTGCGATAAGAAGGTAGCAGCATACAAACTGCGACCTCCACCCGCACAAGCAATAATCATGTCTCTGTCTTTTGGTAATTCCTGATATTTTTCCTGAAATACGGACAATGGCATAATCAGGGTTTCTGGTACATCGCAAGCAAATTCATCCACCTCGTAGGTTTCACGAACATCAACCAATAACGCTCCTTTTTCCAACTCAACTTTTGCTTCTTTTGGACTTATTTCTTTAACCATATTAAACAAATTATAATTTATAAGGCCGACTTTAACTCTGAAGCAAAAGTGCTCTTATCACGATAACCGACATAGTCTTTCACTACTTGTCCATTCTTAAACAACTTCAAGGCAGGAATTGACTGGATAGCATACTTGCCAGCTAATGCTTGGTGAGCCTGATTATCAACATCAAGCTTGGCCACTACCATTTTGCCATCAAAATCAGCCGATAGATCATCCAAAACTGGGGCCATCATGCGACATGGACCACACCATGGTGCCCAAAAATCAACCAATACCGGCAACTCTGACTTCAATACTTCTTGATCAAAATTTTGATCTGTAAGTGTAATTACTTTACTCATATTTTTATTATTATAAAAGCCAAAGGCTTTTTGTATGGTTAAGAATATTTAAATTCTATAACCATAAAATTATTTATTAAATTTATTTGCTAACCAAAATGAACTTGGTATTTGGATTAAATAGGCCATGACTACGATAATTATAGCTAAGCTGTACGCTGCATTTTGATATACTAATGAAATCGTCAAGCCGAGCGCTAATGTTATATATCGCAAATACGTACCCCAAACTAGTGCTCTACCTTTTTCTCCACCTGTTGTCTTGCCTAATTGCCACGCTAAGACAAGACTAACAGCATAATATATTACCAAGGCCAAAATTGCTTTTGGTATTAAATCTGGTCGAGAAAATATAATCTTATTTTCTTTGATCGACATTAGTAATACCAACACAACCAACATACCAAGATTACTAAAGGCAGCAAATTTACTTTTGATCTGATTAAACTTGTCTTGGCCAAATTTCTTCAAGTAAAAATCTTGGGTGAAGTAGGCTAATAGCAATGGAATGACAATAATAAAAAGAATTGGCACAGCAATCTTTATAGGACTGATTGAACCACTACCCGTAAATAAACAATCCAATACTCCACCGGTTGCTTTCGACACCACACAACTCCCAGCTGTTTGTTGCTCCATTAACACCGTCAGTTTGTTCATGGCAATCGTTAAATAAAATGGTGCTAAAACAATTGCGGCAATCAAATTGGCAAAAACAATTCCAACTGTTAACGGCATATCGGCGTTGGACTTGTATGCCCAAGTAGTAACCATGCCTCCACCAGGTAGAATTGATAACAAGATCAAGCCTAGCCATAAACTAGGACTTTGAGACAAAAACAACCAACCAATTAATACAGCTAATAACGGCGAAACTACGAAATTCACAACCAACGAAGTGATAATTATTTTCTTGTGCTTGTGTACCTCGGCGACCTTGCTAAAATCGAGCGGTACAAGCGATGGATAAATCATTAGCAATGCCGCTGCCAAACAAAGTAATGGTGTGAATGTAATACCACCAGTAAAATAAACTAGGGCTAGTCCACTCCCAATTGACATTACAATCAGCAACATTAAATTCTTTTGCACGAATGCTAAAATGTTATTCATATACTAGGCAACTGATTTTTGTTTAAGGTACTTGCTGATACTAGCAGCTGCGATTGCTCCTTCTGAAGCAGCTGTAATAATCTGCCGAAATTTATTTGAGCCATCCGTTAAGTCACCTGCCGCCCAAATACCATCCGCTGTAGTCGAACCATCACTTTTAATTTTAATAAAGCCTTGTTCATCAGACTCAACATTTAACTCCTTAAACAAATCTGAATTCGGCTCAGAACCAATTTCAACAAAAACTCCATCAACAACTAAGTCTTTTGACTCACCTTGATTATCCGACACTTTAATGTGCGAAACCTTTTCTTCGCCGTAAACATCATCAACTACCGTATTGTAAATAATTTCTATTTTAGAATTTTTGGCAATCGTATCTTGCCAGACTTGTTCTGCTCGGAGCGGCTCTTTACGATAAATCAAATACACCTTCTTAGCAATATCACCTAAGTAAGCGGCGGCCATAGCAGCGGCGTCATTACCACCGATTACCGCCACCACCTTATCACGATAGAAAAAGCCGTCGCAGGTGGCGCAATATGACAAGCCCTTACCAATAAATTTTGCCTCATTTGGCAAACCTAAATGTCTATGACTAGTGCCAGTGGCCAGTAATACAGTCTTGGCGTTGATCATTTCTGAACCAGCAACAGTAATTTCAAAACCTACTTCGGCTTTTTTTATATCTTCAACCATTCTTTCTATTACTGGAGTATTATAACTTTTGGCATGAGACAACATGTTTTGTGCCAACTCAAAACCAGTTATTTTTTCAGTGCCTAGCCAGTTGCCAATTTCATGTGTAGTACCGGCTAAACCGCCGGTCACAGCCCCGATTACAACAGGTTTTAGGCCATATCGAGCGGCATAAATAGAGGCGTTGAGTCCGGCGGGACCAGCACCGATTATTGCTATATCGTACATATTTATTTTTTAGAGTAAATTAGCTACTAACCTCTTTTTAGGTACACCTTAATGAAGCTAGACTTCAGATCTGCACCCTGTTTAGGTAAATCTTCCAACTTATTATTCTTCGCAGAAGTTGTTAAAGTTTCTAAATTGGCACGGATAGTCTGAATTTCAGAATCATTAGCCATCTCTTCAACTATCTTTAATTTTGCATCAACATCTGGGTAAGCTGCAATAACTGCATTAGCATCTTTGGCAGTACCAGCCTCGACAGACACCTCCATAGCATCGTGAAAATCTGATAACGCCATGCCAAGCATTGAGAAGTTATTGCGTTTCAAAATATCCTGAAACTCAGTTCTGATTGGTTCAAGTTCTTTGTGTAAGGTTGGCAGATCGCCATTACTTATTCCGTCTTTAGCCGATGTAATTTGTCCACTAATCTTTTCTAAATCTTCATCAAATTGACTATCTGAACGAATTACTACTGGCTTGTAAGCCTTGTACTTAGACTGAAAGGCTGAAAATGAAGCTACTAGTTTATCATAGTTAGCAATGCTTTCTGGACGCTTGTTTTGACCAGTATTGAAAAGAGTTTGTTTGTAATTATTGTTCATCGTGTTGAAGTCCTCCACAAAGGTTTTTCTCGTAAAGAAACTACTGGCGTAACTGCCAGCAACAAGACTCACCAAAATCAGAATTGAAAGTGTCCAAATCATAATCTTGCCAGGCTCTGATAATATTTTGTTGGTATCAATACCGAAGATAGCATACAGAGCACAGAAACCAGTGGCCGCAGTAAATAACATCACCGCACCCAATACATAAAAAATAATCTGAACCGCACCACCAAACCAATAATATCCACCTAATAAGAGCAATGAGGCAAGTAGACCTCTGAACAATCTGTCTGTTAAATTCTCGTTTTGTTTAATCATATAATTTTGATTTATTATTTACTTTAAGTAACTTTGTAATAGTTTAATATTTTTATCCAAGTAAGCTTGGTTAAGCTTGTAAACCACTTTGGAGCCAATTTTTTCTGACTCGATCAACTTGGCTTGCTTTAGAACTCGGAGATGATGAGAGGTTAGATTTTGTGGCATATCCAACTTTTTCCACAACTCTCCAACGCAACATTCTTTTTTTAGGTGATTTAGTATCAGCATCCGCCTTGGCTCTCCAATAGCCTTAATGAAAGAAAATAGTTCTTTATTCATATCAATTTAAATTATATCAATTTATATTGATATACTATCTTATTATTAAGCCCTCGTCAAGAGGGCTAATAATTTAATAACTTTGGATAAATTTTTATTTACCTGCTTTTCTAATTACTTCTCTGAAATCCTCAGTTTCCAAGACTGCACCGGTAGCATTTTTGAGATTAAATTTTGCACCGATATCTTTTAATAACAATGTCTGATCAATATCTTGAGGCAGATTAAGTTCTTTAACAAATACACTGAGCGGTACGCCAGAGTCTTCTACTACTTTTTTAAGTGAATTACTGCCACGGATATTGGCAACATCAACTTTTCCAGCCGTATTAACAATATTCGAAGGCGCTTTAGTCTCCCAAAGAGGTGTTGCTATAATAACCAGCAATGGAATGAAAAATGTTAACATAGCAATTACTCCGAATGCTTTTTTGGTAATAACTTTATCAAAAACCTTGGCCTTCAAACTGCTTTCCGGACAATCACTAACACAATTCAAGCAACTTATGCAGTCAGCCGAATTAATAACTTGTGCATCCTTAATATTCAAGTTGGCTGGACAGGTCTTATTACATAAACCACAAGAAACACAGGTTGAGCTATCACGGACTATCTTAAATGGACTGATTTTTTTTATAATTGCCATAGTTGCACCGAGTGGGCACAAATATCTGCACCACCAGTTTTTTGAAAATAAAGCTGAGAACAGTACCACGCCTAAAATAGCATAGGCAATCACTTTTTCTTCATACTCATTACCAAAGTGCATCAAGGCATTATATGGATCATAGTTACGGAAAAATAGGTCACCAGTCTTATAGGAATAATAGATTATGAATAACAAGATGAAATACTTCAAGTATCTAGCATATTTATCCATAATCGCAGGCAACTCTATGTCTTTCTTAATGCCAATCTTTCTACCTAGGTCCCTGATCCACTCTTGTATTGCCCCTAGCGGACATAGATAAGAACAAAAAACACGACCAAATACAATGGTAGTTAAAATGGTTATGATCATTAATATAAATGAACTAGTCCAGATGCGATTTAAGTAGTTACCGGTGGTGACCTTGGTTAGAAAACTTTCAACTGCCCCAAATGGACAATAGGCATCGATTGAGGCAGCCTTTTCAATGCCGTACCTCAAATGACTTAATGATAAAAAGGTTAAGATGGCAAAAACGCCGATCTGTACTAATCTTCTGGTGGTAAATATTTGTTTCATAAAAAGAGAAATAGCCCCGCTTCCGCAGGGCTATTTATGTATTTTATTTTGTAAGTTGCTCCATGTGATCGCAAATACCATTATTATTGGCATCTACAAAATTAGCATCTCGTCCTCCGCCATTATGCATAGGACAACCAGCACCCTGACCATTACCGCCATTCATACCACAACCACCACTATTGCCTCGTCCTTGGCCCAGTCCGAGTGTAGTACGAATTTTTTGAGCACCAGCATAATCACCATTAGCCATCAGTTGATGCATTTGTGTAAATTGGTCAAAGTTCTTATCAGTTACCACACTAGCAGCTCGACCTCTGTTATTACCCATTACCGCTTTCCATGAAGCGTAGTTATTGTTTGCAGCGAATGCTACGGAGGTGGCTGTAATAGCCAAAATGCCAACACCTAAGCCGGCTAAAAGATATTTCTTGTTCATATTCTTTAATTTATTAAATAAGAGTGAAAGTTAAGCCTTTCACTCTTATTACGCACGCCGTTAAATTTTTCTTTCACTTAACGCATCATACCACAACTGCCAGCACCAACAGGATTTTGCATCATAGCGCAATTACCATTACCGATCAATGGTCTAACCTCATCTGTTTTGAAATTATTACCATTGGCAGTGCCAATTAATTTTATCTCTAAGCCAATTTCAGGGATTAAATTATGACGCCATAATGCACCACTAGCATCCACCAACCACTCTTTGCCGGCAAAATCCTTTAAGTAAAAACTCTGCTCATTAACTATTTTACTAATTTGTCCAGCGATCAAACCATTACTTGGGTTTTGCCATACTTGCATCATGTACATCTGCCGATCTTGATAATATGGAGCTTTGCTAATTACAGAATCTAAGTCTTGGCTTAGGCCGAGGTAATAAAATAACCAACCAAATAAAATTGCCATGGCTATTAGAACAAGGCTAACCGACTTAATTGATAATCTATAGCCTCGACCAGTATTGCGAAAATCATAAAGCGCAAAAAGTGCGCCCAATATGAACAGGCTAATCAATATTAATGGCATTCGACCAAAAAGCAACCCAAAACCAAATCTACCACCATGTAACCATGGTCCGTCTGACCAAAAATACATTAGTAAACCAACGGAAGCAGTTGCTATTACAATCAATAAACTAAAACCAAGCCATCGACCACTATCACGTAGCTGAAATTGCCACCTTGGTTTGGGCGCTATCTTCTCTGTTTTGATTTTATTTAATACCTTATCGCTTATTGTATTCATAATATTAATTTAGTTCTTGCCCCTCTGCTAATTTAATAAACTGCTTCTTAGCTCGATTGACCAGAGTAGCAATAGTGCCCATGGGCTTTTTCAAAATATCTGACATCTCGCTATAATCCTTTTCTTCAAAATACTTCAGTACAAGTATCTCCCGATACTTTGGATCGAGCTTGTCTAAAACTAATTTGGTTCTTTTACTTAAAATATCCTGATCAAGCTTCATGCTAGGACAACTACTCAAGATTAATTCTTGCCACGGTTCCAAGTCAGTCAATTCAACCGTTGGTCGGACATTGATTTTGCGAAACATACTGATGGTCTGATTGTGAGCAATGCGATATATCCAACTAGAAAATTTTAACTTCTTGTCAAAATCATTAAGATGCATGTAGGCATTCAAAAACACTTCTTGCAACACATCATCAGTATCTGACTCCCTGCAACCAAGGCGAAAAACATAACGCCGCAAAGCCTCAGTATAGCGATTAACCAGACAGGCGTAATAGTCTGAATTAGCCAAAACCAAATCAACTAATGCCTCGTCTCCATGTTTTTCACATTCATCTTCTAAAACCATAAAAAAAGTGTAGCACACATTATACGCATGCTACACTAGTTTTCTTTCAATGTTTATAAATACCTAGAAATATTAAACCCTCATCATTATTAGCTACGGCATATTTACAAGAGTTACTTTCCTGAATTCTCAGTAATGAAAGTTGTTGGTGCTGTAGTCTGACCAGCCGTACTTGGCATTGTTCCAGTGTCAAAGAAAAAGTCTGTACTTGGAATTTCTGGTGTGCTAACAGGGGTTGAAAAACGATATGCACCTTGCGGCACGACTGTAAGATTTCGGAGCTTCACCAAGGCAGTTCTCTGAGTATCAGTCAGTGTTTTATTAACTGCTGCAAACCTCTGAGCATAAAGTGCTGACATTTGACCATCCAAGGCACCATAGCGTTCAATTAAACTATATACCTTGGCTTTGTCTGGTGTACCACCAGTCATCGCCTTACGTAGTTCTGTCGAAACAGTGGTGCGAATCTGAGCAATTTCCGTAAGTGCTGCTTTTTGTTCAGTTATAATGCCAGTGATCAATGCACGTTGCTCAGTATTTAGAACTTTTAGAAATTCTTGTCCACTATCACCAGTAATCGCTGTACTAATAAAATAACTTGGATTATTCATAGCAGGATAATCTTTCATGTAAAAGCCTCCAAAGTAAGTCCCATGACGTTCTGGACAGAAATAAACATCTGCCGTTAAACTACCCTTATACCAAGAGAATAACTCACTAGCATATGTCATTAATGCCACGAATTCATTGTTGGTCAAATTCTTTTTTAAGGTAGCATCCTCGGATACATCCGGCCAAGTGTTATAATTATTAAATTGCATCTTGGCCAAATAGGCTTTTTGCTCATCAGTGAATGAGTTGATTATTTGTCCAACAACGACAGCACGGTTATAGCTTAGATCAGCATCTGATTTATATAGATTGGAGGTGTAAGCTGAAGCCACAGCTGTATCCAAAGTTTTGGTTGATGATAAGCTTTGTCTAAAAGCACTCATCAAAGGAAACCTATTATAGGCAAAGTTTGAATAAATTGGTGCTTGTTCTTTAGCCAGTGCAAGTAATTTTGCCTTTTGCTCGTCATTTAATATATATAGCACATTGTTAGCAACTCGCGACAAAAAAGTGGTGTTGTGACCAAAGCCAGCCACATCAACATCTCTCATATACTGAAAGCCAAAGAAATCAGCAACCTTTCCCGGAGGAAAAAATGAATCAGCACCAGTACTGCCGGTCAAGAAGGCTAAACCACTAAAAGCAATAGTTGAAAGCTGAGCATTATCACTCATGGCTTGTTCAAGTGAGTATTGATTACTACTTGTGGCTTTTGTCTGAATAGGCGCAGTGCTAGTTGCTTTATTATCAGCTTTTTTTACATCTGCAATTACCTTAAAATCTTTCTTTAGCACTGCCACCCAATCTGCTTTAGACATTGGGAGCTTCTTTACTGCCTTGTTGAAGGCGATAACCATTTCATAGCGTTTTTGCATCGTCAGTTTTTTTGTACCCTTAGTGCCATAAACTATGAAATTATTTAGCGAATATCTCTCTGTCTGTTTTACATTCTTAATATTTTTGATCAGCGGTGTTGTGTATTTTGCCATCGCTGAAGCTTGAGCTTTCTTGTTTAGCTTGGTTCCGGTATTTTTTAATATTACGTTAACATTAGTACCGCTATCAATTATAACCTTTGCCTCACTTTCTTCATTAGCGGCCAACACACTACCAGCCACCGCAAAACAAATGAAAAGCGAAAGTAATCCTAGATATATCTTTTTCATATGCTTATCTTAATTTAATAATTGGGCAAATAAAAAGAGAGGGTTCCGTTCTCTCTTTCTATTTTTATTTATTGTGCAGGTGAATCAGTCGTACTGCCACCATCCTCGATTGCTATAGTATTAGCACTGGTGGTAGTTGTAGTCTGTAATGCAGAGCAACTTTTCAAATCAGCATTGTAGGTTGTCCAGTTACTGGTTTTTGTTGCTTCCATTGAGGTATTAATTTCTTCCATTGACGATTTAAAGCTTTCTGCACATATCTTGTTAGCAGCACCTTGCTCTTTAGCCGTTGTTTTATCAAGTGCGGCCTTTTGACAGGTATTTCTAGCATCAATTGCTGCAAAAACCTTTTCACCTCGACTGGTAACAACAGACTTTTCTGCAAGATCTTTTTTATCAATGGCTGCCTTTACACAAGCTAGAGCTTCTGGTGTCACGTAAACTGGTGGCTTTTGTGCTCCACCTTTTCTAACTCCGTAAAGTGTTGAGCCAATCTTTTGTACTTTTTCAAAGTTCTTTATCTCGTTTGGATGAGAAATTTTTTCCAAGGTTGATGTTCCAACTCCCTTTGGTGGTTTTTCACCTCTTGGTTTCGTTGATGAAGCATTGGCTGGTTTTTCACCCTTTGGCTTACCTGGATTAGACCCTCTTTGATCTTTTGGTTTGCCCATCAAAGCATTGCCAACCTTTTTAATATTTTGGAAATTCTTAATCTGATCTGGTGATGGTATTCTTTGCAAATCTTGGTTATCGTTTTGAGGTGGCGGCGGACCTTGAGTTAGGCCATTTTCATCTTGCGGAACTTCTTGAGCGTAACTGATTCCGCCAAAGGAGAAAACTAGGGCAAAAATCATAAATGCTAGCGAGATTTTTTTCATACTTTTAATTTAATTTATTAGTTTGAGTACTCTCTGCATATTACTACAATATTTATTTCGGTTTATATCACAATATTATGGCTTACCACCTAGGGGTGCATTATCAATAGCCTCCGCCTCGATAACACCATCAATAACTTTACCTAATACTAATAATCTCCCACCTTTGAATATTTTAAAATTTTTACCAACCTGAGTTTTGGCTGTAATTTTAATGCTTGTTGTTGATCTATCTCTATTTTCCAAAACAAAACCGTTATCTATTACTTCAATGACAGTGCCGGGATGAAAATCAACAGAATTCGGTCTAGTGTATTCATCATAAAACATTTTGGCATAGCCGGGATTATTTTTCTTTATCGCTTTATATATTGATTCATGAATTGCAGTTTGCCGCACAGCAAAACTCACGGCTAAGACAATTACAATGATACCAACAGCAGAATATAATAACGGCTTGCGATACACAAAGCTATAGCGGCTAACCAGCGCTTCAAGGGTTATTATCAATATTAAAGCTAGAAAAATCAAAAACCACGGGAAATTGCTCAACAACAATTCAACACCCTTAATGCCAAACATTGGCAAATACCACAACTCGGATGCCTGTAAGGCATAAATAACAAAGCTTAATAAAAATAACACAAAAGCAATGACTACTGTTATGGCTAATATATACAGCGCCCCTCGCATAACAAAAACGGCCTTAGGGGTTTTTTTAATTTCTCCTTTGGATATCTTAGATAAGACAACGTCTTTAATGTTACTAGCGTGATTACTCATATATTTACTCATTGGTCATGAATTTTCGTAACAACTTTTTTCCCCTACTCAGGCGAATGCCTACGGCCGGAACTGGAATATGTAAAACGTCAGCAATCTCTTTGTAATTTAATTCTTGAAAATAATACAAAACTAAAACTTCGCGGTATTTAATATCAACTTTACTAATACTGTCATCTAGAGATGCTCGCAGTTCATTATCAATAATTTCTCGATCAGGCTCATCTTTAGAAAATAGCTCGGGAAAAAAGACATCGACACTAACCACAAACGAACGCTCCCTAGTAGTCTTTTTTATTTCATTAATAAAACAATTGTGGGCGATCCGATAAAGCCAAGGTGAGAATTTTTTGGACAAATCAAAACTAGCGATATTAACATACGCCTTTATAAAGACTTCCTGAACCATGTCCTTGGCGTTTTCAGAGTCAAACAAGAACTTGCGAGCGTAACTCAACATCTTGGCCTCATAACGTTCAACAAGGTGACCAAATTGCTCATTATCACCATCTTGGACAAGTTTTACTAAATTTTCATCAGTAATATTTTCCACGGCTCTACTTATTATTACAATTTTTTTAAACACTTATATCATGTTTATTAGTATATACTAAATTATGTAAAAAAAATAAGGCCAATTTTAACCTTATTTTTCCTTATCCTCCTCTTTAAAATATTGGCCAGGATTAATTCTTTGGTCTATTTTGAGTAATAGACGAAAAAACTAAACTAGAGTCATGATTTCATTAAACTAACAGACCAGGAATTAACAATATTCTGTGTATTTACAACCCAGTCATCGGAGTTGCTAATACTATTTGCACTTTCAGCAATATCGCTAATTAAATTTTCCAAACTGTTGTGCGTGAATTTTTTATTCGCCTCACGGACTTGTTTGAGTGTTTTTAATAATTCAACAAATTGTTTTATTGTCAGCGGTGCAATTTTTTGTTTACTACCTTTATAACCAACTGTGTTGGCTACATAGAAAGTTTCAGCACTGTCAGTATGGATTGTTGGTGCAATGAAAATACAATAAGCGTTGGAATGTGAATTTTCAAACTCACGTAAATGTCGCATAACTGGCTGTCCTTCATTAAACCATTGATCACGCCCATTCAACATTGTAACTTCACAGATCATATTAAAGTTATCATAAAAACATTCTATATCAGCCATACCGCCAGGGGCAGTAGATGTCGGTTCATTATCATCTCCAACTGGGTAATTAGGTTTAATTTCCTTCGCATCATTAAGAGCATGAAGTCCCATTGTTGATAGATATTCAAGCATTAAGGCACGATTTTCAAATTCAAAAATGCCTTCCAATTGCTCAATGTACTGAGCAATTGATGAAACAGGTTGAGATTTGATATGATTGTCTTTTTCTTGCAACTCCTTACGAGTTTCTCGCAAACCATTAATGTATAACCCTATATCATTTTCAGACATTACTGATATGTCTTCCTCGCTTTTAATTGCCAAACCAAGGTTATTCTGCAATTCAATTACATCTTTATAGACATCACGAGCAATTTTAGATAATTTATCCTTTGTTTGCCAAGGCAATATAGGCAAATTATCGTCAGACATATAGGAAACATATTCGCTTCTATCTGCAAAATGCTTTGGTTTATAAAATTCACTTTCAAACAAAGCTTCGATCTCAGTGCGACGATTTGACTCCAAGTCAATATAAAAACCATTGCCACGAATACGGATAAACTTTGTTAGACGGAAATATCTAATTGCGTTGTCTCCATAATCCTTCAGATTTTTGAGCAGTTTATCGATTGCAGCCTGTTTGCTTGTGCCTAAAAAGTTAGTTGCGAATTGATTACGATAATTATCTCGAATCTCTTTTCTTTCTTGCTTTGTTTTTCCTTTTTGTAAAGCTCGCAATTCAACAATTTTCTCTGCATAGTTTTCAATATCCGCATACTTAACCAATGATGGAACAAATAATGAGAACTCTCGTTTACTAATTCCAACTACATTATTTCCTTTGCCTGCTTCAATTCTATTAACTTCACTTATTAACTTAAGAGTTGCAACAAAAGGAACGATACCGTAATCGCCTTCATCAGGAAAATCATTACTGGCCGGGTTTGGTATCTGCCATTTTATAAACGACTTTAGAAATACATCACCAGCGTCTTTTTCGCTAGCTATGAGCTTCTTTCCAAGATCTGTTATTTTAACTATGCCATTATCTATAATTACAAATCCAAATTTTGTTAGAGGATTTATTGATTGACGACCACGCATTGCAAATTCCGTATAATTCTTCAATTTTATAATCTTATCTACCGTATTGTCATCAATTTCTCTGTCAGTATCATTTATCAATTTTACAATATCTGCGGTTAACCCATTATAAAATTGTGTATTACCAAAACCATATAGACGATTCTTGATTAAAAGTTTTTGATAATTTTCCTGATTAGCATTGTCCCAAGTTTTATCTTCAAGAGGTTTTAAGGCAACCAAAAAATCCCTCAGACGCTCTGGGTTTCTAACAGTTGTTGTAATTGACCATGCTTTCAACATAATTTCAGTATGCCACAAAAATCAGTAATTTGTAATAAGCACCTCTATTGTTTTATTGTTTTTTGCAGTAGAGTGATAATTTGAATTTTTGTAGTCATAGTTTAATTGATGAACCCTATAACCATTCTTTTTTGCCCAATTTTTCATTATTTCATTAGTTTTGCCTTTATGATCTAATACATTTGATAAAGCAAATCTAATCCCTTTCTTGTCCAGTCTCGTTAAGAGTGCATATAAATCCTTCTCGTCCTTCTCCTTCCATCCTCCCATTTCGTTATAACTAGCGAGTCCTAGTAAATATGGTGGGTCAAGATAAACAAAGTCATCCTTTTTTAATGACATTTTTTCAACATCACGGAAATCGCAATTTTTGAATGCTATTCTTTTCTCATTTGATACTTGATTGAAAGCGACAACGTTTTTCCTTGAGCTTCCATTATAGTCACGTTTTCCTACTGGTAAATTAAAATCACCATTGGAATTAAATCTAATTTGATTATTGAAAGAATATAAAACAAGCACCAACAACAAATCAATTCTTGTTTTTTCTTTATTAAATTCGCTACGAAGCCTTAGGAAAGCATTTTTATTATATTGTCCAAGACCAGATGAGCTATCAACGTTGTAATACTCATAGCCCTTTATATAGCTTTGACTTAAACCAAATTTATCTATGATGTCAATAACTTTTTGATTCAAATCTTCAAAATTATCATTTTGTATTAACTTCAATAGACTTACTACATATCGATTTTTTTCAATGCAAACTATATTTTTTGCTGTTGCATTAATCCCAACATTTGCACCACCAGAAAAAACATCATAAAAAGTTTTTATCTCTTTTGGGAATAGTTTTGCTATTTGTGGTAAAAGTTTATGTTTTCCACCTGTATAGTTTAGTGGGGATTTTACAAAGCCAACTTGGACAGGATTATTTTTTGAAGCAATTACAGACTTATTGCTTTTAGAGACAATATTCACTTTACACAAAAATATACGCTCTTTTAGATCATCTTTACTTGATTTCCCAGTAGTAAACTGCTTAAAATTAGTCTCGAAAATCTTCACTTCACCTCGCCGTTTTAATGCAGACAAAATTTCGTGATCACTGATACGTGATTGCGATCGAGCATTACCAGACGTCCCCATATCATTATAGGAAACAAGGATGTATTTTGCATTAATGTTGTCTATCAAATCGCCAAATGCAACACCTGCTGATTTCATGTTGTATTTACTCTTGATATGAGAGCGGTCAATCTTTTTTGCAACACCAAAAACCTTTTCCTTTTTCCAGCTAGCGATGTTTTCTAGCAAATGATAAGCATCCGAGTACTGTCTAGAATTATATGGCGGATCAATATAAACAACGTCTGCCTTTATTTTTTTTACCAATTCATTAGCGTCATCTTTATAAATTTCAGCAGAATAGCGAGAGTTTGTTATATCAAGGGGGAGTAGGAATAGTTTTTTATTTGGAATATCGATTTTTCTATATGCGTCATAGTGGCCAACCGTGTTGGCAATTTTATCAAATGCGTAAATCAGAGATGTTAGTAAATAAGATTTTTCTCTCTGGGTAATTATTTTTTCTTCAAATAATTTTTCAATATCATCTCTTATAATCCCTATCTTTTTAGCATTTTCTGCGTCAAAATAAGTATCTGAAAAATTTTTTGAAAAATAATTTTCACCGTATTTTTTGATTTCAATCTCGTTATAGTGCTTTAATCGTTCTTTTAACTTTTCCTCCCTGATCAAATCCTTTCCAAAGAAAGCTGTATATACGTGAGAATTCGAATCTAAAATATCATTTACAATAATCTTTGATCGATTATAAAAATGATTTGCAACAGTGCCAGTTCCAGCAAAAATATCAGCAAAAGAATTAAACTCCACATTCTCAACCTCAAGTATACTATCTATAAATGATAGCAACTTAGTTTTAGAGCCAAGATAGCGTCTTTGAGTTATACAAATTTTTTTATTTCCAAAGTATGCATCGTTCATATTTTTAGAATAGCATAATTTTGCAATTTATGTAAATTAACTAGGTTAAATTCAGATAAAAATGTATCGATAAAAAGACCGATTCCCTGACGGTGGGGTCGATCTCTTGAACTTTTTCACTCGTGCTTCCACAAACCCTTGTTTTAAGAATTTAAATACCCTACAATAAATAAACAAAAACTACCGCTGTGTCTCCGTATTGCTCAAATCTGGGATGTAAAATACCTCCCCAGACTCCCGAATTGCAGTTCCAACGTCCATCACGATGGTGCACATTTATTTTCGTTAGCAAGGCCTTGCATATTACTCATCAATAATTGTATAATATAAAAGTAGTTTTAAATTTTAAACATGAGTTTTCTAAAAAAATCTAACAAAAAAAATAGTGAACTTCTAAATAATGCCTCGACCGATCAAGGTGAGTGGCTCAAAGATGATTTCGAGGAGGGGCAGTTATCTGTTGATGTCTATCAAGACGAGGATCACCTATATGTAAAATCAACGATAGCTGGGGTAAAGCCAGAAAATATCGACATCGCCATTAATTACGACATGTTAACAATTCGTGGCACGCGTGAAGAACAGTCTGTGGTGAGCGAGGAAAGCTATCTATATAAGGAGTGCTACTGGGGCTCTTTTTCCAGATCAATAATTCTACCATTTGACGTTAGAACGGAAAAAATTGACGCGACACTTGAAAACGGCATCCTAACAATCATGTTACCTAAGGCCAAGAAAAATAAACAAATCTCCATCAAGGTAAAAGAAATATAATGGATATCAAAATAACTGTTGAAAAAATAAACAACGATTTTACTTCACTCAAAACTGAAGATGGACTACTTATAAACTGGCCAACCAATAGACTGCCAAAAAGTATTCAGCTTGGTCAATTTTTAGTTTTTAATATCACTGATCACGGTCAAAAAGCAGAACCAGAAAAACTAGCCAAAGAATTATTAAACGAAATCCTCAATATAGAATAAATATGTTACGTCGAATCATTCGCCACGAACCGCCGGCCTGGTTGCTAATAACAGCAATCATTTTTTTTATTTCAATTTTAAGCCTTTCTGGCCTAATCGTGGCCTTTGAAAATAACTACAAAGATAAATCTTATCCGGGAGTATTTATCGGACTTGTAAGTGTTGGGGGGCTAACCGAAGATGAGGTTAGACAAAAAATTAACAATCAAATCGATAAAATTAATACCGAAGGTATTGAATTTTCTTACAATCAAAAAAACTATAAATTCTACCCCCTTACCATTTCAAACGACGCTGATGTCGCCAATAATTCAATCGATTTCGACGTCGACAACATGGTAAATGGCGCAATGTCAAAGGGTAGAAATCAGAACTTTGCTCAAAATTTACTCGTACAAATGACTGGGCTTATTTCCAACGTTGTAATTGAGCCAACCTACACAATCAATAATAACGACGTTGAGGCCTTTATTAGGCAAAATTTTGCTAAAGACTTTAGTCAAAGCCAAGATGCAAAGTTGAAATATAGTAATAATCGATTCATTATCGAACCAGAAAAAATCGGAGACGACATTGATCTCAGTAATGCGCTAAATAGCCTAGACAAATCATTGCTAAATTTTGAAAACCAAAAAATAACAATCTCCAAAATCATAAGCGCACCGCAAATCAAATCAACCGATCTCGCTGAAAACCTAACCTTGGCCAATCAGTATCTAGATCTTGCACCGATAAAATTAACTTATCTCAAAAAAAATTGGCCGATAGATAAATCAGAGCTAGGCAAATGGCTTGCATTCGAAAAGCACAACGGCCTAATACAAATAACTCTCAATGCCAGTACGACGGAAAATTTTTTAAAGAAAAAAATCAATCCAGAAATTGAGGTTAAGATGAGCGAAGCCCGCTTTGATCTCAAGAACGGCAAAGCAACCGCCTTTTCAACCGCCAAAAATGGTTTAGAAGTAAATGCAACTGCTACACGAGCCAAAATCGAGACAGATTTTTTAATGAATAAACTTACTTCGATAGAAATCATCACCAAGATTATTGAGAGCTCCGTAAGCTCGAGCACAAGCGCGCTTGACCTCGGTTTGAAAGAAGTTGTCGGCACCGGTAAATCAAATTTTTCCGGCTCATCAGCAAGCAGGCGAACAAATATCCGAGTTGGCATGAGCTATTTAAATGGCCTACTCATTGCCCCAGGGGAAACATTTTCAGTCATGAAGAAATTAGGCAATATTGACGGCTCTAAAGGCTATCTTGAGGAATTAGTTATCAAGGGTAATGAAACCAAAAAAGAATACGGTGGTGGCTTATGTCAGATTGGCACAACCATGTTCAGGGCAGCCTTAGCTTCTGGCTTACCAATCGTTGAAAGACGTAGCCACTCTTATCGTGTTGCATATTATGAACCAGCTGGCACGGACGCGACAATTTACGATCCATCCCCTGATCTAAAATTCTTAAACGATACTGGAAATTACCTACTAATCCAAGGCAAGATGAGCGGCAATAATTTGTCATTTGATTTTTATGGCACCAAGGATGGTCGTAAAATTGAACAAACCTATCCAAGAATCTACAATATCGTCAAGCCTGCTCCTGGCAAGCTAATAGAAACCCTAACCCTTCCAGTTGGTCAAAAAAAATGCACAGAGAAAGCTCACAATGGCGCTGACGCGTCTTTCGACTACAAGGTCACGTATTCAGGCGGTGAAATAAAATCAAAAAAATTCTCATCTCATTATGTGCCCTGGCAAGAAGTGTGCTTGATCGGTGTGAGTAAGTTAAGCACGGCTAGCTCGACAGGTAACAGTACTGGCTCCATAAGCACTTCAACAAATACCACCAACAGTCTTGCGACTACGACCAAAAAATAAGCTAATAATTATATACAAAAAACCTCACAAATAAATGTGAGGTTTTTTGCTTGAGGTCAACAAAAGCGGGTAGGCAAGAAAATTTTCGTTAGGGGAAACTCAGTTCGCACCAAATTAAACCTAACGATAAATCCCCATGCTTGTCGTGCCTAGCCCGCTCCTGGTGAGCTCTAATTACTCGTCTCTTGAAAAACGATTTTATACCTTATCACACCTATAAGTTTTTGTCAAGAGTGGTAGACAATTAAAAATTAAAATAGCTAATATTAAATAAAAAATTTAGTATAAAAACCGCTTTTAATAGTTTACTACTAGCCCGAGCCGTTTTTCTACATAAATAAAACACCAAATTCAGTCTATTGCGTGTAAACTATTTTTCAGATATACTAAGCTTATTACTAAAAGAGTTGTGAAATCAAAATCGATGGCCAGCAAACACAAACCAGCAACCAAAAAAGTTACGGTCAAGGGTTCAGTTAAAAAAACCATCAAAAAGGCCATTAAAAAGGCTGCCGAAAAAACTACGGCCAGAAAAATTTCAGTTAACAAAATAGTAAAAAAATTAAATTTACAAAAATCAACCAAAAGAAGCAATTCTATTGCAGTAAAAAAATAAGACTATATTTGCGTTTAACTTCCCGTACACAAATATAATATTTTATAGATAATAAAAAACCTGATCATGATCAGGTTTTTTTGATTCAAAAGTGACGCATTTAACAAACTCTGACCTCACCATACTGTCCATCATAACCAGATGTAAGTCTCACATCACCCATTCTAACCCTTGAAATACTGCGAGCAACGTCTTTGCCGGCGATTGCCTCAATCGATTTCAATTCACTGTTTAATAAAATCTCCAGCTCCGGTCCGAGCACTTCAATCATGTTCAGATAAATTCGCTGCACTCGAAGGCTTTGCCGGCTTTTTATTTTCAACGTCTGTGCGATTATCTTATCAAGACTCACTATTTTATTAAACATGGGCACTGCTGTCTTATTGCCAACTTGGCGATCAGATAATTCAGCAACTCGACTTGCCACGCCCACAACCACAGGTTTACCACAAACCTTGCAAATTCCCCTGTTTTCTTTGCTTACGACTGGATCATAACAAACACCACAGGTCCGATGACCATCAAAATGATACATTCCCTCTTCTGGATAAAACTCAATCGTGCCAACCAACTTGGTTTTGTCATTAACTTCTAGCGCTTCGTATATTTTATCGTAGGTCACGTTATCAATTTCTAAAATATTAGCCTCCCTGCCGATATTATCAAGCGAATGAGCATCTGAATTAGAAATTACCGAGTAATCATCCAACATAGTCACTTGAGAATTCATCAACGGATCACTGGATAAGCCCGTCTCATAACTATGAATATGGATAATTTCATTCTCGAAGCATTCCGCTAATGAATCGAAACCCGACTTTGAGCCAAGCGCTGAAAACCAAGGCGTCCAGATATGAGCAGGATAAATGATGAATTTTGGATCAATTTTTTTAACCAACCTCACAAAATCAGGGGCAGACATACCCAAGATCGGACGTCCATCACTGTGCAAATTAAATTTCTTCGAAAGCTCTGCATTTAATGCGTTCGCTGAAACCAAGCTCGGTGCATGCAACACAAGATGAATACGCCTGACGCGCACTTGATCTTTATAGATTAGGGAAACCTCAGTGGTAAGCGTGAATTTAACTGTATCATTAGCACGCTTCTTAAGTCTAAAAAGTCCAGAATTTTTCTCTGTCTCAGTTAAATTATTTTTAATCTCCTTGATCCATGCCGGGTGAGTGAAATCACCTGTTCCCAAAATACTCACCCCTTTAGTACGCGCTGCCGTCTCTAAATTATCCAGGTTTAAATTTTTTGAACACGATCGCGAAAACCTAGAATGTATATGAAAATCTGCAAATAGACGCATTATTTTATTTTAAATTCCTGAGGTAATCGACTTTCGCCCTGCTTTTCATTGATTAAACCATTAAAGGCTTGAAAATCGCCCATATATTTTATTTTATCTGCAAATTTCTCATCAACATGTTGACTGTATGGCCCCTTAATTATAACAACTGAACATTGTGCACCTAGAGCCTCGATCGCATGCTTCATGGACAGACTTTCCTCAATCTTGTCATTGACAATTACAATCTCATCTTGCCTTTTTAAACTATTCATAAAATACTGATTTTGTGATTTGTCTACCGTTTCAATAATCTTCTCCTGAAAATATTTATGTAAAATTTGTGAACCATCGATCTTCATCTTTTGCCATTCATAATCACCGTAAGACATTAAAACCAATTTATTGCCGTTCTCAAACAACTTAACAACCAATTCCTCTGCCCCAGGCTTAAGGTAATGATCAATGTTTAAAAGCAATAACTTCATCTCTGTTAATGCCCGCTCAGCGCGAGACTTAGAAATAGCTCCACAACCTATTAAATACTCTAAATGATCTGACAAATTATAATGCTTTCCTTGAGACTTAAAACAACTGTCAGTGTCACGCTTAAATCTAGCATCGACGTCTCCATTATTTAGCCCGTAAATAACTACGGCCATGTCTTTTTTCAATTCATCAGAGTCGATGAGCGTATAATCCAAATCAAATAAATACATCATATAAAAAAATAAAACCCCCAATCTTACTTGGGGGTTGCAAATAATTCACTGAAAAGCTCAAATAACTTTTCATCAGAATGTCTTAAAACATCGCCTTGATCATCAAGTAAGTCTGCTTTAATAGTACGACTAATGTACATGGCTGGCAAGTCTGCTTCAACTAAACTAGCCTCTTCAGCAGCATAACTAGCTACAAATTTACTACAAGGTCGCCTGTCATTTACTATCAATAGATCAACACTGCGCCTGATGTTTTTTTCGAGCTCCCTTATAAACATTTCCAAATCATAACCATCAGTTTCCCCGAATTTTGTCATAATATTTGAAATGTAAACAATTTTGGCGCGAGTTTGTTCAAGGGCTTGAGCTACGCCAGGTACCATTAAATTTGGTAAAATACTCGTAAACAAATCACCTGGCCCAATTATAATATAGTCAGCCATGGCTATTGCCCCGAGTACCGGCTGATAAACTTCAACTCGATCAGAATGATGTGGTACGATAAAAACTTCTTTAATCTTACTTCGCAGTCTCCCGCGTGGCTGATCAATCGCTGCCTCACCATAAATTCGCTCCCCATCCTCAAGCATCGCCACTAACGTGGTACGATCCGTGGTAACTGGTATGACCGTACCATTAATCCTTAACATCTCCGACAAAGCCTTTACGCCTTCCCCAAATTTTCCAGTATGTTGAGAAAAATAAGACAATAACAGGTTTCCGGCATTATGCCCTGAAAGCTTTGAATCACCACTGAAACGCATTTGAAATATTTCACGAGCCATATCTCGATAAGGCGATAAGGCAATAATACATTTCAAAATATCACCCGGCGGTAAAACCCCGAGTTCGTCACGCAATCGGCCTGTAGACCCACCTGAATCAGTCATAGAGACGATGGCTGTCACATCAACAGACTTAACATCGCGCAGACTAGATAGTAAAACATAGTGACCCGAGCCACCACCCACCGTAACTACCTTAAATTTTCCCATTACATATTCTCCTTTTTAAAAGATCATCTCATTTGACGCCTTTATATATTCCATTACCGAGTGTTAATTGTCAATATTCTTATAATTTTAAATAAAAAAAAGAGAACTTGTAAAAGTTCTCGGGGGTATTGAAAGGTGCGAGTAAAAGGTTTGTAGGTGGTGTTGAAAATGAATTCAACGATTTTTTGACCTACTGGCCTTTTTTATAATGTGCTGATATTTTGTATCTATTATTACTATAGCACATTCTGGATATTTGTCAAGTGTAATCACAAATTGCAAATCTATAGTCAATAAAACAGCTAAAATAAAATAAAAAAGCACTTAATAATTATTAAGTGCTTTTTTGGGTAAAAAAATAGATTGCAATGTCCTGGCGTTGGCCTATCTTTCCAGGGCTGATGCCCAAGTATTGTCGGCGTGAATGAGCTTAACTTCCGTGTTCGAGATGGGAACGGGTGTGACCTCACTACTTGAAACACCAAGACGCTGCAATCTATTTCTTGCCCCGCATAGCTTTACGCGACGTGGGGTAGCCTGAGCGAATTGAGTAGTCTTTTTATAATCCAAATGCGATAGCATTTGTCCCGCATAGCTTTACGCGACGTGGAACTGCTATTAAAAACAACTGAACATCTCCAGACATTTGAGTTGAAAACACAAATGTGGGAAAATCTTATGGTTTATTAGTATCGCTCGGCTGAATACATTGCTGCACTTACACCTGCGACCTATCAACGTTATAGTCTCTAACGAACCTATGAAATCTAATCTTGTGAACGGCTTCTCGCTTATATGCTTTCAGCGATTATCCGTGCTAGAGAGTAGCTACCCGGCGATGCCCTTGGTAGGACAGCCGGTACACCAGTGCTCTATTCCCCCTGGTCCTCTCGTACTAAGGAGGAGCTCACTCAAATTTCCACGACCACAACAGATAGGAGACCAACCTGTCTTACGACGGTCTGAACCCAGCTCGCGTGCCGCTTTAATTGGCGAACAGCCAAACCCTTGGGAGCTTCTTCACCCCCAGGATGCGACGAGCCGACATCGAGGTGCCGAACCACGCCGTCGCTATGGACGCTTGGGCGTGACTAGCCTGTTATCCCCGGAGTAGCTTTTATCCGATGAGCTTCCACCATCCTATATTGAATGGTCGGATCACTAAGTTCTGCTTTCGCAACTGCTTGACTCGTGGGTCTTGCAGTAAAGCTGGCTTATGCCTTTACACTATCTCCCGGGTTTCCATTCCGGGATAGCCAACCTTTGTAAACGCCTCCGTTACCTTTTGGGAGGCATCCGCCCCAGACAAACTACCCACCAGATACTGTCCCCTGACCAGATTCATGGCCTAGGGTTAGAATTAAAACTATACAAGAGTGGTATCTCACCGGCGTCCGAAGACTCCCACCTATCCTGAACATGTATAGCCCTAAGTCAATATCAAGCTGTAGTAAAGCTTCACGGGGTCTTTTCGTCCCGCTGTGGTTAACGAGCATCTTTACTCGTCTTGCAATTTCACCGAGTCCATCGTTGAGACAGTTCCCAAGTCGTTACGCCATTCGTGCAGGTCGGAATTTACCCGACAAGGAATTTCGCTACCTTAGGACCGTTATAGTTACGGCCGGCGTTCATCCGCGCTTCAGTTCAAAGCTTCGTCTTGCGACTAACCCCTCCCCTTAACGTTCGGACACTGGCCAGGCGTCACCCCCTATACATCATCTTACGATTTAGCAGGGAGCTGTGTTTTTGTTAAACAGTCGCTTGGGATCTTTAGCTGCGGCCCACTTGCGTGGGCAGGCCTTATCGCTAACTTACGGCCGCTATTTTGCCGAGTTCCTTAACGATGGTTCTCTCGTACACCTGAGGCTACTCGCCTCATTCACCTGAGTCGGTTTGCGGTACGGTTACTATAACCTTATCCCTAGAAGATTTTCTTGTCAGTCCTTATGTCAATTTGCCTTGAGTAAACTCTCAGCTCCAGTCGACCAGCAAGGCTGTTGGTGCGGATTTGCCTACACCACCTTGCTTAGCTAACAACGTACATACCAATAAACACGTATTGATTTCGGACCGCGTCCCTCCATCGGAAAATTATAGTAGTGCTGGAATATTAACCAGCTTGTCCATCGGCTACGCGTACACTACATACGCCTCGTCTTAGGACCGACTAACCCTGGGTCGATTTGCGTTGCCCAGGAAACCTTGAATTTACGGTGGACGGGGTTCTCACCCGTCTTTTTGCTACTCATGCCAACATTCTCTCTTCCGTACTCTCCACCATAACTCACGTTACAGCTTCAGCGATTACGGAATGCTCCTCTACCGCTCCTACGCAAAACGTAGAAGCCCATATCTTCGGTAATATACTTAGCCCCGATAAATTTTCGGCGCGAGACGACTAGACTAGTGAGCTATTACGCTATCTTTAAAGGATGGCTGCTTCTAAGCCAACCTCCTAGTTGTCGGAGTCACGACACCACCTTTTACACTTAGTATATATTTAGGGACCTTAGATTATGATCTGGGCTGTTTCCCTTTTGACTACGAACCTTAGCGCCCGCAGTCTGACTCCCGGACTACACCTACAGGTATTCGGAGTTTGGTCAAGATTGGTACCTTGCGGCCCAATCCTATTCAGTGCTCTACCCCCTGTAGTCAGCGTCCGAGGCTAGCCCTAAAGCTATTTCGAGGAGAACCAGCTATTGCCAAGTTCGATTGGAATTTCACCGCTAACCACAGCTCGTCCAAATGTTTTGCACGACATACTGGTTCGGCCCTCCATGTTACTTTCGTAACACTTCAGCCTGGCCATGGTTAGATCACCTGGCTTCGGGTCTTGTGCGTGCGACCTTCCAAATATTTTGTAAAAACACGAAGCATCGCGTTTCTACAAAATAAAAGGATACGGGCTATTAACCCTCGCTTTCACTTTGACTGCGTAGTTCAAGACTACTTAATCAAGCCACACACAACAAACTCGTTGGCTCATTCTTCAATAGGCACACCGTCACCCGCATTGCTGCAGGCTCCGATTCCTTGTAAGTATATGGTTTCAGATACTATTTCATCTCCCTCACCGGGATGCTTTTCACCTTTCCCTCACGGTACTTGTTCACTATCGATCACAAAAGATATTTAGTCTTAGGCCATAGTCGGCCTGGATTCAAACGGGATTTCACGAGTCCCGCCCTACTTAAGAAAATTGCAGCAGAGTACTAATTATTTTCGCTTACGGGTCTATCACCTTGTTTCGAGGAGCTTTCCAGCTCACTTCAGCTAATAATTAATCCTTATTATCTCTGCCCGGCTTCAATGAGTAGCCAACGCAATCTCTTACAACACCAAATAGACATGTGGGCTCATTCCCTTAAGATTTCCAACTGGATTGCTCCAGCCAGTCCTCAAGGTCTAAAAGGTTTAGACTATTCCCCGTTCGCTCGCCACTACTTAGGGAATCGAGTATTTTTTACCCAATAAAGATTAAAATCTTTACTAAGTAAAAAATAGTTTTGTTTCTTTCTCTTCCTCCGGCTACTAAGATGTTTCAATTCACCGGGTCTTCGTCTCTCATGGTCTATGTATTCAACCATGGGACGCGCCGACTCCATCGGCGCAGGTTTCCCCATTCGGAAATCTTCGGATCAAAGGTTGCTTGTCACCTCCCCGGAGCTTATCGCAGACTGCTACGTCCTTCTTCGTTCTTTTGTGTCAAGGCATCCACCATATACCCTTATCGAGATTTTCCCACATTTTTGCTTTCAAAAATGTGACTGACATACAATTTATGTATGTTCAATAAGATGCTCAATTGCTTTTACTTACATTGACTTTTTTCATAGAAAGTCTGAGTTAACTATGAAATTTGCCCCGCCTCGAGCGGGGACTTTTTATACAGAGCATAAACTCTATATATTTGCCTTGGATCAGAAACTTGCTTCGGCTAGGAAGCAAAATTTCAGACTATTCAATTGTGAATGTTCAAAGCATTCACTGCTCAATTCTTTTGAGAAGTTAAAACTTTAAGGTGTAAGAAACAAAAAACCGCTCCGGGGCGGTATCAAGGCAACTTAAAAATTTAAGTAAGACCTAACCGCATTTATACTTAGTAAACTCAATTGATTTACACATAATATACATATCACGAAACAGTGTTTTTATTATATAGTATTTTACTATAATGTCAAGAGGTGTAGTGAAACACCTCTAATTACCCCCAAAATACTTAATTTTAGCCCTTTTAATTATGACTAGGCTTTAAGGGTTTCAGGATTCTCTGCATAGTTCATGGCCACATCCCTAGTTATCAACCCTTGCTTTAATAATAACAAGAGATTCTGGTCCATCGTTTGCATGCCAATTTTGGAATTAGTCTCAATAATACTTTTAATTTGTGGGATTTTATTCTCTCGAATCATGTTAGCAACCGCTGGCGTGTTAATTAACAATTCTCGAACGGCTACGCGGCCATCTACACCATTCTTTGGTAATAAGCGCTGAGAGATAACACAAGCCAGTGAAGCGGACAATTGCATACGGACCTGATTTTGCTGATAGGGTGGGAAAATATCTATTATACGATCAATAGTTTGAGCTGCGCTATAAGTATGCAAGGTGGCGAATACTAGATGCCCAGTTTCTGCGAGCGTGACTGTAGCAGCCATACTCTCAAGGTCTCGCATCTCTCCAACCATAATAACATTGGGATCCTGACGCATGGCACATTTTAGACCGTCAGCAAATGAAATCATGTCATCACCGAGCTGTCTTTGCATAAACATGCTCTTTTTTGGCTGAAAAACATACTCAATTGGATCTTCTAGGGTAATTATATTAGCTCTACGGTTCAAATTAATATGATTAATCATGGCTGCCAAGGTTGTGGACTTGCCAGAACCAGTTGGACCAGTTACTAATATCAAACCTTGCCTCAAATTTAAGATATCTAAAACAACTGGCGGAAGGCCCAAGGCCTTAATATCAGGAATAATATCAGAGATCAGACGAGCGACTAGACCACGATTCTTTTTTTCAAAAAAAACATTCACGCGATAACGACTACCATCGGCCAATTGATAGCCAAAATCAAGATTTCTATCCTTAATAAAAGCAAAGCGCTGCTCTGCCGTTAGCATCGAATCAATCAAAACCTCGATTTCTTTCTCCTCAAGGACTTTTTTACTGCCTGGCATTTCTAATAAATGCCCATCAATTCTGAGCATCGGCACATAGCCGACCAACAAATGAACGTCTGAGGCCTTTTCGGTTACGGCAATTGAAAATATTTCTTTTATTGTCATCTCCTTTTTTAATATTTTTAAACTATTTAATCGATCTTTACTTTGATTTTATCCAAATCAGTATTAGTAATGCCGTTGCCTAATTTTCGCATAACCGCGAAAGCGTCAGTTGGTCGACCCAAATAATATGCCTTATGATCCTTTGGATTTATAAAATACGCTTTCCCACCATCTTCTACGTCCAACAATATCCTGCCAGAAAACCTATCTGGATACAATTTTTTGCTATATTGTGTAATTATACTATGTTTAACTCCCATACCAAGTTTGCGCATCACCGCAAACGCATCCGTCGGCTTGCCTAAATAATACCTCGACAAATTTAACGGATTAACATACCACGCCTCACCTTTACTTTGAACTTGTAGCAAAATCTTGCCAGCATTTTTTGCAGAAAAGGCTAAATTAAAAAACAATTTACCCTTGCCTTTAGGATTATTATCCGAGATAATCTCAGTCCTGTCATTATAGCCATCGCCGTCAGAGTCTTTTTTATTAGCGTTCAGACCAAGGGCCACCTCCAGCGAATCAACCAAACCATCGCCATCAGAATCTGTATTTTTTTCGGCCACAGATGGCTTTACTGGATTACTAGTGCTAGGCCTGGTTGAGGTTGCCACTGAACTTGAAGCAATTATTGATCCACACGTCTGTGTTAATATTGGCGCCCCACCACTACAACCACCTGGCAAGCTAGTCAAAATTGTCCTTGCTTGCTTGCCAGCAACACAACTAGTCCAAACTGAATAAGTCCAGCTAGTACAGGCTGCCGCTGTAAAGCTGCCACCACCAGAGCCACCAGACCCTCCAGGACTCACAACTGGCGTAACCACGGCCGCCTGCGTTGTCGCTGATGAAGTAGCAGATAAGGCGGAATCGTTACCAGCTGCATCATATGCAGACACTCTGTAGCTATAAAGAGTCGCGGCGGATAAACCGGTATTAGAATATGAATTTGTAGCTGTCTGAGCCAAGAAAACATTGTTTCTATAAATTTTGTAACCCAAAACTGCAATATTGTCAATTGATGGGGTCCAGGTGAGACTAATCTGAGTAGAGGAATTTACTGTCGCTTGTAAATTCGTAGGCACGGATGGCAAGGTAAGATCAGAACCACTACCAACACCAAACATTATTGTGTAATCAGAGTTATTAACATTTCCCGCCTCATCAGCGCAACGAACGTAATAATGATAAGTTTGACTATCAGTTAGACCTGTAACCACAACTGTATGCGAAGTGCTGGCGACAGCCTCGAAGACTTTTGTCATACTAGAATATACAACTCCCGTTGATGTAGAATATTTACAAATTGCTTTCTCATCCGTTATCAAGGTTAGAGTTGTCTGAGTTGTGCCCGTAGCTAACAAACCAGAGGGCGCCCCAGCTGAAAGGACTGGCGGAGCAATGAGCTTGCTTTGCTCTGACGAACAAACACTTTCATTATTTGAGGTATCATAAGCCGTTACTGCAAAATAATATGTTAAATTATCAGTCAATGAACTAAAAGTATGAGTTGTCGAGGTGGTACCTACCATGTGATAACTAAAGGTGTACCCCGCTGGTGAAGTGCTAGCCCGACTTACCGTATCATAATAAATATTATAGCCCGCCAAGTCTGGCTCAGTGTTCGCATTCCACGAAACAATCGCCGTTCCAGCCATGACTGGCAGGGCAAAAAAAGCACCAATGAGAATCGCATAAATCTCAATTAGAAAAACTTTTAACAAACGTCTAATCATACATTTTATAAAATTTATTTTTATTATCATCAACTAACTTAATACAAATTAATTATAGCCTAATTCTTGAAAAATGTCATAAATTTTATATTTTTTTGCGCGATAGTCTATAATTAAACATCACAACGCTAGTTGCAATTAACTATTTGCATTTTACATTCAAGCTAAAACACACTCAAACCACTTGGCGCGCCTGGGGCAACGATATCAACAGCCGACCCGACCTCATAAGCACCCCAATCAATACCTGCGCCGAATGGACGAGAATTTCCTAAAATATCAACTGCTGGAATTGTCACTGCGCCAAACACGGTGCTGCCTGCAATTGAACTTGCCATGTCTATAGCAGGACTTCCAATTTGAGGAACAACATCCCAGCGCTCGCCATATGTATAAATATCATTATAGGCCGTATAAGGTGGAACATTTTGCAGTAATGGATTCACGCACAAAACATTATTTGGCACAGAACAAAGATTGAATTTTGAGTTAAAAACAATTGAATCTTTGTTGTCAAATAAAACTGGATTAGTGGCAGCGCAGGAGCCATCCCCATTGCCACTCCAACCATCCAAATAAAAAGTGTCAGCATAAGTTCCCGGAACGATGCCAACCTGAGAAGCACTCCACCATTCCATGCCAGCAAAAATGTTGTTTCGGGAATAGACTTTTTGATTTCCATCGCAAACGCCAGAATGAGTTAATGAATTAAATGCATAAAACCCATCAGTTTGAGATCCAATTCCCGTCATGTGATAAATTCCATTACCATCAGCAATCCATGTTCCGGTGAGTGTTTTTTTGGTATTGTAATTATTGTATTGCAAAACAATATCAAAAGTATTTGGATCTTGATTGCCAGGCAAACGCAACCAAATAGAGTCGACTGATAAATTTACAGCATATTGATTATCAGAAACAATTGTTGCTGCAGAGCCATCAACTGAAGTGTAATAAACTGCATTAAAAATATAGTTACTACCTGTTATAGCTCCAATTCCTGTCATGTGATAAATTCCATTGCCATCAGAAATCCATGAATTTGGCAAGACATAACTAGTCGTGCCAACTCTTGGTAAAATTTGAGCCGTATTAGCATCAGCACTGCCAGAAAGCTTAACCCACATGGTGTCACTAGCTTGATCAATAATATACTGCCCAACGGCAGTAATTGAAGAAACATTTGTTAGTGAGCCACTAAGGCCAGCCTGTGTAGCTCCACCGCCAGTACCAATTTCAATAAAAACTTTATTAGGACCAATAATGGTTGAATTGACTATTGAACTTTCTCGTCCGCTTCTCCAATTTGAAAGCATGATTGGGGTTCCTGCTGCCCGACAATTTGGAAATCCAGTTTGAAATGCAATAGGATTATTGAAAAAATAATTACAATCACCAATAATAACACTGTTTTCAACAAAAGAATTTCCTCCAAATTTAATTTGTTGACCAACATTCCCTTCCGCTCTAATTCTATTTGCTTTAATTGAGCCAGTGGTTCCAATGTGATATAACAAGTCAATTCCATCTTGGGTGTTATGCATAAACTCACTATCTTCAAAAATCCAATCACCCGCAGTGAAATACATACCAAGGCCATCACCATAACCACCTTGACCTTGACCATAGCAGCCGCCAGTTGCTATGTCGGGATACACACCTGTCAAAGGATAATTTTCCACACAACCAGTATAATTAATTTTACTATTTTTAAATAAAATAGTGCCGTGCATTGAACTATCAGTCCCCGAGCCAAAAGCTCCATGTCCAACATCACCATTCCAGCCACTAAAAGCATTACCATGAATATTAACCCCATCAAAAGTCCAGTCCGTCAATCTCCCTGCCCAAATTGCCCCATTTGAAAGACCATGAATTTTAATATCCTTCAATAAAACATTGGCACTATCCTTGGCATATATTCCATAATCAGCTTGATCACCATATGGCGCAACACTTCTATTACAAAGTAATGTTGGATTTGAGGTGAAATTATATCCACATTGCAAATGATCAGTAATATCGAGATACATTAATTCAACATTTGAACTTCCAACCAAGCTCAAAATTTGCGTAGCTCGACCTGATCCCCAAAGCTCAGGAGCTGAAGTTGATTTTGTGTCCCAATTTTGACCAATAATTCTGGTTGGATGCAATGCATCAGGACCAGAAGGGATTGAAGGCGTAACACATTGATAAGTCCAAGCAGCGTTGCAGGCTGACATTCCGGTGTTCGGCGCACCTGCCCCCATTTTATATGAACCATTTCCAATCATTACCGTATCACCACCAGCAATAACAGCTACGTCACCTGGCGGCAAAAGCCAAAAAGGATGATTTACAGCACAAGCCTGAGCAGTTCCACTGCCTGGATATGCAGCATCAGCAAGTCCAGTGCACTCCGTCAATGTACCACCATCAGTTCGCACATACCAAGTTGCTGCGCTAGCAAAATTTGGCAGCGCAAAAAATATTACCAAAATAAAAAATGATTTTATATTAATTATATTCATAAACTTTCAGTCAAAAACTGATCAATTTTTTGACTGATTTTTAATATTTTAATTACAATACACTTAGGCCACTTGGGGCACTTGGGGCTATAACATCACCTGAAAAATATTCGAAAGCTCCAAGATCCATAGCACTACCATTTACAACTCTTAACGCCTGTAATTGTGGATCGCTATACGACATTTGAACTGGTAAAAAATCTGCTGGCATTGCAGCACCTTGATCGATATTTTGCGATGTTGCCAATAAATTAAAATTAAGTGATCCAGTAGTTGTAGAAATAAACCCAGCATTTCTTTGTGGATTATTAATAAAATTTGCAGTCCCGGCAATATGCCCGGTAAAAATACCATCTGAACGATTTCTAGTCCAGGTAGAATTGACCCAGTTTTTTCCAAAATAAGCAACGCCTTCATTTGACAGTAAGTCCTGATCTGGAACCGTTTGGGTATTCACTGGAATAAAATTAACAATATTATTACGAGCGTCCAAGCTCTCTCCCGCGCTAGACATGTCAAAAACATTAACTCGCCATGCCTGTGACTGGTCAGCAATATTTACCAGCGTGTTGTGATAAAATGCCAAGATGCCTTTACGATAACTCGGTGTCACACCACCATCTCCACCATAATGAATAGGTGTTGCAGCTCCGCCAGGAAATTGATTATAAAAAATATTTCCATAAACAAAAGTCTTATTATAAGAATCCAAATAAACTTCAGATGCTTGATAATTTTGTGACTCAACCAAATCTATTAAATGTCCACCTCCTTGAAACCAGTTATAGCGAATAATTGTTCCTGCGCCGCGATCTTTTAATCCGCCACCGACTGATAACGCCCGAAGTGGTCCATATTTATTATATTGATATATAACATTTATGCCTTCAACATATGAATTATGCTGTTGACTACTGCTGACTGTGCCATTGCCATAAATATAATTTGATTCAAAAATAATATCCTCTAAGTTTCGCTGATCCCCCTGCCCAGCACCAAAAATACCGTCGTTATTGCCATGTATAATATTATTTTTAAAAGTAATATGATCACCTTTTTCAATATAAATACCACATCCGTGACCATAAGTTCTAACCAAGCCATTAAAGTCGGTGTATGTTGTTGGGAAACCGGGGTCGCCACCATACCCGTTTGTTATTTCAAAATTATTAAAATTAAAATACCCAGGACTCCAGCCAGAATCATTTTGCGTCGGACGATAACTAATCAAAACAAGCGCCACGTCATGAAGTGGCATGTAGCTACGATTCCACTGGGAATTTTCAATGGCATTGGATCCGTCAATGATCGGAAGTTTACCCGTTGTCGGATCTGCTATGCCCTGAATTATAATAGGAGCTACAGCCGTGCCACGCACTGAAATCATGGGCTTTTCATAATATGGCACGACGTCACCATTTCCGTTTTTATTTGGATAAACATTAACAGTATCCCCGGGACCTAGTAATGACCAATTCAGAGCACCTAACGATGTATAAGTTTTTCCTGGACCGATCTCATAAACCTTCGCAGAGCCCGTGCCAGAACTTGCACTGCGAATTTTTATAGTATTAGAATAGCCAGAATTTCCGTTCACATTTTTTGCGCGCACGCGTACGTAATAAAATTTTTCGGCTAAAGTTGTAAGATTATAATTTGTAGCACCTGATGCAGTTTCTGCCACTTGCGTCCAAGTTGGCAGTGTTGGTGCCCAGGCAAAAGGAGCTGTTTCTATTAGATAGCTAGAAGCTCCGGTATTTGTATCATTCCAAGATAAAGTTGTTTGTACGGAACTATTCACCACGCCAGACAAATTTGTCGGCTCAATGGGCAAATTAACTGCTTTACTTTGGGTAATCGCACTTACAGGCAGTGTGTAATCACTATAATTAGAGCCAGTAACCAATCTGATACGATAGTAATAAGTTGTTGCAGGAATTAGCGGTGTATCAATAAAGTTAAGGCCAACGCCGCCACTACCTACAACTGAAACTATTGAATATGAAACATTGTCCATCGATCTTTCCAAAAACCAGCTGCGAGACATAGTGTTATTGTCATTCCAATTCAAGGTAATTGAATACGGCGAAGTTGCTGTTGCTTTAAAGCTTTCTGCTGGCAAAGCAGTTACAGCACCACTTACTTTTGTTGTCGTGGCAATGCTTTGCACTGGAGCAGAGCTACCATTAATATTATCGGCTGTTATCTGATAAAGATACGAAGTTGCAGGATAAAGAGAGGTGTCAGTAAAAATATTCGAACCGGCTGGTAAGATTTTAACTTTTTTATATATTCCGCTGTCAAATCTCCAGATCGTAATTGACGTTTCTCCGCCTCCTACTCTTTCCCATGTTAAATTTATTTCAGTGTCAGAGACTGGCATCACTTCTAAATTAATTGGAGATGATGGCTCGCCCGCAGCCTTTGAAAAACCTGGCAAAATTAAAAGCAAAATCAAACAAATATATATTTTAAATTGTATTTTAAGACAACTCATTAATTTTTCAATCAAAATTTATTAGCATGTCACAAGATTACTAATTATTAATTATAGCACGCAACGAGTTTTTTTAAATAAAAACAGCTTAATAAATCTTTATAGCACTCTTAGTCCGCTTGGAGCAACTGGTGCTATGAAATCAGCAAGTGGTGCCTCCCCTGTTTTTACAACTTCAAATACACCGCCCCCGGTTGCGCTGAAATTTAAAACGCCTTGCGATGAAGCAACTGTTGCTGTGATAATTTTTATTCCATCACGATATACATCGTATAAAGCTGGCTCAATGTCCACTAAAATATGATTACCCACTGAAGAATATACTGCAGTGTAGGTCACAGCATTTTGCTGCACTGTTTGATATGTTGTTTTGCCTGTTATTTGATCAACTCCCTGACTCATTTGTTTTGAAAACATCACAATCTTTGGATTTAACTGTTCAATAAGAACGCCAGACATTGCAACAGTATCTATGCTGTAGGTCTTTGGCATAATATCAGTACTTGAACCAGCAATAATAACAGTTAATGGATTCCAATCAGTAACACCGATCGCTGGAAACAATTTTATTCTTGGAAGAACAGATGGAGCGTCAGAAACATCAATTGTCATAGTTCCATCAAAAGCAATTGGTTTAATGAATAATCGAGATTGGCCAACCGTAGATTCTATAATTCCATTAGAATTAATATTTGTTGACTGTTTATTCAAATGAAAACGTAATTCTTTTGTATAAGTTGCAAGCTTTGCTTTTATTTTGTCATACAAGACAATTGTTGTTCCTCCAATATTTACATAATTTCTATGGAAATATCTAAGGGTGCGATTTGCGTCATTTTGCAAATAAGGTTGAATTTCATATGCTGAAGTGTGATCACTTTTCATATAGACAAAATTTGTACCAATTTCATGCTTCAAATTTGTATTTGTCCCATAGCCCTCTTGACCACCAGTGTAGGCAGGATTAGAAATATTATTATAGACACCACCATCATTCCAAAATAATGTATTATTTCCATCGCCTCTCATGTCATCAGCTTCTGGAGTTCCACTGATGCCGTCAGCGCCTTTCCATATCCACGCATTAGCCAAAAGTTGATCAGGGCCTCGAGACAAAAGAATGCTGCCAGCGGCTTTTGATTGGTGGTCAGACCAATTCCACGAACCTCCATTGTATGATGACCAAACAGCATTGTCACTCCAGTCGGACCTAGCGAAAACATGCTGATCTGGAATTGAATGATATATTAGTGGTTGAATATTTCTGTAATCAGTTTGTGTTCTTGATGTGTCTTGAAAAAGTGCAGCAATAAATTTTGGATTATCTTGTCCAACACGTCCACTTGGTCCAATTGCCATATGATTAACAAAATATGCCATTTGATCGCCTAGCGTTCCATTTAATGTTGTAGTAAGCATCATTGCCAATTCAGGAGATAGTTGGCCCTTATATGGAAATGGCCAATTTCCCTCATCAGGAGCTTGCCATCTATTCGGCATTAAATTATATATCAATGATGTGGCCATTGCCTCAACAGCACCTGACGGCATAATGTCGACGTCAGTGTTGGTTGTTATTTTCTTGAAATTTTTATATGCGAATGCAAACTGATTAAGTCTTGAATAGTGCTCAGGGCCATAACTAAAACCTTGTTGTGGCCAACCACTGGATTGAGAACCGCCAGCCGCAAAATCAATTGCAACAGTAGAATCCCAAAGTGATTTCATGTATGGCAAAAATTTAATTCCATCGCCTCTGATGTTGTCATCATCCATTGCCATTCCAGCCAATCCAAAACCAAGTAGATGTCCACCAAAATAATTACTCAGTGCTGGACCAGTGCTTTCATATACTGGATGATTTTTGTAATAATCAAACCAAGTATTTACTTGTGATATCAGTGCTGCCTTACGACCATTTTGATTCAATGCTGGATAGTCATACAGCCAATCATAAATAATAGCAGTAGCTGTAACAACATTTCTGGTTGGATAGCCATTGTCAACTGAAATACATGTCAAAGGAGCTGCAATAATAACATCAGCTATTTGAATAAGTTTATCAGCATAAATAGTATTACCGGTAACTTTCCAAGCAAGTGCCAGTGCTTCAGTGGCTTCAAGCCAACTTTGACCCTGATAGCTATATGGTATAGAACCATTTGGCCAAGCATATGGATCATAGGCAGGAACATTTTTTGCAGCATATGCATCAGCATCAGCTTTTAATGCCAACCAAGTTGGATCATTAGATACCATTTTAGATTGAATCCTTGTCTCTATTTCTGCATTCAGAAAAATCAAAGGCGTTCCCGTTCTGGCCTGAACAAAAATTGGCGCAATAAAAAATAACGTGAAAATAAAAAATAATTTCAATAACTTATTTTGCATTTGTTAATTTTAACACACTAATTATTTTATCTTCTTATTCACAACACGGAAAGACCACTTGGTGCGCTTGGTGCGACGCCATCACTTATTTCATAAATATTGGCAGCTGTCATTGTTGGCGAAGAACCTTGGTAATTCCAAATATAGTCGGTGAGTGGTGTCGCAGTTGATCCAGCGAGATGTGCAAAGCCGCGATCACCACCAGGTCCAGAAGAGCCATACATCTTCATCTTCATGGCCCAAATTGCTTCATTTGGCAGAGGCCATATTGGTGTTGTGGTAATATTATTCCAGTCCGTTTCACCATACAAAGACCCGCTTTTACCTATTTGATACAAAATATTGGCCCCAATATCTCCACCATCGCTAGCTATACCACTTAATTGTGAGCCGTTCTCGATTCTGGGCAAATATTTAAGTGAATCTATGAATGGATTTATACTATTACCATTCGTAACCGTTGTTCCAAGAATTGAACCAACAATATTTCCAAAATTATTAATGTAGGAGGCATTTCGCGTATAATATAGTCCGTATCTTACATTATTTACCACTATGGAATTAGTAACATCTAAAAATCCGGTAACATAGCCAGGATTACTATTAAAGCCATCGCGATAAGTGCTAGCTCCAACAGTTAAATGCTCAGACGATGTGGTTCCGACCGTATTACTGCTAAGAGTTACGCCATTTAAATTTCCCCACAAGACCGTATCTTTGAGCGTGAAGGTATTAATATTTTCTTGAGGAAAAAATCCACTATACTTTTCGTTATTTAGACCGATTGAGCCAATCACCAAATGATTTAAAGTTGTCGGAGCGCTAAGTGGATAGTTAGCAGTTGCCGCAAAGGCCCCATAATGCTCGCTAATACTAGAATCTGTTCCATCTAAGACAATGCAATTTTGACAAACATTATCGTGGCCATTATAAAACATGATCCCACTAACCGGTCCTTGAGCAGCATCATCTTGTCTAACTATTACCCGACGAAAAATTGAATGATCCGCGCCAGGAGTATTGCCACCAAAGTAGAGACCATAACGTCCACGACCCCACGCCCAGTCATCTTCAAACAAATTGTAAGTCGAAGGAACTGGATTATTAGTGTCACCATTACCACCCACCAAATCAGCGATTGGGCATTGACCAGTACTTGAAGCGCTTTGACCATCTTCGAATCCACAGTTGGTGATTTTATTATAACTACCCTTAATTGAAAAAACACCACAATTACCATTTCTGAAATGAATACCATCGACATGCAAATACTCAGAAGCTGGCATTGCTTGGTTACTATTGTCAAAAGGAGCCATGAGATATTGACCATCAATAATTGTTTGCCCAATATTACGAGCTTTTATTGTAGAATAACTATCTAATACGCCTGATTTTGGGAAAAAACTAGTCGAAAAATTAATCATATTGGCAACACCAATATATACGCCATCATTTATGACAATTGTATCACCAGCGCCTGCTGTCATTTTTTTTATTGCATCAGCTATGTTGCCATAACAATTTGAATCACTCCAGTCATCTACAATACTACTTCCAACTGTTTTTGTGCCAGTAAGGGAAACATTAAAAGTTGCAGCACTGGCAAAATTTGGCAACACTAAAAATGCCACCAAAACAAGAATTAACTTTAATGTTTGCTGTTTCATTTGTTAATTATAGCACAAGAAACTTATTCAAATTTACTCCGATCCAGTTATAATTTTATTATAACACACTCAAACCGCTTGGTGCACTTGGAGCAATCAAATCAGATACTGAGTTTTTTACAATTTCAAAATTAGCAAGACCAACACCAGTGGATTCAAAACTAAGTACACCATTTGAAGATGAATTCAAACTCGCTATTATAGATCCATTCTTTTTTACTAAAAATTCCACATTGGGTTCAATCTCGGTAATTAAATGATGCGTATCAGCAGTAGATATTGCTGCATCATAACTAAAATTATCAGCTGTAATTGAACCAAATTTATTTTTATTTAACACAACAACCTCGTTTTTATTTTGGTCTTGAATCAAAACTCCTATCCTAGTTGAATCTGAGGTATTTATCAAACTAGAATCAGCCACTGACTCACCAGTATTGCCCATATATATAACGTTAAGAAAGAAATCTCGCTGTTGTTGTGATGTCGGCATTATTTCTAATCTATATTTTCCAATTTCTTCCATTGGTCCTCCAGTATTAGCCTCACCAGTTGCCTTCCAATAGGCCCAATCTATCGGAAATGATTTGCCAAACAAACCAGCATTGTCGGTTACAGTTGTGCCATCATCCATCCAAAATGCAAAATCAGTTGAATATTGAACGCCCACATTCCATTGATCATTAACACCTATCATGACCCAATAAGTGTGCCAATTGGCGCCAATACCTGGTTCATTATTTGCAGCAGCGGTATGATTCGCAAGTGCACTATAAAGAAGCCCATTATGATTAACAATACTTCTATATATATTATTATAAGCTGCTCCCAACGACCATTCAGTATAGGCCCCGCGATAAAACCATTTGTCATTATTGTTTAAATTCCCTGAAGGACCATTAAGTGCTGTTGAAAAATTATCCTGTCTTGCGATATAAACATTATTGTTCATGGTAACAATTGACTGAACTCCTCCACCAACTTTTCTGGTTTTATGATTTTCTGGTAATAATATTTTTCCATACATAGCGGAGTTTCCCTGTAGATTGCTTGCCGACCAATTATTGCCATTATTCGTTTCAATTTTTCCTGCTATCTCTGTGTTTGTAATATTTCCATCAGAAAAAACTGGTTCGGTTACTGTATGAATTATCCATTTTTTACTGTATGATGCATTTGTTGAATTTGTTTTATCAAAAATAATTGAATATGCCTTATCGTTTTGTCTTGGGACAAAGATGAATGATCTAGTATATTCATTTAAGCGATTGTCATTTTGCGACCAGGACCCAGAAGTTAAATCAACAACGCCACAACCATAAGCCATGCATCCATCATTTACAGCGTAAGTAAAATTATTATTTATTTCATTAGCTAAATTACTGGACCAATTGGAGGCCTGCTTCAATAAAAAGGTCGAGCCATTAGAGACACTTCCATTGGTATTTGGAGTTGGGGCTGAGAGCGTCTTGTTCGAAACACTTCTCACTCCTCCACTGTTTAAATTTGGATAAAGACCATATGGCCAAAGTGGATTGGCAGGGTCAACTACTAGCAAATTATTATGAGCAACTGTGCCTATTTTATAACTTGCAGAATTGAATTGTGGACCAGCACCAGCGTCATATATTCCTGTTTCCGGCGAAAGGTTTCCCTTTCTATAAAGCATAAAAGTATTGATAGCATAATTTCCATGTGATGTTTTTGTAAATTCCGGAGGAGACTTAAAAACAGCCCTAGCCGCATCATCACTCCAACTTGAACGCATATTCATCTCTCTTGTAGCTGGAAAATATGCACTGACTGGTAATGATGAGCTTCTTGGATTTTGAGCAACAAGTGCATTATCATAAAAAAGCAGATGTGCAATATTTGAGGTGCTATTGTCTGGATCAGAATAGCCATTCATGTTTATAATCCAGTGAGATGGAGTTCTTCCACCATTCCATGAGGATGTGGCTTGTGCTTGATTATCTAGGACATACTTGTAATACGGAGCAAACATATTGCCTGCATCGAGTGTCATGGCTACTGGCAAAGATTCTGAAAAATACGTTCTTATCTTCCAATTTGTTCCATCACCAACGACAGGATCAGAAAATTGCCAATTACCACCGCCATTCAGCAAGGAGCCGTTGTGAAAAATCATTCTATTCAAGCCAAAATCTATATTATAAAAAAGATATTTTGCGTTATTTTTCACATAAGAAACATCAGGTCCATCAATCAAGTTTATACCCGTGGCGGATTTTAGATCATTAAACCAACCCATTCCTTCTGTACTAACAGCATACCCTTCCATGCCAGTTCCATCGTTTATATAGGCCCAAAGACGAGCCGCATCCCCCCAAACCCAATTATATTTCCATCTTTCCTTGTATGCATAATCAGCATCAGGAACATCACCAGACAAGGCAAGCTCTGGCCAAGCTTTCCAAGAATAATAAATCCACTCTTCCCGATGAAATGTTTCAGAATATGGAGGAGTTGCAGCTGGATAATTTGCTGGCATATTTCCAGCTCTAATCCAGTCAGCATGAGCCACGATATTAGAACTGATTTTTATCTTTTCAATCAAATCTATTCGCTGTTGAGATGTTAATCCATCATACACCCAGTCATAAGCAAGCGCCCAATTGGCAACTGTCTGATTTAATCCAGTAGTGGCTCCATCTTGAGCACTTGTCCAAGTTACTGCAGATGCTGCCATAATTAAGGAATACACACTATTAGCATAAATATTGGCTTGTGCTGAATCGCTAACAGCCAACATTTGATAACCAAAAGCCGTACTAACCAAATCTCCTGCTATAATTCGTGCCTGTATGTCAGCCCATGCTGAACTGCCAGCCATAATTCTATTTCTTCCAATAGAAATAAGTTCTGGCGTCAAAAATATTCTAGGATGCGAACTTTTGATTGTTAGATTGTGAAGTTCTGATTCAATAGATTCAATTCTAGCAATGCCATCCTGATCACCATATACCATCCCATTAACTGCACCATCAATAGCGGCGCTTGCAAAATTTGGCAACACTAAAAATGCCACCAAAACAAGAATTAACTTTAATGTTTGCTGTTTCATTTGTTAATTATAGCACAAGAAACTTATTCAAATTTACTCCGATCCAGTTATAATTTTATTATAACACACTCAAACCGCTTGGTGCACTTGGAGCAATCACGTCAGTAGGGGTCACAATTCCACTTTCATTACCTTGGAAGTCAACTGAAGTGACGAGATATTGAGTACTGGCATCAGGATTTCCTGCCCAATCAATATACTTAAAACTTCCTGAATTAGTATAATCTGAAGTGGCTGGAATTGAAGCAATGCGTCTTTGCTGAACGGCTGTTGGCAAAGATCCATCAGAAGCGTAAATGTTGTAATACCTGATCAGCTCTTTATTGGCTGGAGCATTCCAATTAATTGTATATTGCATTCCTGCATTATGTACAAATGCAATATTCATTGGAGCATCAGGACTTATTGGAAAGAAAGTTGTCCTCCCTCCTGGATCAGCTGGATAAGAGTTTTGTTCAATATTTTCAATGATATTTCCATTATTGTCAGTTGCCACTTTCCAAGTATTAGAAAGTGTGTGACTTTCAAGACCTGAATGTTCCAAGGATGTGATGGCATAATACTTTGTAGTGTTGCTTGCTTGAGTAGCATTAAAATTCCATGAATTCTCTGTCCACATTCCACATTCATTAGTACCTTTGCAATTGTTGTATGCCGCAATTCCAATAGGAGTCCAATTCAAATTATTATCACTACTCCAAATTCTGAAATCTTTAATTTCTCGAGGAGATGGAGCGCAATCCAAGGCTTCATGAGGCCAACCGCGTGTGGCATATGTTCTTGGGTAAATTCCATTTACCTCTGGAAGATTTGGGGTTGGACCAGTGCGCGGAGTTGTGCCAGCGTCATTTGAACAATTTAAGCCTTGATTGAAATCCCAAACTAAATTCACATTAGCACCGTTTTTACTGGCTGATTTAATTTCTGGAGCATATGGATAATATGCAACAGCCCAAAAAAGTTGAGTTTGATCATCCACCGCATTAGTGAAAGTTGAACTAAATAATATCTTAGTGCCATCAGGACTCTCGGTTGGTCTTGCATTGGCTTCGTAGGTGGTCGCGTTACCATTCTCTCTTGTGTGCACTGAGGCAATTGACCTTTGAGAATCAGGATTTCTGTAATTTTGACTAGTGACTTTATAGCCCAAATAGTTACCGGAATTCGGACCACCAGATGAAGTGCTCCAGTCAGACCAACCCTCCCAATCATGATGCGAAACAAACAGGACCGTTCTGGTGGCGCCTTCATAAAAACAAAGTTGGTTAGTTCCCAAAAAACTTCCCAGAGCATCCCAATAATTATGCGTTCTCGTGTCAGCTAATGAGGTTTCGTAATCAGCCTTATCCAAAGGATTAAGAGGATTATTATTTGATTTTGAAAATATGATATATCTGCCCCACCTATCAACAGTAAAATGACTAGGATAACCTAAGATATTCCAAGGATCTTTTAACGTTGTTGCGCCGCCTGTATACGTCACCACTGGCTCAATTTCGCCTCCCCAAGAGTATGGCACTGAGTGATCGGGTGCATGTGTCGGTTCTCCGTTGGGACCACTGCCAGTTGTTCTAGCTCTCCACCAATCACCACTCGTATTTTCTGGCATTAGGTAATACCAAATACCATCTTCACCATTAGTGGCTCCTGCCAAAAATTGATCATGATAATTAGCCCAATTTCTAACAGCATTCGAAGCAACAGTTTCAGTCCCATTCTCAACAGCCGTGATAATATACCAATAAATAACTCCAGTACTTATTCCAGCGTGCACAAATGGTGAAGTTACGTCGGAAATCAATGTTCCATTTGCTTTTGTTATACTGCCACTGTTAGCCCAATACACATTATACGTTGTGCCAGCTGGATAATACCTATAAATTATAGGCATTGTAGTGGGCGTGCCAGTGCCTGCAGCTAGGTATGTAAATGTTAATGAATCAACAACAGTAACTGAAACATTATCTGCATTATATCCAGCGATATTAGCATTAGTTGTTTTTATTAAATCGCCATCGGTCAAATTATGAGCAGTTTTAGTAATAACAGTAACAACTGCACCATTGCCAGAAACAGAATTAATGTCAGCCGCTTTTAATCTGAGTGCCGAATTTGACCATGCTACAGTATTTTGTCCAGCAGCAGATGTTAATGATGGCGTTGGTACAGCATAAATTTCACTAGTTCCACCATCTGGACCCTTGCCCCAATACCAATCATAATCCAACATGGTTGAATAACCATTAGCAGAATCTAATGCTTTTGCTGATTCAGGATAAACAGAAGCTGGATAAAATTTATCATTATTAGCATCTTTAATCATGATCTTTCTACCATCACCAGAAATTGATTTTCGCAAAGTTATGCGCTGATTACTACCAGGAATTGTCAGAAATGACTGACGATCGACAGTATTATCACCCACCAACATTCGATACAAAGTATCAAATCTAGTACCAGATTGCCCATCATTGGAAGCTGGTTGATACAAAACATCATCCAAAATCGGAGACCACATGGCATATAAATCCCAAGTTGGAGTTAACGCTGAAGCACCTATTGGAGGTCTAAGATGAGATCCATCAGTATTGGTCAACATCCAACCAAGTCCAGATCCATTATAAATCCAGAAAGCGCCAGATTTTCTGACTGATTGAAATATTAATCTATTTCCGCTGGCTGACCAGTGAGTTGTACTAATATCCTGTGTTTGGTTTTTGCCTGATGGAGTGTTGGTTAATTTCCAAACTTCGCTACCATATAAAACGTCTTTATATGACAAGGTTTCTGGTTGCCAAATATAAGCATTACTAGGGTCCTCCAAAATTGTATTGTCCCAAATAACACTTGCATGTCTGGACTTGCGAGCAACAGTTTCATCCAAATTTTCCGATGCTGCCAAGGAAAAATTTGGCCAAGCAAAAAGCATGATAATTAAAAATAATATAGTTATTTTTTTTAATATTTGCATCATTTTTATACTTATAAAACATTTAGTCCAGCTGGCGCAGATGGCGCAACAACATCAGATGAAAGTAATACTGTTTTTATTTTTTCAGCAAAATTTTTCCTAACTTGAGCAAGAGCCAATGGATCAGCTGTGAAGACTTGAACATTGGACATTATTGTTGATAGCTCAACATTGACATAGTTTTGCTCCCCTAACTGATCAAGAATATTCATATATTCATAATTCTGCATTCCATTTCTAATAAGCTTCAGCCGCAAAGATTCGAGTGGAATATCAAGACTGCCGCCAATTTTGTCTGGGCGACCAGGATAAAAAAGTTGTCCATCACCATTTACTCCAAAATTATAGCTCGTGTCCCATGGATCAAGATTTTGAGAAGCATATTTATTCCATGCATCTGTTACGTCATAATAAAGATCACCATGATAATCATAATATCTTGTTAACCATGGACGTATCACATTCTGCAAAGCAGTTGAATCTATCGCACTAATATTTGCAAAATTATTATAAAAAGTTCCACCAGGATTTCCACAACCACCAGCTTCAAAACAAGCAGAATACCACCACACATCTTTCTTTGGCGTCGAAATCAAATCAATAAATGAACTGTAATTGGATTTTGTATATCTCCAATTTGGCGCCTCTGGATTATTCGCCGCTATTTCCTGCCTAGAAACAGAAACGTAGTCATCAACAAGAGATGCTGCACCAGCCGTGGTAGCATTGTCCATTCTGCCCGTAACCATTAGTGGCACATCCGAAGCAGCTGAACGCCAAGCACTGCCATATGCAATAATCCCATTCCAAAGTGATTGATTACTGCCAGGTTCATCCATAGTATTATTGTATATATAAAAACGATCAAACCAGCCTTTTGTTTTTAAATGAGTAACAAAATCAGCCCTAACTCGCTGCAAATATAGACTAGCATTAGCATTAGCACATCCGGCTATAGTAAAGTTTGGCTCCATTATGCTAGTAAATTTTCCTGAGAATACTGCTCCTCCAAAATATGTAGTGCCAGTACCATCCATAAATGGAGTCATATAATTATCGTAAGATGAATAGTCCATAACTAAATTACCAGTATCTTCTTCATATGAACTACAAGACACTGTCGTCACACCATTAGCATTCATATTAATTGAGCGTGACATACTAATTCTATGACGCAATCCATCGGCAACATATAATTGATCAATATGATTATTGCGGTTCAATTTATGCCCATCTGGAATATCATTACCATAACCATAAAAAATATTCTTAAGACTTGAAGTGTCTGGCAATATAAAATTATCGACTGTCAGATTAATTGGCATTATTAAAGCCTCTTTACCATCAGCACTAATATTTATTGAACCACTATAGACGCCAGCAGAAATATTTTTAGGTATATATATATCTACCCACACTGGCTGATTCCTTGTTGCGGCAACATAAAAAATCCATTCATCATTCAGCGCAAAGTCTGACGATAGTCCTGCTCCAGCAAAAGAAACATTAATGCCATTACCCAAAGATATTGGAGCTATTGAGGTTGTGACACCAGCAGTAAAAGTAGCACCATTGTCAGCAGACCATTTAAATGTTGCCACCCCAACAGCTCCAGCAGAATCTATAACAACAATATATCTAGATTTAGCACTACCAGTGTATGTTCCTGAAGTAATAACCTTACCAGTTCCAATATTATGCACATATGACAATCCAGTGGCTTGTTGCATGCCATCATAGGGCCACACGAAACCAGAATCAGGAATTTTCTTTGAAATATAAAATTCACTAGTATCCCAACCATAACCCCCAGATGGACCGTAAGTATGATCAGGTGCAGCATTAATAAAAGGATAGGCCTGTGAAATATTGTTAATTGTTGTTGGAAATGCATTTCTTGTTTGACCATAAAAAGCATCCACCTTTGGAATCATGATATCGGGCCATTCACCAGTATCCCCTTGTCTGTTAGATGGAGTAATGACATGCATAAAACCTTCACGATAAATTGTCGAAACAAATCCACCCTGCAATGAAACGCTCACATCAACATTATTTAATGTTTCAGCTATTGGAGATATGGCAAATTGCAATGACACTGTTTCATTTCTTGCTCCTTCAATGGCAAATGATTGCCCAGAACCTTGTCCTGCTTGTGGTCTTATTTTCACATTAGCATCAACAACCCACCCGTTGATAGTGCCGGTAGCTCGTGCTATATTGAAAAAATTTAACGACAACAGACATATAAGAAAAAGAGAATATAATTTTATTTTATTTCTTTGCATGAGTTAGTTATAACATGGAAAAATTTATTTTTGCGAGCGACTTAATTTCAAGTACAAAATTTTTACAACACACTCAAGCCACTTGGCGCGTTCGGTGCAATCATGTCAGGAGCAGATGGTGTTATTGAATAATGAGATGCTCCAGCTACATTGGTAAACTCAATAATACCAGCAGCAGTTGCGGCTTGCATTATAGTAGGGCCACCGTTGATTTGAATGTTATAATTCTTATTCGGAGTTAAGCTAGTGATGATATTTTTAACTGGAGTTGAGGTTGTAGCATCATAAGTTAAATTTATAATGTCAGCGCCATTTTGATCATCAGTAAACATGGCAATAATATTTTCTGCTGGACTCTCAATCAAGGCTCCTCTGCCACCAGTGCCGGTTATTAAGGTTGAGGTTGTTTGAGAATCAGTGAAGCCAGTTGCCTCAATGACATGCAAGAATTGGTCGTATTCCTGGGTAATGGCAGGTGTGTATTTCACTCGATAAGATCCAGAATACGGATTCGTGGTTGTAAAACTCCCCCCAGACGGCAACAAAGTTTTAACAAAGACTTTTGAGGTTCCAGTAGCTGCTGAAATGGTATTAATTCCATCATTAGTAGGGTTTACAGTATACTGAGTATACCAATCCTTAATATTTCCCAAGACTGGATTGCTTCTGGTGACATCACTAACAACAATAAATCCTGGAAATATATGCAAAATTGATCTGCGAAATAACAATGCACTGTCAGGATTCCATGCCCGTTTATATGCATTAGTAATGTCGCCTGAAACATATGAATAACTTGCGTTTCCCTGCTCAATGCGATCAATGGCTGGCTTAGTCAGAACTGGATTTGTTGATTGAGAATTTGCATTATTAAAAACAACCGTATTAAAGGAAACTGCTGGCGGTGAATCACCTGCCGCATTTGAATGCTCCAAAAGCTTATCAGCCCCTCTTGCCAATGAAAAATGTCCTTGACTATAGCCTTCATGGTCAGCCTGAGCGGCTATGCCTTTCATAATCGTTAAAAGATGAACCGCATTAGGATCGCTCCAACTTGAACGCGAAGTGAAAATTCCACTGCCTTTTGCAAGATATGATAATGGCAAAGTTGATGGTGAAAGTTCGACAATATCAGACCTCAGCCAAAACATCTTATCAAACCTGTCAAAAGCATCCTGCCATGAAAAATTCTTAACCATGTATTGACCAACTTTCGATAAATTTAAATTTGGATTCAGTCGTTGTAAGGCGCCAACAAAAGGCATAGCAAAGGTGATCCTATTAACTCCCATTGGTGTACCAGTCCAATACCCCCAATATGGCACATTCGATAAATTACCCTGAAGTCTGTGCAACATGGCATTAACCAATCCTGCTGGCCAGGTCATTGACGAAATCAATGTATCACCAGTTCCAGTATAATAGGCATACAAACTTGGCATTAAATACATATAACCACTTCCATAATTCCAACCCTCAATAGATTCACCGCCACTTTGTGACAAATCACTTTCGAGCTCAGCAACGCCAGTTATTAACCTATTTTTAGTTTCTGACATGTAGCCCGGGATATCAGCATTGTCACCATAGAGAACAACTGGAATCAATGACATTAATGATTCATGCCCACCCTCAAAGTTATTATACATTTTTGAATAGGCATAGCCTTGTGTGCCTGCTCCACCATTAGCAGGGTTAACATTTGTAGCATCCCCAACGCCACCAAAATCTTCATAATATCTAATGCCATTAATCAAGACACCATTGTTATAGGCACTTCTTTTTCCTTGAATCCAGTCATACCAACGAAGCATCATTGTTGATAAAATATCTTTATCACTTTGTGATAAAGTTTCATAAATCCAATCATAAGAAAGTGGCACGCATGACAAAAATCTTGATGAATAACCCAACTTATATCCAATCACCGATGCTTGGCCAGGAAGTGATTCAGTTGTTGCTTTCAAAGCAGTAACCTCAGCAGAATTTACTGAAACATCAGCCAAGTCAGCCACACGAATCGCTCTTAAACCATTTGGCTCTTCACCGACATTTAAACTTTTTGCAATTCCATCAATCAACAATGTTCTTGCTCTAGCAGCATATGTGGCTGCTTTAACTAAATTTTGACCACTACCAGGTTGCTTAAGTACCTGATAAGCTAAGGCGTAATTTTTTAAATGCTCGCTAAAACCAGACATGCGATAGCCATAATAATTTGTGCCACTCCAATTTGCAAGTCCATTGGCAATATTGCCACCATAACCAATTGTTACTGGCTGAACATTATAACCAGTATCATTAATGTGCGTGTCACACCATACTTGTAGATCAATCCATTCAGCAGTATTAGTGTCCCTTTTCACTGCTAACCTGTTCAACTCTGCCACATCAAGCATAAGCCTTGGATGAGGACCATCTGGCAAAAAATCTGGCGCCCCATAAGCACTGGCAAAACTTGGAAACATCAAAAATAGCACCAAGAGAAAAAATAATTTTAATATTTGTTTTTGCATGTTTCAATCATAACACGGCCAACCCACTCGGTGCAGTTGGTGGCGTAACGTCAGGAGCTATCTTCGATGCAACACCCATGGCGTATGGCTCATTCCAAAACAGTGCCGCACCTTGATAGCCGGTATTATCGCCTGGCAAGTTGAAATTCAACGAGCTTATATTTAAACTAAGATTGGCAATGCTTCTAAATTTTGCTTGAATTTGTGACCATTTAGACTGCCAAATAGACGGGAAAAGCAAATTAGCAGGATCTATGGTTGAAGCATACAGCAAAGGAAATGGTAATTGATTCCCCCCATCGGTCGAATTCGGGCTTGATAATATTCTTTCAGGGCTAACTGAATATGCCCACAAATTATTGCCAATATTATTCATCCATGGAAATACACTTGAATGGTCTGGATATCCCATAAAATTATGATCAGCCAAGACATTAACGGTCTGCACAATCATTTCATTTATTGTCTTATCGTCAACTGATATTGACTGATTTGACCCTCTGTAATTGATTGACTTAGAATAACTTCCTCCAATTTTTTTTAGATCTTCTAGATACCTAATAATATCTGTCTCAAAATATGCCGCCATCCAAGAAACTGGCACATGATTTTGATAAACCCAAGTTGAGGAATTACCACTTATTGGAACGTTGGTGGATTGAGTATTGTCAGTTTTCATCGTTGATAAAAAATAACCGTTACCATTAGTCCAATCCATCGGTTCGTAATAAAGTGCCTGTGACTGTAACGATTGCAATGGGTCAACATCTGTCTTATTTGGATCGAAAACAACAATTGGTTGTGGAAATTTCCACCAATCAATACTATTTTTCATGGCCACAGTGGCAGCATCCCAGTACTTAGTATCATTAGTTGATTCAAAGGTTTTTAAAACTGTATACAATGACCATGCTTGAGCACGCTCATATTCTATGCCTTGAATCGAGTCACCTTGAAATTCAGGTACAATACGCATATCTCCTGCCAAAATTTTGCAAGTCAAAAAATCACCTTGTTCTTTTGAAACATCCAATGCACGAGGGTCGCCAGTGAGCAAGAAATATTCGTCGATTCCACCAGGCACCACATGTCCACCTTCAGTTGCCGATCTTTCATGGTCACCACCACCATGCCAATGAATTAACCCTGCCGGACAAGTTGAATATCCAGGCCACGTTGTGTGCATCACATCAAGATCATAATGGTGCTTCGCATAATTTTCAGACCAATTGAAATATTTTTTACGACCCAAGCGAAGATATTGTAAGATCCAACCGTGTGCATCCTCATAGTGCTGATTAGCATAGTTGTATGGATGATTACCCATAATATAATCGCCATAATCACGTTTGCCGTAGGTTATATTATAGATAGAGCAGTTACTCCTATTCAATGAGCATGTAAATTGATTTTCAATTTGAGTATCCCAGCGACTCGAATTCGCGTCTGGAACGGAAATTAGACCAAAAACGTCAGACTGCACGTACCATGCAGGTTCAGCATAGATCAAAGGCTTTTCCTGAAAAAGCTTGAACTTTTTTACTGAAGAAGCTGAATCAGTACCAACATGAAAATTAAGAAAAATATCATGTGTTTTGCCAACACCTGGCGCCCATGAATACATGCCGTTTATTGATTCATCTGGTTGAACAAAAATTTGCAGTAAACCCTGATCATTAATGGATAATTTGTTTGGGAAATTTTGCCAAAAATCTCTAATGCCAGCAGTAACGCCTGTCACACCCCTATTAATATCCATCCAACCTTGAGCTTTTCCACCAACCTGATCAGGACTAACACCTCCAATAGCCCCAGTCGCAACTTGATTTCCAACCCCCGAATAATTAAACAAATATTCAAAACCACCAGCATACCCCTTGGTTATTTCGGTATCAGTGACCGTCGCATCCTGTAAAAGATAATTGGTGCCACTTACGCTTCCAGTATAATTTGTAGCATTGCCACCAAATTCAAAAGTTGAAGTAGTGGCAACTAAGGGCAAATCCAGGTGATTACTTTTAATATCAACATATTTTGTTATTCCATTCCAATTATTTGTCGCATTAACTCTTGCGTTGTCATCAATCCAAGTGTATTTTATTTCTACCTGACCAGAGTTTGCAAAAAATGTTAACCACATTTTAACCGTAACCAAAGTATTTTCACCAAAATTATTATTACCAGCAACAGCCTTAGCCTTACCAGTCAATAAAATTGTTGTTTTCAATGGACCTGCTTCAACAGTGTTTAATGTGTAATTTTGAGATAAAGAAGTTTTAAAGGTGTTATTAGTTAAATTGTCTAAAAACACTAAATCACCCGGTGACTGCAATTGATTAACGCCTCCAATTTTTACTTGATCAAAAATAGTAAAAGCTGTTTTGTTGACATAAAAAGTTGAAACTCCATTATCAATAACTATTTGAGATCCATTATCACTAGTGACTATCGGATTAACAACTGCAGGGGCCGTGATACCGGCCGTATTTTGATATACTATTTTATAATTTTCATAACTAGTCCCATTTGCAGCAACTGCTGGAACAAATGAAACCAACGCCACTTTCACTGAATTATCTGGCCAAGAAACCAATTTAGTAAACTGTGCCGCGACTGGATTATCATTAGAATCAACAACTCTTAAAATATTAACATCACTCAGTTGGCCAATAGCAAAAGGCACTCCTGAGCTAACAGTGTAACCAGGAGTTGACAAGGTTGTGCCGATATTTATTGTCATGGGTATTTCGCCATTAGCAGCTAAGGCAAAATTTGGTAATACAAAAATCACTACCAAAATAAAAAATAACTTTAATAATAACTGTTTCATTTGTTAATTATAACACAATAAGACCGCTTGGTGCACTTGGAGCTATAATATCACTCACTGGAATTTCTCCAGTTTTTACAATTTGAAAAGCTCCGCCACCATTTGCCTCAAAATTCAACACACCCTGAGGGGAGGCGACCACTGCTGTAATAATTTTTACTCCATCTCGGTAAACGTCATAGATTGCCGGCTCCATATCTACCAAAAGATGATTTCCAGTTGAAGAATATGCCACCGTGTAAGTCACAGCATTTTGTTGAATGGTTTGATATGATTCGTCTGACGCAATTGGATCTATTATTTGATTAATCTGCTTAGAAAACAACACAACTTGCGGCACACTTGTTTCGATAATACTCCCAATCATGGCTCCAGTGTCTATTCCTGTAATTGCTGGGGTTGTTGATCCACTGGCAGTTGTTAACATGACAGTTAAGGGATTAAAATCTATGGAAGGCGGAGCAGTAACTTCAACACGCGGATTATAAAAAGTCTTATATGGGGCAATAACTGGATGACTTATCAGGCTAATACTTGTTGTTGCATTTAAAGGGTAGACAGTTTTTAAATGAAATTTTGATGAACCAGCCGTTGTTGTTACTAGGGAGTCAGATTGAACAGGCGCATTGACGTTGGTCAAATACCATTGAAAACGGCGATTATAATCCACACTCTTCTGCTTAGTAATATCATAAACGACAACGATGGCGCCACCACCAACAGATATATAGTTTCTATAAAATAATCTTAACGATCTGTATTTAGGCGGGGTCAAATATTTATCACAATAATATGCACTTGTTAAATCAGCCTTTTCATAAACAAAATTTGAATTACCCTCATAATTTAAAATAGTATTTACACCGAGATGAGACTGGCCACCTTCATATTCGGTTGATTCTGGCAGTTTGCAATATGCTCCACCATCATCAATCCAAAAAGTATTAGCAGCCACGCTGGTTTGTACCTGACCAGTGCTCGAGGAATAACCAGGAAAAATCACATTAGAATCTCTCCATTGACCTGCATTAACTAACAAATAATCATTACCACGTTGAATAGTTACATGGCCAGCCAATTTAGCAGACTGCGGAGCAAAAAAACCGGCGCCACCAGACATCATTGACCAAACGGCGTCAGTATTCCAGCTTGATCTAGAAAATATTTTTTCCGTACCGACCTCTCTATAATAAGTTGGCAATGTAATATTGTAATTTATTGGTACCACAGTATTGTCATTCCACAAAAATCTGGTTATATCATCTGATGCCGGTCTTTGAATTGATGGAGAGGGCGAAGCTCCGACATTATCAATATAATATCTAGCCTTTCCAGCTGCGGTTATATCATTAGACGCCACCAATCTTGTTACTATGCCCAAATCAAGAACCCAGTTTACAGAACCGCTCTGAGTACCAAAATCTGTCATCTGCCACCTATTGGGTTTTGTATTATAAATTATGCCATCAATGATTTTATTAGCATTTGAACCTAAATAATCTTGACCACTGGCAGATTTTTCTGCATAAAACAAATCTATTAAAAAATTATACACTTCAGCTCCATAACTAGTATAACTTTCTACTGCCTGCCCACCAGAAAATGCCCCTGTTTGAAATAATGGAATAGTTGTTGAAGATATTTTTGATCGTATCGCCGACAACTGTGTTGCAGCTGCGCTATTATCACCATACATAGCTAAAGCCTGGATACCTAAACCCCTGAGATGGCCGTTATGATAGTTTCCTGACGTATACAAGGAATCGCCATAATATAACCCGCTGGCACTGACCCAATTATAATATGAATTTGCCAAGGTTATCATATTAGCCTTACGCGTATTATCCAAATAATCATATAACCAATCATAAGCGATACCCAAGGCACCGGGAAGATACCTAGAAGGATAACCGGAATCAATCTGCATGGCAGACATATCAAAGGTCAACATCACATCGACCAAATCCCTGGCTTTTGCAGCATATGCTACATTGCCTGTCATCTTGTACGCAAGACATAAAACATTCATGGCATCCCACCAGCCGGCACCTTGATAACCATAATGCATGTTTCCATAATCAGTACCTCCGGGATTCAAGGTATTTCCATTTTGTTGAATTGACTGAGTCAAAAAAGAGTCAGCCCTTGCTTTCATTGCCAACCAATCAACATCATTAGCTGCAACTTTCGCTTGAAGTTGTGTTATTTTTTCCGGCGACAGCCAAATCCTTGGATGTGGTCCATCTGGTAAATAATCTGGTCCACCGAAGGCATAAACAAATTTTGGCAAAATTACAAATATTGCCAGCAGTAAGAATAATCTTGAATTATGTTTAAACATGTTATTATTTTATCTAATATGCATTTAATTATAGCACGGAAAGACCGCTTGGCGCATTTGGCGCCACAATATCACCAGAAATAGAATAACTATGCAAACCACTGCTAGAATTAATAAATTCAATAATCCCAGCCAAGTTTGCGGTATATAAAGTATTTATGCCAGAATCAATACTTACATTATAATTTTTATTTGGAGTCAAGCTTGTGACAATATTTCTTGACTGGGTAGTAGTAGTTGCACTATAGGCCAAATCAATGATATCGTTTCCGTCTTGATTATCAGTAAACATTACAATTAAATTTTCTAATTGATTTTCAATTAATGCGCCCCTGCCACCAGTGCCAGCAATTAGCACTGCCGGAGTTTGCGAATCGGTTGAACCGGTGGCTTCAATAACGTGAAGGAACTGATCATACTCCTGAGTGACAGTTGGCTCATATTTAACACGATGAAAAACAGCAGACATGTTACTGTTATTTGTCATAGACGTGTCAGTATAGCCACCGCTTTGCGGATATAAACCTTTTAAGTATATTTTTGACGAACCCACTGTAGCAAAAATATTTCTATTTAATGAATCTATTATTGGCACCGCCTCAAATTGCATGTACCAAGATTTTTTATTACTCTTTGCTGAATTTGAACGTGTCACATCATAAATCACAAAAATATTTGGCCTTAAATGTAAAAATGTTCTACGAAAATTTTTAGCAAGATTTGTATTGCCAATTCCATCAAAAATATTATGGACATCACCACTGACGTAGGCATAATTAGCGTTATTATCGATTCTATCAATAACAGGGGTTAGAAGTGTTTGTGAAGAAGGAGACCCACCAGTCATGCCGCTATTGTTACTTTGTGTTGTAATTAATCCATTACCATCAGAAATACCATCACCAAAAACTATAGAATTCTGACCTTGCGATGTTTCATCACTATTAGAGGATGAATCCATATAGCGTGAAAGAAGCCTGTCAAGGCCTCGATTAATAATGATTGCACCCTGATCTTGGGCTTGATGATCTACGTTGAAAATTCCACCCAAAACAAGTTGTGCGGTCACGCTGTTAGTGGCAGTCTTACTCCAGGACGATCGTGTCGTCACTACACCGCTCCCAATGGAATGATATATTAGTGGCTCAGCTGAAAAATCTTTTGTTGCTGCAGCGCTATCTCTAAACAAAAATCTCTGCCAATCCATATCAAGACGAGGAGTTAATGAGGCGTTATTTAAAAAATATTGCAATTGTTTTGCTTCATCAGACGCAGGATAATAGTTTCGCAAAATATGGGAAAAAGTATTCATAGCATATTCGCTTGGATGAAGCCAAAAAGATAGATTTTGAGGTTTATTTATAGCACCCCTTTGAAGTTGTACCGTTAATGTTGGGTCAGTGTTGTGGATATAATTTTTAGCCACCTCCTTGGGAAAATCAAAAGCTGTCCACGTGTCCAGCCCTGTGGCTGTATTTAATCCCAAAATGCCTTGAAAAAGCTCTTGCCAATCAGAAAAATAAGCTAAACCCTATAAAGAATCGCCGCCCTTATAAACGATTGAACTGGATAATGCATCATAGTGACGTTGCCACAAACTCTTGGCATAATTCAAATAATGATCAGCATCGACTTGAGGTGCATCACCATAGGCCGCCACCGCATTTAGCATGGCCAGGCCAACGAATGGTTCATAAAAATTTGAACCTATTCTGCCAACTCCACCAGGATTTGCATAGCCATATTGCTTATACGTATTGGCCGCGGCGATCGGCGACAGATTGCAATTATTAGGCGCACTGCATGCACCAGCAATAATATTCCCATTAGCATCTTTGCCGAATTGATCCTCATGATAATAAGTGCCACCAATAAGAATGCCATTATTATAACTACTTCGGACTGCATTATACCAATCAATATGTCGATACATCATTTTATATAAAGTGGTTTTAAGCTCTAATGTCATGTGCGAATCATTATAAAACCAATCATAAAACAATGGAATCGTTTGTGCCAAGGCTCTGGCTGCATAGCCACTCTTAAATGACATGTTGCCATTAGTAGTATAGATAAATCCATTGGCATGATTCAATGCAGCCTCATCCGCATTTAAGGTCACCAATTGACTACTCTTGTCATCACTGAGGCGAATAAACTCTATTCCGTCTTTTTCCTCGCCGGCAGAATAAAGCGTGATAACTCGATTCATCAGGTCAAATGCATGTGCAGCATAGGTAGCCGCCTTAATATCATCAGCCGTAGCACCAGCCGTGCCGTAATTCACACCCTTTAGAGTTTGATATGCGATGCCCCAGGAAATTATCGCCTCCTGAATACCGCTTCCAACATAACCATCACCGTCCGGCCAGGTATAAATACCAAGAGCCGATGTACTGCTAGTGCTAATTTTTTTACTTGGTATGTTATCAAAATAAATAAAATAATTATCACAGCGATTTATTAAAGCTTGATATTCTGAAGTATTAGCAGTTTTTTTGGCTTTCATTTGAAAAATAACGTCAGGCGTTAACCATATCCTTGGATGCGGGCCGTCAGGTAAATAATCAGGGCCACCATAAGCAAGTGTAAAACTTGGCGCAACTAAAAAAAACATTAAAATTAAAATTAAATTTATCTTTAATGTTTTTTTAATCATTGATGAGCCTTAGTTGAACTTTAAGCTTATCGACTTTTTATTACCTCTTGAATTTGCAATAAAATAATTATTTTATTTTTGCCGCGTAAAAAAATATTTTACGCGGTCCCTAAATGAAACAGACAGTTTCTTATTAACCTCTGCCGAAAAACAGCTTTCCTTGCCAGCATTATTGTACGAAGTAACAGAAAAAAAGTAAGTCGACTTGTTGTCTAAATTTTTAAACAAGTATGTGGTTGTTGTGCCCGTGTCAACCCACTTTTCATAGCCGCCATCCTTAGGGCAATCACCCTTGCGACTCACTGTGCCATAGTAAACTTTATATCCAGCTATATTGGATTCAATATTTTTATTCCAAGTCAATGTTGCCTGGCCGATTGAATGAGTTTTTGTTAAAAATACGTACATCAACGCAAAGACAATAATCACCACAACAGCCACTGCCGTCCACGTTAAATTAATTCTCGACTTTATAGCTTCTACAAATTTATGCATATATTTTATTAATTATTAACATTATTATAGCATACTCATCGCCAAACAAAAAAACAGGACTAAATCCTGCTTTAAGTGATTATAAGAGTTACCAACCCTTCTTTTTAATGCCCTTGGCCGCGGCGTCGACTTGCGCCTCTTGCTTGGACAGTCCTTTACCCTTGGCAACCAATTCATCGTTCAAATAAACCCCGACTTCAAACATCTTATTATGATCAGGTCCAACTTCACTCATAATCTTGTAATGAGGCGTAACTTTGTAATACTCTTGTGATTTTTCTTGAAATTTTGATTTTGGGTCCAGATACAACTGCTCTGCTAAAATTCCTTCGAGCCTAAACAGAATAAATTTATTAACAAATTCAGTTGATTTCTTGATGCCCTGATCAAGATAAATAGCCCCGATAATCGCCTCCATGGCGTTAGCCAAAATATATTGACGAGCCTTGGATTTTGCGTCTTTTGATTCACCTTTCGATAAATACAAGTACTCCTCAATCTCCATTTCATTGGCTACGTGAGCTAACATCTTGGCGTTAACTAAGCTGGCACGCCAATTGGTCAGGTCACCTTCTGGCGTCTCAGGATAATTATGATACAAATTCTCGGTAACAATAATTTCTAACACCGCGTCACCCAAAAACTCCAATCGCTCATTGTGGTGAAGTTCAAATTCTGGATGCTCGTTAATGTATGAACGATGCACCATGGCCTGACGTAAATAGTCAGGATTTTTAAAATTAACGCCAACAATTTTTTCAAGTTGTGAAATTTCTTTCATCTTTTATTAATTGCTAAATTATTGGATTGTTAAATCAAAAAATATTTAACAATCGGAACAATTGAACAATGGTTATTTTATAGCTCTTCCGTAGACTTGGCTTCAATCAATTCATTTACCTCGGTTGCCTTATCTTCAGTTTTTTCCTTGGGGGCAATTGGATTTTTTTTAATCAACCCCTTTGAGTCTAAGTCTTTATAGATTGCCCCCAATACTCCATTTACGAACCTACCGGATGCCTCACCGCCAAATTTTTTGGCAATTTCAATCGCCTCATTAATAGCAACTTTGGCCGGAATATCTTCATTATAAATTAATTCAAAAACTCCGACACGTAGTACATTCCGATCAACCAAGGTGATTTGATCCAGAGGCCACTCGGTGGCATACCTAATTATATAGTCATTTATACTGGCGACATTTTCAATTACACCATTTACAATATTTTCCGTAAATGAGTGATCAGTCATGTTTTGCGCAAAATTAGCAAAACTACTGGCTACGACTTCTTTAACATTAATTTGTGGCTGTTCATTAAAATCCCACAAAAAAAGTGTTTGCATGGCAATGGTCCTGGCCAAGTGTCTATTTGACATAAGGTGCAAAATAAAAAAGCCGGTTAAGCTTTTTTAGGTGTTTTAGTTTTTAGAGTTAAAACTTGTTTGCCGTTATAATAACCGCAAAAGGCACAAGCGGTGTGTGGCAAAATATCTTTTGCACATTTAGGGCACTTAGCTGTTGATGTTTTCTTTAAAGCTTGATGTGAACGACCGCGGCGCGCCTCTGAGGTTGGCCTTCTTTTTGCTGGTACTGGCATATTATCTTAGATATTAGAGATTATATATTAGGGCAAACCGCCCCATACAAACCTTTTTTTAAATTATTAATCGCTCTTTATTTAAACAAAATTATAACAATAAGTCAATAGACAATACCTGCTAAGTGCTAATTCTTTATTTATACCTTAGCGCATCTAATGGATTTATCTTGGCCGCCTTGCGGGCTGGATAAAAACCGGTCAATAAACCAATCACGCTAGAAAAAACAATAATAACTACCACAAACCAGGTTGGACTATAAAACAAATTCAAGCTTTGACCACCAAAATTACTTGCCAACAGGTTAAGGCCTAAATTAGCAAGCAAACCACCTGAATAACCTATAATAACCCCGCCTAAACCGCCAAGAAAGCCCATTAAAAAAGCCTCAATCAAAAACATTACCATAATATCAACCTTTGAGGCGCCGATCGATCGCATAATACCGATCTCATTAATTCTTTCGAGTAAAGTGATTGTCATTGTGTTAAACATACCAATAGCTGAAACAATCAAAGCGACAAAACCAAATAAAGCTAGAACAATTTGTAAAACTCGAAAAACCTTGTCAGCCTGCTCTAAAGTGTCTGACAACGATGAAACCACAAAACCCTGATCAATGACAGCTGTACGCACTTGCTCAATCTCAGTTTTTTGTCCAACTTTAATTTTTAATTGATTAAAGCTTGTTAGCCCAAGATCTTTCATGGTATCCATGGGCACAAAAGCGTAGCTCGTAGCGTCATCAGCGATAACCCCCACAATAACATATTTGTCATTCCTTTTTTCAGAATCTGCCTCGTTCGAACCCGTCTTATTTAAAAACAAAGAAAAAGAAATATCCTTACCAATAGCATCTGCTGGACTAATACTGAATAACTTTGTTACTGCAGTTGAAATAACAACTTCATGCGCATCCTTGCTTTGAAACAATTTGCCTGTTTCCGCTACAATACTACCAAGACGAAAAAAAGATGGTTCGGCCAAATATACCAAACCGTCACCTGTCAAATTATTAAAAGATATTTGTGCCCCCACGCTCATCATTGGACTGACCTCAGCCACACCCTTAATACCAGCAATTTTTTGCACCGAATCATTTGATAAGGTAATAGCGCTTGACCCCGGACTCACATCAAGACTTAATAAAGCATCATCGCTGCCTATTTTTTGCGAGATTACTTTTTCAAGACCATAACCTAGCGAAACTAGAAATAACACGGTACCGATGCCCACACCCACACCTAAAACCGTAAGAAAAGTACGCATCTTACGGGTTTTAAACATTCTCGTGGAAAGTGATAATGTATCTGTGAATTTCATTTTATTTATACTTACCCAATATCAATAACTCAAAACGCCTGCCAATCTTTCTCGCCGTTCGCATATTAATCGCGGATCCTCCCTTTTTAAGGGAACCGTGAATCTTTTTCACAAAAAGGTCGCGATCAATCATTAATGCTAAACGTTCCTTAATTGCCTGATCAAAAACCTCAAGCGCTATAAATGATTTAAAATGTACATCAAACTCTTCGAGCAGATAATGCCTAATCTCTGTAACTTCACTATCTTGATTCGGCACAATATTTTCCTTGATTTTGCGATCCTCCTCCTCAAGCTCCTTAATTTCTTTAACGATCCCAGAGACCATTTCAGCAATGCGAGATGCCCTTCGACTATCAAGTCCTAGGCCGCCCTTGTCAGGTGATTGATCAATAAAGCTTTCAAAAGACTCATCTTCATAAATGCCCGATATCAACATGTTTTCAACCTTTTTCTCAAGACCACTCAACTCATCAATAGTCATACCTATCATAACCTCTGACACAATCTGCTTAGCCTTAAATGGAATCAAGAGATTGCCTACTTGGTCGGGCGACAAGCTTGAATATGTATTAATCAATAGCTCAAGTTCTTTAGAAATATCACGCTTGATAACAACCTGCGAAACGCCTTCAACCTGGCGGTTAACTTTGACGTCAACGACCCTACCGTCTCTGATAAAAAAAACACGATGAGCGATGCTCAAATATGAAGGGTCGTGAGTAACAAGTATAACAGTTTTCTTTTGCTTTTCATTTAAATTGCGTAAAATATCCATTACATCTTGCGAAGACTTTGAGTCAAGATTACCAACTGGCTCGTCGGCCATAATGATTTCTGGATCGTTAATCAAAGCACGTGAAATTGAAATTCGCTGCTGTTGACCTCCAGACAGTTCCGTCGGTAATTTGTTGGCCTGAGCTCGAACGCCAAAATATTCAAGCAAATCAAGGGCTTTCTTGCGTCTAATACCCTTATTTTCATTTAAAAAAACCTGAGGCAAGGTAACATTACCAGCAACGGTCAAGGATGGTATCAAATAAAAAGCCTGAAAAATCATGCCAATCGTCTTGCGATGAAAATTAAGATTCTCCTGATTATTAAATTGGGTGATGTTTTTGTCATGAACATAGATATTGCCTTGAATATTATGTTCTAGACCAGAGATGGCATATAGCAAGGTGGATTTACCGCAACCAGAAGGACCAAAGAAGATAATGAACTCCTCTGGAAATATCTCAATATTTATATCATTTAGTGCCCTTACCTCGTTAGCCTTGCCCAAATTATACGCAACATTAAGTCCCTCAACTTTAATTATTGGATTTGCCATGTAAAGAAAATGTTATGAAGATATTATAACAATTTTTACAATATTCCACAATAACAAAAAAACCCTATTCAATAAGGTTTAAAACAAAATAAAAGGGGCCCAGAAGGTCCACTTGATATATATTAATGAAAATAAATTTATTGGTCCTATACTGAGCCCCATCCCTAAATGCTGATTATCTACCTTCCTCCTCGGATAGTACATAATATTTTAGCCCTCAGGGAGAGTGCTTGTTCATTCCAACTTATGAACGTATTTTTACCAATTTTTTGGCTTTCGATCTTTTTTATATTTTAGATCTAGTTGCCTAGTTTTGTAAAACCAGTTGGTTTGGTTTTAAAAAATTAGTAAAAATAAAAACTTTTTTCCAAATTACTTTATGAAATTTGGGAATGTGTTTCTTTTGTTTTTGTTTTTGTAGAAGGTGCGATTTCTTTTTTTTGAAAGATGTTTTGTTTCAACTTTCTGAATTAATCATAACACGGATTTTGACTTTTAGCAATACCTGTTGTTTAGTATATTTACTAGATTAAATATTGCTAACATTAAATCAAAAAATTTTATCAAAAAATTTTATCCACACTTAAGTCCACATAAATGTGGACTTAAATAAATCTTATCCACAGCTCTTAAGTCCACAGAAATGTGGACTTAAGTACAATAGCTTCTTTTAAGAAGAAGTATGCACCACCAGCGCACCTTCATTAAGCCAGTGCCTACTGCAAATTTAGCTACTTAATAGCAATATGCTTAAATGAAAATATTCCCAATAGGATCTACCACTACTTTAGTCCACAAAAATGTGGACTTAAAACAAAAAAAAGACCAAAGGTCCTTTTTTTATTGATAATGAGGTGACGGTGGGAATCGAACCCACGATAAGAGTTTTGCAGACTCATGCCTTACCACTTGGCCACGTCACCTAATTGAAATGCGCCCTCATCAGGCGCATTTCTATATTATCAAATCTTCAGTTTTATGACAAGCAGCTGCTTTATTTTACCACAACTACCCTCAAAGTCCTGACTCCAAACTGCATGGCTGCCGGTTTTTCTTTAAACCACACATCCACACGTTGTGAATAGCGCCGATTCATACGGTCTCTAACCACAAAAACTCTCTCACCAAACATTTCAGGCATTTTAACCTTGGTACCAAAAGGCAAAAAATTTGCGGCCACGGTGTCCTCTACCCCGTGTTCACAAACATTAAAACCATTTGCCGTCACACATGGTGAAGCATCGGTCTGAGCCGCTTCAGATGTATAGGCAGTCATGGAGTGATAACCATGATCAATCGCACTTGAACTTGAGACAATGCTCATATTTATATCATCCTGAACATCCACCAAGTCATCAACACGATTTGTTTTTGTAAAAGTTGCAGCCCTGACTTTTTTCAAATTATCAGGCACTAGAGATTTAGTTACTTCGCTTTTTTCCGCGTTTTCGCTAGCCTTAATCGTGTTCTCCACGATCAAGGTTTGATTAACAGTCTTGTCCGTGCCTAAACTTTCAGGCACACACTGAGCATCTGAATAATCCTGATTGGCAGCAAAAATTGGCAAAGGAAATAACAAATAATCAAAAATAATCACGCAAAACAAAAAATAAGCATACTTGCGCTGATTAACATTCTTTAGGGAATAGCCCATATTAAATTTAGTCATTCTGAGTACAACGTAAAATCTGGGGATCAGAAATAAAAACGTTGCCAAGTTTAGCGTTTATGGAGATTTGAAGATTTCAAGCCCCCTGCGTTCAGAATAACCGCACTGAGACAAAATAAGTTATGACAGTGTTGTCATAACTTAAAATTAATCTCAAGTTAATTTAATGATAGCACATATATCTAATTTAGTCAATGTATTTGACGCAAAAAATCATGTTTTTTGACTAACACTAGCGTTAATTAGGCCTCACTCTATTGACAAATATCAACAAAAATGCTAGTCTGGTAATTATCACTTACGTTCATTCAAACCACACATAAAAGGAGAGTAAAAATGCGAATTCTCAAAGTTTTTGGCCCAATTCTCTTGGCAGTGCTATTTAACGGCTGCGCCCTACTTCAACCTCCGACTGCTGGCTGGTCAACTACAAAAATAGTCAAAGACGCCAAAGGCGAGATTGTAGAATCCCAATACACCAGAAAAGTCTTTGGTGGCATACCCGACAAGGAAGACGTTGGCACATGGTCTAGCGCTGATGACATTTCACGATCTAGTCTTGGAAAATCCACCATAAACAGCCGAACTCTTTACCCAGGCATTGTCGAAAACAAGTCACGGCGACCTATAAGTATTAAAATTACTGGTCCTGTAACTCGAAGTTACATGCTCGATGCCCGAGAAAAGATTGACGATGAATTGCCGGCTGGTGCCTACAATGCCACCGCCTGGGATGGTGAGCGCAAAGTTGGTTGGCACGACTTCAGGGTTGTGCCAGGAACTGAGCATTTTTACAACAAACAAAAGGTGAGTTGGTATTATTACCAAGCTCGCTAAACAAAAAAGCCTCGACTCAAAAGTCGAGGCTTTATTATTGATTATGGAGAAGGTGAGCCACCGCCATTATTAACCGGATCACCCACAGAATTCAAGGTATCAAGCTGATTAAAGACAAAGTAAGTAATTGAATAAGCCGAGATGACAATAACCAGGCCAACCACAGCGCGTGTAATCTTGTCCCTGGCTTCTTCGATTTTTTTGGCATCACCTCCAGCCATAAACCATTGGTAACCGGCCGACATAATCAAAACCACAAATATAACACCCAGCATGCCTAAAAAGATTTTAATCAATGAAGCAATATTAGCTTGCAATTGATCATCGGCCGACTGAGCAAAACCAGTTTCAGTAAAAAAATCTTTTTCCTCTTCCGTGTTACCGTCTAAAGCGTTTGAATTTATCAAATTCATCGCTGCATTTACCTTATTAGCAGTAATACTTACAGACATTAAAATTACAAAAGATAGTATAGCTAGTATTTTTTTATAGTTGACCAAAAACATAAGATTGAATTGTATAAGCACTAACCGTAATAATTAAACCGATAACCGCTCGCCAAATTGTATCTTTTGACTCTTCGATTTTTTTGGCGTCGCCTCCGGCCATCATCCACTTGTAACCGGCCGAGATAATCAAAATCACAAAAATAACGCCAAGTATCCCCAAAAAAACACTAACTAAATAACCCAAGACACCGGCTGGAGTTAAGGCGCTGGCCGATGTGTCAAAATTTTTATCTCCGACATTCTTCATGCGCTCGGTAATACTGACCGCTTGAGCAACTTTTATTTCAAAAAAAGACATAAACTTAGGGATTACCGATAGTGCCAGCGTCTAAACCTTGGCTAGCAAATTTAGTAATTACGTATGAACTTAGAGTATAAGACGAGACGACGATTATCAAACCAATAACGGCTCGAGTCAAGATATCTTTTGCCTGTTCAACTTTTTTGGGGTCACCCTGAGCCGTCATCCACAGATAACCGGCATAAATAGTCAAGATCAAAAAAATAACCCCCAAGAATGATAATATAATCGAGATTACATTTTGGATGATTGGATCAACATCGCTCTTAGTATTGTCATAGCCGGCTTCAACAGCCACACTGTCTAGCGGGTTATTACTATTTCCCCCAGTTGGGTCAAATGCATCCTTCAAATTAGCAGCCAAAACTATGTTTGTAGCAAAAAATGCTACGGTGAAAAAAACTAAGATTTTTTTTAATATTTTCATTGATTATTTAAATATTAACTTAGGCACTTGGTGTGGTCACCCCGGAAGCAAAATCACCAACAAAAGCCGTGATAGCATAGGCCGAGACGACAATTATCAAACCAATAACTGCTCGCTTGATTATATCCTTGGCCTCAGCGACTTTTTTTTCTTCCCCCTGTGCTGTCATCCAAAGATAGCCACCGTATATAGCCAGACATAAAAAAATCACCCCCAAAAAACTCACTGCTACGCCCATATACTGACCGATGCGCTCTGATATAGTCGTCTCAGTAGATGCCGTTTCAAAACCCATCCCCTTGCCAGTACTCTGCAAGCCACCATCAAAAGCCATAGCAACAGAAGCAAAAATCGACTGAATAATTATTAACATCAAATATAATGACCTCATTATCTTCATGGTATTATTGCGCTATCCCGCCAGGATTCTGGGCCATATCACCAATAAAGGCGGTTATGGCGTAAGCTGAAAAGATAATTATCAAACCTAGTGCTGCTCTAACCATTATGTCTCGAGCTTCCTCAGCCTGCTTGGCATTACCTTGAGCAGTCATCCATTTGAAACCTCCATAAAGAATAAGAGCAAAAAATATCACACCAACGAAGGCCAAAACTTGACCGATTAAAGTACCAGCCAAAACTGAAATATCCGTTTCTTTACCTCTTATGGGCGAGCTTGCCGGAGCTGAAGCATCAAGGCCATAGCACGCCTTGTCCCCAACACAATCAACCGCCAAAACAACCTGTCCCGAAAGAATATAGATAAAACTGAATAATAAAATTATCTTTTTCATAACTAAATAGCACTAATTTTGAAGATAATCTGCATTGTTATAAGAATAAAAACATCTCATTCACATAACAATGCAGAGTATAAAACTCTGCATTATAAAAACTAAGCAGTACCCTTGGTACTGGTTAAAATTTGATCGATTACAAAAGTGGCAATTGCCCAAGCTGACAAGATGATAACTAAACCAACTACACCAGCGACTAACAATTTTTTAGCTTCTTCGATTTTGTCTTCAGCACCTGCAGCAGTCATCCATTTGAAACCACCGAAAAGGATGATCACAACAGCTACTAGACCCAAGAAACCCATTAAAACGTTGATTACACCTGCAGCGATCTGCTGAGGATTCTTATCTCCACCAAAGGCACCAGTTTTTAAGGCAGCTGAATTTTCCTCACCACCCAAAAGAGCTGTACCATCCTCACTCAAAGCGTGAACTGGTAGCGCCATAAAGCTTGGCAAAGCAATCAAAGCCGTAAAAGCTAAAGAGATTACGTATTTATTAAATTTATTCATTGTTCACCTCCTCTCCAATATAATGCATAAACATTAGAATTTAACTTGCAAAAAACAAGGTTAGACCGTGCCTTTTATTAAAGCAAGTAAGTTATTAACACTTGGCTATATTTTAGCATAAAAACAATAAAGCGACAAAAATGTCAAAAATAATTTTAACCATTTTAATTTAAAAAATATTAATCGATATTTTAAATATCTATCATATTAAAATCTGCAAAAATCAACTACATTAGCCCCAACATTGCACCTTTTACCTTGACTTTTATTGCATTTTCTTGTAAATTTAAAGTAAATATCAGGACCCAAAGGTCCATTTTTTTACATAAATCACCCACAGCACTCAATTACGTGGGAAAAGTCCAAAAAATTACTTATGAATGTAACCGAACTTGCCAGAAAACTTAGAGTTACGCCAAAAGAGCTGCTTGAAAAATTACCGCTCATGGGCTTTCACGTTGGAGCCCGCGCTATTAAGGTTGACCCGCGAACTGCTCAGAGAATCCTAAAAGAATGGCCAATACTAGTAAAAAAATTAGCCGGTCAGGCTCGCTTTGACGCTAGACGCAGCGCTACCGATGTCGCTGGTCCAGTCGTAAAAAAGGACGTGAAAGTCCCAAATCTGATTATTGTGCGCGACTTTGCCACAGTTTTAAATATTCCCGTCAACAAAGTCTTGGCCGAGCTGATCAAGAATGGTATTTTCGCCTCATTAAATCAGCAAATAGATTTTGACACTTCGTGCGTTATTGGTTCAGATTTAGGTTATAATGTAACGCTAGACGAGGGCGAAGAAGAGATCTTAGACACAAAGGTTGGCAAATTAGCCGAAATCATCAAAAAAGAAACCGAGGTTATTGAGCGCCCACCCGTTATAGTGGTTATGGGGCACGTCGATCACGGTAAAACCCGCTTACTTGACTCAATTCGTTCGACCAACGTAGTCGCTGGCGAAGCTGGGGGTATTACCCAACATATTGGTGCTTATCAAATAACCAGAAATGACAAGGTTTTGACTTTTATTGACACCCCTGGTCACGAGGCTTTTACAGCCATGCGCGGTCGTGGTGCCAAGATAGCCGATATTGCCATTTTAGTGGTCGCCGCCGATGACGGCGTCAAGCCGCAAACCATTGAAGCCTTTAGAATCATTGAGGCAGCCAAAATACCTTACGTGGTGGCGATCAACAAAATCGACAAAGAAGACGCTGATATTACCAGAACAAAACAAGACCTTTCGACCAAGCTAAACATCATTCCGGACGATTGGGGTGGTAAAATTGCGTGCGCCCCAATTTCAGCTAAAAATAATATTGGCATTGAAGAACTTCTAGATGTCTTACTACTAACGGCTGAATTTGAATCTGAAAGCATGAAGGCCAATCCAGCAACCAAAGCCGCTGGCACTATTATTGAGGCCCATGTCGACAAGGGTGCTGGGCCAGTTGCCACAGTTTTGATTCAAAATGGAACATTACGCATTGGCGATCCAATTGCTTTTAATGGACAGATGTACGGCAAAGTCAGAAATCTAAAAAATTATCGTGGCGAAGATATTACTGAAGCCGGACCATCAACACCAGCAAAAATTCTTGGACTAAAGATGGCGCCAGCCGTTGGTGACGTACTGGAGTCAGAGGTTGGCGAAATGGTTGACTTCAAACAATTCAAAAAAACCATCACTAATAAAACTGAAAGTAAATTTCACGCTGCAAATGATGAAAATATTCAGAAAATCAATGTCATCATCAAGGCAGATGCCCTTGGTTCTGCAGAAGCTATTCAAGAATCACTTGAAAAAATTGCCAGTGCCGACATTCGCATCAATGTCATCTCAAAAGGCTTAGGCAACATCAATGAGGGCGATGTAATCAAAGCCGAAACCACCAAGGCCAAGCTCATTGGTTTTAACGTTAAGGCCATGCCTAAAGCCGAATATATTGCTCGTGAAAAAAATGTCAGTATCAAGCTTTACAGAATTATTTATGACTTGATTAACGACCTCAAAGCCGAGATGCAAGAAAAAGTTGCCCCAGAAATTAGACGCGTCGACCTTGGCAAGCTTCAAGTCAAAGCAATTTTTAGAACAGAAGGTAAAGAACAAGTTATTGGGGGCAAAATTATTGACGGTAAAGCAGAGTCAGATTGCTTGATTGACCTAGAGCGCAACAATCAATATTCGGGCGCCGGGAAAATGCTACAATTACAGGCTGGTAGAGAAATTGTGACCGAAGTCGACAAGGGTCAAGAGTGTGGTATCAAATATTATGGTGACCTTGTTGAGGTTGATGACATTCTCATCCTCTACAAAGAAGAAAAAATTATCAAAAAATTATAATGATTGAGAAAACCAACGAGTTATTGAAAAATGAACTCAGCAAATTAATCAATGAACGTGTTGAGTTTAGTGAAGGCTTGATTACGATTATTTTTGTAACTTGCTCGTCAGACCTTGGTCATGCAAAAATTGCGTTATCAGTCTTGCCGGAAAATTTAGCCGGCACAGGTTTAAATAAAGTAAAAAAATTATCACTCGCTTTTGCCAAAGAGCTAAAAAATCGAACTCGTCTAAGAAATATACCCACCCTGCACTGGACCATAGACAAAACCGAAGCCGAGGCCTCGGAGCTGGATGAAATTTTCAGACAGATAGAATTAGAGCGAAAAGGAAAAACTATCGGAGAAGAATAATCAGTTTTTTACATACTATTAGTGTCATTCTCGCCTTAGCGAGGATCCAGATAAGTTCAAATCTCTGGATTCCCACCTCAAGAGGAATGACACATTTTTTTTATTATTTTTTTTAGAAACATATGTCATTATCCATAGGCATTGTCGGCTTACCAAATGTTGGCAAATCCACGTTATTCAATGCCCTCACAAAAAAACAGGTCGACGCCTCAAACTATCCATTTTGCACTATTGAGCCAAATGTTGGCATCGTTAAGGTACCTGATGAGCGACTACTAAAAATGTCCAACCTCTCAAAATCAGAAAAAATCATCAACACCGCTATTGAATTTGTCGATATTGCCGGCATCGTCAAGGACGCGCACGCTGGAGAAGGCCTAGGCAATAAATTTTTAGCCAATATTCGTGAGTGCGACGCCATTTGTGAAGTTGTAAGAAACTTTCACAATGATAATATAGTTCATGTCGACGGTAAAATAGATCCTAATGCCGACAAAGAAACAATTAATATGGAATTAATCTTTGCCGATCTCACCACCGTTGAAAAGCGACTAGACAAAACCACTAAAGACGCAAAGGCTGGTGCGAATAAAGATATAATAAAACTCAAGGAAGTTTTAGAAAAATTACAAGCAGGCCTCAACAAAGGCGTGGCCGCCAGGGACGTGTCACTAAACGATGATGAAGCCCTTATCTCAAAAGATCTGAATTTACTTACAACCAAACCTATTTTATACGTTTTAAATACCGACGGCGACGAGGCCGCCGAGTTCAATGAAAATTCGGCAGAAGTAATTAAGCTTAATATTAAATTAGAGCAGGAGATTGCCAGCTTGCCCGAAGACGAACAAGCCGAATACGTCAAAGAATTAGGTCTCGACGAAAGCGGTTTGGATAAATTAGTCAGAGCGGCCTACAAAACTTTAAATCTTATTACCTATTTTACTACCGGCCAAATAGAGACCAGGGCCTGGACCGTCAAAGAAGGTTCCACCGCCCCACAAGCAGCTGGCGTTATTCATACCGATTTTGAAAAGGGTTTTATCAGGGCAGAAGTCATGAACTATAACGATTTCATATCTGCCGGCTCAGAAGCTAAAGCCAGAGAACTTGGCACACTGCGCACTGAAGGCAAGTCATATATCATGAAAGACGGTGATATTTGCCACTTCCTATTTAATTAAAAAAATCTTATAAAAAGACCTCGCGTCACGCGAGGTCTTTTTTTATTTTTGCAATATCACTATTTCTCGCCAAACTTTTTGACCATCACGTCCATAAACAATTGTTTTTCTATTGGTCAATTTAACGGCTTCACTACTTAATTCATCTAAAATTGCCGGTTTGATTTTAAATAAACCAGCAATTTTCGTTGACATAAATATTCTATCTTGTTTGGTTTTAAATACGGGCCACACCATCACAACACGGCCGCTAGGCTTTAATATTTTATAAAACTCTTTAATGCTTTTGGCATATAAAGCTTCCAGTTCACTCACAACTACGCGAACATTAACTTCACCACGTTGCGGCCCTAAAAACGGCTCAGTGACAATTGCCATTATAGAATCATTTTTATGTTGCCCACTTAACTCAGTTGCCGAAATATTTTTAATTTCAAAGGCTTTAGCCTTTTTCGTTCCTGACAATATCCACTCGCAATTATTAATCGAGTCAGCCACTGCTTTCACTGACAAGTCAGAGCCTATAACTTTTTTATAACCCATCAATAAAGACTCTGTTAAAATGGTTCCCGAGCCACAAAATGGATCAAGTAGTGCCTCATCTTTAGGGCATTGAGCCAAGTTGATCATGATTTGCGCCAACTTCGGCGGCAACATACCAGAATGATCATCTCTCGATGGTCGTCCAAAGTCTCTATTTGATAATTCCTTAAAAGGCTGAACAACTAAAGTGCGACCAATATAAACCTCTCCATTTACTTCAAACAAATTTACATCCCAACCGTTCGTAATTAATTTATTAGTTTCCACCACCACACTAGACAACGTAGGTTCGCGACTTACTACCCAGCGAGCACTAATTTCCTTTGTCTTTAATGCCGTCTTAAAGGCCATGGCCACAGGCTTTGGATTAAAATTTCTTAGATAGCTCGAAAAACCAAAGCAATACTTGCCTGTATCTTTTGGTTCTGCAAGCTCAGTTAAAACCTCTATCAAAGCCTTGTCATTTCTCTTACCACTGGCCACTATCTGGCCGATCTTAATAGTTCCACCGAACCCAGTTATAAGCTCATTAACGTTAAGTATCTCGTCCGTAGTGTAAAATAAAACACCAGAGCCAACAATTACCTGATTTTTATTGAATTTTAACTTTGCCATTAATTCGGCCACCGAAAGAGCCGCATTGGTTCCGAGTATAAAAAAATATTGCATATCATTCATTCAACAATAATATTATGTATTTGTCAAACTATTGACAAAATGCTCAATAACCGCTAAAGTAAGACCACAATTTAATTAACCTTTCCCACCGCTTCATGCGGATTAGCGACAGCTAAAATCCTAATAATTAATTTTATCAGGAAAAGGTATCTAAAAATTCCCAACGTATTTTAGATACTTTGGGAATTTTTTCATTTTAAGGTATGTCAAAGACAAAAAAAACATCCTCACCTTATTATGAACTGTTGTATATCATATCCAACAAGTTCACAGAAGATGAGGCCAAGGAGATCAACGAAAAAGTTGAGGGCGTAATCACACAAAACGGCGCCGTAATTACTTATCGCGAAGATTGGGGCAAGAAGAAATTAGCCTACCCGATTGGCAATTTCAGCTACGGTTACTACCGTTACATGGAATTTGATGCCACCCCAGAGTTGATGGCCAAAATTGAGCGTACTATCAAGCTTATGAGCGAGGTTTTACGTCATCAAATTTTAAAACGCAGCATTAGAACGGCCGACTTACAAGAAAAGCCAAAACCAATGTTCGCTTTTGAGGCCAAGAAAAAAGATGAGGAGGTAAAAAATCTAAAAACTGAAACAGTTGAAGAAAAAGCCATTGAGGAGAAAGAAATCAAGCCCAAAAAGGCCAAGTCAACAATTAAAGACTCGGACAACAAGGTTAGTATCGAAGAATTAGATTTTAAATTAGAAAAAATTCTCGAGACCAACGACCTTTTGTAATTAATTTTTATTCTTTATATTAAAATATATGAATCTTAATAAAGCTATGGTAATTGGCAATCTAACCCGGGATCCAGAGGTTAGAACTACACCAAACGGCAAAAGTGTCGCCTCGTTTTCGGTTGCAACTAGCGCTACTTGGGTTGACCAATCAGGACAAAAACAGGAAAAAGCTGAGTTTCATAACATCGTTGCCTGGGGCAAATTATCCGACATTGTTGGCCAATATGTAAAGAAGGGCTCAAAAGTTTATGTCGAGGGTCGCTTACAAACTAGGGAATGGTCAGGACAAGACAATATCAAACGCTATCGCACCGAAATCATTGCCGAAAATTTAATCATGTTAGGCAGTGCTAGTGGTAATCAAGGTGGTGCATTTACTAGACCCAGTACTAATAATTCTAATGATTATTCGCAAGGAGCTTCTAGTCACACAGAACCTGTGATTGACTTCGGTAATGGTCCAGATGAAGAAGAAATTAAGGTTGAAAATATTCCCTTTTAAACAATAACTATGGAAAATAAATCTATAAAACAAGAAAAAGTCTGTCTTTTTTGCCAGAACAACATTAAAGAAATCGACTATAAAGACACTATGTCATTACGACGCTTTTTGTCAGGCTACATGAAAATCTTACCAAAAAGACGTACTGGCACCTGCTCAAAGCATCAGAGAAAACTAGCCACAGCCATTAAACGCTCTCGCATCATGGCCTTATTGCCGTTCGTATACAATCAAGGTGTAAAATAATTATTTATAAAGTCATTTTTTCGATTACAAAATTTAGCTCATATTTCCTGTCATTATCGAATTTTGACTTTTAATCACACAACATGTTATCAATCAGTGAAATCAAGCTAGGCAAACTACTTTTGGTTTCTGGCGAACCCTATGCCGTTATCAAAGCTGATCATCATAAAATGGGACGCGGCGGTGCCGTACTTAAAGTTAAACTAAAAAACGTCATTTCTGGCAATGTCCTTGAAAAAACATTTCAAGGCAATGACAAAGCTGAGCCGGCAACAACAGAAAAAAGAAAGGCTAACTATCTTTACAAAGACGATACAAATGCCTATTTCATGGACAATACCTCGTACGAACAATTTGAACTGCCACTTGAACAGATTGGCAGTAAAATCAAGTTTATGAAAGACAATACAGACATTGACGTTATGTATTTTCAAGACAAGCCGGTCGCCATTGACCTGCCGATCAAAATAAATTTAAAGGTAGTTTCAGCACCACCAGGCGTACGCGGCAATTCTGCTGGTAACGTCCAAAAAACAGTTACTTTGGAAACTGGACACGAAATTTCAGTCCCAATGTTTATTGAAGAAGATGACATTATTCGCATCAACACAGACACAGAAGAATACGTCGAAAGAGCTTAAAAAAAATAACCCACCCGGGTTATTTTTTTTATTTGAACAACTCTCTTCAAAGCTTTAACTATAATATTTTAAGCCGTCTCATCAGTAGCTGGCGTCTCAATTGATGGCACCTCAACTTCCTTGTCGCGAGCTTTAATATCAGCTAATATATTCTTTCTTATTTCCTTGATTAACTTTGGATCACTTTTGATGAAGCGCTTTGCATTCTCGCGCCCCACACCAAATTTAATCTCACCAAAAGTGTAGGTGTTACCATTTTTTTTAATTGTGCCGATTTCAGTACCAACATCAAGTAAATCCCCAGAAACAGAAATACCCTCGTTATACATGATATCGAATTCACACGTTCTAAATGGAGCTGCAACTTTATTTTTTACAACATTAACTTTAACCCGGTTACCAATAGTTTTATCTCCCTGCTTAATTTGCGCAGCCCTCCGAACTTCAATACGCATTGAACTGTAAAACTTCAAAGCATTACCGCCAGTCGTTGTTTCTGGGTTACCAAAAAATACGCCGATTTTCATTCTGATTTGATTAATGAAAATAACAACAGTATTTGATTTTGAAACAATACCAGTTAACTTGCGTAGAGCCTGACTCATTAAGCGCGCTTGCAGGCCCATGTGTGAATCACCCATCTCACCCTCAATCTCCTTTTGTGGCACCAGCGCAGCGACAGAGTCTACCACCACAACATCAACAGCGCTCGATCTAACTAAGGTTTCAAGTATTTCCAGGGCTTGCTCTCCAGTGTCCGGTTGTGATAATACCAACTCCTTTACATTCACACCGATTTTAGCTGCATAATCAGGGTCTAAAGCATGTTCAGCGTCAATAAATGCTGCCACACCACCTAATTTTTGCACCTCAGCAATAATATGTTGAGCCAAAGTCGTTTTACCACTTGATTCTGGCCCAAAAACTTCAATAATACGTCCTCGTGGTACTCCACCGACTCCTAGGGCCAGATCCAAAGACAAACAGCCAGTACTTACGGCCTCAACTTGCATGGATTTTGCCTCACCAAGTTTCATGATAGAACCATCACCAAAACGGCTCTTTATTTGTTCCATTGCCGCTTCAAGTATTTTTGATTTCTCAGATGAGGCGTTATTAGCCTTTGATTTTTTATCTTCTGCCATAGTATTTATGCTAATAATTAATAAAATTAAAGAGGGTTATCCCCTCTTTCGGTATTATATCACTATTTTACCAAAGTCAAAAGCTACTGCCTCAGTATTTGCAAGGTAATATTTTTTGACCTGCCGTATTTTTTTTGCGCAATTAAGGAAACCGTATTAAGGCCAATTTTTAAACCTATTGTTTTGTTAAAACTACCATCATGTGAGCTTATTACAGACTCACCGTTTATAGCAAGTTGAGTCTCATTTTCAACCCTTCCACGTAAATCAAGGGATACTTCTCGGGTTATGTAGTTATTGGCAGGAAAATCAATAGTTAAAATAGGCGGCGAAACTATTTTTTGTAAACGCAAAACTAAATATATTATAACTAAAAATACGACCAGACCAATAAGCAAGCCTCTCACAATCTTCGGATAGGATAACAAATCATGAGCATTCACTTTTTGCTTATTAAACAGATCTCTCTCCCTAATTTTTTGACTAGCCAGGGTTTCCGTATCAAAAATCTCAAGCATGTCTCTATAGTCTAAGCGTAAATATTGAGCATATTCGCGTAAAAAATTTTTACCATAAACACCCTTGGGCAAAAGTTCAAAACGCCCCTTTTCAAGAGCGTCTAAATATTTGATATTTATTTTTAATTCCTTGGAAATCTTTTCTAACTTCACTCCCCTGTCTTGCCTAGCTAGCCTCAATTGCTCGGCAATCGTCTCAGAGTCGAGATGAACCTTGTTTAAAGTAAACTGCATTTTATTATACCTTTACCTGAAGTAAATTTGTCATAACAAATTGAACCAAAATATAGCTCGTAAACACAATTATCAAACCAATGACTGCTGCAACAATTGAATCTCTGCCTTTTTTCACCTTAGCACTATCACCAGCAGCTAAAACCATTTGAAAACCTCCCCAAACAAATGCCAGCAGAGAAATTGACCCAACCATCCCGAGCATAAATTTAGTTGCGGCCAATGCTAGACCAACCATGCCATCTAAAGAGTCAGTGGCGACACACTCACCAAAAAGTTTAACTTTATTTTCTCCAGCACAACTAACTACAACAGTAGATACTGAGGGTATTTTTTCTTTTGCACAAAGTAAATTAACACTAGAGCCACAATGACATGGAATAATGTCATATGGCGCTTTGTCCTTAGAAGTAAAATCAATGCACCCGTACCCCGGAGTATTTGCGCAATCATTTGGATAACCTAAATCCTGACAAGTAGCTGCAAAAATAATAGTAGGTAAAAATAATGCAAATACAAATACAAACAGGCTAAATATTTTGTTCTTCATATTATTCTAGAGTTTGTTGAACTTTTTGAGCAGCCTGTGTAACGGCCATAGGTAGTTTATCAGGATCCGCCTTAGCCTGGGTAATCATCTCTGCCAATATCTGATCAACCGCCTGCGCATCCTTGCCGTGATACCAACTCTTGGCAGTCAAGACTTGACTGGCAAAAACCCCTACCTCCATATCATCCAACTGCTCAGCCACCAGCGCTTTTAAAGCAGTTGGTTTTTTAGTTTTTTTCAAATACTCCTTAGCCTGCTCAGCCTTGGTAATATATTGTACAAAATCCCAAGCCTCATTCTGAAAAGTGCTTTTTTTTGACACCGTCTCTACCCAATAATTTGCATAATTAGTATTTTGTGCAGCATTTTCAATTTGTGGCAATTTTGCAATACCAAAATTTAATTTAGGTGCCTCTGCTTTAATGGTTGGCAATTGATAAGCATAACCAAGCATCATGGCCAGCTTATTACCTGCAAATAATTTCATTGAGTTATCAAGTTTGTCATTCCAGCTATAGACTTCCTTGGCCGGATTCGAGAAATCAACAAAAAATCGTATGGCTTCGACTCCAGGATAATAATCATTATCCTCACCGGGCATTTTTTGGTTGAACTTAATCTCATTCCCCGTATCTGAGGTCATAATGGCTCCATTTTGCATCATCAGCACCGACAAAATATCTGCGACACGTTCAATGTTATTTGAACTTCCGAAAGCCATGCCGGATTGAATTATATCACCCTGAGTATTTTGCTTTGATAATTTTTGAACGTATTGTTGAAATGTTTTATTCCAATATTCTGGCATCACAGAAATGCCTGCATTATTAAATAAATCCTTATTATAATACAAGGCCAAAGTATCAACAGACATGGGCAAACCGTAAACCTTTTCCTTCAACTGCTTGGTTGTCAAATCCTTTTCTTTTACTACAACATCTGAATAAACAACGTCGACGAAATTATTCTTAAGATCTTTCAAAGATAAGCTCTTATTAGTTTTGACGGTTGTAATTGTCTCTTTCTTGAGCGTTCCCACAACCTCTGGATAAGCCAATGTGGTTGACTCCGGCATGGGCGCAATTTTTGTTTTATAACGACCAATCCAAGAAGCTGGTATAGAAAATATATCTGGCCCCCTGTCTTCTGCCATAGCATTCAAAAGCTCTTTCTCGTATTCCTCATATCTGAATTTTCGATATTGAATTTTTATGTTGGGATGCACCAAGTTGTAACGCTTTATGATAGCGTCAAATGCATCCTCGTCGTCCCACACACGCCAATAATTTATAATAACTGGTTTCATAGCCTCTTTTACTTGAGCACTTTCAACTTTACAACCAAATCCGGAGGTCAACAATATAACAAACAATAAAAATAAGGCAATTATTCGACTTTTCATATCTAAATATTAATTTTTATTATTATAGCACATTAATCCGCCTTCGGTCGATATTGCAATGCTTCTGCCAAGTGGGCTATTTCTATATTTTCAACACCAAAAAGATCAGCGATAGTTCGAGCTACTTTCAGAATTCTAAAATATGAGCGGGCAGATAATTGCATATGATTAACAGCATTTTTCATCAAATCTGTTGTTTCGGCATCTAAGTTGCAATATTTTTTAACATTTTCAGAACTCATCTCTGAATTCGTCAAAATACCATTTTTTGAAAAACGTTCAGCTTGAATTTTTCTTGCAATTTCAACGCGCTTTTTTATTGAACCAGAATCATCGCTTGTCCTTAAACTTGTCAATTTTTCATAATTCAATCTTGGCACCTCAATATGAAGATCGATTCGATCTATTATTGGTCCTGATATCTTTTTTTTATAATTTTGCAGTTGCATAGATGAGCAAGTGCAATTTTTCTCAGGATCAGTCGCATAACCACAAGGACAAGGATTCATAGCAGCAATCAAAATAAATTTTGCAGGAAAAGTTAAAGTGCCTGCAGCTCGACTCACATTTATTATTCCATCTTCCAATGGTTGTCGTAAATTCTCAAGAGTTTGACGACTAAACTCTGCAAATTCATCCAAAAACAACACTCCACGATGAGCTAATGAAATTTCACCTGGCTTTGGCCAGCTACCTCCTCCAACCAATGCGACACCAGAGGTCGTATGATGTGGCGACCTAAATGGCCTACTCATCACCAGGGAATCGCCAGATTTAAGCTTACCGGCAACGCTATAGATCTTTGTTAACTCCAAAGCCTCCTCGAGTAACAAATCTGGCAGTATAGAAGGCATAGTTTTTGCAACCAATGTCTTGCCTGATCCGGGTGGACCGGACATAAGCATATTGTGACCACCAGCAGCAGCAATTTCCATGGCTCGCTTTACGTGCTCTTGTCCTCTAATATACGCCATGTCAGACTGCACCTCAATATTATTAAATTCAAAATGAACAGCATCCTGGGGTTTTATCTTTTTAAGATTTAAGATATGTGCTAAAACATCTTGCAAATTATCAACTGGCAAAACTTCAAGATCTTTGGCGAGTTTGGCCTCACGAGCATTTTCCCTTGGAACAAATATACTTTTAATACCCCAGCCCCTTGACGCTAAGGCCACAGGTAGGACACCATTAATCGGCCTAACCTGACCTGATAATGCGAGCTCACCCAAAAACAAGTAATCACTGAGGTTTATTATTTGTGGCAAATAACCGGTCACTTGCAAAATACTTATGGCTATTGGAAGGTCATAACTTGGACCCTGCTTCCTAATATCGGCGGGGGCGAGGTTGACAGTCACCTTAACTTTAGGAAAATCGCGACCGGTGTTTTTTATCGCGCTTCTTACTCGCTCTTTAGATTCTTGAACAGCCAAATCAGGCAGACCGACAATTGTAAAACTACCAAGTTCACCTCCACCAGTTTCGGCTTCAACCTCAACTAAAAATGCATCAAGCCCAACATGAGCTGCAGAGTAAATTTTAGATGCCATCTATTTTGCTAGTCTTGTTTGCACAAAACCATGTTAATAAATAATCTACTGCTAATTATTTCTCAATTTTAACGTCGTCGAGCTTAACTGAAAGTAATTTGGAAACACCGTCATCCCCCATAGTTACTCCATATAAAACATTAGCTTTTCTCATGCTAGCACGATTATGAGTAATAACAATAAATTGAGTCTTAAACGACAAATCATCTAAAATTCGAGCCAATCTCTCTGAATTTGCCTCATCAAGAGCTGCATCAACTTCATCAAGAACCACAAAAGGAGACGGATTAACATGAATAATGGCACAAATCAGGGCAATTGCCGTAAGCGCACGCTCTCCGCCTGACAACATAGTAACTGATTTTATCTTTTTACCTGGTGGCGTCGCTTGTATTTCAATCCCAGCCAGACCTGTAGCATTATATTTTTGAAGATACTTGATTCTGCGTAAATAACTCTCAGCCTGAAGCAACCGTTCGTCTTTCGCAGCCACGGAACCGGCCTGTGCTAATTCTGCCACATCCGTCTTTAATGATTCTTCGCCATCCATAACCTTTATTATTTTAGCCACACCACCGCTAAATAATATTTTAAAGTATTCTTCAAATTTTGCCGAAATAACGGCAAATTCTTTATCAAATTTTTCTTTAATTACAAAATCAAGTTCTTTAATAATTTTTTCAAGTGAATCGATGGCCGCCTCAAGATCTGCAATTTGAGCAGCTAAAAAATCAAATCGCGACTTTGTCTCAATATATTCATTTTCAATTTCTGGATCTATACCGCCTATTTGATCTAGTTGACGTTTGATGTTCTGTATTTTTTCTATGATTGGACTGATTTCTATGTCTGCGTCAATACGCGACTCCTTTATCGCTCTCAAACTGCCAAAATCAGACCTGATTTCCGTTTCTATATCCTCGAGCTTGGCCTCATAACGGGCAGCGCCGATACGCAATTCACTAAGATTCTTATTTACAACATTTAATTCAAGTTGCATCGCCTGAATTTGCCTTTGAATCTCAAATAAAACAGATCGTTCCGCTGACTCTTTCTTGGCGTGTGTAGTTAGTTCATTTTTTATAGCCTCAATTTTTAACTCAATCGCCTTAAGTTCATGGTTTTTTTGAGACTGCTGTTCTCCAAGTTCTCCGTAGTCAATTTTAATCGATTGTTGCTTCAATTTAACCTCCAGGTTGTGCAACTCCCGAGAAAGCTCTCCACCTTTCTCGCGCAACGAACGCATTCGTTCTGTTTGTACATAAAGGTCGTTATTTCTGCTTGTAAATTTTACATTAATTTCCTCCCTTAGCTCTGTTAAAGCGATTAACTCGGCGTGCACAGCTTCAAGACTTTCACCGCCAGACAATTGATTGGTAAATTTTAACACTGACTCCAGATCAGTTTTAATCTCCATTAACACAGTCTTGAGTGAATAATTATCATCTTGTTTTTCCGCAGCCTCGAGTTTTAAAAACAGCATCTTTAAATCCTCAGTAATTCTTTTAACCTCATGATTTTTTATACCCGCAGAAGTTTTAAGTAAAGCAGTATTAAGCTCTTTAATTTTATCATTTAAACTAACCTTTTCGGCTTGCAACAAGCCAACCTGAACCTTTTCTTGAGCAACAAGCTGTTCTATATTTCGAGCGTCTTCAAGCACGGCTTTTTGCTCAGCAGTTAATTCTCCAAACTTATTTTTTAACCAAGCTACATCAAATTTTCCATCTGACTCTAACCTAAGCTCTAATTGAGCCTCAATTTTAGCCAACTGCTTAGTTACACCGTCTTTTTCAGATTGCAGTCCTGAAAGCACCGTCTGCAAGCCAACAAACTCTTGATTAACCTGATTTACAGACTGCATTTGACCAAGCTTTGCATTTAAATTTTCAAGTTTTTTATCCTTCTCGAGTTTAATAGTTTCAAGGGCCAAAAACTCTTTATTAAACTGCTTAAGCTTGTCATTTATGTCATGCCACAAAGAACGGTAATATATTGTTTGCAAATCTTTTAACTCAACCTCAAGCTCTCCACGACGTTGTAATTTTCCAACTTGCTTGGTTAGACTACGTAAGCGTGGCTCAATTTCTGATAAAATCATTTGAGCCTGATGAGTATTCTCATAACATGACAATAGCTTATTTAATGAGTCATCTCGCTTAATTTGATATTGTTTAACACCAGTTGCCTCATCAAAAAATTCTTTTCTCTCAGAAAGTGAAGTATTCAAAAAACCCTCGACCATGCCCTGTCCGATAACCGAATAGGTTCGTTGACCGAAACTCGCCTTAGCTAGCAGCATTTGTATGTCAGCCAATCTAACTCTGCTGTTGTTTATCAGGTATTCACTATTACCATCACGAAACAATCGTCTAGTCAAAACAAACTCAGAATAATCAACTGGCGCTTTTCCATCCTCATTATTAAGATACAATGAAACCTCGGCCATGCTTAATTTACCTTTTTTATCAGAACCTGAAAAAATAACATCCTCTGATTTTTTACCACGCAAGGTTTTCATCGACTGTTCACCCAAAACCCAGCGAACAGCATCCGCAGTATTGGACTTACCTGAGCCATTAGGCCCAACAATGGCAGTTATCCCTCTCTTATCTCCACCAAGCATGCCAGGAAAGACTAATAAATTTTTAGTTGCAAATGATTTAAAGCCTTGAATTTCTAATTTTTCTAAAAACATGACACTTGAGTCAAACACATGCCTCTAGGCATTGTGACAATTTAGCTTTTAATTATACATAATTAGTATAACAGGTATTTTAATAAAAATAAAAAAGAAACTTCAATCTTGTTAAAGTACCTTTTCATAAAAAAATTATTTTTTTCAGTCATTAAAATGTCGGAGTCGCAATATAGGTAAGATTATTATAATAATCTCCAGCTTCCTGAAATGGGCTTATCTCGATTCTATAAGCAACACTTGCAACTCCTTTATCCTGAGTCAAGCCATCAGCTGGACCAGAATTATACATAACCTCAATTGGCAAAGCAGCTGCAAACCCCGTATAAATTCCACCACCAAACGGATTTAGTCCACCATTTAAAGACGCATCATTAGAAGTTAACCCAAAATGACCGTAAGTACTTGTCGCACTAAGATTGGCAGTTGGCATAACCCACGGTTCATAAGTAGGTCCACCATCCTTAAATGAGCTAATATCAGCTCCCGTATTTGAAGTCAAGTTTTGGTTCTGTTCAACGGTCACCACAAAACCATAGCTTGCATTCGTAATTACACTTAATTTATGAGCCAAAACACTTGACGTACCTATAGTTAGATTTCCAAACTCAAGTGTTGAGCTCCCAGAGGTATTCGTGGTGGCAATGTTATTTACAACCGTATCAGTAGCGACACCAGAAACGGCAAACTCTAAAGCTGAATCAACGGTCGCACTCACACTCACAGCGTCAACTACCGCAAACATAACACTACTATTTTCATTTTTTGAACTATTTATCACAATGCTATAACCGCCGACACTATCCGGATTAATTGCAAGCACTTTAAAGCTTAAAATCGTACCAGTCGCCACGCTTGAACCAAAAAGGCAAGACGCAGAGCTAGATGATATTAGGCTCAACACGCTCGCTCCTGGGCAGACTATTGTCAAAATACTCATCTTACTTGGCACATTTATGTCAATCGTGTCACCATTAGACAAGGCCGAGCCGTTTTTAATCGTTATTTTATGCAATGAATCAACTGCAGGAGCTGAATTACTAATACTGTCAGTCGCATACTGAAATGATGAAGCACTGACAAATCCAGCTGGAAACATAGATGTAAAAATTAAAACAACTATCTTAAAACTGGCAATTATTTTTTTATGTGTTTTAATTTCACGCCCAACAAAAACCTTAAACTCCTTTATGGCGTTCATTTCTTTGTCTATCATATTATTCATTTCGATTTGAGTATCGAGCCTAAAACCTTCCGAACTGAATATAATTCAGCCGGAAAGTTTTAATCCCCATGCTTGCCCCGCCAGAGAAACTGACAGGGCGAGAAGGAGGGGCGAAAATAACTTCACCTCAATTTTAGATTTAAAACATTATAATAATTTACATAAATCAATTACTACGCTGCCTCACTCATATCATTTTCATATCTTTTATTGTTTCGAATACTTTGCTTTTCTTGCGTGTTTACAAAGTCAAGTGGCTTATTCTTGCTGTTATCAACTTTAGACCTCTCCGCGTTATAATTGTCAGCTCTTTTAACAAACAAGTCTCCGTCGTTGTCATGAGTGTCAATATCATCACTAACTAGGCTGGGTATTTTACTATTTTCATATTTTTTTGCAGCATTTTCATAAATATTTGCTCTTGCCAGGTCCTCTTCGCTTGTAAGCTGACCGGTAGCGTAGTGATTATTCTCCATCTTCGGTTGAAAGTTTTTCATTTTTATTTTTATTAATTTATATGGTTACTAATTATTTTTAAGTTTAATTTTAACTAAAACAGATATTACTTGTTAAAAATTTCTTGAAACAAATATGCTAATACTATAAGAACTACTTACAACAACAAAAAAAGCAATGGACAGGCTAACGATAAATCCAGACCAGCTGAATTCCTGCTGCATTGCTTTATGCTTAATTTTATTACATGAGGCCCAAGTAAGCTGACCAAATGTGGCTATATCAAGTGAAGATGATTTTAAATTATTTTGCATTTTGTGTTTGTTTTTTTGTAAATTGTAAATTGAGCTATAAATTTAATTTAAACTACACCTATTTTGGATGCATACGAATTAAATTTTCAATTTCAATTATCTATCTACAGTATAGCAAACAAACCCGTTTTTGTCAATGTTAATAAGTAACTATATTATTTAATATTAGCCACTTTTATATAAAGATTTATATATTTTTTCGCTGAATTTAACCACGAAAAATCTGTCATAAAACCATATCTTTGCAGTTTTAAATATTTTTTCGGCTGTGTATAAAACACTGTCAAGGCATTATTCAGGGCACGCAAAAGCTCGTCCTCACTATAATTAAAAAATCCAAAGCCATTTTTTTCATTAACTGTGTCAGCAAGACCTCCGGTTAATCGAACTATTGGTACCGCCCCAAAGCGCATAGCAATCATTTGCCCCAAGCCACATGGCTCAAACTTCGAAGGCATTAGAAAAAAATCTGATCCAGCATAAATTTTTTGAGCTAACACCTCGTCAAATCCTAAAATTACGCGAAATTTGTCTTTATACTTTGACTCAAGCAACCTTAAACCAACCTCAATCTCTTTTTGACCAGAACCTAAAAAAACAAATCGTGCAGGCAACTCAGCTAATTTTTCACTTATTAGATCAAAACCTTTTTGATTTACAAACCTTGAAACAAGACCAACTAACGGCAGGGAATTATCAGCTGGCAACTTCAACTCTTTCTGTAAAAGTGTTTTATTTTTCAATTTATCGGCCAAGTGTTCTACGTCAAACTTTTTGTATATATTCTTATTAGTGACTGGGTCGTAAACTGTTGTGTCGATGCCATTTAATATACCCGAGAGCTGTTTACTGCGTTGTTGTAAACTATCCTGCAAGTTGCAGGCAAATTCTTTTGTCAAAATTTCTTTAGCATAGGTTTCACTAACGGTCGTGACAGCATCTGCATAGCGAATACCGGTCGCCATTAAATTATACTCTTTACCATCAATTTTCAGATCAGTAAGTTGGGTAGTAAGTAATTTTTGAAGTAACACATCAATCACGCCTTGGTTAGCCAAATTATGAATCGTATATACGGTTTTTATTGGCAAATTCATGCTTTTCATTAAAAATGGCAATAATCCCGCGTGCCAATCATGACAATGCAGTATATGCGGTCGATCTTTTAAATTTAAAACATAACCTGCCACAGCTAAGTTAAAAAAGACAAACCTCTCAAGATCAGCTGCCGGATTAATATAAAGTCCGTCGCGCATCGTCAAAGAAGCATAAACAGCGTCAGATTTTAATTGAGGTCCATCAAACAGTAAAATCTTTACTTTGGTAGATTTGATAGTGGCTGACCAAGGTTCAACAACTTCTCGCTGGCCAGCATACGTTATAGGAAAAACTTTAAGCTTTTTCAAATTTATAACATCCTTATGCCCTCTAAGAAAAGAATAATAGGGAAGTGCAACAGTGACATCAACTCCACCCTCATTCAGAGCAATTGGTAAGGCACCCACAACATCTGCCAAGCCACCAACTTTAGCTATTGGCGCAATTTCAGCGGCAGCAAATAAAACTGACAATTTATTATCAACCATTTTTATTTTCATTTAAATGTTAAAATGTATCCACCCTCAAATAACCACAAACCCTTAAACCAAACCACCGCCATAAAGACGGTGAACAATATCAAGGATAAGGCAGTTAATTATCAATCTTACCGATAATTTTGTCGATACCTTTGAGTAATTTAGAGTCTATATGAAAATAATCATAACAATTTTGAATTGGCATCAATCCCCCCTCACTTTTGTGAAAATCAGACCCCCCGGTTTCGATAAAATTATACTCATTTGCCATGTATTGAGCATACATGGTCGCTCCTATAGAATGATGCGCTGAAATAACCTCAATGCCATCAAAGCCCATGTTTTTCAAGCGCTCAAGTAAATGTCTTTTTAAGCAATTATTTTTACCTGGATGATTTAAAACTATTTGGCCGCCAATTTTTTTCTTCAAAGCCATTACGCGTTCAATATTAATATAACTTTCATGCAAAATACCGTATTTGGAATTAAAAAAGTACTCCCTCATAACATCCTCCTCACGTAAAATCTTTTCTTTTAGCTGTTTTTTCACTCTCAAAACATTAAAATCCTCACTCAAAAAGTCATCAACTATATGGTTTATTGGAATGTATCGATTATATTTATCAAGTATTTTATCAATATCCAAACGAAAGCCGGCCTTTTTTAGAGCTATTAAGGTTTTTCTGGTATTTGCCCGACGTTTAATATGTGTTGCATATAAAAGCTTGTGCAAGTCTGGATGATTTTTGTCAAAATTATACCAAAGAATATTAAATCTCTTATGATTTAACTTAACATAAAGTTCGATAGCATTTATAGCCTTGATTCCGCGCTTCGCACAAGCATCCGCAAATTGACCAGAGCCGCCAACAGTATTGTGGTCAGTCAAAGCAGCCACCTTAATGCCTTTTTTTTGTAACATTTCTGCTAACTGATGAGGGTGAAGATATCCGTCTGAGTAAATTGAATGTAATTGAAGATCAATCAGCATTGTTAAAATTATTATTAATATTTGTAAAATTAATCTGTTATATCTAGATTTTTACAGACTTGCTCAATTAGCGGTGCTGCCCTTTCTGGTTCAGAGTCATGTCGCAAAAGAAAAAAACTAGCCGTCCTAATGGCTGTAAAATTATAATACATATCAATTCTACGCATTAAGCTGTTCGTTTGTTTTATTTTAGCATATTTCAAGTAGCTTGTTAAAAAAAGCATTTTAACTTCAGCTACATAAGCCTCGTCACCGATTTTTCTTGTAGTCATATAATCTAACTGCTGCAAAAATGAACCAATATCGCGTGCTCTATCACCTATGCTCATATCGACAAAATCTATAATCGCCACTTTGTTTGGCAATACATGAATTACGTTTTCAGGATGAGCGTCGCCATGTATCACTGACAATTTATGATGGGTTTTAAAATATTTATTCTCGGAATTGATAAAATAGGCGTAAATCTTTTTATATTTATTTGCATACTGAGGAAATCGATGTTCAATCAAGCTAAGTACGGAATTATAACCAGGCGAAACAGTTTCAATAAATCTGTTTTGATTCTCATAAAAGGCCGCTACTCCATTATGAATATTGTGAAGGTGTGCAAACCATCTGGCTGTTTGATCAACTAAGACGTTTATCATTGCCCTGTCATTAGTCTTTATATAATGATATAAATTTTCACCCACCACCCCTTCATAGAAGGTTGCGTTGTATTGCTCGTCAAAAAAAAGTGGATAAGGAACCAAATATTTTCCCTCTCCAAAGCCACAGTCAACTAAATATCTTAAAGTATCAAGCACTTGCTTTCTTGCCTCATGATCATGAGCGGTAGTGTAAATGATTTTTTGCTTAGTCTGTCCGCCGGCAAAAATTAAACTCAAATTATATCTCACCACAACATGGTAGGTAGTTAGCCATACCTGTTTTTTAATTGGCTTAATTGAATCAACATTAACTGCCACTAAATTATCATAACATTCTGAAAGATTATTTAAAAAATAATCTGAAAGATTGTCACAGTCGAGCAAGTCCGTAATTTTATTTTCCTGCATAATGTTTTGTCCAATGTTGATGCCAAATTTTTTTTCTTATGTTTAAAGCCAAATCTTCAGCCAAAAGCTTTGTCGCGATGCTTGTTAATGACTCCGAGGCTCTAATCGATCTAATAAGATCATTAATACCGCGCTCGATCTCGTCAGGACTCCAGGCTACTGGCCCAAAAACTCCGCGAAAATCATAACTAGATGACCACCACCAAGCACAGCTAGCAAGACCTCTGACCAAATGCCAACGACACCAGTTAAAATTTTCTCCGACTGGCTTATTTTGTTCAATTTCTTGGGCCAAGGTAGCTAATTGCCATAAATCTTGATGAATTTTATTTTTTGGATCACTCCAAAGTGAAAACAAGATATTACCAGCAAGTTCACGGTCGGTGCTTTGCCAAGAACAATCCCTAAAAATTTGCTTCTTATGCTTTTTTTGGTTATTTATATATTCTGATATACACATCGTCTTAAGTGACGCATTGGACAAAAACTTTTCATACTCAGAGGTTTGATCCAAGTGTCTTAAACCAAAAAGTTCGGCGTCGCAAGCTGTTATACAAACCGCATCTGGCATAAGACCTATCATTTTACCCAGAGTCACAGGAATATAACTCTCTGAAATGTCCCGACTTCTCACAACAACCTTTAATCCACTAGAACTGTCTATAAATACGTCAACTGGCGCCTCATTCACTAAAGGACCTAACCCAACCTGATCAATAATTATCCATTCATAGCCTAATTTCTTTATAATTTTTGCCATACCTTGTCCATAGGCCATTTCTGGGAAAAAAAATCCAGCCAACCTTAGGTCGCGACCAAAGTATTTTTTTAAAATAACCTCTTGCTCTTTGATTTGTTTTATTGCCTCCTTCTCAGAAACTAGCGGCAACAAACAATGGTATGCGGCACTACCAACCAACTCAATCTTTCCGCTCTTTATTAATTTCTTTAATCGATCAATGAGGTCGTTACGACCAAGTTCATCAACCCATCGGTCAAGTAAACAGCCGCTAATATTCATAGTAACCTTGTATGATGAATTTTCCTCTAAAGCCCGTAAAATTCGCTCATAGCTCATTAATGTGGCCTCCTTAACAATAGCTATGTCAATATTAGCAGGTTGATAAAGATGCAAAAAACTAATCCAATTCATGGTGTTTATTTATTAATATCAACTACCGGCTTTACATAAAAAGCTTTACGATAGAGTGCGATATACTTTTTAGCCGGCAACTCCCAACTATTTGACTCCTTCATGGCACGCACTTGCAATTGACGCCAAACTGCCTTGTGTCTTAAATTTTCAAGTGCTCGAACAATAGTGGCAAATAGTGAAAATTGATTAAAATTTGAAAAACTAAAACCATTGCCGCGATTAGTCTTGGGGTTAAAATTAGAAACTGTATCATTTAAGCCGCCCACTCGACGCACAACCGGTATGCAGCCGTACCTCATTGCGATTAATTGATTTATACCACATGGCTCATGATGCGATGGTAATAAAAATATATCAGCAGCAGCATATAAGAGCGTTTCGAGTTTGTGATTCTTTGAAAATGGCTGCCAAACTATTTTTTTTGGGTGCAATTTAGCACGACGCTTTAGCTCGGCAATATATTTTTTATCACCATCTCCCAAAATTACAATTTGCAGATCCATACTGGCAAGGTGTTGCAATATGGGTATTACCAACTCAAAGCCTTTCTGAAAAGTAACCCTTGAGGTTAGTCCGATTAATGGCACATCTCCATCCTTTGGCAGACCAAGCAATTCTTGCAAATATTCTTTGTTGAGTTTTTTACGATGAATTTTACGATAATCGTATTTTTTAAACAAATTCACATCGACAGCTGGATTATAGGCCTTATAGTCAATTCCGTTAATTATCCCAAATACACTTTCCTGTCTGCAGCGCAAAATCTTGTCCAAATCTTGTCCAAAGTGTTTGGTTAAAATCTCCTCTCTATACTGTTCACTTACTGTATTGACCACATCGGCATTTAAAATGCCTCTTTTGGCAAAATTTATAAATTTAAAAGCTTCATTATCAATTTTTGGCAACTTCTTTTTACCGAAGTCTTTATTTATTATAGGAACCTCCCACCAATTTCTTCCCATCTGAAATACCAGGTTATGAATAGTAAATACAGTTTTGGCATTATTTAAATATTTATGTCCCTTAAAGTCGTTTTTTAATAAATAAGGAATGAGGCCGGTCTGCCAATCATGACAATGAATTATGTCAGGATTATGCTTTAACAGTGTTAGAACTTTAATTGCCGCTAGATTAAAGATATAAAAACGAACATTTTCATTTTCTGATCCATACAGCGACTTTTTTTGGGAAAAATACTTTTTATTCTCAATAAAATATACCGGTAAACCTTTCATTAAATAACCCTGCCATACGTTTATCATTACAAAAGACTGGTTATCGAGTGCAATTTTCACATCAGAAAAAATCAATTTTAAATTATGTTCACCTTTATTAATAACTTTACCATAAAGAGGTGTTATTACTAAAACGTCTTGACCAAGTCTTTTCAAGGCCTTGGGCAAACTTCTGGCCACATCGCCAAGGCCACCTGTTTTTGAAAACGGTGCCACTTCAGAAGAAATACTAACTATTTTTAACTTACTGGACATTATTTTATCATTCTTTGATTAATGAAATTTATGCCTATTATAAAATAGGCGCTTAAAACGTTTAAACAGTACTATCTAATTGAAGTTGCGGTACATATTGCAATGGCCAATGCGTCTGCCGCATCATCTGGCTTAGGTATACTTTGCAATTTTAATATAACCTGAACCATTCTTTGAACTTGTGCTTTTTCAGCCTTGCCATAAGTTGAAATCGCCTGCTTAATTTGAAGTGGCGTATATTCTCTTATTGGCACAGCAGCTTGAGCCAGTGTCAGTAAAATAACACCTCTAGCCTCTCCTACAATAATTGCTGTTTTAGCATTATTAGTAAAAAATAATTGCTCAACACCCGAGCAGACTGGCTGATATTTGTCGATAATGAATTTTAAATCTTGATAAAGTTGGTTCAAGCGATTTTCAATTTTCTCATCTTTTGGCGTTTTTATTGACCCATAGGCAAGACATATCAGATCAGCGCCATTTTTTTTTATTACGCCAAATCCAGTATCTGCAATCCCTGGGTCTATGCCAAGATAAACCCCATTATTCGTGCCTTTCATTGGCAGCCTTATTTCAAATTAGTAAAATAATCGCTTACGTCCTCATCATCCTCCAAAACGTCTATAAATTTTTCAACTTTATTCATTTCAGCATCCGAGACATCTACACACTCCTTTGCAAGATATTCTATATCGGCCGAAGCAACAGCAACATTCCTGATATCAAAAAAGTTTTTAACTTTTTGCAGATCAGTCACTGCGGTTATTACGGTAACACCTTCGGCATCATTTTGTATGTCCTCAGCACCACAATCAATCAAATCTAGTTCTGACTGATTGATATCGAATTTACCATCAATTATTTCTTTAGAGTCAATTCTTACAATACCCTTTAAATCAAAATTCCATAAAACTGAGCCCAATGAGCCACCATGTTTTGAAAAAGCGTGTCTAATACTAGCAGCGGCACGATTCCGACTGTCTGTTACGCACTTTATGACAAACTGTACCTGAGCAGGCCCAACACCTTCATAATATAGCTCCTCAATGGCGTTGCCAGCTAACTCGCCTGTGCCCCTTTTTATTGCCCTTTCAATATTATCTTTAGGCATATTAGCGGCACGCCCTTTTTCAACGGCAACGCGTAAGCTAAAATTTGTATTGATATCGCCGCCTTTTTCTCTGGCAGCCATTGTAATTAGGTTTGTAATTTTTGTAAAGGCAGCTGAACGTTTAGAATCAGTAATTGCTTTAGCTCTTTTTGTGGTAGCCCACTTGCTATGTCCTGACATACTTAATGATTAATTATCAAAATAAAATACCACTCTCTAACCTCTCTAAAATACAATAAAACTAGGTAAAAATCAATAGCTATAATACCAATATACCATTAATCGCGCTATGTCTATATTACAGATAAACACCAATTATTATTGATTAATACTAACAATAAAATAAGCCGTCCTAACCCAAAGACTTGACCATGTAAGTTCCACTAAGGCGGTAACCAAATTTGCGATAATACGCCCTAACACCAACCCCTGATATTATCGATAGTCTTTTTTTAGAATTACTAATTGCAATGGCTTCTGCTTTTTCCAAGAGCTGTCTGCCAAGACCAGAATGCTGAACCTTAACTTCACCGCCTATTGTAACGAGCTCTCCATAAACATGCAATTCTCGAACAATTGCCACGTTGTTTTGCATCAGCCTTAAACGACAAAAGCCATATAAAATTTTTTCATTATCAGAACATGCTTCTATAAAAACTTCTTGACCAAATGCAGCATCATAAGTCGTGGTTTTAAATTTATAACCATCGATGGGAGCACTTTTGGGCTCACGACAACGAATGCAGCTGCATTTTACACCCTGCTGTTGCAGAACTTGACGTAAATTAGTGATCAAGTTGCCAGCCAAAATTGATTCTCCGGGTATATCACGAATGAGGCGAATTATTCTAACATAACCAGGAACCACCGCTTTGCAATTTATAATTAATTTTTTTAATTCTTCATCTGTATATGGCACATATTTACCAGCCAACCACCATTTATGCAGCAAGCTTCCCTTAGTAACCACTGTCGGATAAAATTTAATTTGATCAGGCTGAAAATCTGGACTAGAAAATAGTTTTTTAAACATTAAAAAATCTTTTTCAATTGTTGAGCCTGGTAAACCAGGCATCAAATGATAAGTTATCTTAAAACCATAATTTCTAAGTAACGAGGTAGCCTCAACAATAGCTTCAACCTTATGACCTCGTTTATTTAATTTTAAAACTTCGTCATCAATAGCTTGCACGCCAAGCTCGACACGAGTACAACCAAGTTCTCGCATTTCCTGAAGTTCATTTTCACTTATATAATCTGGTCGAGTCTCAAGAGTGAGTCCAATTATCTGATATTTAGCTTTTTCATTCCTTTTTTGCTCTGATTTTAATATTTTTTTTAGTCTATCCAAAGAATAAGATTCCTTAATCATCGCGGAGTCTTTACCCTTTTTACCTGTAAAGTTGTTAGCGGCAGCAAAACATGAAGCAATATACCAATATTTATATTTAATTGGTAGCACGCTCCAGGTACCACCAATAACAATCAATTCCATCTTAGTTGGCTCATGACCGTTATTTACAAGCGCCTTTAATCTATCAATGACTTGAACATAGGGATTATAGGAACAACGAATAGCCCTCATAACAGCAGGCTCATTTGATAAATAGCTTTGCGGAACATCCTTTTCAGTTGGACAGTACGCACATTTACCAGGACACGCAAAAGGCTTGGTCAAGACTGCGATTGGAGCAATGCCAGATTGAGTGCGAATTACTCGGCGTCGAAGTAAACGCTCAAACTCTTTGTCTTCCGAAATTCTCTTCGCCGTAGTTTCAACACGGTAACACTCTATAATTCTTGAGTTTCCGCTGACAGCAACGCCATATTTTTTTGCACTCTGTCTATTAATTAAAGCCAAAGCCTCAAGTGTTTTTGGCTTTGAATTAATAATATCTAATATGGCTTGCCTTTCATTATTTGTTTGATTTTTGTAAATCATAGTGCACTTATTTAATCATACTATTGTCAACTGTTCAAGTAGTAAAAAACGCTTTATAATATTCCTGTACAATATAAATACTAAATATGCAAATCAATCCAAACATCTTTAGAGCCTACGACCTAAGAGGGCTAGTTGACACCGACCTCACACCTGAGATTGTTGAACACATAGGCAGGGCTCATGCAACTTACATGAAAAAACATGGCATCACCAAGGCTCTGGTCAGTCGTGACTGTCGTGCAACAAGTCAGGAATACTCTGAGGCAATTATGCGAGGCTTTAGTTGGGCAGGAGTGGATTCTGTGGACATAGGACTAAACCTGGTTGGTACATTTTACTGGGCGCAACATTTTTTAAAGATTAAGGGCGGGGCTTTTGTAACTGCCTCCCACAACCCTGCCGAATTCAATGGCTTTAAATTGGCAATAGACTTGTCAGAAACATTAGTAAGTGACGGCATGTCAGAATTAAGACGATTAGTTCAAGAAGAAGATTACACTAAAGCTGAAATTCCAGGCACAATCAGTCAAATCAATATACGTGAGGAATATTTCAATGACTTGCTAAGTAGATTGCCCATTAAAAAAGGTCTAAAGGTGGTTATCGATCCAAGTTGCTCAACGGCTGGCGTTATAGCACCAGACCTGTTGCGACGTGCGGGGTGCGAGGTAATTGAAAGAAATTGCACAATTGACCCCAGCTTTCCACTAGGCACCCCCGATCCAACAGAAATATTGGTAGCAGAGCGAGTAAAGGCGTCTGTGCTTGAGTCGGGAGCCGATTTAGGACTTTCATACGATGCAGATGGAGATAGAATAGGAATTGTTGACGAAAAGGGCGGCATAATCTGGAATGACGTCTTGGTTGCCATTTTTGCAGCAGATGTCTTGCGCCAACATCCCGGTGCTAAAATTATGTATAACACCTTGTGCTCTAAAATAGTCGAAGACACGATCAAGCTAAATGGTGGCACTCCATTTATGTGGCGTACAGGCCACTCCTTTTTAAAAAAGAAAAATCAGGAAATCAATGCTGCATTTATCGGTGAGCTCTCTGGTCATTTCTTTTTTTCTAAGGATTTTTATAATCATGATGACGGCCTTTATTCAACAATGCGTCTACTGCACTACCTTTCAAGCTCCGAGCAGTCACTTTCAGAAATAGTTGCCTCACTGCCAAAATATATCTCGAGCGCTGAAATAAAGCTCGGCTGCGCCGATGACAAAAAAGTAAAATTAATAGAAAAGCTAAGCGTTCAATTGCTAACAGATTTTCCTGAAGCTGATGTTATTAGTGATGAACGCGCTGGCGATGGTGTGCGCCTTAATCTAAGTGACGCCATGTTGGTCGTAAGATACTCACAAAACGGTCCATATTTAACGATAAAGTTTGAGGCTAAGACCTCTGAAAAATACGATCAATTAAAAAAATATCTCAAAGCGTTACTTTTATCTCAAAGTGAAATTAACTGGGACTTTGGTGTTAATACCGAGGGGCTTGATTAATTAAGGTAAACCTTAATACTACTACAAAAAATTAAATCAAAAATATGGACAATTTAGTTGGAGAAATTCTGGATTTAGTAAAATTAAAAATGAAAGAGAGCGGAGCATACGATCGCGATTCATTTGATGAATACATAGACGAAACAATCGATTATTTCAAACAACGCGGCAAAATGAATGATGAAGAAAATGAGCAATTAATTCGCTCGGAGCTAGATAGCTTATTTTCTCATATTAAAAGTAAGCTGGCTGATAATGAAATCGACATTATATATAATGAGTATTAAAAAAAACGTCTCACAAAAGTGAGACGTTTTTAATATCTATAATTAAACTTTTATCACAACTGGCAACACCATTGGCCTTTTTTTTGTTAAGCCGAATAAAAATTGCCCAATGTCATTTCTAATTTTATTTTTAATATTTTCATCATCAGCTGGCACGCGAGGATCACTATCCTTAACAATCTTTTTTACCCTCATTCTTGTTTTTTCAATAATATCCTTATTTTCTTTCATATAAATAAATCCTCTCGAGATAATGTCTGGATTACCAATCGGCTCACCAGTCTTTGCATCAATAGTAGCTATAATAACTATCATGCCATCTTCTGCCATTACTCTTCGATCCCTAAGAACTACATTGGAAACATCACCCACACCATAACCATCGACGTAAACATAGTCAGCTGGCACTTTTTCATTTGTTAATCGACCCAACACAACCCCTTGACTATTTTTCTCCATTTCAACAACTTGCCCATTATCTGCCACAAATATTTTTTCTACAGGAATACCAACTTGTTCAGCTAATTCGGCGTGAGTTGACAACATATAACGATTACCATGAACAGGCATAAAAAATTCTGGATTCAAAAGTCTCATCATTAGTTTCAAGTCTTCTTGTTTTCCATGCCCTCCAGCATGAACATCCATCATTTTATAATGAATTAATTTGGCCCCCTGTCTTATGACCTGATCCTTTATAGTTTGAATAGAACGCTCATTTCCAGGAATTACCGACGACGAGAAAATAACAGTGTCGCCTTTTTTAAGTTCCACAGATCTGTGTTCTTTGTTGACCACCTTCGATAAAAAAGCTCCACTTTCACCTTGCGCCCCTGTACCAATAATTACAATTTTATTATCCGGGTAGCGTTTTAAATCTTTATCCTCAATCAATAAACTCGGACTAAATTTAAGATAACCGATTTGATGCGCAACCTCAACATTGTCATTCATTGATCTACCCTGAAGATTAACCTTTCTGCCATGCTTTTCAGCCAATTCCAATAACTTTTGCACACGAGACAATTGAGAGGCAAATGTCCCAATAAGAATCCGACCCTCAATTTTGTCAAAAATTTTATCTATTTCATCACCAATATACGACTCCGACACCTGATACCCTGGATTATTTGCCTCGGTAGATTCTGACATTAAAAGTTTAATACCTTGACTTCCTACCAGTGCAATGCGATTTAAGTCAGCCGGCTTGTCATTCACTGGCGTATAATCGATTTTAAAATCTCCAGTGTGCAAAACAGTCCCAACCGGGGTGTGGACTATAATTGCAAAACAATCAGGAATTGAGTGGTTAACTCTTAAAAATTCAACGGTAAAGCTTTTGCCAAGCTGAAGCTTTGAGGTTTCATTTATCTCTTGAATATTCAAGTGAACGGTTTTGTGATATTTGTCTGCAAGTTTTTTAACCAGACCGGCTGTTAATTTGCCCATAAACAGAGGGGGATTACCTATTTTTGGTAACAAGTGAGGAATGGCGCCAATATGATCTATATGCCCGTGCGTAATAATAGCACCTTTCACCCATGATTCTTTTCCCTCAAGATATGAAACATTAGGAATTATAAAATCTATGCCAGGCATGTCCTCTTCTGGAAACTGCAGTCCCAGGTCAATAATTATAATTTCTTGATCATACTCAAGTAATGTCATATTGCGCCCAATCTCTTCCAGTCCACCCAATACGATTACTCTTAATTTTTTTCCATTCGAGCCAGAAATTTGCCTCTCTGCAATTTTACTTACTGATTGCTGAGGTTGTGAACCTAAATTAGATTGAAAAACTTTTTGCTGTACCGGCGCTTTATTTACTGGTCGTGGATGTCCAATATTGGCACGACCTGCCGATGAGGCCTGTCCAGCATTGTTTGATTTATATTTTGTTATCATTTGCGACTTTAAATCGGGTGAATTAATAGGTCACCCGAATTTATATTTAATAAAAAGATCTTGCCGAGATTATTACACCAAGGGTAATTAATTTAAGACAAAGATGTTGTGTGCCGAAAAGAGGACTCGAACCTCCATGGGTTGCCCCACATGCTCCTGAAGCATGCGTGTATACCAATTTCACCATTTCGGCTATTTTTTAAAACGCTTACCTGTTTCAATATACCAGTTCTGAATTTCGGAAAATCTATCGCTTAAAGCAATTACTACAGATTGACTGAAGCCATTAACCTTATTATTTACAGCATAAATATATTTTGGCGAATACATTAAAATTGCAGGAGCGTCATCTGCAAAGCTTTGAAGAAATTTTTTATATATCTCTTTTCTTTTTTCAGTACTCGTTGCTTGTCTTCCAGCCTCTAGAGTTTTATCAACCTCCTTATTTGAATAGTTTGACAAATTTAATCCTTCGGAGCCAATTTGTGAGCTATGCCAAAATGGGTATGGATCAGCGTCACTAGAAAGAATCTCACCGGAAAACAGAGCATCGTAATCCCTAACCTTTATTATATCGCTTTGAATTTGCGATATAGGCACTAGCTCAGTCAATGTTTTAACATGAACCGCCTCCCACATATTACGAATTTCCGTAATAACACTTTCATTTTCTGCCACAGAAACGGTCGATAATTTTATTATCAAATAATTTCCATTTTTATAATACCACTTTCCAGTGCCAAGTAATGCAAAAATGTCCGCCTCCTTTTTCAAATTCTCTTCTTTGCTGTTTTTATTTTGTACTGCCTTTTGCATGTCTGCTGCGGTTACCTCTACCAATTTCCAGCCTGCAGATTCGATTAATTTTTGTGCCTCCTCTTTACTAAAGGCATACTTTTTGTAATCACTACTATAAAGCTGATTGTCAGGCAAAATTGGGGAATCAACACTTTCCACTTTAGCACCGAATAATTTATTTATTATAAAGGATTTATCAATTGCCAGAGTTAAGGCTTGCCTAATTTTCTTGTCAGTTAAAATGGCTGATTTTATGTTAAAATAAACGCCTTTTTCTTGAGGAACTGAAAGATAATTATATTTTATATAGTTTTTATTCATACCATCAGAAACCTGCACCGGATAAAAGCCGAGGCCATCGATTACATTAGTATTTAAGTCAGGAACAGCCTCTTCATATGATGGATAAAACTTAAAATTCAATGTTTTTATGTATGGCGGCTTCTGAAAATATTCACTACTAGACTCGAGACTATATTCTTTCAAATTACCGCTAGAATCCTTAATCAAGGATTTGAACTTATAAGGACCAGAGCCTATTGGCTTTAGATTTAGCTCAGTCAAACTAAGAGCACTAGGTGCTAACTGACCCCACATAGCTTGGGGCAAAATTCCAAAAGTAAGCAATTCTGGAAAGCCGGCAAAAGGCTCTTTTAACTTAAAAATAATTGTATAATCATCTATGACCTCCGCCTCAACACCAGAGAATAACACTCTTTGTGGTGACCGATACTGAGAATCCTTTATTAGATTGAATGTAAAAAAAATATCACTAGTGGTCAATGGAGCACCATTATGAAATTTTACGTTATTCCTGATTTTAAACGTATAAACTTTACCATCATCAGAAACTTCTTTGCTCTCCACCAAATCATTCACCAGAACGCCACCTGCATTCCTTTTATAAAGCGCGGAGTAAACAAGTGTCGTCAAATCCATATCAACACTGTTTATAGATGAATACAATGGATTTACATATTTAGGGATACCAACAACTCCCTCAACGAACTTGCCACCCGAAACAGGAACCAGCTCCAAATGATTAAGATAAAAACGAACACCAAGCACCATGCCAGCAAGTAAAAGCATTAGCAGTGACAATTTCAGTGTGAGTTTTTCCTTTCTGTTTAGGTATCTATTCAAATAGCTTAACTGACTAATACTAGGAATTCTTGATGCTGATAGGGAATAAACAAGATTTTCATCTAAGTTTGCATGCGAATTTATTATTTTTTTACTTAATCGCAATTTAGAAAACACAAAAAAGCAAAAATTAGCTATTTTTGTCGTTACTTTTTTAATCTTGTAATTGTAAGAGTTAGTACTCACAGAACATGAGTTTAAGTAATTATATTACTCAAAGAGGATGAATTTTATTTTGTGACAACAACCGAAGCAAGGGCGATGCCACAAAATATTATCGCTAAAACGATGGTTGCATATAGCAAAGTTTTTTCAACACCTCTCTTGGTTCGATAAACACTGTTAGAGCCACCAAAAACACCAGACAAGCTTGCGCCCTGTGATTGCAGCAAAATCACCACTATCAGTAATATAGCCGATACAATCTGAGCGATTTTGAGCCAAATCAACATAAATTAACTTTTAACTTCTTCTAAAATTTTGATCAATATTTGTGGGTTATTTTCTGCTAAATCTGCCATAATTTTTCGATCAATAACAATATTTTTAGCCTTCACTGCACCCATAAACTTTGAATAACTAAGACCGTTGGCTTTTGTGAGAGCACTGATCTTAATCTGCCACAAACTCCTGTTAACGCGTTTTTTCTTTCTACGATCTGCATATGCATGAGCTCCTGCCTTGACTACAGCGGTGGTGGCAAGTTTAATCAAATTTTTTCTACCCCACATATAACCCTTAGCTTTTGCTAACAGTTTTTTACGTCTTTTTACATGAGTTGTACCTCTTTTTACTCTTGGCATATTATTCTTTTAACTTTCTTGCTGTTTAGTTATATGGCATTACTGACTTAATCGTTTTTGTATAAGTTTCAGACGCATTCAAATCACGACGCTTTTCTCTGGTTGCATTACCATCGGCACGCGCATTAAAGTGATCCTGACCTGGCTTTCTGTGCTTTATTTTATTGTTTTTAGTAATAACAAAGCGCTTTGCAGTAGCTTTATGAGTTTTAATTTTTGGCATATATTCAGCTATAGTGCTCTAAAACAAAAAATACAGAGTTTTACCCTGATATTTCGGTAATCTAAGAGAGTTTATTAAACAGTATCATAATAAACCCTGAACCCTTTCTTGTCAAGTCTTGCTCCTTAACTACGGTTAATCCTTCGGTCTTTTCTAATTCATTAACAAATTTTTTCACATTATCAATAGCTACTTCTGGATGTTGACGCTCGCGACCACGCAAAATCAACTCTAACTTAAGCTTATCACCGCGTAATAAAAAACCCTTTGCTTGCTCAAGTTTGAATTTAAAATCATTATCACTAATTCTCACGGTCAAGCGAATACCCTTTATATCAACCTTCTTTTGTTGCACTTTTTTCTTATGGGCTTCTTTCTCCTTTTCATATTTAAACTGACCAAAATCTAAAATTTTACACACTGGAGGAATGGCAGTTGGGTTTACTTCCACTAAATCTAGGCCGGCATCTGCAGCCAATTTTAGCGCAATTTCAACTGAAACATTGCCAACTGGCGCATCATTTTCATCAATCAAAAAAAGCTCAGCTGCCTTTATTTGCAAGTTTGATCTAAAAAATTTACCCTCTTCTTTTTTTTGCGGTCGCCTCCAAGTTCTTTTCATTAACTATTTATTTAAACATTATTTACTAATAATAGCATCTATTTACGATTTTGTCCACCTTGTAATTATTGTTCAGGTAGCTTTGATTTTTAAATAATTTTACTTAAAAATTAAAAACAACCGTAAACGGTTGTTTCAATAGTGAGCGGGTAACGGGAATCGAACCCGTTTCTCTACCATGGCAAGGTAATGTAATAGCCATTATACGATACCCGCTAAATTAAATTACTGTCGGAACATGTTTTATATATTAAATTATTATTACATTTTGCGCAAGCCCATCCTTATGTGCTTGATAATTAAGAGAAATAGGGATAAAGTATGGTATATGAGCATCCTTGCCTTTAATAAAAGAGCCAGATATGACTACGAAATTAGCGACACCTACGAGGCTGGTATTGTTTTAGCCGGCCATGAAGTAAAATCGATCAAAACGGGGCATGTGAGTTTAAAGGGGTCTTTCATCACTTCACTTAATACTATTAACGCACTCCCTGTTTTTTTCTTAACAGGGGCACACATACCGGTTTATAAGTCTGCAGCTGGCAAGGTTGGTGATTATTCACCTGATAGGTCTCGCAAAATTCTCCTTCACAAAAAAGAAATCGAGCAGCTTATTGGCAAAAAACAAGAACAGGGCTTGACTTTAGTGCCAATCAAAATCTATACTAAAGGCAGCTTGATAAAGCTTGAGTTTGGTGTTGGACGCGGCAAAAAGAAATATGACAAGCGTGAATCAATCAAAAAACGAGATCAGGATCGTCAACTAAGAACTTTAACAAAAGAATCTAGAAAAGTTTTTTAGCTGGCATTCGGGGATGCCGGGTATCGATGATAAGCATTTTTATCTTCGCTTCAAAAGGTGTTCGCAGCAAGCACCTTAAAAAGGTTGCAAAAAATCAATAAGTGCAAAAAACACTTCGTCAAAAGTAGCCTTCTCATGGAAGATCCCTGCTTTTGCACCTGTTGCCGCCTAAGAGCCGCAACTATCCGTACTTGCAATGCCTAATAGCTTGACCACGGGTATCATATCATTAGGATAGACTCCCAAGTGTTCTACAAGGAGAGTTGAAACTATTGAACTGGCTAGTTATCGATTTTGTCAATTTTATACGATAACGGTGAGAATTTTTAAATGGACTAATTTTGTAAACGCGTTTATAAAAACTTATTAGACAGGAGTTCAACTCTCCTCATCTCCACAACTTCGCTCTAGTTCAGGCTGAGCTGCGTGGTGCACACACCTTATGTTATTTAAAATGCATAAGATTTGCGCAGCGCGAGGCTTGTGTTGCATTTTTTACTTTACTAATTACATGCGGCGCAAAGCTGCAGCGAGGTGCCGTGGTGGTGGAATTGGTATACACGACAGACTTAAAATCTGTTGAGGGTAACTTCATGAGGGTTCGAGTCCCTCCCGCGGCACAAATAAATAAACTGGCTTTTTGCCAGTTTTTTTTATTTTCCAGCCTACTTTCCTCTTTTTACAATTCGATGATATAATTCTATCATCATTAACCATAGAGAATCTAAATGAACATCAATTTCAAGAATGTACCAAAACACTATGCCGCTCGTACTCATGAAAAAATGCAAGAAGTTTTAATGGATCCTGGCGGTGCCGGGCCTGATATTCACTACTACATGATCCGTGGCGGCATCGATCAAAAAAATATCACAGTCTGGGAGCCTGGCACTATCAGTGGTGAATACATTAAGACCTATGGTCACTACCATATTGGTGAACTGGCTGAGACCTATTGGTTTATTTTCGGTGAAGGAATAGCCTTACTGCAAAAATTATCACTCGACACCGCTGGAAATATGATTCCTGATGAAGTACAGGAATTCAGAGTGGTTCATGCACGAGCTGGCGAAGAAATTTTTATACCAGCAGGCTTTGGTCACCTGGTTGTCAACATTGGCCCTACTTATTTTGTTACAGCTGATAATAGTCCTGTAAATTTTGATGAAAATAATGCAGTCACCTTACCTGGTCACGCCGACTATTTAATGGTAAAAAAGATGCAAGGTTTTGCCTACTATGTTGTAGAACATGAAGGCAGGCCAACGCTAAAACGCAATTCGAAATACAAATCAATTATCAAAGAAGATCTTGCTGATTTAAAAGTTATAGATTAATTACATCAAGTTACAAAAAGCTATGGAATCAAATAATCAAACTGCAAAACCTAATGAAATCGGACTGCGCCCGTGGGGTCAATATGAGGTTTTAACCGAAGACAAAAATTTCAAAGTAAAGAAAATTTCTGTTAATCAGAAATCATGCCTTAGCCTTCAATCACACAAAAAAAGAGCTGAACACTGGGTGGTTGTAAAAGGTGTGGCACGTGTTGTAAATGGCGACAATACATTAACACTAAAGGCAAATGAAAGCACCTACATTGAAGCTAATACCAAGCATCAACTCGCAAACGATGCTGACTCAGAGCTTATTATAATCGAGGTACAAACAGGCACTTACCTCGGAGAAGATGATATTGTGCGCTATGAAGATATTTACGGCAGAAAGACTGGCACAGCACAAGAACAATAGCGACAATAAAAGTAAAAAACAGCAAATTTAATCGACAAAAACTCAATAATTAACGGACTTAAAGTAAACCGAAGCGGTGATCAATCCTTGACAGTACTCAATAATTGATGTATAAAAATAAGAGCTCCTAGCAGAGCTTTTATTTTTTATTCAAATATTTTTGGTGCTATCGTCTAGTGGTTAGGACACCAGGTTTTCATCCTGGTAACCGGAGTTCGATTCTCCGTAGCACTACAATAAAAAAACAGACGGATCTTCGTCTGTTTTTTTTTAAATATAACTTCTTAATATGTCGGCGTAGCAATATAAGTTAGTATATTTGAGTAATCACCAGCTGGTTGTAAGGCTGTAATATGAATTCTATAAGCAACCTGTGCCATACCCTTGGCAATTGTGGTGCCGTCTGATGCACCAGTGTGGTACATCACTTCAACGGGAGTTGTACCAGAAAAGCCAGTATATTTTGGAGTTGATGTTGCCCCAAAAGTATCACCTGCAGCCAAAGTCCAATCATTTGAGGTAAATCCAAAGTGCCCATACGTACTCGTGGCATCTAGCGTACCTGTTGGATTGGTCCATATTGTTGTTGTGGCTGATCCGTTAGCATACGTGGCTATTTTTGAACCACCACTACTTGTTAAGTCTTGGTTTTGTTGAACCGTCACCGAATATCCACCAGCAGCATTTGTTGTAACGGATAATTGCTGGCCAATAATTGAACTAGTACCGATTTGCAAATTACCAAAAGAAACTGCCGATGATGAAGCTGTTGAGGCTGTAGTAGTGGCTCCATTAATTTTTGTGCCAGTGGCTACAGATGTAATTGAAAACGTTAGAGTGGCCGGAACGCTCGCACTAACATTAACGTTATCTATAACTGCTACCATGGCGCTAGCTGTTTCTTTAACCACTGCGCCGGTAGTATACGAAGTTATTGTAATTGTTTGACTACCTGATGTAACGGGATTGGAAATGTTAGCGATACTCACAGTTAATTGTGTGCCAGTGGCAATTGCAGAAGTTACAGAGCAACGATAAATCCGAGACGACACATAGCTAGCAGTTGAGGAGCTAAAACAACCTGTTGTAAAAGTTGATGTTCCAAACCCAGCCGGCATAACAACGTCTACATAGTCAGTGTTAATTAGGGCGGTATTAATTGTAAATCTTACAGTGTGTGTCGCGATTTGACTGAGATCAGAATTACTCAGAGCATCACTTACACCTGTTAAAGATGACGCATTGGCATGATTTGCCAAATTGGTTGTGACCAGGGAGAGAATTGCCACAACCGAAATAATTTTTTTTAGTTTAAGCATGGGAAGAAAAACTTAAAAATAGTTAATTAATATATAAATTGTCAAAGCTCATTTATGAAATTATTATACACGAATTTAGTATTTTCTCCAAATTTTTTTTATACATTTAAAAGTCTTGTAAATAAAGTAAATATAAAATAGTATAAAGTTATGCTTATACTAGGAATCGAATCAAGTTGTGACGAAACAGCTGCTGCCGTTATCAACGGCAAAGATAAACATGTAGAAATTTTGTCGAATGTTATTTCCTCGCAAATTAATATACATCAAAAATATGGCGGCGTTGTTCCTGAAATTGCTGCCAGAGAGCACGTGTTAAATATCGTTCCAGTTATTAACGAGGCTTTAACCTTAGCGGGATTAAATATATCAAACGCATCCAATAACCTTAGTGCTATTGCCGTTACTAAAACACCGGGGCTCGTTACTTCTTTGATTTCTGGCATAGAAACCGCAAAAGCATTAGCCCAGGCTTGGAACTTGCCACTTATAAATATAAACCATGTTGAGGCCCATACATACGCTAATTTCATCAACAATTCAAAAATAATATTTCCAGCTTTAATATTGACGGTTTCTGGTGGTCACACAAACATCATGCTTATGACAAACCATGGAATGTTTAAAATTATTGGACAAACGCTAGATGACGCAGCAGGCGAAGCCTTTGATAAGGCCGCCAAGCTTTTAAATATTGGCTATCCGGGCGGCCCGCTAATTGCACAACAGGCAACCTTGTATAATCAAAACACTTGTAGCAAGAAAGTAAAACTCCCCAGACCAATGATTAATAAGCCCGGATTTGACTTTTCTTTTTCAGGACTAAAAACTGCCTTATTATATCAACTTCAAAAGGACACGCAGTGGCAACACAACATTTCTGAATACTCACACGAATTTCAACTTGCGGTAACGGAAACCTTAATTCATCAAACCATAAAGGCGGCCAGAAAATACAGACCAAAAACCATATTACTTGCCGGTGGTGTTGCTGCAAATGAGCAACTCAGGACCCATCTAGCTTCAGCAATTAAAAAATCTCTACCAGAAACTGCTTTTTTTCTACCAGAACTTCAATACACCACCGATAATGCGGCTATGATTGCTACAAATGGCTATTTTAAATTTCTACAAACTACTAATAAATAAGAAATAATTATTTATAAATAAATTATTTTATGAACAAGCCAACTATATTTTCAGGAGTGCAGCCATCTGGCAATCTTACAATCGGCAATTATATTGGTGCCATATCAAATTGGGTTGAAATTCAAAACGATTACAATTCAATATTCTGCATCGTTGATTTACACGCCATAACAATCAATCAAGATCCAAATATTTTAAAATCAAGAATAATAGAGGTCACCAAACACTATCTTGCAGCCGGAATCAAACCGGAGTCATCAGTCATTTTTCAACAATCTACAATTTCTGAACACTCCGAGCTGGCCTGGATTCTTAATTGCGTTGCCGCCAGAATGTCTGATCTTAAAAAAATGACGCAATTTAAGGACAAGGCCGGCACGAATCAAGAAAACGTCAGCGTTGGCCTTTTTGACTACCCAATTTTAATGTCAGCAGACATACTTTTATATTTAACCGACTCAGTTCCCGTGGGTGACGATCAGGTTCAGCATGTAGAACTATGTCGCGATCTTGCAAAGCGCTTTAACAATCAATACGGCAATGTTTTCAAAATTCCACAAATCGTTCTACGCAAAGAAGGTGCTAGAATTATGTCGCTGGACAACCCTTTAAAAAAAATGAGTAAATCCTCGAGTTCCTTATATAGCTACATCGCCCTGCTTGATGATCCAAAAGTCGCTAGTAAAAAAATTATGCGCGCTACAACTGATGAAGGAAGCTCTATACTTTTTGACATCATTAATAAACCAGGCATATCAAATTTAATTACCATATATTCGGCGATATCAAAGGAATCTGTTAAAACTATAGAAAAAAAATACAACACTTCTGGCTATGGTGTGTTCAAAAAAGATTTAGCAGAAATAATTGGAAATTTTTTAACCGCTTATCAAGCGCGTTTCAATTCATTCTCTGACCCAGATATTACAGAGATTCTCAAAACAGGTAAAGATAAATTAAAGCCAATAGCTGAAAAAACATTAAATCAAGTTAAAGAAAAAATTGGTCTCATGATTTAAAAAAACCTCCGACACGTCGGAGGTTTTTTATTGTTTATTTTTTAAGCCAATAAGCCGCTATAAAAGTACTAAGAGGGACAGCCAAGATTAATCCAATTGAACCGGCTAACGTACGAACAATTTCCGTCGCCAACATTTCGTTATTGATTGCTTGAGACCACGTGGTATAACCACTCTGTCCACTAGAAAATAAAATTAATATAGCCAAAGATGCGCCAGCATACGCCAAAAACAAAGTATTAGTCATTGAGCTAATATGTGAAACACCGACCTTGTATGCCCTGCTAAAAGCTTCAGACACTGACAATTTAGCATCAATTTTATATAATTGATTCACCGTCTCTACCTGGGCGATAACAACATCATCAAGAACACCGAGTGACCCAATAATAATGCCAGCCATTAACAAGCCTTTAAAATTAATAGCCTTAACGCCCAAACCAATTAAAAAACTTGTCTCTTCCGTGGCTAAACCTGATAATTTTGCCAAGTTAACAAATAACCATGAGAGAAAAACCGTAAACAAAAGGCTAATAAATATACTAACAACTCCAACGTGGGCCTCCTTGGTCCAACCCTCGGTTAAATATATTATAAATAAGAGAATCAAAAGGGCTCCAATGATTGTAACTGTCACCGGGTCAGCTCCATCAAGTATTTGCGGGACAATAAACCACATGATAACAGAAAACGACAAAATTAGTGAGACAATAGATCGTATACCCTTTAAGCCACCAACAGCAAACAAAATAACCAAAAAAATTAAGCCTAAGTAAAGAACACTAGTAGTTCTTACATAATCAGTAACATAATAAAAATAATTACCCTTGTCATCAATCGAGGCCAAGACCAACACTTTGTCATTTTTCCTGTATAAATTATTTTTAATTACATCAACATCTCCTATCCCATTATAAAAAACATCCTTACCCTTAAACTCACCGTCAAGGCCATGCAGTCTGAGTTGTTGTTGTGTTGTTTGTGTGCCATCAGGCAAACTGTTATTTTTTTCTTGGACTACCTCAGTAACAATTGCCTGAAAAACCTTATCACCAGACGTTTGGCCTTGTGCGTTAAGGAAATTAGGTACAACTAAAACAAAAATAAAAAATATTGTAATTAAAATTCTTTTCATAACTATTGAAATATTGCCAGTAAATTGGGCCTGAAAAGCAGTAACATTCCAACTGTAATCATTAACACCGCGCTAACTAAAGAAAACCAGCGCGTTACTCTCGAGCCCAGTGCAACTTGCTTCAAACTAAACATCGCAATTATAAAAATAATCAATTGCGGCAAAATATAAAAAAAGCAATAAACAAAAAGATACAAGTAATAAACTATTTTAGTTTTAGCCGTAGCTGTAAGTATTGGTATATAAACAGCTGGCAGCCCTGCACTGCACAACAATTCAATCATATTAACACCAGCGCCAACGGCCGCAAGACCAAACATGGCAACAAAAAAACTTTCATTTTGTGCAAAATTTTTAATTTTATCCATGATCAATTTCCGTCGCGTTGGATTACCAGAAATATCACACCCCCCATTCCTATTAACCCAAAAATCCCAAAAACTAAATAACCCCGTACCAATTGCTAGCGCAGCAATCAGATAGTTAATCCAGCGAATGTAGCTCATAAATTGATAAATGTTTAGCCACGCAGCTAAAAAAACAAAATACGCAAGCGCAGAGGATATTAAAAATACAGCTCCAAGCAGCCACATTTTTTTTCTGTCATTCATATTTAACAATATTCCAATTAAAAACAATAAAACCCACATTGCACAAGGATTTAAACTATCCAACAAGCCCACAATTATAGTCAAGATTGGGAGCGAAATACTGGCTGCTGAAATTTGACCCAAAAACGGTATAGCCACTTTAGAATCAATTATCTTACTCCGGTCAACGTCATAATTATTTGTTTGAGTTACAAAATCCTTATTTGCAATAATATTAGAGACAATGTTAGCACCATTGGCATTTTTTTCCTGCAAGGCAATAAGGCCGAGGAGTTCTTTGCCAACTAAATCTTTAGAATCAAACCCAATGACGTATTTATTTCCAACAATTGTAAGTGGAACACCGCTAGTCCTAACATTTAAAGCTTTTCCTACCTTGCCCATCAATTCTGCGTTATCTTGATTATGCCAAACCTCAAAACTGTGCAACTTTATTGCTCCAGACTTGACCAATTCTGATAAAAAAACCTCCTCCTTGGCACAGTGAGGACAACCAGCACCATTAAAAAAATAAACATCCACTGGTAAAGGGGCTGCAGTTGTTACAAATGGCACAACAACAAATAATAATAAAAGCAAACTTAATAATTTTTTCATAAACTAAATTATATCTTTATAATGACATAGCTTGGCTGTTTTATTAATTCTATCAACATCTAATGTAATTACATCGAAACGAATTTTTGAACACCTCAATGAGTATTTAGATAAATACTTCATCGCAGTAGATTTCATGTTTTTTATTTTTTTAGCATTAACCATTTCAACTGCGAGACCGTAGTTATTCATAGTTTTGGTCTTAACCTCAACAAAAACAAGAAGAGACTTAAGGCGCGCAACGATGTCTAGTTCTCCATAGCCTAGCTTAATATTGCAGCTTATTATAGTATATCCCTTTCTAATTAAATACTTTTTGGCGATATCTTCGCCCCAATTACCTATCAACTTATTGAGACGCATTTATTTTAAAAAGCCCGATTTCATAATCGGGCTTAATATTACGGTATGTACTTATTTTTTACCCTATCAAGCGCTGTCAGTAATCGATTTTTTCGCAGCTTATTAAACATAATCACAAGACTCGAGAACCAAACAACATCAATTAGACCAAATATAAAAAATAAAAAACGAGTTGTCAGCAGTGGAATACCTTCAAGCGCAAAAAACCACCACAATAATATCATTATAAAGTTAAAGCCAGAATAAAACTCAAGTCGCATCCAAAATTTTCGTAATTTTGTCTTTTCCTTTTGATTATAATAGCTAAATGCGGCAATCAACAAAAAAAATAGTGAAACACCAAACAAACCATCAACAAAAAAAGTTGTCAACTCTGGACGACTTTCAAACCAAAAATTAATTGTTAAAAATTTAATCATAATTATATTTTACTAAATACCAAACCGTAATGATAGAGTCCGGCCTCAAATTCCTCAAACAAATGCAGTCCAAGCTTTTTGCCCGCCGCTTCCAGCAAGTCTTGTCTAACTCTTTTTTCAATCGAGGGCCCAAATGGTGTTGCAATACTCTTCCACTCAACAACCACCAATAAACCATCTTTTTTAAGCAACCTAATAGATTCTCTTAAGATTTCAGCTCTTTTACTGGATTCATATAAAACATTTACCAAAAAAGCCGCATCTAAACTAGCATTCTCAATCTTTGTTGCACCAAAAACCTCCAAATCGCTCCAAATAGTTGTAATATTGGATAAATTATCCTGAGTTGCTTGCCTATCAATCCTTTCTAAAACCGTCTTTAAAATATCAACAGCAAATACCACCCCACCCTTGCCAACAATTTGTCCAGAAGGAAAAACAAAATGTCCAGAAGCCCCACAACCAAGGTGAGCAATTTTTGAACGATCAGTTATTTTACCTTTATTTAATATCAAATTCACATCCAACAAAGTACTCCCCCCAGTAATTGCCATCATAATGAAATTTTACCTTACTTAATATAACCATAATATCATAAATCAATAACAATTAACAACCCTTCGCCGCCACAGTTTATAAAACTTTAGTCCACAATTTCGTAGACTATAAAAAAACAGCTCGATTATTTTTGTTTAATAATATATTAAAAGTTTTACACAAGTTACACACATTTTTATTTATCTAAAATTAGCCAATATATATATTTAAGTCCACATTTCCCTGGACTTATCCCCTAAAAAATAAAAAAAACTTTAGTCCAAGAATATGTAGACTAAAGTATAGACGTTCCACAAGGAACTGATAAATTTTAGCAATGTTAAATTAATTCAATTATTTTTGACATAATTTTACTATGCGGTTGCAAAAAACGCTCTATTGGGGGCAACAAAAAAACAAGACAGGCTGTAAGCAAAGCCCGTCTTGTTCTAAAAGTGGACCCAACAGGAGTCGAACCTGCGACCTCTTCCATGCCATGGAAGCGCTCTAGCCAGCTGAGCTATGGGCCCTAAAATTAATCAATTAAAATATATCTAATTTAATAAAATGTGTGATTGGTATTGATATGTGCTCCCGAGAGGAATCGAACCTCTATCGACGCGTTAGGAGTGCATTGTTTTATCCATTAAACTACAGGAGCATCATTTACTTATTAGACATAAGCTATACGTATAGTACACTAAAGTTTATTTTTTGACAACAACACTTAAGTTGCCTAAAATTAAAGCATAAATAATTTTAAAGATAAAATCATGTTCAGTCGAGATGAAAAGGGCAGCAAGGAGTCAGACACTATTATCGGCAGATCTGTCAAAGTAAAAGGGGATTTTTTAGGTGAAGGCAATTTAATTATTGACGGTGAATTTGAGGGCACAATTACCACCCTTGGAAGTTTATTTTTTGGCGAAAAATCACATATAACCGCACAAATTTCCGGCGGTAATGCTAAAATATTAGGAAAAGTAAATGGCGACATTAAACTTTCAGGATCAATAGATCTCGGTAAAAATGCAGAAGTTGTGGGCAACATATCAGCCACATCAATCTCAATTGAACACGGTGCAATCATCAACGGTCACATAATCATTACTAAAGGTTCCACGGAGAACCCTAGGGCTTAAATAATATAATATGTATGTTTATATATATGACCAAATAATAAATAGCAAAAATTATCAGTCGCTTACTGCAAAAATCGAGACAAGACTCACCGATCTTGGCTTAAATGGCAAAATTGTTCGCCTAAACCCAATGCACAACCTCGAACGAACCATAAAGGACGAAGTAAAAAGTAACTGCACAATTGTGTTAGTTGGAAATGATAGCTTAATTAATTCAGCTTTTGGAATTCTTAAGGGTCTCGATGTGACGATTGGCATTATTCCCATAGGAAAGAATGGTAACAACCTAGCACGAACCTATGGTATAAACTCAGAAATGGAGGCTTGTAATATATTAGCAGCTAGAAAAATTGCACACTTGGATCTAGGCGTGGCGAACAATTCAGTTTTTTTAAATCATTTATCCATAAAATCTTCTAAATCATTTATTGAATCTGCTGATAACTTAACTCTAGAAACAAATTCACCGTCAATTATTACTATAAAATGCCTGTCTTCAACAGAAGACTATGGTGCCTCGATTAGTAACGATTCCCATCGGTTACAATTAACCATCAACTCTAGCATAAAAAATCATTACTTGAGCAAACCCACCACCAGCACAACCTCAATTATAAGTAGTAAATTTTTAATAAACGGGAATTTCTCCGCCACCTTAGACGATTGCATAACCCTGTCTGCGCCAATTACAGTTTCTGTTTTAAAAAATGGTGCAAAAATTATCATTGGTCGATATAGATTATAAAAACATAAGTCCACAATATTGTGGACTTATGTTTTTATATATAATAGAATAGGCTTCCAACTACACTTCTTAACCCCTTAATTATCTCGCAATAATTTCACTAGCTATCAGCTTTCTAGTTTTAAAAACTATAACTTGCTGAATAGCAGAGAAAAGCGAGAAAACAAACCAATATAATGTTAAGCCACCAGGCAAAGTTATTCCGATGACTATAGTCATAATTGGCATCATATACAACATTTGCTTATTCATAATTGCAGCGAAATTCTCTTCTTTTCCAGACTCTGATTTTGCAGGCAATTTATCCGACATCATCATTTTAGTTTGCCAGTATTGAGCACTAGCGGCCATAACAGCTAAATATACATTGGGTTTTGCCAAATCAATAAATTGTAAAAACTTTAATCCGTTACTAAAATCCGGTTGCCCTATAAATCCATATACTAGTGCTGCATGATCTTTTTTACCAAAATCTTGAAACACCCTAAACACAGCAAACATAAAAGGTAGTTGAATCAATAGTGGCAAGCAAGACGAAAATGGATTTATCTTGTGCTCCTTATATAAGCTCATAGTGGCGCGAGCCAGATCTTCTTTTTTTGAACCATGTTCTTTTTTAAGATCTTCAATTTTTGGCTGCAACTCACTTAATGCCTTTTGAGACTTTATCGTTTTTTGCGACAACGGATATAACAAAAGTTTAATAACTATGGTCAGTGCAATAATCGCCAAGCCAAAATCATGACCCGGTATATTATTATAAAATAACACTAATAGATTAAAAATTGGCTGAAAAAACAAAGTTGTGAACATAATTTATTTTAGTGGATCAAAACCACCTTTATTAAATGGATTACACTTTAGAATACGATAAATTGCTAAAAAACTTCCACGAACAAGACCATGTTTATTTAAAGCCTCAATAGCATATTCCGAACAAGAAGGGTAAAATCGGCAATAACCATGTGGGTATAGGAATTTAAAAAAGCCATGGTCAAACGATAAGGTTTTTTGATAAATTCTTATAAGGCGGATTAACAGCTTTTTCATCAAATCAGCTTATTTTTTTTAAAAAGCACAGATAATTGTTTTTCCATGTCCGCACTAGTAATATTTTTTGCAGCAGGGGAGACGATTATTATAATATCATTTTTTATAAAAATATTCGAATCCAGTTTAAAAAGCAATGTTCGAAGTTTTCTTCTAATACTGTTACGAACATTAGCACGCTTTGAGACTTTATTGCTTACGATTAGACCATAACGATTAAGGGTTAAGCTGTTTAATAACGACTTAACCCCTAATAACGGACTATATGCTGATTTGCCTTTTTTAAAAATTAAGTCAAATTCTCGCTTTTTTGTGATACGCTGATTTTTTTTCAGCATAAATAAAGATACTATTTTGAAAGTTTCTTGCGACCACGGTCTCGACGTCTTTTCAAGACTGCGCGACCATCCTTAGTAAGCATTCGCTTTAAAAAACCATGTTTCTTTTTAGCTCTTCGCTTGTTCGGCTGATACGTTCTCTTTGGCATAGCGTTTCAATTTCGTTTTATAAACTTAGGTAAAGTTAACATAATTTTTTGTTTTGGTCAATGCCTTTGGCACGTATTTTTTCTAGGCATATTTTTTCACAACTAGCAAGGCCTTTTAATACAAGTTATCCACTTGTTGTACACAGTTTTTAACTAAATTTAACCTCTTTTAATCTTTATTTTTTGCTGATATACTGCAAACATCTTTAGCAAACCTTAAATAAATAATCATAAATTATGACCAACGAACAGCTCTGGCAAGCTGCCCTTGGTGAAATTGAATTGTCACTCTCTAGGGCAAATTTCACTACCTGGTTCAAAGACACATTTATTAACTCATATGAGGATAATATCGTAGTTCTTTGCGTGCCCAATGCTTTTACGAAAGCCTGGTTAGAAAAAAAATATCATAAAGAGATTATGTCGGCCATTGATCGAGTAACTAA
>JBAWWA010000002.1:0-114563 GCA_037146995.1 bacterium
GTTCTTCTGAAATAATTTTAAATTCCTCCAATAAACCCTCAATCTCCAACTTATCTGATCGCATTTCAGCTTGAGATAATAAGCCTTCGATTTTTTTTAACCTGAGTTGTAAATAATTTTTTTTGAGAAAATGTACGATTTTAATTAACTCATTTTTAGCAGTCACATCAGTTAACGAATAATACTCTTTCTCGGCTAACATTATTAGTCGATCGAGTAACCCAGAATTGAATTCTTGTTTTTGATTTTTTGCCTCAAATGAAAGATTGCTTGTCAGATCAAATTTGACAAGCCATTCTTTAAAATCGTGATAATTCAGCACGTAAGCCCCTTCTTGGTCTTTGGATTCCTGTGGAATTAACCCTTGCTCAGTTGAGCCTGGACGATTATTAACCCAATTATCATTATTTTGATTATAATATATTACTAAATTTTTGTAAAGGGTTCGCAAATGCTCACCCTGCAGATAATCTACTTGCAAATTATTAAACAAATAAACTGCGTTAACCGGAAATCTCAAAACCAAGGCCAATGCCAGTTCAGACATAGCAGCATCCCTAGTGGCTGGAGTGTTCGCTTGTCGCTCGGTTGGCACCGACTCTGATGATATTTTTTTGGCGTCTACCTGGCTTGGCATTGCCTCCCAAAGTAAATTTTCAGATATGCCTAATAACTTGGCCAATTTTTGAACCCACCCCTCCTGCTCTATGCGACTACCAAGACGCATAATCGTCGGTAACAATTCCTTAGTAATGTGCTTTTTACCATCGACACTAATAATGTCATATTTTTGCAAAGTCTTGTCAAAATAAAATTGCATAATAGATTTAGCATTTTTTACCGCCTCGATCCAAATCTCCGGTGAATTTCTTATACAGTCATCAGGGTCTTTGCCATTTGGAATCTCAATTATACTAAGATTAATTGAGCTCGTTAAAGTCGGGTCAAGATATGTTTTGACGCGTCCCCACCTGTCAGCCGCCTCAACCGTCGACTCTTTTGATTTATTTATAACATTATCACCACGAAGAATGGCATTTTGACCTGCGGCATCACTATCAAAAGCAAGGGCAAAATTATCAGTATATCGTTTTAATACTGCCACCTGATTTTCAGTTAACGCTGTACCCGACGAAGCGACCACATTTCTGAAACCATTTTGATGCGCAGTAATAACATCCATTTGCCCCTCAGTCACAATGACTAAATTTTCATTTTTTATTACTTGCTTACCTTTATCAAGACCAAATAAAATCTTACCCTTATCAAAAATTGCCGTTTGTGGACTATTAATATATTTACCCATTTTCTCAGTTGCTTCTTTTTCTGGACTGACTCGAGCCGTAAAAGCTACAGGGTTGCCATTTAAATCGTTTAAGGGGAACATAATGCGTCCACGAAATCGATTGTAATATCTCCCAACTTCTTCTTTTTTAATACTAAGGCCAGCTAAAAAAATTTCATTTTCATTAAAACCTTTACCTAGTAAAAATTTTATTAAATCTTCCCAGGAGTCTGGACTATAACCGATTTGCCACTCCTCCACTGTTTCTTCAAGCAAGCCTCTTTTTTTCAGATAATCGCGAGCCGCTTCCCCCTGCTTCGTCTCCATTAAAACATAGTGATAATATTTTACAGCCAAAGCCATAATATCAAGTAATCTATTCCTTTGTGATGAAATTTTTGGATCCTCCCGCTTCAACTCAATGCCTGCCTTGGGAGCAAGCAACCTAAGCGCCTCAACAAATGACAAACCCTCCATATCCATTACAAAACTGAACATGTCGCCACCTTTACCGCAACCAAAACAATGATAAATCTGTTTGTCAGGACTTATCATGAAGGATGGCGATTTTTCATTATGAAAAGGACAACGGGCAGTAAAATTAACACCCGCTGGCTTGATTTGAATGTACTCCTTAATTACATCAACAATATTTAATCGCGCTTTAATTTGGTCTGATGGATTCATACATTATGCTTTAACCAAGGCTCATTCCAATTTATCGGCCTTTTTTTGATTAGAAAAATTTCCACCACGGTATTTTTTTCTCATCTTTAACTATCTGCTTTGCTGCTTTAGCATTTGAGACCTGCTGAATCATATTAACTATATGATTTTTTAAATTATTAATTTCTGCTTCAACTAGCGGTCCATCATACTCACCAGCATGAGCACTTTGACCTTGATAGCTAGCCTGTTTTTGATCGATATGCAAACTAAAAGTGATTTGATTGCCAATCTCCTTAATATAACAATGATATCGAGGAAAATGATCTCTTGAAACTCGTTTAGCATAGCTATCTTTGCCTGTGTGATAACTCGTAATATGCGCATAACCAAAACGCTGCAAAATTTCATGACCAGACATGGGTAGTTTATCTTTGTAGACTGAAAAATCCATATTATTCTAATTTAATATTTCAACTTATCGGCTAGAATTGTGCTCATATCTTATAGTATACCACAAAATAAAACAACCTACGTTGCCGTAGGTTGTTTCTATATTCAAATCGGTAATTTACCAGCTTGAAGTACGTGGTGCGCGATCACCACCGCGATCGAAATCACGACGTGGAGGGCGAGCTTCCATTGGACGAGCTTCGTTGACCGTAATAGTACGACCATCTAACTCCTTGCCATTGAACATGTCAATAGCCTGTTTTCCAGCTGCGTCATCAGCGAATTCAACGAAACCGAAGCCTTTTGAGCGACCAGTCATTTTATCCTTGATAACAATAGCAGAAGCAACTTCACCAGCCTGCGCAAAATATTCGCGCAATGATTCGTCGGTTGTACCCCATGAAAGAGATCCGACAAACAATTTAATAGCCATATGCAGTTTTTACTTAGAATTGAAGAACAATTCTATCTTTATAACGTAAGAGCGACCTTTCCTGCTCTCTCTCATCACTTGCATACGCATTAACGAGATACTAACGTGGAATCACTTACTTAATATGAGAATAGCATATAATACTAGCAAAGTCAACATTTAATCGGGCAACTTAGCGATAATTACGCCGTCACCACCTTCCAATATTTTGCCCATCCTATGGCTTATTTCCAAACGCTTGAGAATATCTATGGTCATTTCTTGGATAATTGCCCGTCCATCAGGAGAATGCAGCCCCTTGCCGGTTATGATTTTTATATATTTCAGACGCTCTCGTACTACATCTCTTAAGAATAAATATAATTCCCTTTCAGCTGCCTTTTCAGTCAACCCGTGCAAATCGATTTCTGCCTCAATTTTTAAGCAATGTTTATTATTTTTTCTAATTCCCATACTAACTATGTATTTTTATAAATTTATTATACATACTATAATTATAGCCAAGTAACCTTGGTAGGGCTAGTTCTTCATGAGGGTAGCCGAAAAAATGATCAAGCATCAAAAAGCAGAAATAGAGGCCTTAACTGCCAAGTCTCAAAAAGACTGGGAAGCGATTTGGTCAGATACTATATCAGACAGAGAACTCAACAAGCTTGCCCAAAGCAAACTCAAAGAGCTTGGCTATCAGGAAAAAAGACAACTTATTAAAGAAGTCGGGCACAAAAATGCCAACATTAAGACGCTCGAGCTTATTTCTCCAGCTTAAAACTAAGCCACCAACAAAAATTAGCGGCTTTTTACCTACAAAAAAGCTAAAAAAATATCTGAAACTATAATACTTAATACCACTAGAGCTCCATTTTGACAGAGGTAGTAAGTATGATATAGTTGCAATCAGTCAGGTAATACAATCTAACATGACCTTTCAAAAACTACAACCAAGGAGGTTACAATGACAAAACAAAACATCAAGCAACCGAGTCACCAACCATCAACTTACGAAGAAAAACTTATTAGCCTGTCTCATGAATATGGTGGTTGGATAAATGCTCACACACATCTTGATCGAGCCAATACTTTGGACTCATGTTTCTGGGCACATGCAGGAATCGACCCATTGGAAGCTGGCACTTTCCCTTTGTCAGTCAAGCAAAGTCTAACCGGTGAGCTTCACAAAGGCATTGCCTATACTAAAAAAAGTCTGCAAAGCAGAATGAGGCAACAGCTTGGACAATCGGTCCGTAATAACACCAAGGAGATCGTCTCGCTCATTGATGCCACCCCTGACATTGGTATGATTGCAATTGAAACTGCCCTGAAGCTTAAAGAAGAATTTACAAGCAAGATCAATTTTAAAATTGGCCCGCAGCCAATCTTCGGATTCAAGCAAAAAAATTCTGATCGTTGGCAACTTTTTAAAGAGGCCGCCAAGCTAAGCGATGTCTTAGGCGGCCTACCAGAGAAAGACGATACGGAAAATCGCATTGGTTATAATCAACACCTCAAGCTCGTGCTCGAGCTTGGCATGGAACTGGACAAAGAAGTACAGATTCATGTTGACCAAGCCAATAGTCCGGCAGAACATGGCACCGAAACCCTAATCGAAGCCAGCAAATGGCTTTGTGACACAAAAAGTCTAAGTAGTGGCGCACCTCTGATTTGGGCTGTGCATGCAATCTCGCCGGCCTGCTACGACGAGTACCGCTTTAAAATCCTCTTGGATAATTTAAAAAAGGAAAACATTGGTATTATTTGTTGTCCGCGCGCCGCATTGTCGATGCGCCAACTCCGTCCCATCAACGCACCACTGCACAACAGCATTACCAGACTACTTGAGATTATTAAATGGGAAATTCCCGTTCGCCTCGGCACCGACAACATTAGCGATATTTTTATTCCAACCGGCTCAAACAATCTTCTAAATGAGATTACTTATCTAGCTGATTGCCTACGTTATTATATGACCAAGTTGTGGGTAAAAATTGCTTGTGGCGAAGTACCGAACGACATGGATCGTGCCAGTATCTCACGCGCTCTTTATGAAGACAATAAAGCCTTTCGTGATTATGCACCTGACTTTCCTCGACTCAATGAACTTTAAATGAAGGTTTAATCACTCAAAACAAAAGATGATTTTAACACTAAAATCATCTTTTTTTATTTTAAAAATATCTGTAGAAATACCTAACCGATAACAGCTACGGCTAAAGGAATATTTACCTTAATAAAATTAAAAGTATTACCCATCACAATTTATGCAGCGGCAAGATACTCTTCACCTTCACCAACCAACACATAATAAAACAGGCTCCATCTGGAGCCTGTTTTATTATGTGCGGAAGATGAGGGATTTACCCCTTCTCTTCGCTAGGGAGTATAAACTTCTCATTCCTTTCTTGATTGGCGGAAGATGAGGGATTCGAACCCTCGAAGGCTTTGACACCTTACCCGCTTTCCAAGCGAGCGCACTCGACCTCTATGCGAACCTTCCTATGAATAATGCTTGCCCAACAGACAAGCATTATATTAAGCTAAATTTATTTTAAGGTCAATTATTTTTTTTGCAGCTGTTTATTGATTATACTACGTAATCCTTCCATATAGCTACCATCACCATGTTTGCCATCGTCCATGGGTGTAGCCCCATTAACCACTTGCCCGTTTACAAAGGTTGTCGGCGTACCAATAACACCAAATTGTTTTGCCTTTTCTGCTTGAGCCAAAATAACATCCTTGTATTTTTCAGCCTTGTAGCAGGCGTCAAACTTCTGTGTGTTTAATTTTAAATTTTTAGCCATAAAAGAAAATCTCTCACTGAATAACTGATTTTTAGCCGTGGCCTTAAAAAATTCATCAGACATTTCCCAAAATTTACCTTGCTCGTTTGCACATTCGGCAGCAATAGCAGCTGGTAGAGCCGTTTGATGAGCGGTCGAAAGAGGAAAATGTCTGAAAGCTATCACTATTTTATTGCCAAACTCTTTTCTTGCCTGATTAATAATTTCACTAAATAAAGCAGTTGAGGGACAATCAAAATCACCATAAATAATTATCTGTACTGGCGCATTAGCATCACCTCTCACATGATCGGTTGCCGAAATTGGCTCAATGGTTTTAATTTTTACAATTTCATCTTTTCCTAGAACCTCTGAGACATCAATTTTCTTAACCTCTTTACTATCATTTGCAATATCGCTATAACTAGGCTTGTTGGGTTGTAACGACTCACCGACTGAATCAGTAACAGGTTCGACAACAGAGGTAGTTGCAAAATTTTCAGTCTGCTCACCAACATTACTAGTAAGTTTTTTTAGCTGCAGCGTTTTATTAAATTGCAAATACACAAATGCAATTATAAATAAAAAAATCACCGCACTAGTCAAGATAATTTTATTGTTATTTTGTTCATCCTTCCTTTTGAATAGCATATTGTTTTTATATTTTAGCTTTAGCTAAATGAAAATTTGTAACTTTTTGATACTGATGACCGACTTGTAATAATTTATTCTCATCAAACCTCGAACCAATTAACTGGAAAGCAAGAGGCAATTGTTTGCCATCAATCTCTGAAAAACCGCATGGTACTGACATAGCTGGTAGCCCGGCCAATGATGGGCTAGTAACGAAGATGTCCTCCAAATACATCTTGAGCGGGTCATTGGCCTGCTCACCAATCTTAAAGGCTGGATGAGGCGAAACTGGCGTCAACAACAAATCAACTTCCCTAAGTACCTGATCCAATTCTTCTTTAATTATAGTCCTAACTCTCTGGGCTTGCAAATAATAAGCATCAAAATAGCCCGCAGACAAAGCATAAGTACCAAGCATAATTCTTCGCTTTGCCTCTTCACCAAAACCCCGCCCGCGAGTCCTGTTATAAACGTCCTGCAAATTCTTTTCCTCGAGGTAAGTAGAAAAGCCATAACGGATACCGTCATGACGAGCTAGGTTTGAACTTAACTCTGATGGCGTCAAGATATAATAAACTGGCACAGCGTATTTAGTATGCGACAATTTAACTGACACAAATTCTGCGCCCAATTGCTTTAACTGTTCGATTGCCCGATTAACCGCTTGCGTTACCGACTCAGCAGTACCATCCGTAAAATATTCCTCAGGTAAACCGATTTTAAGTCCCTTAATACTATTACCCAGATTTTCGTTATAATTAACAATTTTTTCATCAACTGTTGTGGCATCAAATTTATCCAAGCCAGAAATGGCTTTCTGTACCGTCGCCACATCTTCAACCGTTTTGCATAAGGCACCTGGCACATCAGTCGAGCTAGTCATTGAGACCAAACCAAATCTTGAACTGCGACCATAAGTCGGTTTTAAACCAACCACACCACAAAAAGCGGCTGGACAGCGAATAGAGCCACCCGTATCGGTACCCAAGGCAAACAAACACATATCGGCAGCTACGGCGGCAGCCGAGCCACCTGATGAACCACCAGGGACACGCGCTAAATCCCAGGGATTATGAGTTACTCCAAAGGCGCTATTTTCTGTGGAGGCGCCATGAGCAAATTCATCAAGATTAACTTTGCCAAGCAGCACCGCCCCCGCCTCGCGCAATTTTTTAACGACAGTGGCGTCATAAGGTGCAATATAATTTTCAAGCATTTTTGAACTAGCCGTAGTTTTTATGCCACTGGTCAAAATATTATCCTTGCACAAATATGGAATACCTAGCAGTTCTCCCTTTTCGCCTTGAGCACGGCGCTCATCTGCTCTAACCGCTTCGGTCAAAGCCTCAGTTTCACACACCGTCAAGCAAGCGTGAATCATGGGATCAACCTCTTTTATCCGCAACAAACAAGCCTGAGTCAATTCAAGCGAAGTTATTTCGCCTTGTTCCAATTTTAATCGCGCCTCTCTTATTGTTAATTCGTTTAATTTCATACTCAATATCTTTATTCAAGACGAACCGTAATTTTATTTAAAAGGTTAAAACCTTACGATGAACTATCCTGATTTTATTCCAAAATTCGCTTAACTTTGATTTGTCCATCTTCACATTCTGGGGCTGAATTTATAGCAGCCAATCTTTCCTTGCTTGGCCAATCAAGCACGACATCTTCGCGCCAAGCATTTTCGAGGCCAGTAATCTGTGCTGTAGGCTCGACGCCAGTCGTATCAACCTCACGCAATTGGTCTATGTATGTCAAAACGCCAGACAACTGGTTGCCATAGCGCTCAACCTCCTCAATTGTCAACTCGAGCCTGGCAAGTCTGGCCACATGTTCTATTTCTTCTCTTGTTAATTTCATTGTTTTAAACTGTCAATTATTTATCAAGGCGAATAAATGTCCACCTTTACATGACGATTATTTCTTAACCAATTTTAAAAAATCTTCTTCACTCAACACCTCCACACCCAGCTCCTCGGCCTTCGATAATTTAGAGCCAGCTTCTTGTCCGGCAATAACATAATCAGTATTTTTACTCACACTCCCGGTAACACTCCCGCCCAATGCTCTAATCTTAGCTTTTGCCTCATCCCTTGTCAAACTCAATAATGACCCAGTCAGCACAAAGGTTTTATTGGCTATTTGGCTATTTTGAGCACTTTTATTTAAATTTACAACCTTTAAGGTTACACCATTTTTTTCAAGTTTATGCAATAATGCAAGATTATGAGCCTCCAGAAACCACTGATATATACTTAAACCTACAATCGGCCCTATATCGGGTAATGACTGCAAACTTTCCATAGTTAGAGCCTTAACACTCTCAAGTAATTCACTAATACTAAAATGATCTGAATTTTCTAATCCACTAACCATTTTTTGCAATTCGCTCGCCAAAAGTATAGCCGTCTCCTCACCCACATGCTGAATTCCCAGACCAATAAGAAAGCGCGAGAGCTCGATATCTTTTTTAGAAGCTATAGACTCAATCAGGTTATCCGCTGATTTTTGTGCGAAACGGTCCAAACTTAGTAAATCATCTTTTTTTAACTCATAAAAATCACCAACATCTTTGACCAAACCCTCTCTAACCAATTGTTCAACAATCTTGGGACCAAGACCATCAATATCTAAAGCCCCCTTAGAAGACCAATGCGAAAGTCGTCTCAAATTCACAGCATAACAATTCTTATTAACGCACTTATAAGCCACTTCCCCTTGAACTTGCTCAATGGGACTATCACAAATCGGACAAAGTTTTGGCGGCTCAATCTCTGATTCACTACCATCACGCAAGCCACTTAGAACCTTGATAATTTTTGGAATAACATCACCAGCTCTTTGCAGAATTACCGTATCGCCGATTTTTAAACCTAAACGATTTATCTCGTCCATATTATGAAGTGTTGAATGCCTAACCACTACACCGCCAATCGCCGTCGGCACCAAAACTGCTCGAGGCGTCAAAGTTCCTGTTCGTCCGATCTGCCAGTCAACCGACAAGAGTCGCGTCGTCACCTCAAAAGCGGTAAATTTATAGGCCATAGCATATCTTGGTCCCTTACCAACCACACCTAATTTATCCCAAAGGCTTAGATTGTCAACCATAACCACCACACCATCACATTCAAAACCTACCTTGTCACGCTCGTGTTCAAATTTATCATGCAACTCAAAAACCTCCTCAAGACTTGAACACGATTTATTTTCTCGCAGCACTCTAAAGCCTAACAAGCTAGCCAATTTGTGTTCTTGTTCATGTGAGGTGAATTTGATATCAGCAATTACAGCATAAACATAAAACTCTAGCTGGCGCTCAGCTGCTATACGTGGATCTAGTTGACGAATGGTGCCAGCGGCGGCGTTCCGCGGATTCGCCAAAAGCGCCCGACCTTCATTTTTGTATTTTTCATTTAAAAGCTTAAACACCTTATTGGTCATAATTGCCTCGCCCCTAATCTCAAGCTGATTGTTTTTTAACAGCTCGTATAGCTTGCCAATTTCCATTTCATCAAGCCCAATACCTGATAACTCATCTTTACTAGGTACTCTGAGGACTAGAGGTATGGTCTCGATGGTTTTAAGATTTTGTGAAACGTCTTCGCCAACCTTGCCATCGCCGCGTGTTGCGCCTTGAAAAAACTTCCCCTCACGATAAACCAGACTCATAGCTAAGCCATCCATTTTCAACTCAACATAATACTGCCATTTTTCCATGGGCACTATTTTTTTCAATCTCGCCTCCCATTCATACATATCCTCCCTTGTGAAGGCATCAAACAAAGACATCATCGCTCTGGCATGAGCAACTTTGTTAAACTTATCAAGCGGTGCCGCTCCGATACGTTGCGTCGGTGAGTCAGGCGTAATCAGTTCAGGATACTGCGCCTCAAGAATTTTTAATTCATTATTCAATGAATCAAACATTGCATCGGTCAATTCAGGCGCATCCAAAACATAATAAAGATAACGATGGTTATTTATCTCTAATCTTAATTTTTCAATGCGTTTTATAGCTTCAATTTTTTCCATTTTAAAATCCTAATATTTTCAAATACCAACCGATAATCCTATCACCCCAAAGTGAAATTACCACTACCGAGACAGCCAGAAAGGTGCCGAACGGCAACTTAGAGCCAAGACTTTTTTTGCCAAATACTATCAAGCCTATTCCAAATATTGCCCCTAACATATATGCCAAAAAAATTGCGGCAATCGTGTGACCAGCTAGCGGTAAGGCTAGGCCAATGACAATACCCAACTTCACATCGCCACCTCCAATCCACTTGCCTTTTGAAATGACGTATTGCAACCAAAAAAAGCCAAAACCACTGATAACTGCTAACAACAAGGGCAAAAAACTATAAATGTTAAAATTCGACCTCAACAGTAAATTATCAATTAACCAAAAAATGGACAAGACTATAGCTGCTACAAAAATTACTTTATCAAGTATAATATACCATCTCAAATCATAAACAAAAACAATGATCATTACCGCAATAACGAACCAGACCCTCAAAACATTGAATAATAAATCAAGATTTAAAGAAGAAAGCATATCCCTAAAAGCCATTATGCTTAGTATATATAAAATAGCCGTCGTCATCTCGACGACAGGATATTGCCAATGAATATTTTTTTTACAGTGGCGACACTTGGCATTTAAGAGCAGATAACTCACAACTGGTAAATTATCATACCAGGCAATTACTTGATGACACTTCGGACAACGTGATCGATCCATCATACTTTCACCCGAATGGAGTCGCCAAATCAGGGCGTTTAAAAACGACCCAATTACCAGACCAAACAAACCGGCAAAGATAATTAAAAAACTTAACATAAATATAGTATTACTCCTCTGCTTTAATTATAATAGATTAGCTAACTTTAAAATAGTCATCCTGGGGAAATAATTTTGACCCAGCCTTATGTAAACTCTTAACTTTCAGTTTATCACCTTTGGTCTTGTATACCTCGATTTCGAGCTTAAGCCAATCAACGTCCATGGGATCTAACCTTTTACCGGTTTTTATATACTCCAAAGCCATATCCAGCTGACCAAGCATAATAGATGTGTCAGCGGATTTCTTATAGACCAGCTTTTCCTCGCGTATAACCATGGTTCGATGCTCTAGATTCATCATTTTGTCAGTCGTATTTGGATAGAGCTTTATGGCATTATTATAGTGTATTATGGCCCTTGAGAAATCACCCACCCGATAATTTAGATCACCCCAAGCTAGCTCGACTAAGGCATAACCGCCAGTATTTTTTTTAAGCTGACTAAATTTATCATTTATGAGCAAAAATAGCTGGCTCTGGCCGCTAGGTAAGCCTGGTGGCAACAATCTGGTCAAAACCATCAAGGTGCTTAATTTTGCCCTAAAGGTCTGCGGCTCGTTATCAGTATTTAATATTTTTTTTAACAGTAAATCAAAAGCATTTTTATCAATCACGCCCGAATCGAGATAGCTTAAGGTAGTAGCTAATAACTCAGCCCGGTAAAAACCCTCAAATTGGTTGGAAGGTGCTGTGACAGTAATTTTATTTGCCCAAACAAGATAGTCGTTTTGGTTGCGAGCCAGGTTAAGCTGACGAAAATAATGACTTGCCATGATGCCTTGAATATAAATAAAAGAGAGATAACCGAGGAATGGCAATATTATTATTAAATAATAACTCCGCTGCCCAAGAGTAATGACCTGGCGCTCACTAACCAAGGCTAAAATTATTCCCAAAGTCAAAGCCAAATAACTGGCCGTTACGATAGTAATAAATGAAAACAATAAACTAACCAAAAAACCCAAGAGAGCAAGTAACAACAATTTAACCACTTTTTGCTCCTGCAAATCAAGGCGAGTTTTATATGCTTGCTTAATAACTCTTAGAACAAACCAGGCCAATATTAAAGCTACACTAAAAGTCACCAAGCCTGACTCAAAAATAAAATCGAGAAAAATATTATGCAGTCTGTCAGGATTGGCATTTATGGCCTCGACAATTGCCCAACTGCCATTATAATAGCGATACAAATAAAGCTCTTGCGTGTCCTGACCATACCCGAGTAAGGGTTTTTTGGAAATTAAGTCTAAGCCGCTCCGGTAAAGCCCAAACCTATACGTCCCCTGATTTAAGCTAAAAGTGCTTAAAACACGATTACCAACCGAGCTATAATTAATAAAAATATTTTCACTGGCCGTATTTTTGGTTATTAAAAAACCAGCAGTCATGGCTAGCAACAAAAATGTCAACAAACAGACTGAATAAAGTATCCATTTCTTTGCCTTAAATTGCCTCAAATAAAAAATAAAACTGACCAATACGGCTGCAAATAAACCAAGCCAACCGCTACGACTTAAAGTAAAAACAAGCGTTAGCAACTGTAACAACCACGAGATTAAATAAAGAAACTTTAATTTGCTCTTAGTTACTAAATACCCCCACCAACTAAAAGCTAGACTAAAGAGTAAATATGCTGCCAAATAATTTGGCTGACCTAAAGTGCTGGCCGCTCGCAGACGCACCGGGTCAAATATTTCATACTCATAAAAATCTAGACCGGCCACCTGAAGTAAACCATAGATACTAACCAAACTAGCCGCAGCAGTCAGGGCAAGCAAAAAATATCTTAATTTTTCTTGAATTAATGGCCACCAAGCAAATACTAAATATAATAATAACCACAGCTCGAGCTCTAAAAAAAAGCCAAAACCTCGCATGGCGGAACCAAAAAAGGCGACGCTGCGAAATTCAGAATTGCATGCGCTCAAAAATCTTAGTGTAAAATATAATGCCCAAAGGTACAGCAACTTTTTATTTTGCGGCAAGACAAGTTCTTTGGTTAAAAAACTTTTCACTACAAACAATAGTGCTAGCCAAAAAATAAATACGCTAAAGACGAAAATTTTAAATAATTCAAAAGAGTGCCAAATTTGCGAATTAAAAACCAAGGGCAAAGCAAAAAAACCAGCGCTTAAGCTAATAATTATTAAATGATTAATTTTTGAAATTATTTTTTCCTGCATTTGTGTATTGTATCAATAAAACAAAAAACCCGCCAAGGCAGGTTTTTTGTTTTAAATTCCTAATAGGATCCAATAAGAATTCAACTAATTGCTAATTTCACCAGGAGCTGCAGTATGAGCACCTGTATTTAATTCACCAGTCTTACCATTTAAAGTGAATGGTATATCGTAAGAAATTAACTCAGGATTAGCCAATGAAGTAGTTGCATGATAAACATAATTACCACCGCCGTACTTTGGCGTTTGCGCCATATAAGCTACGTAATCAGACGTACCCTTGGTGCCTGTCGAAATTGAAGTCGGTAAAAAACCGCCATTCGAAGCAGGATAAGTACTCCAGTCATTTCGAAACAACTCAAGAGCTGTCTGAACGCTTTTAACATCTGAAACTATTTTGGCGTCTTGTGCCTTGGTACGAGCATTATTCAAAGAGATAACTGCCAAAGTTGACAGGATACCGATAATCGCGATAACAACGAGCAACTCAATTAATGTAAAGCCTTTTTGATTTTTATTCATTATTTCACCTCCTTTCTAATTATTAAATATGTTTATTAAAAAACAGTTATCCACATTATAACATAAATTTATATATAACCGGTAGTGGCAAGGCAAGTAAGCAATAATTCAATCAATTATTTTTTTAAAACAATCACTCTAAAACAACTCACCACATTAAACTAGCTTTAAGAGCTTCTTGACCTTAGCCACCACCTCCGCCGGCACAAAATGAGCCTTAATCAAATAATCCACTGCTCCCAAATCCAGACCACTCTCCACTTCTGACCGCTGACTAAGATTTGTTAGCAATAGAACCATAATATTTTTTGTCTCATCATGAGTTTTTAGTTCTCGCAAAACATCAAGGCCATTCATTTTTGGCATCACAATATCAAGGAGAACAATGTCTGGCAATTCCTTTCTAGCAAGTCTTAAACCCTTTTCCCCGTCATCAGCACAAAAGACCTCAAAATTTTCGAGCTCAAATTTGGTAGCATAAATACTTTGTAAAAATGAGTCATCCTCTACAATTAATAATTTAGGCTTGTTCATTGATTTAAATATAACGATCTAGTTTTAAAATATTATTAAACGCTAGCTCACCAGACAAGGCCTTAATCAGAGCATCCTGTCGCAAACTAACCAAGGTAGTGTCGTCTATTAAATCAATCAATCGATATTGGCCAGTCTTATTAATTAAGCCATTTTTAAATTTCTTGTTAATCTGCGCAAATTCCACCAAGTCGGTCAGTCCTGTTAAGCCACTATTTTGACATGACACACAACCGACGCCCTCGACAAAATGCCACTCCGAAGATATCAATTTAGCGAAAACTATTTTTGCCTTAACTGGCAAGTTATTGATTTCAGGCTGAATTAGATCTTTAGCTTGACTATCAATGTTAATAACTTGACGACATTTTTGACACACCTTTTCAATTTCTCTGACGACTAACACCCCACCAACCACCAAAAACCATAAATCTAGGTCGATATTTTGATGTCTTACAAATCTAAAAACATCATTTAAGCCATCAAAAATCATGCCGATAAAAACCTTCTTGCCGGCGAGTGCCAAATGAAGCGCAAAGTCAAGCTCAGCCGTGGTTTTTAATTCATCGATAATTATCACATCAAAATCCTGGGCCATCACCGCTCTCAGAGCAGTATCACAAGTAAAACCAATTTCTGGCCTGATTTGTAATTGTTCAATCTTAGTAACATTTTTAGAGACATAATACTCAATCGATACCGCTTTTTCATTTTCACTTAAATTACTCAAGGCCAGAGAAAATAGGTAATCTTTGCGTTTTTCCACTTGCTTGCAAGTTACTATCGTGGCTGCCAGATTTTTCTTTAAATACTTGTCCAAAACCGCTTTGGTGAAATTATTAACTGGTAAGTCAGTAATTTTTTTATCTAGGTTATGATTAATATTAATCACCAAGCGAGATTCAGTTTGTGACAATTTAATCCACGAAGCGTTTAAATAGTACTGGCGACCGTCTTGCTGATAAACTAGACGACTCAACTGAGGAAGCTTGTGTTGACTCTCGAAATCAAAATAATTAACAACATAATTAAGTAATTCCAAAAATCTCACCCGATCGAATGCATAAACTATTCTTAATTTACCCTGATGACGGAACCTGATATTGCCGCCATTTTTTTGAAATTCAAAATGAATGGCCGTCACCGACTCATTGATCGCCGTGTCCACCACAACACCAAACAATCTATCGATTGCCAAATCAAAAAAATCCAACCGATGCAAATTTTTTGGAGTTATCGTTTCTAGGTTTTTTTTAGTTTTTTTTGCCAGAATTTTTGGCATATTTATTCAAATCTATCAAGAGCTAAGCCTGCCGCCACTGACAATCTAGGACTGATTTCAGTCAAAAGCGGCTTAAGCTCCAAAGGATACGAGATATGTGACCAAGAATCACCAACTATTACATTCATATTTAAAATACGCGAAAGATAATTGGCCAAATTTGAAATCAAAGCTGAGCCGCCAGTTAGGATTAATTTTTCTACCTTCTTGTCACCTCGTCCCTGATAAAGGCCTATTAAATATTTTATCTCATTAACCAAAGGACTTAGAGACTCTTGAATAGTTTCAGATATTTGCGAATCAGCCGAATCGATAGCACTAATGCCCAGATCAAACTTCAGTTGCTCTGCTTCTTCCAGGCTAATGCTCATTTTTTGCGCCAAAATCTTTGACAAATTATCACCACCAATCTCAATGCTACGATTTAAAAAAGGTATGCCGCGTTCGATAATCGATACGTTAGTGGTTGTTGCACCAAATTCAGCAATCATAATCGTTGTCTTGTCGCGACCCATCAAGGCCCTGATCAACGAAAATGTTTCTGACTCAAGGTTTATTAATTTTAATTTGGCTTTTTTAAAAATATCTTGATACTTGGTAACCAGTACACGCGGAGCCGCAATAACAAAAATCTTTAAAAGTTCTCGGTTATTTTCCAAACGAGACTCGATCAAGCGCCATTCTAGAACTACATCTTCGATCGGTACCGGTAAAACTTTTTTAGTTTCCCATTCGACTGCTTGGTCAATCTTTTCCTTGTCGATATCAATCAGATTTATAATTGAAGAAAAAACCGAATAAGCCGGGAGCGAAGCCACGACTGAAGTCGCCTTCATGCCTGCCTGCGCAATAGTCTTGACTATCAATTCAGCAATTTTATCATTATCATTTCTCCATTTAACTTCAGCATCAGGTGTCAAATTTTCACTAAAGCCATAACTTAGCAGCTTGGCCTGATCGCCTACCTTGGTTAATTCAACAATTTTTACACCAGAACTGCCCATATCGATACCAAGGTATCCGGTTTCAGGTGAAGATAATATTCCCATATAGCACTTTATTAAGTAATGATTATATTATATAATAATAAGAGCTGATTGACAAACAATTTTTATCAAATATTATCGACCTTATGAATTTTTTTGAACGCTACAAGAAATTAATGATCGGCCTAGCCTTTATTGGCTTCACTGCCCTAATTGGCTATTTTTTATACATAGTGTTCTTTAAGCAATCAGTCACTACCATACCGATAACCGATGATCAATCGGGCAAAAGTCAAACTGGCTTGCCGTCTGCCTCTCTTGGCACTGACAATCAAATCATTAATAACGGCACAGAACAAAAATTAACTGGTCAAAATACTAATAACAACACACCAACTCCTGACACAGGCAGCACCGCTGACTTAGTCGCCAAAGGTGGTATTACCAAAGTCGAAACTCTTACCAATACTCCCAGCTATGGTGTCAATATGGCCAAAGGCTCAAATGATGCCAGGTATTATGACTCAACTGAGGGTAAATTTTACAAAATCGATGCCAATGGCAACAAGACTGCCCTATCGGATAAAAGCTTTTTCGAAGTTCAAAAAGTTACTTGGTCAGGCGCTAACAACAAGGCCATCTTAGAATATCCTGATGGCTCAAAAACCATTTATGATTTTGATAAGCAAAATCAAATTACCCTGCCCGAACATTGGAAGGATTTTTCATTTTCACCTGACGGTTCCGAGATTGTTATGAAAACAATGGCAAATGATGTGAACAATCGTTGGCTAGCGGTGACGTCAGCTGATGGCAACAAGGTTTATCCCGTCGAACGAATCGGCGATGAAGCCAGTATTATTCCGTCATGGTCACCAAACAAACAAATTGTGGCCATGTACACAGAAGGTGCTGGGCTGAATTCGCAAAAAGTCTACTTTGTCGGCTTGAATGGTGAAAATTTTAAATCAGCCACCATTGATGGTCGTGACTTCAGACCGCAATGGTCACCACAAGGCGATGTCCTGGCCTACAGTACCTACTCCGATTCATCAGACCTTAAGCCAAGCATGTATGTGGTACCTGCCCAGGGTGAACATATCGGCGAAAATACTAAAAATTTAGAAATAAATACCTGGGCTGACAAGTGTTCTTTTGCAGACAACACCACATTGTACTGTGCTGTACCAAAAGAACTTGAAAGAGGGGCAGGACTCTTTCCCAAAATGGCAGACAACACGGCTGATGACATTTACAAGATCGATGTGCAAAGTGGCTTAAAAACCAAGATTGCCGTCCCTGAAACAGATTTGAATATCGTTGAAATGAGCATCTCGGCCGATGGTAGTAATTTATTTTTTAATGACAAAGCAACTGGCTTATTACACAAGATTAAACTAAAATAATGAAAACAAAAAAATCAAACAAACTGTTTATCATATTTTCAATTAGCACGCTTATTATCGGAGTAATTGCTTTTAAATATTTATTAATAACCAGTCGACATAGCAGTAGTAATAATAGTCAGTCGGTCACAGCTACCAAAAGTCTGGATGCAAGTTGCTTTTCTACTACCGAAGACCCATTTGTCACAAAAGTCGACCCAAACTGCAACTAAATGTCCAAAATAACTACCATATTTACCTGCTCAAAATGTGGCGCCCAGTATCCTAAATGGACTGGGCGTTGTTCTGAATGCAGCAGCTGGGGCACAATCGTTCAAGAAACTAAAGATGCCCATACAAACAATAAAGACAGTCATAAGCAGAATGCCATCGAAACAATTGATTTAGCCACCCTAAAAAAACAAGAAAACAAGCGTCTATCAACTGGGCTAATCGAGCTTGACCGTGTTTTTGGTGGTGGTTTAGTTCCGGGCTCTTTGATACTACTTGGTGGCGAACCAGGTATTGGCAAATCAACGATCGTGGCTCAAATCGTCAATGAGCTAAAAAAAAATAAACCAGTCTTATATGTTTCTGGTGAAGAATCTGCTAATCAAGTCAAAGACCGTCTTGAACGTTTAAACATCAACTTTGATAATCTACATTTTTTAGCTGAGACAAATACGGAAAAAATTGCCGCCACTGCCATAAAGCTCAACCCCGAACTTTTAGTTATTGACTCGATTCAGACCGTGTACTCAAATCATGCCGACTCGGAAGCTGGCAGTCTATCACAAATCAGGGCAAGCGCTGTAAGTTTTTTGGAAGTTGCCAAACAGCATGATATTACAACCATAATCATTGGTCACATCACCAAGGATGGCCAACTAGCTGGACCAAAAAGCTTGGAACACATAGTTGATGTTGTACTCTATCTAGAGACCGAAAGTAGTCATAATTACAGAATACTCAGATCCAGCAAAAACAGATTTGGCTCAGTCAATGAACTGGGCATTTTTGACATGACAGTCAGTGGCTTCAAAGAGGTCAAGAATCCAGGTTCAATTTTTCTTGATGTTCATAATCAAGACTTATCAGGCTCAGTCATTAGTTGTGTCATGGAAGGCTCTAGGCCCTTTCTAGTTGAGGTTCAAGCCTTGGTGACCAAGACCATATTTGGCTATCCTCAAAGAAAAGCCTCTGGCTATGATATAAATCGTTTGCAAGTCCTGACGGCCGTCCTGATGAAGCGAGCTAATTTAAATCTAACCGACAAAGACATAATCCTAAATGTAGTGGGCGGTTTAAAAATTAACGACCCTGCCCTAGATCTGGCTGTCTGCACTGCCGTCATTTCGTCATTAACGAATATTGTTATAAATCGCCAAACTTTAATTATTGGCGAAGTCGGTTTAGGCGGTGAAATTCGCAATGTCAGCAAGCTTGATGTTCGACTCAATGAAGCTAGCAAGTTAGGCTTTACTAAAGTCTTAACTCCGGTGTCACCAATTCAAAGTAAAAAAACCGAACAAATTAATTTAAAAAACGTGAGCGACCTTGTTGAATACTTGGCAAAAAATTAAATCTTGAACTCATAAAAATAAAAAAACTCCACTGATTAGTGGAGCTTTTTTAAAATAAACTCTAATAAACTTTTAAGATATCAACTCCAGTATAAAAGTACTTTATAACCGTATCCCATTTTTTAGCATCATTTACGACCATTAATAAAGCGCCTCTGGCACTCATACCAACACCATGTCCCCAAAGTGTTTGACCAGTATCTTGAGGCACCTGTACTGGCACAAGCCAAGGCATGCCAGCCCCACCCCATACCTCCTGATAACTTCGAGTATGACCATCTGAACGTGAAAAATATGGCGTTACAATGATTTTGCCTTGATAGGCTACAACCATGCCCCTGGTTTCATTCTCAGCCTGAACTAAGGTTGGCATCCTAGCCTCAGAGCTGTAGCCACGATAAACCTGATCATAAGTGGAATCTAAATGAAAATGTTCATCAGCATGTTTGGTTGATCCGTCAGGAATCTTAAAGTCAATACCTCTATTATAATGATACATGGCATAGCTTCTAGCGGCAGCTAACATTACTTTTTGAAATTCTACAGGTGAATAATTTGATGTCTCACCGAGGCCCTTTAGATAAAATGATAATGGCAGCTCATTGATAACCCAGAATTTTTTAGTTTTCGTCGAATAATTAAATTCAATTATATTTCTAAATTTATTATCTCTTGTTGTGCCACTTCCTTGAGCCACTGCACGATAATTAACCAACGTGGCAACCGAATTTTTTAATCTAGGCACGATTCTAATGGGAAAATTACTGTATTTTGTTATACCCAATAATTTAACATAATATTGTTTGGTCGAGGTCGAGAAACCAACCTCTATAGTGGTTGCCGGAATAGCACCAGAGAAAAGCGGTAACGTGCCAGTCATAATGTCAGTAATTGATTCATGAGATACGATCTGAGAATCAACTGTCGCAAATAAGCCTATGCGCATCATGGGCTCAGTTTTATCTTGAATATTAATATCACTTTGCCCACTTGAATTGCTTGGCTCGATAGCGCTAGTGTTGCAATTTGCCAAAGCGGCAATCTGATCTGAGGTCACTAATCCAGTTGACGAGCATAAAAAACTAGAGGCGGCAGTGGAGGTTTTTGTAGATAAATTGCTGGCAATATTTGTATAAATGGTTGAAATTGGCGTCGCGATCGGATTATTATTTGTATTTACTGTTGACTGAGTATTTGTATTGACCGTTGCCGCAGTCACCGAGGCTGCTTTGTTAACATTTACAAAAACCCGTACAACAGAGCCCTTAATCACCTGTGCCCCATTCTCGACCAGCTGAAAATTTTGTTGAATATCACCAGTAACCGCTACCGGAGCCTGTAAATAAAAAGTAAAGCTGCTACTTTTGCCTGGCATAACATCAGTATTTAATCCTATTACACGATAATAATTCAGCCAGCTACTATGCTGCAATTGACTCTGACTTTTTAAAAAATCACCAGTCTCTAAAAAAACCTGACCCTTCTTCCAGATTTTACTGCCATTATTTTTCAAAGTAATGGTCACGGCTGAGGATTTGCCTTGATTAATCGCTGTGAAAATAGTACCGACAGTCGCCTCAGCTTGTGAGTCTTCCGCGAAAGCTAGTGCCCCTGAGCCAGAAATCAAAAAAACAGTAAAAACAAAAAAAATCAAGCTGAGTGCTATTTTTTTAGTTATTACTGCCTTCCTAAAACCAACCGCTAACTTGAATTTGTAAAGATTCATCATTGCTTCGTTTTTATTTTATATTTGTTTTTGCAGGTTATGCACTTTTTGCGCACAACTTATTTTATACGTTTAAATTATACCAAAAAAACACATAATGGTCAAAAGATGTTGCCTAGTTATTGATTTTAGCTAGCATTTCTTCACACACCCTTGCCAAAGTTGTTTTTTTTTGTTATATTCTATTTAGCCTTTTTTAGGCTATATTTTTTTATTTTTTAGCGCCGTTAGCTCAGCCGGTAGAGCAGGTCCCTTTTAAGGACAAGGTCGCAGGTCCGAATCCTGCACGGCGCACATTTAGTAATCACTTATTAATTTTGGTGATTATTTTTTTTGTTTATATTAGCCAACCTTAATTACTTTTTAACACTAACTCTCGGTTAAATCTAGCGCACCCTTGCAATTTTTCCTTACCTTGATTTTAGAGGAGCAAAAAGGTAATATACTTAATATGAGCGAGCCAATAGGAAAACTACCACCCCAAAGCGTTGAAACCGAGGAATCACTCCTTGGTTGTTTATTGATTGATAAAGATGCCATTATCAATGTTGCCGACCTCATCACTTCTGATGATTTTTATCGTGACGCCAATCGTATCATCTATGAAACGATGCGCGAGCTATTTGCCAGGCAGGAACCTATAGATATAATCACTCTAACCAATAAATTAGAGGAAAAAGGAAAATTAGAGATAATTGGCGGACGTACGAATTTAGCGCGACTTTCAAATATGGTGGCTTCAAGTGCTCATGTTGCTTCATATGCTGCCATCGTCCAAAAAAAAGCAACGCTACGACGTCTAATTGAAGTCTCAAGAGAATTATCAGAGATGGGCTATGCAGAGGATGAAGATGTTGATGCCCTGCTCGATGAAGCTGAGAAAAAATTATTTTCAGTTTCACAAAAAAATTCTAAAAATGCTTTTACACAAATTGACGCCTTGCTGGCTGGGGCCTTCGATCGCATCGACGAACTTCATCGTCAATCAGGCAAACTACGCGGATTATCAACTGGCTTTGTCGATCTAGACAAATTACTCGCTGGTTTTCAACGTTCAGATTTAATTATCTTGGCCGCCCGCCCCGCCGTCGGAAAAACTTCACTAGCCCTAGATTTTGCCAGATTCGTATCTTTAAAAAATAATGCTTCAGTGGGTTTGTTTTCACTAGAAATGAGCAAAGACCAGCTAGTTGATCGTATGCTTTGCGCACAGGCACAAGTAAATCTATGGAAAATGCGTACGGGTAACCTCTCAGACAAAGAGGAGGACAATGATTTTACTAAAATTGGCAAAGCCATGGGTCAATTGGCTGAAGCCAAAATTTTCATCGATGATACTTCGAATACCAACATTATGGATATTCGCACCAAATGTAGGCGTCTAAAAATGGAACACGGCCTTGACTTCATTGTTATTGACTACCTTCAACTCATGGAGGGCCGCGGCAAATCACAAGACAATCGCGTGCAAGAAGTCTCAGAGATATCCCGCGGTTTAAAGGGTATTGCCCGCGAACTAGATGTACCGGTTCTAGCCCTTTCTCAACTCTCTCGTACCGTCGAGCAAAGCACGCCAGCCATACCGAAGCTTTCTCATTTACGTGAATCTGGCTCAATCGAACAAGACGCCGATATCGTATTGTTTATTTATCGCAAAGCGGCTGATAGAAACTATCGCCTAGAAGATCTTTCTGATTTTGAGAAACATTCAGCCGAAATACATATTGCAAAACACAGAAATGGCCCGACTGGCATGGTACCACTATACTTTAATCCAGACACAGCCAACTATCATAATCTAGAACATCAAGGTTATGAAGCCCCACCAGAATTTTAAAATTAATAATTAATAATATGTTCAACAAATTAAAACAATTCAAAGATCTTAGGGATCAAGCCAAAACTTTGCAAAGTGCCCTGGCCAAAGAATCAATCACACTTGATAAAAATGGAGTCAAATTAACCATGAATGGCAATATGGAAGTAACAAACATTGTCATAACCGAGCAATTAGCAAACGACAAGATGGCCTCAACTATGAAAGACTTAATGAATGATTCTGTAAAGAAAATGCAAAGGATAATGGCTGAAAAAATGCAATCAATGGGTGGTTTTCCTGGACTGGGCATGTAATCACTATTTTTCGATTCCCAATTTTCAAGTTTTAATACAGAACTGTAATGATCAACTACTTGAAAATTGACTAATGAAAATTATCCCCTAAATGAAATTCCCAAAAGCGATTACAAATCTAATAAACGAGCTAGCAAATTGGCCGACAGTTGGACCCAAGACCGCTGAAAGATTTGCTTTTTATCTGCACAAACAAAGCAAAGAATCATTAATCAATCTGGCTAAAATATTAGTTGAATTAAAAGAACGAACCACTACCTGCTCTGTTTGTTTTGCCCTGGCTGAAACCAACCCGTGCAATATTTGCATGGACAACAAAAGAGACAATAAAACTATTTGCGTTGTGGCTAACTACCGTGATTTAATCAGCATTGATAACACAAAACAATTTAATGGTAAATTTTTTGTTTTAAATGGTGAATTGTCACATCTAGATGGTATCGGTCCAGAACAACTCAATATTCAAAAATTAGTTGACAATATTCAAAAAAATAAAACCGAAGAACTAATTTTAGCTTTAAACCCCACAATCGAGGGCGAGACGACTGCCATGTATTTGAAGAAATTACTTAGTCCACTCAATCTTCGTGTAACCAGACTGGCCAGAGGTCTACCCATGGGCTCAGACCTAGAATACGTTGATGAATTAACACTAACCAATGCGTTAAAATATAGAAATGATCTTTAAAAAAAGGAGATATTAATAGTGAATACTAACATTGACAATGAAGACGAAGTTGATCGATCGATCATGACAGAATTTACGATTTTTAATGTATGCGCTTTTTGCGGTAACTTAAACTTCAAAGAAATCGATCCGAAAGATTGTTCACTTTGCGGCACTGGCAGAGTCGAAATAGAGATAATTATCCAAAATATTTTAATCAGACAGGCAAAAATTGCAGCTCAGGTGAAAACAAGCCCATGCAAAGTTTGCAACAACCATCATCCCTAAATAGGAGGCCAAAAATGATTAAAAAAAGACAAAGTCGCAACAACAAACTGAGTGGTTTTTTAGTACCGATTGAACATTTTTGCAAAATCCAGCAACTATTCAATCACTCTAGGGCAGCTCGTCTGACAAATGCCAGTCAGGATTGTCCCCTATGCACCGGGACTATAGAAAACCAAACTGAATTTAAAAATGAACAAACCCAATCGATCATTAATCAATGCCCGAGTTGTTCAATTATTTACTCCAACTAGAACCTTACTCTCCAACTAAATAACAAAAACCCATGTCACGTGACATGGGTTTTTAAATTGACCTGATCTTAAGCAATAGTTGCAATTTCAATTTTTGTGTATGGTTGGCGATGTCCAACGTTACGCTTGTAACGAGTCTTGTTTTTGTATTTCACAACAGAAACCTTGTCAGCGCGACCGTGCTCAACAATTTTAGCCTCAACAATTTCGCCAAGCGAAGGCTTACCGATTTTCACATCTTCACCTTCGGCAGTCAATAAAGTTTCGAACTTCAAAATCGCACCTGCTTCAGCATCGAGCTTTTCCACTTTCAAAACAGACCCTTGGGTAACTTTATACTGCTTACCACCAGTCTTAATTACGGCAATCTTTGACATATTTTTAAACACTATTTAATATTCACCTCTATAATTTAGTCTTTTGACTTTAAACCTGTTTTTTAAACAAAAAACCGCCAACTCCATGACAGTACTACTATTATACTGATAATTACGATTTAGTCAAGTGTAAAAAACAAAAATAAAATGACTAGTCATACATTATATTTCATTAATATTAGCCACAATTAACAAAATATCAATTTTTTGAATTCAAAGTTTTTCTATCAATTAAGCTAAAACCAACAATAATCAATATCATAGTTACAAATAATCCAATCAAAGCCATTATTTTACCACGACTTTGCAGAAATAAAGCAGACAAACCAAAAACCAAAGAAAAAGTGTAAAATATTAAAACTGTCAGGCGTTGGCCAAGGCCCAGGTCATATAAACGATGATGCAAGTGCTTTCTGTCAGCGGAACGAAACGGATTCTGACCACCGAGTAAACGACGCAGTATTGTCCAACAGACATCAAGAATTGGAATACCCATAATCAACAAAGCAACAGCAAATTTACCGCCAGAGATTATGGCCAAGACCCCTAAGGCATAGCCCAAAAATAATGATCCACCCTCACCTAAAAATATTTTTGCCGGATGAAAATTCCATAATAAAAAACCAAATATCGAACCAGCCAATACAAGTGAGGCTAAACTGATATCCGGCTGAAAATAATGTGGCGTCAAGGTAAACAAAAAAATAATAATCGCACCAATACCTGAAACACCTGAAACCAGGCCATCCATGCCATCTAACAGCTTAGTCGTATACATCATACCCAGTAACCACAAGGTAATCAGTATTGGCGACCAATAGCTCAAATAAAAATAACCTCCGAAAGGACTTGAAACTCTTTCGATCTCAACCCCGCCCAAAATAACTGACACAATCGCCAAAACCGGAAAAATAAATTGCCAGCTTGGCTTTAAATTGTATTTGTCATCCAAGACACCACCCAACATAATTAATAAACCGCCAACAAAAAAACCAATATAATGACTAGGGCGAAGCATGGTCTGATCAAGTAAATGACTGCGTAAAAAAAACAGTACCAAAAAAAAGCTTAAAAAAACGGCACAACCACCAAGTAGTGGCATAGCACCCGTATGAATTTTTCGATCATCCGCCGGAATATCTAAAATTTTAAAGTACTTGGCAATTTTAATAGTTACCCAGGTCAAAAAAAATGACAGCAAAACTGTAAATAAAAAAGTATTAGAATAAAATAAATATGTCATAATGACTTTGCTTTTTCTATTGTTGCTTCACCCTCATCATTTATAACCAAGATGTCACGACGCCTTAAATCGCCAGATAAAATATTATCAGCAATTTTATTTTCTATCCTATCTTGCAACAAACGACGGAGTGGTCTGGCACCAAACTTAACATCATAACCCAATTTTGACAAGATTTTTACACCGGCCTCCGAATATCTCAAGCCAATCCCCTTCGCAGCTAAATTTTTACCAATTTTATCGAGTGACAACTTAGCAATAGAAAAAATATCGTTTTCAGTTAGGGGTTTAAAGACTATTAAGCCATCAAAGCGATTTATCAGTTCTGGCCGCATAATCTGATTCAGGTGCTCGTTAACAAGAATTTCTTTTATCGCCTCCAGGGCGGTATTCTTTTTTATCTCAGCTTGAATAAAATTTGCGCCGGCATTGGAAGTGGCAATGATAATACAATTAGTAAAATCAATGGTCTTGCCTGCGCCATCGGTTAAGCGCCCATCGTCCATGACTTGTAAAAATAAATTCAGAATATCAGGATGCGCCTTTTCAAATTCATCCAGGAGTAGCAAACAGAAAGGTTTTTTTCTGACTGCCTCCGTTAAATAACCTTTATCATCTTCTGAAGTGCCGATCATTTTAGAAATTGAACCCTGATTCTGATATTCACTCATGTCTATTCTTACCATATATTGCTCCCCGCCAAAATAGGTTTTGGCCAAAGTCTTGGCTAACTCAGTTTTACCGACACCAGTCGGACCCAAAAATAAAAAACTGGCAATCGGTCGTTTACCTTCAGTTAATTGAGTTCTTGCCCGTCGCAAACTTGCCGCAATCATATCAACCGCCTCCGTCTGCCCAATCATGAACTGATGCATATTCTCCTCCAGTTTTAACAACTCCTTACCCTCACCTGCCCCAACCTTGGTTAACAAAATCCCGGTTTGCTCGCTAACAATTTTTGCCACTGACTCTTTATTAATAAGACCCTTGGTTTTACTGTTGTGACTAACTGCTAAAGCATTCAATACGGCAATGGCCTTCTCTGGCAAATAACGATCATGTTCATATTTAGCCGTCATTACCACGGCTGCCTCGATGGCGCTGTATGCGAATCTCACATTATTCATACCTTCCAACTGTGAAATTTTACTTTCAAGCATTTCAATGGCCTGATTGATAGTCGGCTCTGTCACAACCACTTTTTGCATAATATTATCGATCGGCTTACCCTCAATGTATTTACTATAACTTGTAGTCGATACAGTAGCTAGACAAATTAAATTAGCTTGTTCTAGTGAATTAACTAAGACATCCGCCAAATCAAGACTCGCCTCGCTACCAGAGCTAATACCGACGATAGTTTCGATATTATTTACGACGATAATAATATTGGTCGCAAAAACCACTTCAGTTAACATCGCCAAAAGTCGCTCCTCGGCTTGCGCCGGATTAACACCACTGATCAAACGGGAGACATCAAGTTCGACCAAACGCTTATCTCTAAGTATTTCTGGTACGGTTTCGGCTACCATTAATTGAGCAAGTCCTCCAATGATATTTTTTTTACCAACCCCTTCATCACCAACCAAGAGCACACCCTTTTTACCAGATTTTAAGGCATCAAAAATGGCTATCATTTCTGATTCACGAGCCACGCAAATCGGTAAAGAAAAATATTTTGCAGCCTTGGTCAAATCATGACTTAAAGTATTAAGCAGAGGCGTAGCCTGGGCCGTATAGGCCCTGTCCATGTTACTAGCAGGCTTAAAACGTGACAACTCTTTATATTGCTGATAATTTTCTATCAAATGGTCATTAATCCTAAACCAATTAACCGCATTTTTTACTTGCAATAAACTAATTTCGGCATCAAGGAAGAGCTCGGTTATAATTTGATCAAGCTCATAAAGGCCTGGCAAGACGTTTATCACCTTTACCCGAGCCTGCCCTAAGTAGTAAGCACTGAAATAACCATCCAACAAAGCCTGACGCAAGGCCACGCTAAAGCTTGGAGTGCCTGATCTGGTCGGTAATTTAATTAATTGATTTTTAATTTTCGCTGCAAAATCACTCGCGTTCAATTCTAAGCGATAAAATAACACCCTAACTTCATAATCTTTTAAAGCTGCATACAAGAGATGAAGCGGCTCAACCTCTAGGTGATTCATTTTTTGAGCCAGTAAAAAAGCATTATCGATCACATCAAGGGCTCTCAGACGATAAGCATTAGCAATATTAATTTTCTGCTCACGACCAAGCTTACGCAGGTTTAGATTTATAACATCCAAATCATTCGCCGCCAAATCACCTTGCCCTGACTTATAAATAATCATCTGCCGACTAGCAATATTGAAACTAATCCTAAATGTCAAATACATTGCACAAAATAAGCCCAACCAAAAATAAAGTAAATAAGGGCTTTTTTGAGACCAAAAATTTAAGATTAAATAAATATCAGCCTTATTTTCAAATAACCAAAATATCAAACCACCTAAACCCAAAAGAGCGCTACCAAAAAGAAACAAATCAACAAATAAGCTAAGTATTTTTTTGAGTCGCCACAAATAAATTGTCGGGGGATTTATTGCGGCTTGCCAAAAGAACAAACGACCATTGAATAGATAAGCCAAGCCCGTGCCAGAGCACTCCCTGCATCGGCCATGCCTAACATTGAGACCCGTGCCGTGACAAGCCTGACAATCGATTTTGGTGGTTTTTATTTCAGTTTTAAACATTGAAATTTATAATTAAGCCCTTTATCAGGACAACTGGTAAAACCAACCACCCAGCCAAGAATAATAGAGACAAAAAAACCCAAACCATCATTATGCTGCCCCGGAAAGCAATCTGCAGGCTTCGTATAAACAAACTTATTAAACGGCTAAAGATGTCCGTTTGGCCAAACATGGGGGTAAAAAGATTGGTCACCCAAACTAATAAGCCAAGACTGCTTTCACGGTGACTTAAAAATTCAAAAACAAACTTTATAGCGCCAAAAAAACCAATTGAATACCACCATAATGGAAAAATGGCTAAATTTAGCAAATTATTATAAAGTAAACTGTCCCTGCGAAGTGTATGATTCATTGCTGTATTATAACACAAAACATCAAAATACTAAAAGTTCTTAAAAATACCTCAAATCTTGATAATTATCAGTAGGATGTAATTATTTTACTTGACAAATAACCATAAATAACCTATTATTTAAATATATTTACTGCCCACATTGGGTAGTTTTTTAAATCAAAAAATAAATTTAAGGATCAAGCATTTTTAAATTTATCATTAACATCCAACGAGATGAACAAATTAACCGCCTATATCAATGAGTCGATGGTTGAACTTAAAAAGGTTAGCTGGCCAACTCAAAAGCAAACACAGGGTTATACGATTTTAGTCTTAGGCATCAGTTTAGGCATGGCCATTTACCTCGGTCTTGTAGATACTGCCTTCAATTATGGTTTAAAATTATTTTTAACTCGCGGTTTATAATTTTTAATATGGCAAAGCAATCAATCAATCAAGGTCGTCGCTGGTACGTGATTCACACTTACTCCGGGTACGAAGAAAACGTGACTCAAAGTTTAAAGCAAAGAATCGAAACCATGGACATGGAAGACAAAATTTTTAATGTCTTAGTGCCGATCGAGAAAAAAATTAAAATCAAAAATGGCAAACGTAAAACCGTTGAGGAAAAAATCTTTCCTGGTTATGTTTTAGTGGAAATGGTTGTTAATGACGACTCCTGGTATGTAGTGCGTAATACGCCAAACGTTACTGGCTTTATCGGCACCGGTACTATTCCTACCCCGCTTGGCGACCATGAAGTCAAAGAGCTTCAAAAGCGCATGGGCGTTGAAGATCCAAAGTTTCAAATTGATGTTACCGTCAACTCACCTGTCAAAATCATTGACGGTCCATTTAAAAATCTTGAAGGCAAAATTACAACCATTGATGAGGCTAAAGGCAAGGTCAAGGTTTTGGTTTCAATGTTTGGTCGCGAGACACCAGTAGAGCTAGATTTCTTGCAAATCAAAAAGATATAAACAACTTAATACCTCCCTGCGCTTCTCTGGGATATTATATATAGAATAATAAAAATTATATGGCTAAATTAGTAACTCAAATCAAATTACAAATTCCTGGCGGTCAGGCAAATCCTGCACCTCCGGTCGGTCCAGCCTTGGGTCAACACGGTCTACAGATACAGGCTTTTTGCCAGCAATTTAACGCTGCCACTTCTGACCGCATGGGCGAAGTCGTGCCAGTACTTATTAATGTTTATGATGATCGTACCTTTACTTTCATCACCAAGACGCCACCAGCTGGTGAATTGATCAAGAAATTTGCCAAATTAAAAAGTGGTTCTAAAAAGTCAAAAACTGAAAAAGTTGGCTCTATTACTACTGAACAATTAAGAGAAATTGCCACCATCAAGCTACCAGATTTAAACACTGATAATGTGGACAATGCTATGCGCACGATTGCTGGCACAGCACGTCAAATGGGAGTAACTATCAAAGATTAATAATTAAACGTGGGAGTCAAAGTTGACGCTATAACCACTAAATAAATGTATGCCAAAAAAAGCACCAGCCAACAAGAAGGCAAAGCTAAAAGTTTATGATTACGACAAGACTAAGTCGTACAACGTGATCGAAGCGATCGAATTAGTAAAAAAATTCTCGAACTCAAAATTTGATGCTTCCGTTGAAGCTCACTTCCGCCTAGGTATCGATGTCAAAAAAGGTGACCAGCAAATTCGCGCTGCCGTTAGTCTACCACACGGTACAGGCAAGACCGTAAAGGTCGCTGCCTTTGTACCAGCCGATAAAGAAGCTGATGCAAGAGCTGCCGGTGCTGACGTCGTCGGCGGTGAAGAGCTTATTGATGAAATCAAAAAAACCGAGAAGACTGACTTTCAAGTCGCAATCGCCACGCCAGACATGATGAGATTACTTGCCCCAATTGCCAAAATTCTCGGCACACGTGGCCTTATGCCTTCACCAAAGAATGACACTGTCACAGTTGAGCCAGCCAAAGCAATTGCAGAAATTAAAAAAGGTAAAATTTCTTTCAAAAATGATGATGGCGGTATTGTGCACATGAGTATTGGCAAAACCTCTTTTGAAGCGACAAAAATTTCAGAGAACTTAACTGCAGTTGTTGCCTTACTAAAGAAAATCAAGCCAGCTAAAGCCAAGGGTGTCTACATAAAATCAGTAACCATCTGTTCAACCATGGGTCCTGGCATCAAAGTCACACTTTAAAAGCGATATACAGAAAAACAACCGCAAGGTTGTTTTTTTGTTGACTTTTGGCAATTTAAGACCTAGGCTTATATTAACTATAATTAAACAAAATATATGTTTTATTTACTTGCGTTTTTATTCGTTATTTTTGTAATTCTTCCAGGACTCAGAGTTGTTCAACAATACCAAAAAGGTGTGGTCTTTCGTTTTGGTAAAATTGTCAGAGAGTGCAACCCTGGCCTGAATTGGGTCATTCCCTATATCGAATGGATGCGCAATATCGACATGCGCACAATCACTCTACCGATACCGCCACAGAAAATCATTACCAAGGATAATATTTCAGTTGATATTTCGGCCGTTGCCTATTACAAGATCATCGATCCTATTAAAAGCATTGTCGCCATTGAAAACGTCATGACGGCTATCAATCAAATTGCTCAAACCACATTACGCAACAATGTTGGCCGCTTTCAATTAGATGAAATCCTTTCAGAACGTGACACTATTAACGCTGAAATCAGAAAAGTCCTTGATGGCCATACCGAACCATGGGGGGTAATTGTTTCTCTCGTAGAAATAAAAGACATTGAGCTGCCAGAAAATATGCAACGTGCCATGGCTAAGCAAGCCGAGGCCGAGCGTGAGAAGCGCGCTAAAATTATCGCCGCTGAAGGTGAATTGCTGGCCTCTCTAAAATTAGGCGAAGCAGCGGATGTTATTGCGGCGCATCCAATCGCTTTACAACTACGTAATTTACAAACTATGGCCGAAATCAGTATTGAAAAAAATTCGACTATCATCTTCCCGGCCCAATTAATGAGCACCGTAAATGATATTAAAAATTTCATCAATGGTGAGAAAAAATAAACCACTTATTTTTATAATTTTGTAATTTTTTACTATAAAACAGCAATAAAATTGCTGTTTTATTATGCTTTACTTTTTACCCCTATTAAATTAAAATATAAAGACTAAAATACTTATACACAAGGCCTTAAGGAGGGGCTTTGTTTTTGGTCGAGGGATAGCTCCCCAACATACAAAAAGCCTTTAGCTAATAACTAAAAACCTATGCAAACCCCCTTCAAACGTCCATCATGGGATGAATATTTCATGAAAATTACCGAAATCGTCGGCTCAAGAGGCACTTGTGACCGTGGTCGTTCAGGCTGCGTAATCACCAAGGAAAAAAGAATCATCTCCACAGGCTATGTCGGTTCCCCGATTAACACCATGCATTGCGATGAGGCAGGACATGAGATGCACACGGTAACTCACCCGGACGGCTCACAATCAAGACACTGCATCAGAACTACTCATGCCGAACAAAATGCTATTTGCCAAGCAGCACGAACAGGTATTGCCTTGGGTGGCGCTACCCTTTACTGCAAAATGACACCTTGCTACACCTGTGCAAAAATGATTATCAATTCAGGCATTGCCCGTGTCGTTTGCGATAATGACTATCATGCAGGCAAACGCAGTAAAGAAATATTCGCCGAGGCCGGCGTACAATTCAAGCTTTTGAACTCTGAGACAATTACTTATGCTGATATGAAACCGGAGGCAAAAATAAACATAAAGATCAGCGAGACATTAAATCAGATTAAAGACACCGCAGTGCCTGTCAAGGTTATCTCAAACAGTCAGTTAACCGAAAATGACAACCTAGTGTCGGCAGAAATTCCACTATAAAATTATGGCAAAATTAATTATTGGCATTACCGGCCTTATGGCCTCTGGCAAAGGCACGGCAGCAAAATACATTGTTGATAACTACAGCGCCTCGTCACATCGCTTTTCGACCATGTTACGGGACACTTTGGATAGATATTATCTACCTCATACTAGAGAAAATATGGTCACCGTATCAGAGATAATGCGGACTAGTTTCGGCCAAGATATTCTGGCTAAAGTAATGGCCGAAGATGCTAAAAATGATGAAAAAGAAATTGTTGTAATCGAGGGCATCAGGCGCATGGCAGACATTACCCACCTGAGCAAACTCAATAATTTTGTCCTTGTGCAAATTATTGCTGAGCCAAAATTGAGACATTCAAGACTCTCGATACGCGGCGAAAATGCCGATGACAACACAAAAACTTACGACCAATTCATTCAAGACCACAATCTACCAACTGAAAAAACTATTCCTGAAGTCATGAATCAGGCCAAGGAAACATTGGACAATAATCTAGACATGAAAGAGCTTAGTGTCCAAATTGATAACTTGATAAAAAAATTGATTTTATAATATGGCCGAACAAATAATTTTTGGATTAGTTGGTGAACAAGCCAGTGGCAAGGGTGAAGCAAGTAAGTACATTAAAGAGCGTTACGGAGCTGCCAGTTATCGTTTCTCCACTCCGATGCGCGATATCTTAAATCGCGTTCAACTACCCCTAACTAGGGAGAACCTGCAAGATGTCTCGACAATACTTAGAAAAAGATTTGGTCAAGACTTATTTGTAAATGCCATTATGCGTGATATCAAATATGATCCTACAAAAATCATCATCGTCGAGGGCATCAGATTATTAATCGACACCGAGAAGTTAAGTCAATTACCAAATTTTAAATTAATTTACATAGACACTAGTCCTGAAGCACGTTTTGCCAGACTAAAGCACCGAGGTGAAAATACTGATGATCACTTAAAAACTTTTGAAGATTTTGAAAAAGACCACGAAAAAGAAACGGAGCAACAAATTATCAAGCTCAAGATGCAAGCTAATTACGTGATTGACAACGAAGGTAGTCTGACAGAATTACACAAAAAACTCGACAACATAATAAAAGGAGGATTATAAATCCTCTTTTGTTATCTACAAAATATCATGAAAAACACGAATGGAAAATTTATTGTCATAGATGGTACCGATGGCTCTGGCAAAACCACTCAACTTGAATTATTGGCAAGCAGATTAAAAAGCCTGGGTTATAAGGTAGAGTTAGCAGACTTCCCTCAATACAATAACAAGTCAGCCGGTCTGGTTGAGGAATATTTATCGGGCAAATATGGGAGCGCTGATGAAGTTGGACCATATATTGCCTCAGTTTTTTATGCCGTCGATCGTTTTGACGCCAGCTTTAAAATCAGAGAATGGCTCAAGAGCGGAGCCATTGTTTTATCCAATCGCTATGTTGCCGCCAATATGGGCCACCAAGGAGGTAAAATTTCCAACCCCCTTGAGAGAAAAGCCTATTTTGATTGGCTATACAAACTCGAGTTCGAAATGTTCAACCTGCCCCAGCCAGACCTAAACTTAATTTTACATGTTCCCGCCAGGGTGGCTGCCGAAATGGCCGCCGCCAGAACTCGAATTGATTGGTCGGGCAAGACGGCAGACATTCACGAAGACAATCTCTCACACCTCATTAATGCCGAGCAAACGTATTTAGAAATAGCCGAAGGCTTTCCAAATTTTAAATTAGTCTCCTGCGCACAGGATAATCTAATAAAATCAAAAGAAGAGATAAATGACCTCATTTGGTCAGAAATCAATCAATTAATCAACCCAAACGCCGAACCAGAATATATCGATATCGAAATAATCAATCAACAAGGGAAACTACCAACAAGAGGCAACGAAAACGACGCTGGTCTGGACTTATATAGTGCCGATTACTACACACTTCTGCCAGGCGATCGAGCTATAATCTCAACTGGTATTAAGATTGCCATACCAAATGGCTACACAGGCTTGATCTGGGATAAAAGTAGCGTATCTAGTTGCGGTATCAAAGTACTAGGCGGAGTCATAGATGCTGGCTATCGCGGTGAAATAAAAATCGGTCTCATTAATTTGAGCCGCGAGCCATATCTAATAAGCTCTAGCCAAAAAATAGCACAAATCTTAATTCAAAAAATAAGTCTACCAAAAGTCAGGACAAATAAAATCAACGACAATACCTCGCGCGGTACAAATGGTTATGGTAGCACTGGTATGTATTAATGATGATTATTAAGTTTTTAGCCAAGTAAAAAATTCAATCAAAAATATGAACAATTCACCTAGAATTTATGCCTTAAAAAATTTATCCCCAGAAGTCGCCGCAGTAACTTTTGCTAAATGTTCAAGATCGGCTGAACCATTTGACGTCATAGCTAGAGAGCTAAGCGATGAGAAATCAGCCGAATTTAACGAAAAATGGGTGGTAAATTATGGCCATGGCTCAGTAGCTGAACATGCCTTTATGAATATTGCCATCGAAAACGTTTCACTTATTGCCGTCGAAGCAATTCAGGCAAATCGTCTGGCGTCATATACCGAAAAATCATCACGCTATCAGGTTTATACCAGAGATAGAGTTTTCGTGCCAAAGGCCCTATATTACGATTCGCGCCTCATATCTAGTTATCTAGAATCGATAAACGCTCTATATGATCTTTATGAAAAATCAATTGAACCAATCAAAGCGGCAATCGAAAAACTATACCCGAATGACAAAAATCTAAGCGAAGCAGCATATCAAGCCAGCATTAAGTCTAAATGGATAGACGTAGTACGTTTCGCTTTACCCAATACTGCTTTAGCAAATTTAGGCATGAGTGCCAATGCCCGCACCATGGAATATGCCATAACTAAAATGCTTTCACACCCGCTAGAAGAGGTTCGTGAAATTGGCGAATCTGTTAAGCGCGTGGCACTAGAAATCACGCCTACCCTGGTTAAATACGCTGACGCTTCAAATTACTATGCCAGAAATGAAGACTTTTTATTCAAAACTTCGCTTGACCAATTGGATGCCGTAAAGCCTAGCGACTTTAATAGAGACAATCAACTATCAGTCGATCTAATCGACTACGACCCGAATGGCGAAAACAAGGTTCTAGCGGGCATGCTTTATAAATTTAAATCAATTTCTTATCGTGAAGCTTTAGAACACGTAGAAAAAATGACTGAAGCTGATAAGGCAGAGATTTTCAAAACTATTCTTGGTGATGCCAAAAATATTTACGAGAAGCCGCCACGTGAGCTCGAATATCCATACTACACCTTCGATGTTATGCTCGATCAAGGTGCCTACTACGACCTCAAGCGCAATCGGATAATGACCCAAACTCCACAAATTTTAAGCGCTGATTATGGCTACTATACACCAAAATTATTTGATCAAGTTGGCCTAGGTAACGATTATCGCAAAGCCATGGACCAGGCGCATGAGACAGCAAGACTTATAAGCCAATATCATCCTTACGAGGCTCAATATATTACCACTAAGGCAACGGCGCGACGTTTTGTCATGAAAATGAACCTAAGAGAAGCTTTTTATTTCATTGGACTGCGCTCACGCCAAGGCGGACACTTCACCTACCGCAAAATTGGCCAACTATTACATCAGCAAATCCTAAAAGTCCATCCAAACTTAGCAAAATATATACTAGTGGATAATAGTTAGGCCATTGACTTAAATCATTGTTAGTTATAAATTATATTAACCATCGTACATTCTAACTACTGGAGGTAATTATCATGAAACAACTTAGTAGCATGATAATTAGGGCTAAGATTTTTTGTGCTGTCTCAATGTTGCTAGTTGGTTATAATTTAGTATCATTACTTCTGTTCAATTTAACCACGGAGCAAACTGCTGAATTTGTCTTAAAAGGACAAATCATGACGTTTTACTTTTTTATAGCAAATATTTGGCATGATTTCCTGCTATTTAAAGTCAAACCCCGAATTTGCCAAGATAAATGGAGTGAATAATGAAACCAGGCCCTGCGTTCGTCCTTATTAGCTTAATAATATTGCGCCTACTCTCAGTTGTCATTTTTTTCACCATTTTTGCTATGTTGATTATACTAGCCTCAGATACTCTGCCGCCAAACTATATTAAACATATTTACAAATTTGGGACAAGCCTTAGTCATTTTTTCTTTGCTCTTGGCATAACAATTGAATGCTTAAATTTAGTACTCAAGTCACATGCAAATAATCACAAAAACCGCGTTTAAAAGCGGTTTTATTTTAGCCAAAAACTTGATTTTTGCAGCCAAATTAGCTATTATTGGGATATAAATATTAAATTTACTAGAGATCTCTAGAGTAAAACTATCTAAAAATGACTGATAAATACGATATCATAATCGGCCTAGAAATACATGCTGAATTAAAAACAAAGTCAAAAATGTTTTGTCGCTGTAATAATGACTCGCATTTAGCTGAGCCGAATTTAAATACCTGTCCAATCTGCCTTGCTCATCCTGGAACATTGCCGGTGCCCAATAAACAAGCCATAGAATGGACTATCTTGGTTGGACTAGCATTGAACGGTCAAATAAATTATTTATCCAAATTTGATCGAAAAAACTATTTTTATCCAGACTTACCAAAGGGCTACCAAATATCACAATTCGACTTGCCCTTTGTCTATAAGGGTGAGTTAGAAGTTGATGGAGAAATGATTGAGGTAACCAGAATCCATCTCGAAGAAGATACTGGAAAATTAAGCCACCCGGCTGGTAAGCCATATTCCCTAGTTGATTACAATCGTGCCGGCACGCCATTAATGGAGCTAGTGACCGAGCCCACTATACATAATGCACAAACGGCAAAAAAATTTTGTCAAAACTATCAACAGATTTTACGTTATCTAGGCGTCTCGAATGCAGATATGGAAAAAGGTGAGATGCGCTGCGAAGCCAATGTCTCAATCCAGGAAAAGGGTAAGTGGAAATATGAAGCTGGTCTTATTATGCCGATTGGTGACTATAAACTAAACCCTAAAGTTGAATTGAAAAATATTAACTCATTTAAAGCAGTCGAAAAAGCAATCGAATATGAGGTAAAGCGTCAAATTTTAGCACTAGTAGAGGGTGAAAAGCTTGTACAAGAAACCAGAGGCTGGAATGAGGACAAGGGTCAGACAATTCGTCAACGCATCAAAGAAACCTCGGCAGATTATCGCTACTTCCCTGACCCAGACATACCACCTATAAATATTACCCCAGAAGTTATAGCCGAAATAAAAAACATGCTGGTTGAGTTACCAATCGCCAAAAAGGCCAGATTCATGTCTGAGTATAATTTAAATGAAGCCGATGCTGACATTTTAGTTAGCGACAAGCAATTAGCCTCATTTACTGAACAAACAATCTCCGAGCTACACGCCTGGCTCAGTGAAAATAATCAAGATCTTAGCGATCAAAAAGATCGTCTAGCTAAACTGACCTCAAATTGGCTAATATCTGAATTATTCAAACATCTAAAGACCACAGGCGAAACCATCGAAAATACCAAGATCTCACCGGCTGAATTTGCCGAATTAATCGGTCTGATTTTTGATAATAAAATAAATTCATCAGCCGGACAACTAGTGCTTGAAAAAATGTATCATCAAGGTGGTAGCGCCCATGCTTGGACCAAAGAATTGGGCCTAGAGCAAATTGAGGATGATAATCACTTAGAGGGTGTAGTTAAAGAATTAATCAATAAATTCCCCGAACAAATAGAACAGTATCGAAACGGTAAAGTGGCGGTCATTCAATTTTTAGTTGGCCAAGGCATGGCCGCCACCAAGGGCAAAGCTAATCCGGCCAAGCTACAAGAAATCTTTAAAAAATTAATTTAGAATTCATATTAACTCTAGTCTAATAAAATGAGTACATCAATCGACAATAAAGTTACAGATGAGGCCTCACTTGGCGCTGACAAATTGAAAAAATTAACCAAAGGAAACGTCCTAAAAATGCAGATTAAGGCCATAATCAAAGGTAATATTCCAGGCAAGGAAAATCCCAGTCTAACTGAACGCTCTAATTACGCCAAAGAAGTTTTAAGCGATGAAGCTTTTAAGCAATTTACTGAAGAGCTAGGCAAAGAAACCAGACTGGAAAGTGCCACGCAAATTCTCGAAGATAAAAAGAATCTTGAAAACCTTCTAGTCAATGTCGACCCAATTATTAAGGAAATAGTTTATAATGTCTTATCTGGCAATGAATACATTCAGATTATTGCTGCCGGTAAAGACACAGCCGTCATGAATGGTATCACTAAAATTGCCAAAAAATACCAAGGCTCTGACATTATTCTCGAGGGTAAAGAACAACAACTTAGAGACGCTATAAAATCAGAGATGGAAAGAATTATGAATCAAGAAAAACCAGAACAAATGGCCGCTTAAAATAAAAAAATAGGAACACTTCATGTGTTCCCTTTTTAATTATGCCGGTAAAAAAGCATTAATAATAACGGCAATAATATTTTTAGCTTGACGACTAAAATCGAAAATTTTCATTTCAATGTCAAACACCACCATTGCCTCGATCAAATTGCTTTTTAAGGCAAAGACCCTTTTTCTTTCTTGAAAAAAATCAGCTTTCTGTCTCGCCCGAGTCAAGCGATCGTTTGACACATTTTTTAATGGAATGCCCTCAAAGGCCATCAAAATAGAGTCATACTCCCGTCTTGTAAGTCGACCTGACTTCAACTGTTCTTCGAGATAATTATATATCACGAAGTTTTCTTGGCAAATGCCGCATGTAGTTATACTCAAAACCAAATTGATCACCCCCAGTGCTTTAAAGTTCAATTTTGCCCGCTAGGGCAAGGCCCCTTGGGGGTTATTTGCAAACTAGCACCTAAGGCATAAAAAGTCAAGGCTAAATGATACTTTTAATGCTAATATTAGGTATTATTAGCAAATTCCTTAATCAATTTTATCGCTTCCGCCTCATCCTTGATCCAAAAAATCTTTTGCCCTTGTTTTTCCCAACGCTTAAACCAAGTGATCTGGCGTTTAGCAAATTGCCGAATCGCAATATTTAAACGCTCAATTAATTCCTCATAAGTAAATTTTTCCTCGAGATATTCAGTAATAAAACGATACTCTAGGCCAAATGCCTTTAGACGTTCGTCACTAACTCCTTGTCGGCGTAAACCCTCAACCTCACCGACCATATCTTCGTCTTCAAGTCGTGTTACTAGCCGTCTCTTAATCTTAGCTTCCATGATTTCCCTATCCGGCATGATCCCGATAATCAAGCAATCATATTTTTCTGGGTGGCTACCAATAGACTGAGACGCGTTTCCCTCAAGGTCTTGCAGTTCTATATATCTTATCAATCTGCGTTTATTATTCTTGTCACTGTTATTAAGTCTTTCTGCAAAGACTTTATTTTTTTGCGTTAGCAACTCAAATAATTCTTCTTTAGCTTTTAATTCAAGATTCGCCCTTAAGGCTTTGTCGGGGCCATCATTTACTGCTAATAAAAAATTTTCAACCACCGCCTGCAAATACAAACCTGATCCACCAACCAACATCGGGACCCGACCTCGAGCCACGATTTCTTTTATTGCAGAGTCAGCCTGATTTTTAAAATCAGCCAAGGTGAATTGAGCTTGAGGATCAACAACATCTATTAAGTGATGTTTAATCTCTTTGTATTCATCAAGGTCCTTGCCCGTACCAATATCCATGCCTCGATAAACCTGTCTCGAATCTGCCGAGACGATTTCGGCATTAAATTGGCCAGCCAAGGTTACTGCCAGCTTGGTCTTACCACTCGCTGTCGGACCAAGAATCACAATTAATTTTATTTTTTTATCTAACGCCATTTAATTTACTCTAAAGTCTTGTTAGTATTCTACGATTTCACCATCCATGCCGAAGTCACGAGCCTCAATAATTTTAACGTCAACAAAACGACCTACAATATTTTCTTTAGGCGTGTTAATTATTTTAACGAAAGTATTATCATTACTTCGTCCATAATAGCTACCCTTACTCTTTGAGTCAACCAAAACCCTAACGACTTGTCCTAAATATTTTTGATGATTCATGGCAGCACCCGGCCTCATAATATTCATTAAAATCTCCTCACGTTTACGTTTCTCTTTTTGAGTTACGTCATCTCTTAACTTGAATGCTGCGGTAAATGGTCGCGGACTATATTTACCTAGATAAATATTATCAAAGGCCGCCCATTCAACTAGCTTCACCGTATCAGCAAATTGCTCATCCGACTCACCAGGAAAGCCGACAATAATATCCGTGGTAATGCTCACATTTTTAATTCGCTCACGAATTTTTGATATTAAGTCACGATAATGTTCGATGGTATACTTACGATTCATCCGTTCGAGTATTTCGTTGTTACCAGCCTGCACTGGCAGATGAATATGCTTGCAAACCTTATCACACTCAGCGACTGCCGTTATTAATTCATCGGACATGTCTTTGGGATGACTAGAAACGAAACGAATCCAAAAATCTCCAGGTATCGCGTTAACCAAGCGCAGAAGCCCTGGAAACATAATTACCTTGCCATCCTCACTTTTATAACTATTAACATTTTGTGCGATTAAATTTATCTCCTTTATGCCAGCCTCAATCGCCCTACTAACTTCAGTTAATATTTCCTCGGCACTGCGATAAGTTTCCCGACCACGAGCGTATGGCACCACACAATAAGTGCAAAAATTATCACAACCTGTGCCTATCGGGATCTGGACAGATATTTTAGAATTATACTTTGGGGCAATTTTTAGATAACTGTCAGGTAGTACGACCTCTTTAATTTTCAAAAACTCTCCCAACTTCGTCATGTCCTTGATCGGTAACCACAAATCAACTTGTTTCATTCTGCGCTGCACATCACTACGACCAGAAACACAACCAGTTATTACGACTTTTACTCGTGGATTGTCTTTTTTTAATTGGGGCACCAAACCGTAGATCCTACTTTCAGAAGTCTGCTTAACTCCGCAAGTATTTATGGTCACCAAATCCGCCTCAGCCCTCGCCTTAACTTCTTGATAGCCTAAGCTATCCAAAAAGCTCGCCAGCCTCTCGGAATCCGCAAAATTCATGGCACAGCCAATTGTTATAATGTGATATAACTTATTCATCGAATTTTTAACCTCTCTCACTGATTAATTTTGTGATTTCAGCAAAGAATGATTTTTTATTAACACTCCGCATTTCACGGCTTCCTCGATCTCGAACGATCAAATCCTCAGATGACATCTCCTTGTCACCAATTACTAAGATATAAGGCACTTTTTCGTTAACTGCCTTACGCGTCTTGTTGCCGACTGTTTCATTTTTATCATCAACTTCCGTGCGGATACCTTTACTCTTGAATTCTTTTGCTAATTCATGGCAATAATCATGATGAGATTCGCCAACTGATAAAATTTTGACTTGCACTGGAGCAAGCCAGACTGGAAAAGCGCCAGCAAAATGCTCGATGATAATACCAAAAAATCTCTCCATGGAACCTAAAATGGCCCGATGTATAACAACGGGTGTCTTAGCCTTACCCTGCTCATCAATATATTCAAGTTCAAAACGCTGTGGCAATTGATAATCAAGCTGAATAGTGGCCAGCTGCCATTGGCGACCAATCACATCCTTAACCTTGACATCGATTTTCGGTCCATAAAATGCCCCGTCACCTTCATTTATCTTATAACTCAAACTTGCCTTTGCCAGAGCTGCTTTCAAAGAATTCTCTGCCTCATCCCAAGTAGCACGTTCGCCAAGAAAATTATCCGGACGAGTTGAGAGATGTATTTCGTCGATAGCTAGACCGAATATCTCATAAATACTCTTGATTTTCTCAAGCAATGTCAATATCTCATCAAAAATTTGATCCTCGCGAGCAAAGATATGTGTATCATCTTGTGACAGACTTCGAACTCGAGTCAGGCCTTGTAATGTGCCTGATTTTTCATTGCGATAAAGCGTGGTAGCCTCAGCGATCCGAAGAGGTAATTCTTTATATGAATGGATATCGCGCTTGAATATCAGCATATGAGCCGGACAGTTCATCGGCTTAACTCCCAAGTCCATATTGTCTTCAGCATGGTGCATACAAAACATATCATCCTTGTAATGATCCCAGTGCCCGGAAATTTTCCACAGTTCAGAGTTTAAAATCTGTGGCGTTCTGACTTCACGATAACCGTCACCCCACGACAGCTCCCTCACAAATTTTGTAAGCTCGTTGTATACAATCATGCCATTCGGCAAAAAGAACGGCATGCCTGGAGCCACCTCATGCATCATAAAGAGATCAAGCTCCTTGCCTAATTTACGATGATCTCTTTTTTGCGCCTCCTCTAATTGATACAGATACTCATCGAGCCCAGCCTTATCAGCAAATGCTACACCATAAATTCGAGTCAACATCTTGTTTTTTTCATCACCTCGCCAATAGGCGCCAGCTAGCTTCATGAGTTTAAAGCTGCCAGGTTTAATTTTGTTGGTATTTTCGAGATGTGGTCCACGACATAAATCTGTAAACCCTCCAGTCGCATAAAAGCTGACTGTCGCTTCACCGGCATTTTTTAAATCCTCTATTAATTCTTGTTTGTATGTTTGCTCCTCAGTTTTTGCCAGCGCGATTGCTTCATCTATTATTAGATCACTGCGCTCAAATTTTAAATTTTGCTTGATCAGATGACTCATTTTTTTTTCAATTTTTACCAAATCATCATCATTAACCTTAAGATCGCCAAAATCAATATCATAATAAAAGCCATTGTCCACACTTGGACCAATTGCAAATTTTACCGTCGGATATAATTCCTTAATTGCAGCTGCCATGATATGTGACAATGAATGTCGTAATATTTCGAGATTTTCCATATTATTTTATTTATATATTTTTTTAAATATTTGATCAAACTCAAGTAAATTATCCCCCTCATACATAAGCTTTTCTTCTTCTGACAAATCCATGAACGACTTACCTAGAGCGGTATCGATCGTCACAGCACTCATTGGCCAGCCCTCTTTGTATAATGACCAATTTGGCGTATCTAAAACTTTAAATTCCCTACTCCAGCGCATTACATGTTCAGAGCCATCCGAGGTAACTATAGCACGACTTATTTTAAAATAACCTTTTCTATCTTTATCGTTGACTTGTTTCATTTGATCAAGAAAAAAATCAAGCCATTCTCGATCACCAATTTCATCAGAGAATCGGCCTGCCCAGCGTCTCACCTGCACACCTGGCATATTGCCTAGAGCCGGTATATACATTCCGGCATCATCCGCGAAGCTTGCAACCCCGCTAAGCTTTGCATAGTATCTAGCCTTTATTAAAGCGTTTTCCGTTTCATCTAGTCCGTTTTCTTCAACTACACTGCTAATTTTAAAATCATTAAGTGACAATAACTCTAAATCAAAACTCGTCAGCAATTTTGAGAAATACTCTAACTTGGCCTTGTTGTGGGTGGCTATCAATAATTTATTCTTCATTCTGATTACAACTTCTAGCTATTAAATTTAATAAAAGTCCCGTCCTGATAACACAAAAAAATGCATTACCGGGACGGGACTTTTTTATAAAAATGTCTCGCGGTTCCACCCAGATTCCTATTACAAAAATAGGCTACTTTTTATCGATTTAGGATTAACAGCCAAATGGCTTCATGGTTGGTAGCCATGACAATCATCGATTTTTTAAACTTTACTTGATTTTACTCACCATGTCAACTATTGTATTTGTTCAACCGGTGTAATTTTTATTCTATCTGTATAGGAAGGTACTTTGCCAATAAATCCAGGAATAAATGTAACTTTAAAGCTAGCCACATCTGGCAAGCTCGATAGATAATTTTTTAACTGATCAGCGCTTAAACCAACCAATTTTGACTTATCAATGACTGAAGGATTCTTTGCTACAACTGTACCTGAATAGCCGATATTGACCGTTGCACTATTATTGTAAACATCATATGTGCCTAGCTCATAAGTAACTTCTTTGTCATTAAACCCTAGGAGTAGCTTATTCTCCGGCACGGCTGAGTTTAATTGCATTTCAGCTATTTTTTTGGCATCAGCTTCGTTAAAAGCAATGACAGCAACTTTTATCGTGGCGGTTACCTTGAATTTATCCATCTCTTCACCTACTTTGGCAACTGCACTAGTCACGATCGAAGCATCATCAATTTTAAATAAAACTTTTGAATACTGAGTATTATACGTGGGAACAATTTCATTTTCAGCCTTAATTGTTACCGCCTTTTTAACAACTTCAATCGCTCCATCCAAATCAGCTTGAGTTACTGTGTGCTTGATTGTCTCCTTGTATTTTATGTCTTCAATAGCTTCTGCATAAATCTTATCCTGGATTCCCGCCCACAAGCCTGGGATATTAAGTCTAGTGCCAAGTGGTACGTTTATGGCACTGTCAGCCTTGTCAGCATAAACTTGAACTTCGACTGATCCGCCGGCTGGTACATTAACAGTATTCTTTATCCTGAGCAGTTGGTTATTGGTCGATAATAATCTGGTTGAGGCAACTAGCGGTTGATTCCTAACATAATTATTAACTAACTTGACTGTGCCCGTTACATCCTGTCCCAGAGACTCAACACCGGTAGTTGGAATTTCTTCAGTTTGATAGATTTCAACCTCCTTAACTACGCCTATAACGCTAGTTGTACTCGAGGCCACCTGGCTACCACTTACGGTCAATACCGAGCTACCCTTTAACTCGCCCTTACTCATGACAACTGCAATATCAACTTTCACAAGTGAAAAATAAAAAATGGCTGCCAATAAAAAGCCAGTTAAAATCACAAACGAAACTGAAATTTTTCTATAGATATTAAATGACCGGCCGTGTAAATTCTTAAAATCAATTTTCTCATCCAAGTCATACTGACGAACTTTTGACTCAACAGCACTCGATTCATCTTTTTGACTGGCCTTTAAGCGCTCAATCGTACTTGAGACTTTACTGGTTCTATTGTCTTTTTCTAAAGCCGATTCTATTAAAACCTTTTTTGGTGCAACTTCATCCAATACATCAACTTCTTCTGAATTATCAACACTTACCTGTTGACGCAAATCAAGCATACTGCCGCTGGTTAGATTACCATGAATTTTTTTAATCTCGATAACCTTTCTTGATGATGAAATTACCGGCTTTTTTACCTCAGCTGGTGCTTGCTTAACAATCTTTTTAGGCTTTGCTTTTGGCTTAGCCACCGCTGACCCCTTGGCAGATGTTGTTTTTTTAACCACCTTTAGTGACATATTTACTCCTTTAATAATATATCCATATAATACCAATTTTAGAACATTATGTCTACGCTACTACCTCAACCTTATCGCCGCACTTTTCTTTGATTGCCATTTTTAGATTGTCGTCATTTTTAACCCTAAAACCCGTCTCTACTATACTAGCCTTGCCATTCTGACTAACCTTGAAATACACCTTTTCATTTCCAACGGCAGTCACTAACACCTCTCTTAGGCCAGTCATCACATCTGGCGTGCAATCACTAGCTAAAATTAATTTCAAGGGATTAGAAGTTACAGGTTTTGAAGCAGTGTTATTGCTTACCGTGCTATTATCCTGCGGCCTTGGTTTAAATTTTCGACTCTTTACCATTTCAGGCGCATTGCGAAAATTATTAAAATCTTCAACCGCTGTCTCCAAATTTAAAATAGCTACTTTATTGACCAATAATTTGGTTTCCTGATCTTTATCAGACACACGTCCAGTTATTAGAATAGCTCTACCATCAACCCACAAATCAGCTGTTTGCTTCAAAAGACTTGGAAAAATCAATAACTCAGTCGAATCATTTTGATCTTCAACCTTTACAAATAACATCGTATCATTTGACCGGGTTTGTATTTTTTTAATCGTCGAAATAATGCCACCAGTTACAATATCGGAATCGCGAGAAACGGTTCGTAATCTCCTGATAGGAATTATTTGCTGACCGATAATTTTATGGAACTCGCCAAAAGGATGCTCAGAGAGATACAAGCCAAGCAGTTCTTTTTCCCAGGAAAGCTTTTCCTGCTGACTAAAAGTGCCAGTCTTATCGAGCCTGACCTTTTGTTTTTGCATAATACTCGGCGTTGCCGCAAAGAGGCTGGTCTGCGCAATATTTGTGGTTTTACCAACGTCCTTATTGAACGCTAACAAGTTATCCATATTCGACAGAAATATTCCCCGATCCCCCCATGAATCAAAGGCGCCACACTTTACCAAGCTCTCAAGCGATTTCTTATTCATGTTCTTGTCTTTCACCCTTTCTAGCAAGTCAGAGACATCAAGATAAGGACCGTTAGCTTGCCTTTCTGCTACAACCACCTCAGCAATGTGACCACCGAAATTCTTGATCGCTTTTAAGCCAAACCTGATTGTTTTAATTTCAGCTGCACTATCATCCTTGTTGACCACCACAGTAAAGGTGTCAAAAGACTCATTAATATCAGGTGGCAAGACCTCAATACCCATCTTTCTTGCCTCTTCAATCTCAATTGATATCCTATCAGAATCACCTTGATCAGAAACCATCAAAGCCGCCATAAATTCAGCCGGCCAATTAGCCTTGAGATAGGCGGTCTGATAACCAATGATAGCATAACAAGCAGCATGACTACGATTAAAACCGTAACCAGCAAAAGGCTCAATAAAGGCAAAGATTTGGGCTGCTAAATCAGAGTTAATGCCGTTTTTAACACAGCCGTTAATAAACTTCTCTTTTTGCTCACCGAGCAATTTGACAATCTTTTTACCCACCGCTTTGCGCAGCACATCTGCCTCGCCCATTGTAAAACCGGCCAAATCACGAGCCATCTGCATAACTTGCTCCTGATATATAGCTACACCATAAGTCACTCCCAAAATCGGTTCTAGTTTCGGATGCAGATATTCCGGTTTTTTCTTACCGTTTTTGCCGGCAATATAATCCGGAATCCACTCCATCGGACCTGGGCGGTAAAGCGCTACCATAGCGATTATATCCTCAATGTCGGTAGATTTGAGTTCTCGCAAATAACGCTTCATACCAGAACTTTCAAATTGAAAGACGCCAGTTGTTTCACCATCCTGAAACAACTTAAAAGCCTTCTTATCATCAAGGGGAATGTCATCTATATCAATCTCAATACCACGTGTATTTTTTATAATCTTGATAGCCGACTCAATGATGGTTAGATTTTTTAGACCCAAAAAGTCCATCTTAAGTAAGCCCAGATCTTCAACCGGATGCAGCGAATATTGCGAAACGATATTTTGATCAGCACTGGAGGCGTATTGCACCGGAGCATATTCTGTGATTGGATCACGAGTGATTAAGACACCACAAGCATGGGTTGAGGCATGTCTAACGCAACCCTCCAAACGTATGGCATAGTCAATTAAAACTTTCGCGCTCTCGTCATTTTTATAAATATCCTTAAACTCCGTAACATCACTCAAGGCATCTTTAATATTCGAAAACTGCGGAATCATTTTCGCCAAACGGTCGCAAAATTCATAAGGATAATCAAGAACCCTGCCAACATCACGGACTGCTGCCCTAGCAGCCATAGTTCCGAAAGTAATAATCTGCGCCACATGATCCTGACCATATTTTTCCGCTACATATTTAAGTACATCGTCTCGGCGAATATCTGAAAAATCAGTATCAATATCAGGCATCGAAATACGTTCAGGATTAAGGAACCGTTCAAACAAAAGATTGTATTTAATCGGATCCAAATTCGTGATACCAATAAGATAACAAACCAGCGAACCAGCCGCTGAGCCACGGCCAGGACCAACAACTACGCCGTTATCCTTGGCCCAATTAATAAAATCGGAAACGATCAAAAAGTACGAGGGCCAACCCATGCGCTCCACAACTGAAATTTCATAATCCAAACGCTCTCTGATAACGGGTGCCACCTTATCGTAATTCAGTCCATAACGTTTTATTACCCCATCCTTACACCAATCAATTAAAACTTCCATTTCGCTCTTACCCACTGGCACAGGAAAAACCGGCAAGGATATTTCACCCAGCGGTATCTCAAGGTCACACATCTCAGCAATCTTGACCGTGTTTTCCAATGCCTCAGGTACATGGGAAAAAACCGCCTTCATCTCCTCTTCACTTTTATAAAAATAATCACGACCATGCATCTCCATGCGGTCTTTGTCATTCTTTTTCTTTTTGGTTTGCATGCATAGCAAAACATCTTGTGCGTCGTAATCAGATGCCTTGATGTAGTGCAAGTCGTTAGTTGCCACCAGCGGGATGTTCATCTCTTTGGACAAGATGATTAATTTATCATTCATAGCCGCCTGCCCCTCCAACTCCGGATGATCTTGTAATTCAAGAAAATAATTACCCTGACCAAATACTTCATTGTATTCTAGTATTCTTTGCTTTGCCCTTTCTAATTTACCAGATTCGATCAAGCGCGGAATCTCGCCACCCAGACAAGCCGAACAAGCAATCAGACCTTCGCTGTGCTTTTTTAACAACTCCCAGTCAATCCTGGGCTTGTAATAATAACCCTCTAAATGCGCAGCTGAAACCAACTTTAAGAGATTTTTATAACCGGTAAAATTTTTCGCAAGTAATAAAAGATGATAATTAGCCGCATCCTCACGCGTTAGTTTTTGATGCAAGCTCACCGGGGCCAAATACGTCTCCACCCCAACAATCGGTTTTATGCCTTCTTTCTTGCATTTTTGATAAAACTCGATAATACCATACATTGAGCCGTGATCAGTTAAAGCAACGGCCGGTGCGCCATCCTCTTTGGCGCGCAAAACTAGCTCATCAATTTTTGTCAAACCATCAAGCAAGCTGTAGTGCGAATGTACATGTAAGTGGACAAAAGACATAATAAGTATAAAAAAGAAAGAAAAGGCAAATCTGCCCCTTTAAATAAATACATTATAAAGCAATTTTTTAAAATCCGCAAAGACTTTTTTAAAAGAATTTTTTAAGCTTAAAAATACAAAAAAACCACCCGAAGGTGGTTTTTTCTATGACATTTTCAAGATTATATTTTGCAGCTCTTCGTCATCGTAAAAATGAATAACGATCTCACCACCCTTAGCCTTGCGTCTAATTTCAGCCCTAGCCTGCAAGGCCTCACGTATAGCGAATTCTTTGTCTTTGTCTTGATAATTTATTTTTACCCGCTGTTGTTTCGTGCCTCCCATTTCCCGCGTTTCTTTAGTTGTATCGGCAACGCTCAAACTTCCATGAACTATTTTTCGATATAGACCCATTTGCTTGACCTCACCCTCAAGACCCAAAATAACCTTAGCATGACCCTCTGTTATATTGCCCTCCATTAGACCTAGCTGTATTTCATCCGGCAAAGTCAATAAGCGCAGTGAATTAGCGACCGACGGTCTGGCTTTGCCAACTCGCTTAGCCAAATCATCCTGGGTCATACGAAAATCATTGAGCAGCTTTTGATAGGCTACAGCCGTCTCGATTGGATTCAACTCGGAACGTTGGATATTTTCAATCAAGGCGATTTCTTGCTTATCCTGTTCACTGGCTTCCCTGACAATGACCGGGATTTTCAATAGACCCAGTTCTTTGGCTGAACGTAAACGACGTTCACCGGCAATTAATTGAAATTGATTTTCATTAATCTTGGTCACAATCAAGGGCTGAATAATCCCATGAATACGAATTGACTCAACTAAATCATGAAGATCTCGCTCCTTGAATTGCTTGCGAGGCTGAAAGGGATTAACTTCAATCTGGTCTGGAGAGACTTGCAATATTCGATCTTTTTCGTCAATCGTGGTCGTGTTAATTATGGTATCACCAGTCGGTGAAACCACGCGCATAACTTTTTTTGGTATTAAGGAGTCTAGCCCCCTGCCTAATCCAGACATAGATTATTAATTAATATTAATTACTTCGAATTTAAAATTTAAATTTAACCAAAACTTATACCAAAACCGCCTGAACTACTCCCTAGCTCGAGATCAATAACCTCTCTAGCTAATTTCTCATAAGCCTTCCCACCCTTTGAACTCGCGTCATAGTGAAGAATTGAACGACCGTAAGACGGAGATTCCGCCAATTTCACGTTCCGTGGCACAACTGTTCTAAAAATTCTATTTGGAAAATGTTTATATAATTCTTCCATAACCGAATCCGAGAGTTTATTGCGCTTATCAAACATCGTAATGACTGCCCCCATGATACCAAGCTCAGGCTTCAAATTAGCCTGAACTAGGCCAATCGTATTTAAAAGCTGACTCAGGCCTTCCAAGGCATAATACTCGCTTTGAATCGGTATCAAGACCTCATCAGCCGCCACCAAACTATTAATCGTCAAAAGTCCCAAAGACGGTGGACCATCAATAATAATATAGTCATACTCGTCTTTTATTTCTGACAGTATTTTTTGCAACCGATATTCACGTTCATCCATATGCACTAGATCGATACCTGCTCCGGCCAGTGACAAAGTGGCTGGTGCAACACGAAAACGATCCTGCATGGTGCGCTTGATAATATCAACCATGGTTTTTTGACCAACCAAGGCCTCATAGACGCCGTGCTCTAAGTCCCGATGTTCAATACCAAGACCTGAAGTGGCATTGGCCTGCGGATCAATATCAACAAGCAGTACTTCCTTGCCTAAATGTGCCAAAAAAGCCCCCAAATTGACCGCTGTGGTGGTTTTTCCTACGCCCCCTTTCTGATTGACGACTGATATAATTTTGCCCATAATTGGCTAAAAAATGGCTAGTCTAGCTAGTCAGAATTAATAACCTTATTATAACCGAAAAAGAACCCTTTGACAATTTATTTCAACTTCCCTATAATATTCTCATAACTAGCGAAAAGGCTGGTTTTAAATTTGCTATATATAAAAGGTTTAAAAACTTCAATATTAAAGCAAGGTGGCGCCGTGGTGGTGGAATTGGTATACGCAGGAGACTCAAAATCTCCCGGTCGCAAGGCCTTGAGGGTTCGAGTCCCTCCCGCGGCACAAATAAAAAAAGAACTGACGAAAGTCGGTTCTTTTCGTATTTTGTGCTATTGAGAAAGGGACGAGAAGTTTATGCCGCGTAGCTTAAGCGAAGTGGCAAGTCCCTCCCGCGGCACAAATAAAAAAAGAACTGACGAAAGTCGGTTCTTTTTGTTTATGTATTGCTAAGAAAAATGAATATTTATTTCTACACTAACTATTTACACTAAAAAACTAAAATTTCCAAATTAACCATCCAGGTCCTGGATTTATTAATTGAACAACTGATGCCATCATCACTCCAGGCGCTGCCTCTATCATAATTTCAAACTCCGAAAACCTAGAATCTACAAATTTAGACTTTGCTGTTTTTAGTGACTTTGCCGTATCTATTCTTGCGTTATCAATGGAAAATAATTTAATGTAGTCCTGCTCACGTGAGATGCCTTGTTCATCGAAGAAAGATACATATTTCAACGCTGTTTCAATGTCTTTGGAGTCTAGCGCCTCTGCCATCTTTTCCAATGCCTCTTGAGGTGTTTTTGAATATATTCGAGTATTTTCAATTCTTTTAGAAAATTCTTCAGCTTTAATAATTTCTTTATCTACTGCTACAGACTCGATCAATGCCTCATTACAATCTGCACGATATATTGATAACACATCACTGCCATATACAATGCCAATATTATCAATAAATATCATATCACTTAAAATTACCCCCCAATTATATAATCCTAGTTTTTTTGCAATTTTCCAACTAATGGCGCCGTTATTAGTTTCAAAGATGTAGCCGCCACCAAATAAATATCCATTCATTTTATCTTTAAAATATACCTTTAAGTAATTATTAAGTGCATTCTCAACACTTAACATTTTCTTATCTTCGTCGAATTTTTCTACATTATTTATAATTTCAAGACCAATCCAGTTCTTTCCGCCATCGATAGTTTTCAATATTTTATGCTTATTATACATAAAGCCAACTTGACTATCTACAAAGAATATATTCTTCAATTGTGTCGTCGTACTATATATCTCATTCCAAGACAAACCACCATCAACCGTACTCCAAATCTTATCAGACGTATCAAGACCATTATTTACTGACTCGCCCTTACCGTAAGCCCATCCTTCATTATCGTTAATAAAAAACAAGCCATTTATTTCATGGAATATATTACTATCGTGCAATGCCCAATTATCGCCTCCATCATCGGTTTTATAAAGAAGGTCGTTATTTTTATAATTAGTACTTCCCATTATTAACCACCCTTTTTTTGAATCCAAAAAATAAAATTTTTTCACTGACATATGATTAGAAGCTGGAAGCCACATTTTTTCCACCCAAGTATTCCCACTATCATATGTTTTTAATACATATTGCCCTTCTTCTTTTGTAATTTCACCAGGTTGCCTTAAACCGCCATTACTAACAGTAAGTGCAGAAAGCCAATTTTTTTCATCTAAGAAATGAGTCACTGGCCGTAATTCAGTGCTGCCCTTCCACTCGATTTTTGAAATATCCAACCAATTGATGCCGCCATCAATTGTTTTATGCAAACCACCTTCTTGATCTGCAGCAAAGCCAACTCTATCATTAATAAACTGAATAATTGTGTATCCTATTGGTAGGTCAATATTTTTCCAATGACTCACCTCAGTGGAGGCTGAAAGAGATGTAGTACTACAACCTAAAACTTGATTATTGATTTTATTAGTAATTGCAATTTCTTCTTTTTTATTTACACTACTATTAACATCACCAACCTGAATATTCTTATAATTATTCTTCTTGATATTTATGTAAGTATAAATACCTATAGTTGTAAAAACAAATACAATAATAACAACCAATAATACCTGCTTATTTGTTGCTGCTTTTTTATGTTTCGATGATAAATCTATTTCATTTATACATTCCTCAATTTCAGAAACAGACCAACTTTTCGACAGGTCGGCTTGCACTTCTGGATATTCTTTGCCAGATTTAAGTTGTTGATTTATAACATCTATGAGTTGTTTGTTTATCATATTTTCTATCGCATATTATTTTATAATTTGAGGAAAAGTACTCTTCTAGTTTTAAAAAAGTAAAACTTGAAATCCACACAAAAAAACAAAATTTACATAATTTTTAGATAAACTTCACATTAACCCTGCTAATCCTCCAAGCACTCTACATCCATTGACCTACCATCCAGCACGTCACCTACGAATACACTTAACGCAGTGGCTACTGGCATTGAGAGCATGGCGCCAATAATGCCACCCAAATTAAAACCAATCAAGAGAACCGCAATGCTAACGATTGGATTAAGGCCGACGGTTTTTTGCATTACTTTAGGCACAAGTAGATTATTTTCGACTTGTTGAATGACATAATAAAGGATAGCCACCGCCAAGGCTAAGCCTGGTGAAACAGTCAAGGCCAAAAAAATCGCTGGTATTGCTCCAATCATCGGACCAATATAGGGCACGGTTTCGGTAATGCCCGCAATCAAGGCCAGGACAAGTTTGTATTCGATAGGCAAAAACCAGAGCCCCACATAGGTCAGACAAAAGATTGCCAATGATAAAATCAATTGTGCCTTCAGCCATGAATTAATCTTCTTTTGCATGCGATTAATCAGACTCATGACGTAATAGCGCTTCTTGGCCGGGGCGACTGTCCAAACTAATTTCTTTATCGCCTCTTCCTCTACGGTCATATAAAAAATAATAACCGCTATCAAGATCAAAGTAAAAATCCCACCGACAAAATTGTACACTCCGCTAAAAACATTGGTGGCAGCTGCTTGAATATTTGAGCTGGCCGAGCCAAAGGCAGTTTGCAATTGCGGCAACAAGCCATGCGTTTCGGTGTAAGTTCGCACAGCCGAATAACTCTGGGTTATTTTTTCAAGATACAAAGGAAAATTACTAATAAAGCTGGAAATTTCTTTTGATATTGGCGGCACCAAAAGATAGACAGAAAATGCAATAATACTAATGACGACAGTATATATGGCCAAAATACCAATACCTCGAGGAATTTTATGACGTTGCATCCAATCTACCCAAGGATCAAAAGCGCTAGAAAGAATCAGGGCGATAAACAACACTAATGCAATATCCCTGATAAGATAAAGCATATAAAACAGAATAAAAATGGCCACAACTTTAAAAATGGTGCCAGTTGTAATTGTTACATTGAATTTTTGCTCTTGAAGCTTGGCCATAATGATATTTTCTTATTTATATTATTATACTAATAATACGTTTTTAAAACAACTACAAATAAAAAAACCCCGATTAATTTCGGGGTCATTCAAACTAAATGCCACAGATTTTTTGACTTGGAAAAACAAGGTCTATGCACTCGCTAAACTCATCACCAAACCACCACACATCAGATACGGTAATAAAAGCCAGTCTCAGAGCGGAGCCGCTAACCGGAATTATCGCCGAGACCTCCTCCATTGTGGGACTGACAATACTCCTGAGCGATTCACTTTTTTCAAGTCTAGCTTCCATAAGATGCATCCACAAGGTTGAAAAATAATAACACTTGCAGACCTCCAAAGTATCGGCATCAAAATCATTTAAACAATTTTCATACAAGTCCTTGTTGCGGATCCTCATGAGTCACCTCCATCTATTTTTATAATGTTCTATATATTTTTATTAACATTTTAATAATCAAATGTCAAAAAAGCAGCTCCTGAAAAATTCAAGAGCTGCTTTGCAATAAAATATTCAAACTTTACATCATGCCCATACCACCCATACCTGGCATACCACCACCCATACCCCCACCGTGGTTATCAGTCTTTGGTTCTGGCTTGTCGGTAATCACGACCTCAGTCGTCAAAAACATCGCTGCTGCTGATACGGCATGCTCAAGAGCCGAGCGCACAACTTTGGTCGGATCAACCACACCAGCGGCTAACAAATTTTCAAAAGTATCAGTCGCTGCATTGTAACCAATCTCTGTCTTGCCGAGTTTATGCTCACCCATGATAGTGTAAAGCACGATCGCACCATCTTTGCCTGCATTGGCTGCAATTTGCTTGATTGGCTCAAGAATGGCCGTATCAATAATACGAGCACCGGCCGATTCGTTTGACTTATTCATCAATGATTCAAAAGAATTACCGGCAATCGGTAAGGCCAAGCCTCCGCCCGGGACAATTCCTTCCTCAACCGCCGCTTTAGTGGCATTCAAAGCATCTTCGATGCGGTCCTTCTTTTCCTTCATTTCTGACTCTGTGGCTGCGCCAACCTTTATCACCGCAACCCCGCCCGCCAATTTTGCCAAACGTTCCTGAAGTTTTTCACGATCATAGTCAGAATCACTATTAACAATCTCTTTTTTAATGAATTCTACGCGATTCCTGATTTCGTTTTCCTGACCTCGTCCATCGACAATGGTGGTATTCTCTTTGGTTGCAATCACTTTGGCTGCTCGTCCAAGATCATCAACAACTGTATTTTCTAACTTCAAACCAACTGTTTCGGAAATTACTTTTGCTCCCGTCAAGACAGCAATATCATCTAACATCGCCGTACGACGATCACCAAAACCCGGAGCCTTAACAGCTAAAACATTAAATGTGCCTCGCAATTTATTTACAACAAATGTCGACAAAGCCTCACCCTCAATATCTTCAGCAATTATTACGATATCCTTTTTACCAGCAGCAATTACCTTTTCAAGTAGCGGCAAAATTTCCTGAATAGAGGAGATCTTTTTATCAGTTACTAAAATATACGGATCATTGAATTCGGCTCGCATCTTTTCCGTATCAGTTACCATGTATGGCGAAACATAACCCTTGTCAAACTGCATACCCTCGACTGTCTCGACTTCAACGCCAAAGGATTGACCCTCCTCAACTGTAACTACACCATCCTTGCCAACTTTGTGCATGGCTTCGGCAATTTTTTGACCGATTTCTTTGTCATTAGCCGAGATTGAGGCAACTTGCGCCATCTCTTCCTTGGTTGAAATTGTTTTACTCATCTCTCTCAAGCGTGTAACAATTTGATTCATCTTCTTTTCCATGTCAGCCTTGATTTCAATTGGACTAATGCCAGAAGAAACCAATTTCAAGCCCTCAGTAATCATGGCCTGCGCCAAAACCGTCGCTGTCGTTGTGCCATCGCCAGCCACATCGTTGGCTCTTGAGGCCACCTCCTTAATCATTTCCGCACCGATATTTTCAAACTTATCCTCGAGTTCGATTTCTTTCGCTACCGTCACGCCATCTTTGGTAATGATCGGGGCACCATAACTCTTATCAATCACTACATTGCGCCCCTTAGGACCAAGTGTTACCTTGACCGCATTGGCTAATTGGTCAACACCCCTCTTCAGAGCTGCCCTTGCCTTTTCATCAAAAATTATTTGTTTAGACATATTTTTTTATTAGTAACGCCCTAAGCGTTACAAAAATTAATTATTATTTAATTAATGATTAAGCACTAAGAAATAATGGCAACAATGTCACTCTCCCTGACAATCAAATAATCTTCACCATTAACTTTAATCTCATTGGCTGAATATTTTTTGAACATGACCTGATCACCAGCAGCAACACTCAAAATGGATTTTTGACCATTATCAAGCTGTTTGCCATCACCGACGGCTACCACCACACCTTTTTCTGGTTTGTCTTTGCTTAAAGTATCAGGCAAGACAATGCCCGATTTCGTCACCTCTTCTGTTAAGGCTTTAATAACAACATAATCATAAAGTGGTTTGATATTCATACATTTTGGAACCCATCTTGGCATATTTACTACCAATATTAATGGGCTAAAATTAAATAATTAATTAGACTTATTAGCACTCAAACAATGAGAGTGCTAATTGCATTTTAGGCAAAAGCCACGGCCGTGTCAAGTAAACTAAAATTAAATAAAAAAAACGCGGTTATTAAAACCGCGCTAACTACTTGTTTATTTTCGCTCATGACAATTGGCAAAAAAATTACAGAGCCTATTAAAAGGTTCCTCGATGAATTTAGCCACAAAAGCCATGATGTCATCAAAAAACTCCAAATAGCACCAGACGCCACCAAGAAGCATTAACATTGCCACTGCAGACATAATCGCCTCCATACTAGCGCACCTCGATAGTTTTATTTAGGGCCATGGCCATTTCCTTCATGCAACGCAGGGCCATGTCAAATTGCTCCTCTGGTGTCAGATTCTTGGCCATGTTTACGGCTTTGTGATGTTCTAAGTCATGTTGACGCCGCTTGTAGAGAGCGCACAACTGCTTGTTTTCATCCACAACACTTTTATTCAGGTCATTGTCTGCCTCGGCAATATCCCTCGGCACATGCGGCAGCCTGTCAGCTGTTTCTTGGTTATTGACCACCCAGCCATCAGGCACGAGGCGATGATTGTCAATCCTGACATTTGCCACAACGGCGTTAATGCCGATATGACAATAATCACCAACGGTGGCTTTTTTCACCACCGCACCATGATCAAGCATACAATTACGCCCAATCGTGGAGTGATGAACAATGACATTAAAGCCGATAAAACATTTTTTACCCAGATAAGCCGGACCATGAATGGTTGCCTTGTGAGCAACTGAACAATGTTTGCCGACCCAGACGCAATACTTTTTGCCGTCGTCTCCGTCGACAAAAAGGCCTCCATGCGCATGAACCAAGGTGTGATCTTGAAAGTTGACACCCTCAGAAATTCTCACCCCACCGTAATTTTCATCGTTAAGATAGACATCTTTTACCTCGTCGATGCGAATAACCGTGTCGGGCAAAATTGTCACTCGAGGCCCGATACTGATTTGACCAATGATAATCGCACTTTCACTTACAATGGCGCTCTTATCAATGGTCGGGTTGCCAAAAAAAGAATCGTTGAAACGAAACCTACCCGGTTTTCCTGCATCCATGTTGCTCTCCTTTTTTACTGTAATTTATTACCGTTCAAATGTGAACGTCCTACTTTTTGTAAAGATCTCCTTTTGTAACAATTTATGATTATTGCATAAATACACATTTGTGTCAATATTAGCCACTTTTAAACAATTTAGGTTCAAAAATATCCTAATTTATACAATATTCTTCAAGATACAACTATTATATGCTACTCCCTGTAATAATTACGTCAAGTGTATGGCGCAATAACTTGACATTAATATATATTTGTGCTATATTATAAATATAAAAAATTATCCAAAAGGAGGGGCAAATGAGTGGATATTTAATGTCCGTTGGCTTAGTCATACTTGTTATTGTTCTGTGGAACCTAATGGGCTATATCTTGCCCGAATAATAACTAACAAAAAACCTTTTACCCTAGCCTCAATTCGTTGAGGCTTTTTTCTTTTAAAAAAATAAAAAAGAATCGATTTTAGTCGATTCTTTTTTCTAAATATATTTTACATGTCAGTACCGGAATAACTCAGGTTAAGCGATTTGTTGCACAGCGGAAAGTCTGGTACGATATTGCCCGGACCGATGATGCCAAAGGTGGCCCAATTACAAAATGATGGATCACGCGGAAAACAACGCTCAATCTGGCCGTTTCTTATTACTACAGCACAGAGAACTTCACCCCGCCATGACTCGGTTGCGCCAATAGCGTAACCATCTCTCGGTGTGCAATTAACGCTATACTCACCGGTCGGCATTTGATCAATTAAAATATTAATGAGTCGCACTGTTTCGTTTAATTCATCTAGACGCGCCGTAAATCGCGCATGAACATCACCAGCCGTTTTTACAACCACTTTAACCGGAAATTTCGCGTAAGCAGCGTGCGGAAAATCGCGCCGAACATCACGATCAACCCCGGAACTTCTAGCTGGCAATCCCAGTGCGCCAAAGGCCTTGGCCGCTTCCAATGGCAAAATTCCAGTTGTCTGCAAACGATCCATAAAACCTTCTGAGGACAAAGCAGTCGTTGTTATTTCCTTGATCTCGGCAAAAGCCTCATTAACAACTAGCTTGATACGAGCCAACTCGGAGGTGGTAAAGCTTTTAGAAACACCCCCTGGCAAAATCAAACCTCGCCAAAATCGATTACCAAGCACTTCCTCTGACAAACGCATTAGACGTTCTTTGACTCGAAAACCATTGGCCGCAATAAAACTAAAGCCTGTGCCCATACCGCCAATATTAGCAATGTCGTGAACATGCATCGTCAAGCGTTCAAGTTCAGCAACTAGCGTTCTTAAAATCAAGGCCAGTTCAGGCACATTAACGTTGGCAAGAATCTCTACGGCCTGACAATAGGCCAAAGCATTGGCAGCCGCCATATCACCAGACAAGCGCTCAATAAATTTCAAACCCTCAACCGGAGTTTTGCCTTCTAAAAGCTTCTCGACGCCTTTGTGAGTAAAGAAAAGCTTGCCCTCTAAAGTAATAATACGCTCGCCTGCCACATTAAATCTAAAATGACCAGGCTCAATAATACCCGCATGAATCGGTCCGACTGGAATTTCAAAAATCCCCTCGCCTTTGACATGGCCCATCGGATATGGCTCATTGGCATGTTCAAGTTTTTTATTCCAAATAAAATCTTTTCTTAATGGGTGAGTAGCATTAGGAATATTTTCATGATTAACCAAACGACGCAAATCTGGATGGCCATCCGGCACCACACCGAACATGTCATGACTATAGCGTTCATACCAATGTGCGGCCATAATCGTCGCAGTAATCGACGGATAATGAGGGTGACTAGCACTCACCTCCGCACGCAGTTCGAGCCGCTCATGACTCTCGTCTAGACTAAATACTGCATGAACTGTGTAGCATTTTTTTTCAGCCCGTTCATCGGTCACAAACATTAACGATAATGGCAGGTCATATTCATTCACCAAAGCAGTCGCTATTTTAGCTATATCATCACTGTTAACCGTAACACAATATATGTTGGCCAGGAGTTCTGCCTTAAGTTGTAATTTTGACAAAATTTCTAAAGCTTTCATATATTTTTTAACTTAAATTTTTTATAATATCAACCACGAAGCCAGTGCCACTTGACGATGTAAACCAAACACCCAACAAGATAACTGCAATTATATGAACCAACATGACACTGTGAGTAATATTCCAGTGCTCTCGTGTCTCATTTAAATCAGTAGTATTTGCTTTTTCCAAAATCATACCAATTGTCGTTCTTAGCATGCCAAAGGCAATAACACCAAGGGCAATGAAAACCGCGATTGACAGATACAAATGAGCTTTGATCATTGCCGAAAAGAGCGTAAATTCACTAACAAATAATATTGACGGTGGCATTGCCACAATAAAAATTATCCCGATTAAAAACAAAGAGCTCGTATAGGGCGCATACTTTAACAAGCCGCCAACTTTAGTTGTGTCAGTTGTTTTATAGCGCAACAGTATTTCACCAGCTCCAAAAAATAATCCAGATTTTATGATTGAATGACCAATCATATGGATAACTGCAGCCATTACGCCGATAGGCGGCAAGGCCAAGCCTAGGGCAATCAAGCCCATGTGCTCAATACTTGAATAGGCGAGCATCCTTTTGTAATTCCTTTGCACGAGCAACATAAAGGCTGGTAATACGACCGACAAGATACCGAAAAATAAAAAGAATTTACCAGTCCATTCACTCCCGCCTATGGCCTGATTAGCAATCATTTGAAAACGAATAATCGCATACAAAGCCACGTTTAACAATATGCCAGAAAACAAGGCCGAGATTGGCGATGGCGCCTTGCTGTGGGCATCTGGTAGCCACGTATGGATTGGCGCGAAACCGACTTTAGCACCAAAACCCACAAAGATAAAAACAAAAGCCCATTTTACAAGCTCCGGCGACAAGGCGCTAGTATTCTTCAATAAATCACTGATCAAAAAACTAACTGATTGATCTGCCCCAGCCTGCGATGTATAACCGAGTAAAAGTATGCCAATCAAACCTAAAGTAATACCAGTTGAGCAAATAATAATATATTTCCAAGCAGCCTCAAGTGATGAGCGCTTGCGATAAAGACCAACCAAGAAGGTCGAAGATAAAGTTGTTGCTTCTAGAGCCAACCACATAATCAAAGTATTATTAGTGACAACGACTAAAAACATTGCCATCACGAACAAAGGTAGCAAAGTGAAATATAATTTTAGATCATTGATTTTCACCTCTCCATCCTTAAATTCATGACCAATATAGCGCACACTAACAATAGTGGCACTTAAAGATAATAAAGCGATTAGACTAGCAATCAAGGCTCCGAATCTATCCAAATAAAACCACTCAGTAATTAAAACCTCTGTGCCAAAAAATTGTGGTGAGACGAATAACCAAATTGTCAAAGCAGAAGCGATGGATACAGCACCAGCCGACAAACGAATGATTTTTTCGTTTTTTTGCACCACAGCAAGAATGACTGCCAAACTAAAAAGTCCAAAGATAAATAAAATATTCATATTATTCGGTTAAATTTCTCAATTCCTCGGTATCCACTGAACCGTAAAAATACTTAATTCGTGAACCAAGAAGCGAAAGAATTAAAGCTGTTAAAGCGGTGACGGTAAAAACACCCATCTCAATTATTAACGGCAATGACTTGACTGTCACAAGCGTAAATATGGCGATACCATTTTCAACAACAAGCAGACCGATAATTTGAGAAAAAACATTTCTATGGACAATCATAGTGGCAAGACCCAAAACTAGCAGCCCAACTGAAGCAAACAATAAACTACTCCACTCAACCAAGGCAAAAATTGGCGTCTTTTGAACAATAAAAAATACAAAGACTAAAAGTAGCGCTGCCAAAAGATAGCTTGAAGCCGGTCTCAAGAAAGACTGTAAATTCGCCGTATGTCGCTGTTGTTTTTCCATTATCTTAATAACGTATGGCACTAACAGGACTTTTACGGCGATCGTTACAACAGCGAAAATCAATAAATGAGTCTGCTCTTCTGGGGCCATTAAGGCAAGACTATAGGCAATGCCTGCAATCATTAATGATGAGGCTGCATAATATCTAAGTATTGATTTCAATCTTAACCGACCGAAGAGTAACACCACAAAGAAAACCGACATAGCAGCAAAGACAGTATAATATTTTATATCAGGTCCGGTAAGTTTGACATATACAGCCACCATCATGCCAAAAAAAGCCGTAAAAAAAGCCAAGGATAAATATTCAGGCATCCTATAAAACCTCATTTTAACTATGGTCATTTCTAACCAACCCAGCAAGACGGCAACCATAGAAACCTTAAGGATTGCCAAAAGTATAGCCAAAATACCACCACCGACACTAAGACTAAAAATCGTTACAGGCGGAAAAACAAAATTCGCAATTAAAATTGAAAAGGCTGCTAATTTTATTGCCGAAGCGTATTCTAGCAAGGCCAAATAGCGACCAGAATATTCAAGAATCATGGCCTCATGAACCATAGTTAACTCAAGATGCGTTGCCGGATTATCAACAGGATAACGTGCATTTTCAGCCAGTGAGACCAAGACAAAGGCAATCATTAAAATTATCAAATGCGGGGCACTAAAAATTAAAGACTGCGCAAACATACCATCAAGCTGAAAAGAGCCTGTCACAAAAGCTAAAGCACCAAATATCAAAATAACAGTTGGCTCAATCAACGAGGCCAGAGTCATTTCACGCGATGAGCCCATGCCCCCAAAAGCGCTAGCGGAATCTAGACCGCCCAAAACCAAAAAGATCGAGCCAACAATCATAAAGGCTGCTACCACCAAAAAATCACTAGCGAAAGCCAAGGCACCACCACTAAAAACTAAGGGCAATATAAAAGCCAAGGCTATTGTCGAGGCTAGTACCACAAAAGGTACGGCCCTAAAAACCCAAGAAGTGGATTTTGAGATAACCATTTCTTTCTTGAGTAAAGTCAAGATCGTATAATAGGGCAAAAATGGCGAAGCTCCGCGTCTGCCCTGCAATCGAGCCTTGGTAAACCTAACCAGACCGACAGAAAATGGTGCTACCAACAATATGGTCAGGCCTTGCAATATTGTAGCTAAAATTTGAAATGAGTTCATAAAGCGATACTTAAAGCAACAATTAAGGTTGCCAATAACAAAAGTAAATAATACTGAATCCTGCCGCTTTGGATTAATTTAACTCTAAGCGATAAAAAATTCATAAATTTCTCAATGGGCAGATACACGCTACTCTTCCAGGCAGAACTAATTAAAAGCGAAAATGAATAATTACGAATCCAGGGATTAGTGACCACAACTGGCTCGCTAGTAATTAATTTGTTTCTGCCAATTAAATTGAGGAAAAAAAATCTGATCGGCGCCGAAAAAGCGGCTGCTGTATATTCCATAGTTGAATTTATCGGCTGTCCGCAATCCCAGGTATGATATGAACGCTCTTTTTTATTTAGCGCAAAGAAGTAATTCAAAAGATAGGCAAATAGTAAAAAACCTAAAACGACGGACAATAGTTGCATAGATGATATAGAGCCAATGGCATTTTCCGTAATCAATTCAGAACTATTTAATACATTGGAAATAATGCTAATAAAATAATTTGCAAAAATACCAATACTTAAAACACCAAGTGCTAATCCGGCAATCGGCCAAACTAAAAGTCCATCACCTAACTCAGACTTTATTTCATGCTCACGATACCTTGGCAAGCCCAGCATAGAAATAGCAAAAATCTTGATCATCGCAAAAACAGCTAAACCCCCGATCAAACCGATTACTGATAAAATTAGAACCACAATTGGCAATAGCATGCCACCGGCTTGAGACATTAAACTAATAGCCACATGAATCAAGCCCCATTCGCCATAAAAAGTACCGAACGGCGGAATTGGTAACGAACCCATAATAACCAGTAAAAAGAAAAAAGAAAATAAAGGTAAAGACTTCGCAAAGCCACCCATAAGCTCTAGACTGCGAGAATGGACACGACTAATGACTAAACCACTCGAAAGGAATAGGGCCGTCTTAAAGAAGGCATGACTCAAACTATGAATGATAGCAAAAACAATCAAGGGAATAAAATATCTCATTAAATTTGAATGAGCATAGTTTGCTGTAATATAAATTGCCAAGCCAATAACAGAAAATATAATTCCCATATTTTCAATACTGCTATAGGCAAAAGCCTTTTTCATGTCAGTTTCAATTGCCGCATAAAGTGCGCCGACAACACCGGACACAAGCCCAAGAATGATCACCAAGGTGCCAGCCCAGGTTGGCATGTAGGCAAAATTCAAGACCACCATCAAGAAACCATAAATCGCCACTTTTAACATCAAGCCAGACATAAGAGCGGAAATATTGCTTGGAGCCTGTGGATGTGCTTCTGGCAACCAAACATGGAGTGGAACAAGTCCAGCCTTTGAACCAAATCCAAATAAAAACAAACAAAAGGCAGCAGTAGCCAAAGTTGGCGTCAACTGCTGTGTCACTTCTTGAATCATTGATAAATCAAAAAACAAGGAGCCATTTCCCAATATTAAAAAACCACCTAATATCGCCGAAGCTCCGAGGTGGGTCATAATGAAATACAAGAATGCTGCGTTGAAAGACTCTTTAGTCTTGTCTGACAATACCAAAAAGAAAGAACTTAGAGACATTACCTCCCAAAAAAACAAGAAAGTAAATGAGTTGTTGGCAAGCAATACTGCCTGCATACCAAAAACAAACAATCCCATTAAAAATTGGGTTGTGTATTTGTTATAAGTTTTTTGATACAGATCAAGATATCTAACACTATAAACGCCAACCAAAGCGGAAACCAAGCTAATAACGGTTAAGAAAATCGCAGACAAGCCACTCAAGGTTGGACTAAAATTAAAGAATGAATTAAATCGCACCAAAATAAAGGTATAGCCAGTCGCCGTTAAAAAATAAGTTACGCCTGCAAAAAAATTCAGGACATTAGCTAAAACAAAAAACCAGGCAGCAGACTTAAAGGTTGCTTTGAATAGAGACAGAATCGAGGCCACCAACAGACCAAGAAAGCCAGCGACTAAAAAATAAGTTAATAAACTTTCGTACATATATTTAATTATTAATTATTTCTTCCCTTTTAAAGCCTCTAACACACCCCTTAAAATTGCAGCTGGGGCTGGTGGATCTCCAGGAATTTTGATATGCACCGGGATAACCTTATCAACACCACCCACTACTGCATATGAATCTTGCCAAATGCCACCATCTATAGCCCCGTCACCGATGGCCACCACTATACAAGGCTTGGGTGCAGCCTCATAGGTCGTTCTAACTGCCGTTTCTAAATTACGTGTAATAGGGCCGGTTACAAATAACATATCCGCATGTCTTGGTGAAGCCACAAAACTCAAACCAAAACGATCGATATCGTAATACGCATTATTAAGGGCGGTTAGCTCAATTTCCTCGCTATTATTAGAACCGCCATCAACTGCACGAATTCGTAGCGACCTACCACCATAAAGATCATTAATAATCTGCTTTATTTCTTGACCGATTATCTCAACATCTTCATCATTTTTTGAGGCAAATGACTGATAATTCTCGGTTACGCTTGGCTTGAATAGTAAAAAGTTTACTAGTTTCTGAAATTTCATTTAACTTTAATTAATTATTATAAATATATCCATTAATTTTAATATTCATATCTGGAATTCTTTTTTTAACATCTTCTGCTAATTTTAGCAAATGGTCAAGTTGATTTTGATTTTTGGCGGTTATGGCAATATAAAACGGCTCTTTTTCGCTAAATTTAGCCCCAAAACCGTGCCCCTTAGCCACCCCGCAAAGCGTTTCAAGCTCATTTAATAAGTCCTTATCGGATACGATAGGCTCATTTTCTCCTGCAAAAGCATTAAAACTAGGCGAATTCACCATAAAATGACTCGGAAAACCAAGTTTTTCTGGATTAAACCTGCCAGTGCCATCCAAAACCAACATGCGCTCATCATGAATATCATTTCGCATCTGATTTTCACCTTCAAGATTCAAATGTTTGGCCGTAATATAATAGCCCATCTCTTCTAAAGACAAAACCATGTATTCAGAAAAAATTAAGGGATCGGTCTTGCCCATCTCCTTGCCGTTCACTTTTTCTGCTGCCCCGCACTCGTCGTGACCATAAATTTCTTTAACATTCAGATCGATCAAAGTCTTGAGAAAATTTTTAAATTTCGTGCTTTCATGCAAACGACTAAGCCACTCAACATTTGTTTCCAGTCTACCATCTGCTTTTACTTCTCGGGCAAAAAGCATAATACCGCCGCCAGCCATACCAAGCTTGACCAAATTATCTTCACCCTCATAGCTTGTTCTGCCATCAGAACAGCCGAAGCTCTTGGCAGACAACGCAAAAGCCTCAGCGATTTGTTCCTGAGGAAAACTATTAATTATTATTTGCAGTTGATCGGTATTATCTAAATCAGAATCTAATGATTGAATTATTTTATTTTTAGAAGTCTCTAACCAGGTAGTCTCAAATTTATTTATTCGTCTTTTTTCAGCAAACTTACTTCGCGCATCAATTAACTTACCTCGATTATTTTTATCAAATTGCCTATTTATAGAGTCATCAGCCTTCAAGTCACTAACTAATTCAATTTTTTCGTTCATAAAAAATCAAGCTATAAAATCATTAAATAATGTTAATCTATCCTTGCCGTTTTCTTTAGAAAAATATGCAGCATTATCAGCGGACTCGACCATCATTTTAGCCAATTCTTCATTGTTCATATTTTCAGTATTTGCCGTGCCATTAAGTGCCGGAAAATCATCAGACAAAGCTAGGCCCATACTTGCACTAACACTTATGGTCTCACTTTCTGTCACTGAAAACTCTGCCGCCCTAATGGATGTAAGAATTTTTTCGGCAATTTTCTTGGCCACATCCCTAGCACTGGTGATTTGACCACTACTATTTTTAGTTGGCACCAGTTTATGCAGCAAAACCACAAACTCCTCACCACCATAGCGATAAACCTGATCCACCTCCCTGACAGAAGCTTTTAATTCTTGCGCGACACCTTTTAATACTAAATCACCGGCAGCATGCCCATATGTATCATTAACTTTTTTAAAATTATCAAGATCAAGCATAATAACAGCGCAGGGATTCTTTTCACGCTTTACGATACTTATTTCATGGGCTATTTCAGAATATAAAACATTCGAATTTTTAAGACCAGTCCGCTCGTCGAAACTTGCCTTCAGACTACCCTCAAGTGCTCTGATCTCAACATCTGATTGCTGATCAGCTCGAATATCAAGCTCCTTTAAATATTCGGCAAAGGCCGGAATTTCATTAATAATTCTATCCTTTTCTTCTTTTATATATCTGGCACCAATATTGCGACCGTTCTCATCATAATTTCTAAAGACCTTGCGAATCGAAGCCTTTAATTCATCCGGGTATAACTTTGATTCGAGAGCGCGATCAATTTCAATCTGACGGATTGCTTCTTCGGTTTTCGCAATTTCTACATGCACGTCACCGTAGTTGTGGTCATATTTTTTATGCAACCTTAACATGTCTGCCTGAGACTTTGTCTTTGGCTCATATTGATAATCCACGCCTGTATTTTTTAGTGGATTTTTTATTTCCACTCGCTCTTCGCCCAACACCTCCTTTTTAACTTCCGGCCTAAAAATGCCATCAACATTTCTTACCGGCAGCTTTATTTTGTCAGACATGACTTTGGATTTATAATCAATTAATCAATTTTTATTTGATGCGTATTATGATGACTTTTTCTGGCAACCCTAAGACGACTTGTCTCCTTCTCGATCGCAGCAGCAACTCGGGCATATTCCAATTCATTCATAGTAAGCTTTTGCTTTTTTAACTCCTCAGCCCTAGTTCGCGCTGCCTCTGCCCTGGCGATATCAATCTCCTCTGCTCGTTCCGCCGTATCGGCCAGAACGATTAAAGAGTTATTGGCAAATTCTACAAAGCCGCCCGACAAAGCCAAGTGAATTTCTTCATTGCCATTTTTGATCATAATCTCTCCTGGTTGTAATGCCCCAATATACGAACAATGGTTTGGTAAAATAGTTACCTGGCCACCTTTGATTGGCAATGTAACCTGGTCTATTTCCGACTCGTAAGCCAAACGCTCAGGTGTCACTATTTTGAATTGTATTTTTAGTTCAGACATTGACTATTGTTATCCCATAAAAACAGGGATCTTAATATTTTAAACCGTTTTAGACTTCACTTCCGTAAAACTGATATTATTATTTTTTTGAGACCTCTTCTATTACACCTTTCATGTAGAAGTCTTGCTCAGCCACCTCATCAAGTTCCCCGTCTAAAATCATTTTGAAGCCTCGAATTGTATCTGACAATTTTACATACTTACCAGATATGCCAGTAAATTGCTCGGCCACGAAAAACGGCTGTGATAAATACTTTTGAATCTTACGTGCACGTGCCACAGTAACTCTGTCTTCATCAGACAATTCCTCCATACCAAGAATAGCAATAATGTCTTGCAAATCCTTATAACGTTGGAGTACTTTTTGTACTGCGCGGGCCACGTCATAATGCTCTTTGCCGACCAGATTTGGATCAAGCATAGTCGAACTCGAATCAAGCGGATCAACCGCTGGATAAATACCGAGTTCTGACAAGCCACGAGACAACACAACTGTCGAATCAAGATGAGCAAAGGTTGTAGCTGGTGCAGGATCAGTCAGGTCGTCAGCAGGAACATAAACAGCCTGAACTGAGGTAATGGAACCGTCTTTTGTTGAAGTAATTCTCTCCTGCAACTGCCCCATTTCCTCTGCCAAAGTCGGTTGATAACCAACAGCTGATGGAATACGTCCAAGCAAGGCTGATACTTCTGAACCAGCTTGAGTGAAACGGAAAATATTATCAACGAATAACAATACATCCTTCTTTTCAACATCTCGAAAATATTCTGCCATCGTTAAAGCAGACAAAGCAACACGCTGACGAGCTCCAGGTGGTTCATTCATCTGACCAAAAACGAGCGTGGTCTTGTCGAGAACTCCCGATTCTTTCATTTCGTGATACAAATCATTACCCTCACGAGTACGTTCACCAACACCAGCAAAAACTGAAAAGCCACCATGCTCCTGAGCAATGTTGCGAATCAACTCCTGAATAACCACCGTCTTACCTACACCAGCACCGCCAAATAAACCAACCTTTCCACCCTTAACAAACGGACAGATCAAATCGATCACTTTGATTCCTGTCTCAAATATCTCCGCTTCCGTCGCTTGATCTTTGAATTTTGGTGCACTGCGATGAATCGGTAGACTGATTTCCGTCTTAACATCCTCTTTACCATCAATCGCCTTACCGAGCAAATTAAACATGCGTCCCAAAGTTTTCTCACCAACCGGCACCATGATTGGTGAACCAGTATCAACAACTTCCATACTACGCTTTAGTCCATCCGTTGAGTCCATAGCAACAGCCCTCACCTTGCCACCACCTAAATGTTGATGCGCTTCAAGTACCAAAACTTTATTCTCTAGCTTTATTTCTAAAGCATTATAGATTTTTGGTAATTCACCATCAAATTGTACATCGACAACCGGACCGATTACCTGCGAAATTTTTCCTTTATTCATACATTTTCTATTATTGCCTTTTAACGTCTCGACTCCTGAAACGCCAAAATACAAATTTGACAAATATTTAACAATTTATTATAAATTATATATCTTATGAACATTTTCACAAATCAATGCAATGGGAGGATTCATGAAGATTATCGGTAACATTCTTTTTTTTGGCTTTATCGCTCTGCATTTTATTGTTGTCTCTGTCTTTATTGTTATACCAACAAAAATCATTAGCTACCTTATCAGACCACTTTTAAAAGGAGTAAAAAATGCCTAAACAAGATCGATTTGCCAAAACCCTGAATGGTATAACCACATTTGGCATTAAGCCTTATAAATTCGTAATGCTGCTTAACTCAAGCCATCAACCTACGGAAATCAAGGCTTTTGACTGCTTCACTTGGAATCCTCGCACAAAAACCTTGTGGCTAAATCGAGCCCTCGACATTTATTCATCCGGTAACAGAATTTTCTTTAAACACTTGTCAACAATTGATGACAAGTTATTTTTAGCTCTAACCACAGAAGATGATATCAAGGATACTATTGAATTAATTGCAAAAACAGTTAATCTCAATATCAAAAAAATTAAAGGCTTTGATTCAAATCAGACCTACGTCCTGTCCTAAATTACAATGAACATTTATACCTACCTCGCTTAAAAGCGAGGTTTTTTATTCAAGCGCTGCCCTGCCAGCACTAATTTCAGCAATTTCCTGAGTGATCTTACCTTGACGTATTTGATTGTAAGCCAAGGTTAAATCAGCTGACATATCACTAGCTGCATCAGTCGCGCTACGCATAGCCATCATTCTAGCTGAATGCTCAGAGGCACTCGATTCTAGAACGGCATGATATACCTGCATCTCCAGTAATCTCGGTATAATAAATTCAAGTACTTCAACCGGACTAGGTTCGACTTTGTACTGCAAATTTTCAGCCTTAATATTTAAATTTTCAGCTAATAAATCAATCTCATCCAACTGTTTTTCAATATCTATCTTTGATATTGGGAGTAATTGCCTAATTTTAGTTTTTTGATTCAGTGTCGAGATAAAATCAGTATAAATCACCACCACTTTATCATAATTTTTTTTAAGATACTCTTCAATAACAATATCAGAAACTGGTCTCACCAAATCAATTGAGGGCAAATTAGCAATTTCTGGAAAACTCGCCACGATATGGCCTTTAATTTTTTTCACCATGGCCTCACCCTTTTTACCAATAGTTAGATAATCAACTTTAATATCAGAAGCATTGGTTGTAGCGATTTTTTTACTTCCAACTCGATTAACTGCTAATTTTAAAAAGTTTGTTGACTCATCTTTAAGTTTTTTATTGATTTGAGCATTAAAAGACCCGCACAGGCCACGATTCGAAGAGACCACCAACATTAAAACACTTTTAACTTCACGAACTTCAAGTAAACCCTCATTACGACTCTCGAAAGCTTGAGCCAAGTTTGATAAAACTTGCCAGGCGCCTTGCGCGTAAGGCCTAATGCCCAAGACACTCTGAATCGCTCGACGCATCTTGGCAGCCGAAACCATCTCCATGGCTCGAGTAATTTTTTTGGTACTATTTATCGATCTAATTCTTCTTTTTATATCAAGTGAACTTGCCATATATCTTAACCGCTTTTTAGACTACATCTACAAAAAGCGCTTACTTATTTATCCTATATTTATTATACACTTATGAAATAGTCTGTTTATATTCTTTAATCGATTTTTCAAGAGCAGCTATAACATCTTCTGATAACTCCTTTTTTTCACGAATCATTTTCAAAACCTCAATAGCCTGGTCATCCAAATAAACATGAAAACCATCTTCAAATTCACGGATTCTTTCAACGGCCACATCATCAAGAAAACCATTAATTAAGGCGTAAATGATCGCCACCTGATGTTCTACGGCCATCGGTTCGTATTGCCCCTGCTTTAGAATCTCTACAGTTCTGCGCCCACGCTCAATCTGTGATCTGGTTTTTTCATCCAAATCAGAACCAAATTGCGCAAAAGCCTCCAACTCACGAAACTGTGCCAAGTCCAAGCGGATACGACCTGCTACTTTTTTCATGATTTTTATCTGCGCATCGCCACCAACTCGAGAAACAGACAAACCAACGTTAATAGCTGGACGGACACCTTTGTAAAACAAATCTGATTCTAAATAAATCTGCCCATCAGTAATCGAAATAACATTAGTCGGAATATAGGCAGATACATCACCTGCCTGTGTTTCAATAATCGGCAAGGCAGTAATTGAACCACCACCATAGTCTTCATTTAATTTAGCAGAACGCTCAAGCAAACGGGAATGCAAATAAAAAACATCACCCGGATAAGCTTCACGTCCTGGTGGGCGCTTAAGAATTAAGGAAATTTGGCGATAAGCCCAAGCATGGCGAGACAAATCATCATACACCACTAATACATCTTCACCCTTATCTAAAAAATATTCAGCCAAAGCTGCACCTGAATATGGAGCAATGAAGGACATGGCAGCCGGATCAGAAGCACCGGCTACAACAACCGTCGTATATTCCATGGCGCCACGTTTTTCTAGTTCATTGACAATGCGGGCAATCTTTGATTCCTTCTGACCGATTGCCACGTAAATACACTTCATGTTCTGCCCCTTTTGATTGATGATTGTATCTATTGCAATTGCGGTTTTGCCAGTTTGACGATCACCAATGATTAGTTCACGTTGACCGCGACCGATTGGTATCATAGCGTCAATCGCTTTGATTCCTGTCTGTACTGGCTGATGAACTCCTTTGCGAGTAATAACACCCGGAGCAACTTTTTCCACCGGATAAAAAACATCGGAAGTGATTTCGCCTTTACCATCAACCTCTTGACCTAAAGGGTTAATGACGCGACCAATCATTTTTTCAGTTACGGGAATCGAAAGAATTTTGCCCGTCGCCTTGACCTCATCACCTTCTTTCAAAGTTTTATAATCACCCAGAATCATAGCGCCAACACGATCTTCATCCAAGTTCAAAACCACACCGATTTCTCCATTTGAAAATTCAACCATTTCCGAGGCCATGACATCAGACAAGCCTGTCATTCTCGCAATGCCATCGGAAACTTCAACCACAACGCCAACAGTTTGTTTAGACGCCTCAACTTTAAAATTAGCAATTTGTTTTTTCAACTCTTCAACGATAAAATCTTTCGTATTACTCATATATTTTTATACTTATCATTTTGCTCTCATCGTCACTCAATTTTCCAAAAAACCGATTGAGTTGGAAACCTACAAAATAACAACTGTTTATTTATTTCGTTAATTCTTGTTTAAATTTATTTATTTGACTCAAAGTGCTGGCATCTATAACCTGGTCACCAAAGTTTAAAATAAAGCCCGATAAAACACGTTCATCCAATTGCTCGGTGATTTGAACATCAGTTACTCCACTCTCTTCGATAATATAACGTTTAAGCGTTTCCAGAGTTTCTGGCTCTAGCTTGCTCGCACTAACGACTTTGGCAGAAATCAGCCCCATTTGCCCGTTCCAATTTTTTTCAAACTCGGACATAATAGCTTCAACTCTGCCAATATCACCATTTCGATCAAGCATAACAACGAAATTGGCTATAATTTCTTTTAACTGCTTTTCATCCTTGCCTTCTGATAGCTCGACCAATGTTCTGGCGTATTGCAAATTTGATACTTTCATTTATTTGAAGCGATTTAAGACTTTATATTTTTTATCAAATCCTTTACTAAATCTTGATCAGCCTTGCCCTCCATTTTTTTTCCGACCAACTTTTCAAGCGACAAACCAACTAATTCGGCAACCTCTTTTTTAATATCCTTTAAGGCCTCAGCTTTTTCAACCAACATCTTTTCTTTTTCTTTGTTTATGATAACACCAATATCGTCTTTGGCTTTGGCAATCATAGCCTCACGCCTCTCCTCATTGACCTTATTGGCTTTTTCAATAATTATTGATGCCTCTTTTCTTGCATCAGCCACAATCTTTTTATATTCATCACCCTGAGCAATTAATTTCTCCTCAATTTTCTTAGCATCATCAAGGCTTTTTTCGATTTTTATGGTTCGTTCGTTTAGTAACTGCAAGACTGGACGATAGGCAAATTTATAGAGCACGCCCAACACAATAAAAAAATTAACTAACTGCGCCAAAATTAAATAGGTATCAATATGAAATGTTTTTACTAATTCTTCCATGTTTTTCCAATGTCATTCCTGCAAGCGCCGAAGTCTAATTCTTGGCACCAAGACGTATGTAATACAGTCTGTGCGAGAATGACATGTTAGATTAATAATATTTTAATTTCTAACCCACAGACGCGAGTCAGAGTATCAAATTACTATTTGATAGAAAAAGCGATAACTAAAGCATAAATCGCAATAGCTTCGGCAAATGCTGCAGTAAGCAACATCGGCACAAATAACTTGCCTGCTGATTCCGGATTTCGACCGATAGCCTCCATTGCTTTTGCACCGATCATACCAATTCCCAAACCGGGACCAATTGCACCTAGGCCGATAGCCAAGGCTTTTGCTAACATGGTTAATTCCATAGTGTTTATTTACAATCATTATAATGTTCACCTCTAGGCAAACAATGATTGTTATTAATAATTAATCAACTAATTTTGCGTTATGTCTAGCGCAGTGAAAAATTTCGGTAAAATTAAAAAATCACAAGAAACTCTTCACTTCCGCTAGACCTTTAAAATTAATGTTCATCATGACTTGTCATGGCCATCGACATAAAAGCCAGAGTTAATATGGCAAAAACTAAGGCCTGAACAATTCCCACAATGATTTCCAAAAACATAAAAGGCAAAGGTAATAAATAAGCGGAAATTGCCATCATCGAGGCAAGCAACACTTCACCGGCAAAAATATTGCCAAAAAGCCTAAAAGACAACGAGGCAACTTTAGCGAATTCACCTATTGTTTCAACGAACCCGACAAAGATTTTAATCGGGTTGACGATCAGGACCATTGGGTCTTTCACAATTTTTTTAGGAATTTCAAATAATAAATTAAAACTAATAAATTTATTGAAATGCTGCCAAATGCCAAGCGTCGCAACTCCCAATATGTGAGACATCAGTACGGCAAATAAGGATATGGCCAAGGTTGTATTTAGATCTGCTGTACCACCACGCAGTAACGGCACAAAAACGCTATGACCAGCCTCTGTTTCTATCCAACCGATAGTGCCAACACCAGGTAGTAACCCCAACCAATTATTAACCAATATAAATAAAAACAACGAAAGGATAACTGGTAATAATCTTTCAGACTTGTGCCTTGAGCCGGTTATGCTGTCAGATAATTTTAAAGCCTCCTCGAGCAGTATTTCAAAAATACCTTGCATTTTGCCGGGCACATTTTTCAAGCTTTTCCCAAGTAAAACCAGTCCAACAACAATTACAAAGACTGCCGACCAACTCATGATAAGCGAATTAGTAATCGTAAATGAGCCAAACTTAGTTATTGGCTCAGCAAATAGTGTCGCTTCATGCGACACTTCTTGAGTCTCTTTGATTGTACCAGCTTCAGAACTTGCCACCATATTGTGTTAAATCTTCTATTTTAATTCGAATTTACCCTCAATCTGTTTTTTTAATTTTTCTTCAGCCTCAATTCGTCTTAATTCAGCGGTATAATAATAAATTATAGCGGCGGTCGAAACAAGAAAAGCAATTGCCGTCAAGCTTAAAAAAATCCAAGGCTCACTATTAAATTTACTATCCAAATACTTACCTAAAAAAAGTGATATTATAATTGGCCCAGCAATCCAGCCGCTGAGTTTAAAAAATAAATTCAGGCCAGGTTGCCACCACAAAGCCGGTTCCTGATTATCCATGTTCATTTTTATTAAAATATCACTCTAATTTTGGCTTATTTTCGTTGAAATGTCAATATTGTTCATCACACAATTGACATAAATAGATAATATAATTATAAAATGGGCTAATACCCTCTTGCTTTATAATTATCCAACAAGGCCTCGAAATTCTTTAATATTTCTTGAAGTTTTTGTTCGTCATTTTGAAAAACAAAATAACTATTAAGTAAATCCGGCTTTTCATCAAAAATCCTAGCCGCTACTTCAGCGTTGCCATCGGCGACCCACTGGGCAGCTGAAACGTCGCTATCATGCATTGCCAAAGCTTGCAAGCCATTACGAGCCCTTAGTACTTCTTCTGGAGTCAATCTATTCGCAACTCTCTCAAATGAATTCATATTTAAAGTCTAAATAAATTAATACTATTCTCTGTTGTTTGCCTGGCGACTTCCTCAGGAGAAATTCCTTTGATTCGCGCAAGATGATTCGCGACATCAATCACGCCCGTTGGCTCATTTCTTGTACCGCGCTTTCCTCCTGGCGTTAAATAAGGACAATCAGTTTCTAAAATAATATGTTCTACTTCCACTTCCTTGATTAATCGATCAAAACTATCAGAATATGTTATGACGCCATTCAGACCAATGAAGAAGCCAAGTTCAATGAATTTTCGTGCCGTTTTGTAGCTACCAATAAAACTATGAACTACCCCACCACGTTTGACTGGATTATTTTTTAAAATTTCAAGCAAATCTGTATATGCATCCCAACAATGAAGTGCAATCGGCAAATCTAATTCATTTGCGAGGCAAATAAAATCATTTAAAACAATTTTTTGTTTATGTTTTATTTTTTCTATATCATCTCCGTCCTCAAAATGATGATAATCAAGCCCGACTTCTCCTATAGCTACTACTTTTTTATTCTGACCCAAGGCGAAATAATCAGCCATAACAGGATCTTCACCCGAAGTGATGATTTCTGTTGCAGGCAACTCTTCTGAATCCTGATGAGTGAAGGATTGCTTTTGCAAATGCAGTGGGTGCACACCAATCGCCGCCCAAACGTTTGCAAATTCATTGGCAAAATCTACCGCTCGCTTGCTGGTCGAATACTGAGAGCCGACGTTTATTACCCCCACTTCGCCCTCCATGGAACGTCCAATAACTTCACGATAATCATCCTTGAAGGCGTTAAAATTTACATGAGCATGTGAATCGATAAATTTCATATTTTATCGTTCAACTAAATTTTAAATTTAACATCTCCTTGCCTTACAATACTTATCTCAGCTAAAGTGCAATCTAGAATCGTCGAACCTTTGGAGATTTTTAACTTGCCGGCATCCAGTATCAGGTCAGGCTCATCTTGTTCGCCGATAAATATAGCTGCCGCTTCTAAACCAGACCGAGCTGGCTGACTGCCTGACAAATTCGCCGAAGTAGAGACAAGTGGTCTTTTTATTTTTTTTACGATGGCGGTGGCAATTTCATTGCTTGAAATTCTGACAGCTAAAGTATTAGTTTTAAACACTTGTCTGCCTAATTCGGTCGTCGGCAAAATAAAACTAAGTGGTCCTGGCCAATATGTTTTGGCAATATTTGCAATTTCGCTAGTGAATTTTACATATTTTTTGGCCATCGTCATGCTATCAACTAAAATGATCAATTGTTTGCCAGCATCACGACCTTTCATTTTATTCAATCTGGTAATGGCTCTTTTATTCAAGGCGTCACAACCCAAGCCATAAACAGTTTCGGTCGGGTAGGCAATAATTTTACCTCTTTCAAGATAATCGGCCACAAAATCTATAACCTCCTTGTTACCATCACTTTTATTAATTAAGTTCATATTAAACAAGATGTTTTAACTGATCAAGTATAGTCGGCAATAAAGGCCTTAAAATCTCGACGAATTTTTCAAGATAAGGCACTATTTTTGAAGCAGTAGAAAACTTAAATAAGAGCGAGTTAATAAAAGTATAACTTTGAGCTAAATATAAAACGAAACCTAAAACAAACCCGCCTTCGATCGCCCCAAACATTGCGCCAGCAATCCTGTTAATCGTTTTTAAAAACGGGATAATTGAAAAAAAATCAAAAGTCCTATCAAGAATGGCGAATCCAAAAACTATAATCCGATTTGCCAAGGTAAAAATTAAAAAGAAAACAATCGATTTGCCCAGTGAATCAAAACCAAAGGCTAAATTTGCTAAAAAATTAAAGACTAACAAATAAAAGGTTCCAGCCGTCCAGACACCGCCAATCAAACCAATAAGCGAACCGATCGTTCGAATTAGGCCAAAAAATAAACCATAAAAAATAAATCCAGCTAAAAAAAGAAGCAATACAACGTCTAATATAATCATACCCTTGGACTACGCTTAAAATTTAATACTCAAATGAATTAAATCTCGCCGCAAACTTAAATTTAATCCACCAAACGAGGAAATAAAGATTCACCCTTAACAATTTGATTCGCTTCAAATTGTTTAATCACCTGCTGAGCCGTTGTTGGCATAAAAGCCAAGAGCAAATCAGCAACATTCAATATCGTTTGAGCCACAGGAACCAACACATCACTTATCTCAGTCACTGACTCCATTTTCCAAGGTTTCTTTTCAGATAACAGCTCATCCATGAGAGCAATTTTTTGCCACAATATTTTTAAGACCTCATCAAATTTCAAATCATTCATGGCACTTGAGACTTTACTTGTCAGATCCTGATCGGTCCCGGCCCTTAATTTTGTTGCGATACTATTTTTTTCAAGTAAATTTGAAACTCTGGCCACGAGGTTGCCCAGACCATTCGCTAAGTCAGCGGTAAATTTGTCATCAAAAAATTTTCTGCCGATATCGCCATCATGCCCAAAAGAGGTGGCACTCATCAATAAGTACCTAGCACCATCTACACCATAACGTTTAATCAGCTCTGCTGGAGCAATGACGTTATCTAAGCTCTTACTCATTTTTTGTCCTTCTACCAAAAAGAAGCCATGTATAAACAACTCTTTTGAGGTTGGCAAATCCAGTGCAATTAGCATAGCCTGCCAGATAGTCGCATGGACTCTTAGAATATCTTTACTCATGAGCTGCACTGTGGCCGGCCACATCCGTGGACAAACCCCTGCCTCACCCTGCCAGCCCAAACCTGTTAGATAATTTAAAAATGCATCAGCCCAAACATAGATAGTGTGATTTTCATCTCCTGGAAAAGGTATGCCCCATTTGACCTTTTCGCGCGAAAAAGCGACATCTCGTAAGCCGTGTTGAGTTATAAAACTCAGTATTTCATTTTTTCGCTCGACTGGCCTGACTTTTATTTCGTCGGATTCTATACGACGAACCAACTCGTGCTGAAAATTTGAAAGTTTGAACATGTACGCCTCTTCGCTCATCCATTGAGGAACAGTTAAGTGGTCTGGACATTTGCCGTTTATCAAATCTTTTTCATTTTTAAATTGCTCGCACCCCTGACAATACAAACCTTCATATTTATCTTTAACAATTACACCCTTTTCAAGCATCACTTCAACTGCTCGCTGAACTGCCTGCTTGTGGGATGAGTCAGTCGTACGAATAAAACTGTCATTTGATATGCCAAAGTCACTCCAAGCCTTTTGAAAGGTAGTCGAAACTTTATCAACAAAATCCTGAGGCTCAACACCAGCCTCGGCAGCCTTCTCAGCAATTTTTGCCCCATGTTCATCAGTGCCTGTCAAAAAAAATGTCTCATCACCCTGCTGCCGATGCCAACGCGCCAAAATATCAGCAGCCACTGTCGTATAAGTGTGCCCAATATGCGGCTCAGCATTCACATAATATATGGGCGTGGTCACGTAAAATTTATTCTTCATCTTATTTACCGATAATTACAACAAACTCCCCCCGTTGATCATTGTCATTTGATTTAATTTTTTCAATTATACTATCCAATTCTCCACGATAGACCGTTTCATGCATTTTTGATATTTCCCTGCAAACTACAATCGAAGTCAGATTGATTGGCCTAGCATCTTCAATTTTCTTCTTGTATCGTTGCATACGGCTCATGACTTTTTGCTCTTCTTCATCTTCGATCGTCATTTCACCCACACTTTTATTAGCTAATTCACGCAATTCCTCTAAAAATTTTATAATCCGATGCTTTGATTCATACACCACAACCGGATACTCACTTTCAATAATTTTCCTAATAAAAGTTTGACGACCTTTTTTGTGCGGTGGAAAGCCAAGGAAAAAAAATTTGTCAGCTGCAATTCCAGAAATTGACAATGCTGCTGTTACTGCTGAAGCGCCAGGTACAGATTCGACTTTGATGTCATCACCGAAACGCTCGATTACCGCAGCCACTAACTTGCCTCCAGGATCAGAAATTCCCGGCGTACCTGCATCCGTCACCAAGGCGACGTTTTTGCCTGAGGCCAAAATATCCAAAATTTCTGCAACCTTGCGATCATCAGAATGCTGGTGATAAGAGATCATTCTGGTCTCAATCTTGTAATGCTTTAGTAAAACACCAGTCACTCTAGTGTCTTCGCACAAGATAAAATCAACCTCACCTAAAATGCGCAAGGCTCGCATGGTCAAGTCCTCTAAATTTCCAATTGGCGTAGCAACTATATATAATGTAGGCATAAAAAATCTACTGGCTAATATCGTCTTTTCTCTCTCTAATATACTTCGTCCATTCTTCGGCAATTTCTACAAATATCTTAAATGGCGCTTCAATTATAAAATCCATTATCAATACAAAAACATTTAACTTGGAAAAGTTTTCCGACAAAATTCGGCCGACTGCCATAATGGGAATATAGAAAAAATCGACCACAAACATTAATAGGTTTTCCTTGGCATCAATCACAAAAAGCTCTCGTACACGCTTGCGTATACGAACACTAAAGAAACTAATTAAGGCCAAAAATAAGGTAAAAATAGCAATACTGACAAGATTGAAATTGATCTGTCGCAAAAGATAGACGACGCCGCCAAAAGAGACAAAAAAAGTTATAATATAAATGGCACCAAATATCCAGTTTTTTATTTTGCTGCGAGCATGATCATAAATACGCAGCATTATTGGTTCTTTGCGCTTTTTCTCAACGAAAGTTAGTTCTTCGATGCCCTCAATTATCCTAGCCGTATTCTTATCAGTCGGCAATGCCGAAAATAGAATTATAAAAAACAACAAGACGGGCGGGAAAGCCACATTAATAGCCAGTGAATTATTATTTATCGTCTCTCCAAGCAACTGAGCTACAGGAATTTCTAAAATCAAAACCACGATGCTTTTGGTAATAAATAGATAGATAATACTTCTGATACCGGCCCGCCACAACTTAGCTTTTGCTGATTTATAACGTTTACCGCAGACGACTTTTATATCACGTGGAAAGGCTTTTGGGTCCTTTTGTAAATTTTCATAAACTCCGCGCGGATCATTACTAACGACCTCAGTCAAAATACTGTAATAGATATAGTATCTATTTACAATTTTGCTAATCTGGGCGGCAAGCGGATGATCTATTTGCTTATTAATCGCATCTCGCAAATGCACAATATTAGTCGCAATTTTAACAATTTGTTCATCATTGGCATTTTGCCAATCCCGAATATAATACTTAAAGAGAATATGAGAGACCATGTCCCGGTCTGCCCTAAAATAGCTACGATATATGCTGACATAAATCTGAATTTCCCGGTCTTGATGAAATTTAGACTCTGGCGGCAATTCAATGCTGTTACCCAGCATGTCGTACATATTGCCAACAATGACCTGATCCACTTTACTGCGACGTAATTTTTCCTCTATTTCACAAGCAGCTATAGCAATAATCCAACGTGCCAAGTCCAAGCGCTCTTTGAATTCCAACGTCTGCTCAGTCGCATCGAGCGCAACTTTTTTAAACCTTAAATAGCGATTAATAATAAGTCCAATCTCGTCAATTTTACTTTCTGGTAATTTGTTATTAGCCAAATAGCCTGCCCTAATCAGTTCAACCAATAAATGTTTCGCAATTTGCTTGCCATCCTTGGTCATTTCGATGTTGATCTGACGTTTTAAGATGCGATCAATCGCATTTTTATAAAGCAAGTGCTCTTCCTTGTCATCAACCGTATTGCGGATTTTTTCATAATAAAAAGACATCTTGGAAATAATTTCCGAGACGCGAATTTTTGGCTCATCAGATTGACTTTCTTCTTTGTTTTGTTGGCGATAAATTACCTGAAAAAGTTTTTTGACACTCTCATTCGGGGTGAATTTTGCCTCTTCTTTTTGAATAAATAGCGGATTGACCATATAGAGTATTATAATAATACTTTGCCATATTTAGCTTAATAAAGCAAATATTCATAGAAACGGATAAAAAATAAAAAATCAGCATTCTGGGATGCTGATTTTTTATTTTATAACCTACTCTAGTGTCATTAAACTTTGCTTGATATTATTCTCGTCCTTGCTGGTCCAGACGTTTTGCCACTCGCTTGGCAGATTGGTCCAAAACTTAATTGCATAAGTCTTGTCTTTAGCCTCAATCAGCTTCTCAAAGCCTTGATCCTTATATTTACCCTTTTCATAAACCCGAACGATAAAGACTTTGGCATAACCAGGCACATCTGTGTTGCGTAAATCATTAAACGCTCGATCTTTAGCTGGAATTAAAAATTCCATATCCCTAAAATCGGTAGTCTGCTCGCCTTTTTCATTTTTTCCAATTTTCTGCTGCACTTGATAATACTGGAAACTCTCCGGCAAATCAACCTTAAAACCCATTGATTCGCTTTTAAAATGGTAAACCTTCGACGAAGCGTCAAGTTCATCCATTAGGGGTGCTTTGCCACAACCACTCAAGGTTAAAGATAAAACACAAAATAAAGATAATAAAAATGCTTTTTTCATAAGGTAAAAATAAGTGTCCGGATATATAAGATACCGGACACTATGATATTACTAGAAATCTGAGATTGGTCAACCCCACTTCGCTAAAGCTTCGCGAAGTAAGCCCTCCCCTACATTTAATTAATAGCTTGAGAGAATAAATACTTCCACCAAAACCAAAACCAATTAAAATTCTACAACTTTAATAATCTTTCAATATCGTGCTTGATTGACAGAACCTTTAAGCCAAAATAGATAAAACCAAAGGCCCAAACCAAAGCTAAAACGCCTAGAATCACCTGCACAGCCATCGGTACCCAAACTATAGTAGCCGACAATAAAGCAAAGGCCACGCCAGTGCTAATAAAGGTAAATGCAATGCCGTATAATTTACGGTTAATTTTTCTCACGATTTCGGTCATATGGATTGATATAAATTTTAATACCCATATTATAACATGAAAGAAAAAAACATAAAAGAAAAAAATAAGGGGTGGCTAATTAGCCACCCCTTATTAATCACGCCTTAACTCGTAAAAGCTGCTATTCCTTTACAACCTCTTTTTCTTCAGCTTTTTCTTCTTTTACTTTTTTAGTTTTTTTCTCTTCGATCTTAACCTCAGTTGAGGCAAGTCCTAAGCGATGTTCACGCGGTTCAATAGAAATAATACGTAAATCTGTATTTTGATTAATCTTGTACAAATCCTCTACCTTTTGACCAGGAGCTAATGCTAACTGTGAAACATGAGCTAATCCATGAATATCGTCATTCAATTTTACAAATAAACCAAATGGATTGACCTTCAAAATCGTCGTAGTTACAACGTCACCGATCTTGAATTTCTTAGCAATATCTGTCCAAGGATCACGTGCCAATTTTTTTGCTGACAAAAAGATCTTTGAACCATCAATATTAATAATTTCTGCCTCAATGTCCTGACCAGTCTTAAATAATTCAGCTGGATCATCGATACGTTGCCAAGCTAACTCAGAAATATGAATCAAGCCTTCTAAGTTATCGCCAAAGCTCAAGAATACGCCAAAATCTGTCACAGCTGTAATTTTACCTTTAACCTTGATGCCCACTTTATACTTTGCAATAACATCACGCTGTCTCTCGTTCCAAGCCTCTTTTTCTGAAAAAATAATTTTTTCACCTTTTTCATCAAAGCTCATTACACGAACATCAAAATCTGAACCAACAAATGATTTTAATTTTTCAAGAATCCGAGATTTGTCACCACCTGAAACACGTGGATAATTTTCCGGCGCCAATTGTGATACTGGCAAGAAACCCGTAATCTGACCGTAAGCGCAAAGTAAGCCACCACGGTTAGCATCCAAGATACGAACCTTAATATTGTTTTTATTTTCAAATGAATCCTTCAAGGTCACCCAAGCTTTTTCTTGACCAGCAAAACGGAAAGATAATTCAATGTTGCCAAGCTCGTTCTCACCATCAACTACAGTTGCCTCAATCTCGTCACCAGGCTTCAAACCAGCATAATCAGGTGATTCATCATACAACTCTCGACCACGCACGACACCGATGAATGTACCATCGATATCAAGACGAACTTCAGCCTTTGAAGCTGACAATACGATACCTTTAACGATAGCCCCAACCTGTGGCACAACAATAGTGTCTTTTTCTAAAATATCTGCAAATTCCTGCGAATCTTCTACCAAGTCCATGTCTTTTGACATATATAAAATATTCTCTTTTGGTCAGAAATTTTATTTCAAGACCATAAAAAAATAGGACCTAACCCGGAAACCCGAGCTCTTTCGCCATCCCAACGAAAGAATTAATAAAATGGATGATTAATTTGTGGCTTTATATTAGCCAAAATTATACTTTTTGTCAAGTATTTTTACTCAAGGTGTATGCGCTTCTCCCAATCACCAAGCTCTGCGGCAATTTTCGGGTACAAAGCTTCCAATTTATCTTTATTATTAGCCAATTTACTCATTACGCGTTCTGCCGCCATTTTAGCCTCTTTCATCAAGGGAAAATCAAAAAGCGAAGCAATTTTTAAGTCCAAATAACCTTTTTGCATCGTGCCATAAACCTCGCCTGGACCACGATATTTCAAATCGACCTTAGCTAAGGCAAAGCCATCACTGAATTTTTCCATCGCCTCAAGTCGCTTAAGACTATTGCCTGACGCATTTGTCATTAGCATGCAATACGACTGGTACTGCCCTCGACCGACTCGTCCCCTGAATTGATGTAATTGCGCCAAACCGAATTGTTCCGCATTTTCAATCATCATGACACTGGCGTTAGGCACATCGACACCAACCTCGATCACTGAAGTCGAGACCAACACTTTCGTTTTAGCCTCCAAAAAATCGGCCATCACTTGGGCTTTTTCCTTTGGCTTCAATTTGCCATGCATAAGACCGATTGGCAAGTCCTTGAAGATCTCTTTGTCTAGTCTTTCAAACTCCTCTTTGACTGACTTCTTGCCGCCGACATCGCCCTCCTCGATCAATGGGCAAACCACAAAAACCTGACGACCTTCAGCAACCTGCATTTTAATGAAATCGTAAGCCTTTTGGCGCTCATTCTCCGTTACGACTTTGGTTTTTATAATTTTACGATTAGCCGGCAATTCATCCAAGACTGACAAATCCAAATCACCATACATAACGAGGGCCAAACTCCGCGGAATCGGGGTGGCTGTCATCGACAATAAATGCGGTACTAAACCGTAATTACCAGACTTACCCAATAAGGTTTTTCTTTGAGCCACACCAAAACGATGCTGCTCATCAATTACGGCCAAGGCCAATTTATTAAATTCTATTTTGTCTTGAATTAGCGCATGCGTGCCGACAATAATATCAGCATTTTTTATAATAAAACTGGCATCAAATTTTTTTATTTTCTTAATTGAAGCCTTGTCTTCAAAATTATTATGATTTAATTCTCTTCTAGAACCAGTAATTATGCCAATTCTGAGCTTGGTGTTTTTCAATGAACGGCACAATGATTCAAAGTGTTGACTAGCGAGTATCTCAGTTGGAACCATTAAGACACCTTGAAAACCATTCAGAGCGGTATTTAATAATGCCATAGTTGCCACCAAAGTCTTGCCACTACCAACATCACCTTCAAGCAGGCGCGACATTGGACGGTAATTTTCTAAATTTTTAATTATTTCCCACGAAGCCTTGCGCTGCGCATTAGTCAACTTGAAGGGCAAATTATCAACGAAATCCTTGGTCTCGGCTTCTTTAAATCTAATACTTGATGCTGAATTAATTTCGAGATCAAGTTTTATTAATTGCGCCTGAAGTTGCACTAAAAATAATTCATCGAAGCCAAGACGTCTTCTAGCCAAATCAATATCTGCTTGATTACGTGGAAAATGAATTTTGTGTATCGCCTCGGACAATGACACTAATTTTTGTTCTTTTATCGTTTCCCCAGGTAGCCAATCATTCAAATCTTTAGCTAGACCTATAACATCTTTGACCAAATACCTGATTTGCTTATGAGTGACATTAGCCGTTAAATGATAATTTGGCACTAAACCTTGAGTATGCACCGTTCCATTTAAGCCGATTTTTTCATAGGCTGGTGAACTCAAAACCTGACCGCTATAACCGCTATCAACTCGTCCTGCAAGCGACACCTTGTCACCAACTAACAAGGACTTGGCAATGAAAGGCTGATTAAACCACACCACTTTAATCTGGCCAGTATCATCAGACACTAAAGCTTCGGTAATCTGTAATCGACGTTTGAAGCTCTTTTTATTTTGTATCAACTCAATATTAACTAAAATATTAACCGAATCGCCAGGCTTAATGTCGGCAATTTTTTTGGGCTCGCTAAAATCATCATACCGAAATGGAAAATACAGTAACAAATCCTTGACTGTATTAATTTCAAGCAGTTTCAACCTTTTAGCGGTCGTCGAGCCAACTCTATTTATTTCCGAGATTGCTGAATCCAATTTTAACATGGCTTTATCTTATCACAACTATATCATATTTGTCATTTCTGGCAGTAAGCTAGAAATTGATTTTCTTCCTCATGAACCACCCAATTACTAGCAGTGCACTCGCACCACCAATTACAGATAAATAGGCATTTAATTTTTCATTTTTTGGTCTGGAAACCAAAGTTTCTTCGGTCATCGTGGCAATTTTAACGGCTGTTTTGTTACTAGAGTTAATTTCAGCTATATCAGCAATACCTCTAGGGAGCAACCTGATGCCAGTCTTGTTTTTGGTCAAAATGCCAGTCACTAAGTATTTACCACCCAACTTAAAGTCGCTTGCCAAGAGTCCTGTACTTTGTCGCAAATATATAATTGCTTCGTCAGTCTCATCATCAATATATATACTGGCACCCGTTTTTTTAGTTATTTCACCCTCTAAACTCACCAATTGAGACAACAAGTCATCATTCAATATTTCGCATTTAACTGTCTGTGGCTTGACCTCAAATTTTGAACTCAACCCTTTTATTTGTGCCCGTCCATTAATTTTCAAGCGTGTCTCGTTATTAATTTCAGACATAACCCCAGTAACTTCTATACGCTCACCAATTTCAAGATTAGGAAAATCTTTTTTGAAGCTATAAACCTGGTAGCCGCTACCTCCATTTTGCATGTAAAAATACTGATTACTAAGCTTGCCAGGCAAGCTCGTCACAAAACCAATAACTACTTCTTGGTTGTTGATTTTTTGGGTTTTTTTGCCAGTAGTTTTCTTTTTTACGGTCTGCCCGTCAGACTCGCTGCCATAAAAATTTATAACATTTTTATCACCTGGTGTTGAAATATTTGTCCAAAGCCATTCGTCATTTTCATTTCTCGCAAAGGCCAGACCTTCTTTGGCACCTTGGTAAGCAACACTATCCACCAGCTGACCAGCAGAATTAAACAATCTAACTTCATCGTGATTATTATTTAAAGAAATAGCCGTTTCAGATTTTTCAAAGATGGCATATTCCAGCGGCTCAAGCCAAACGTCGTCCATGATTTTGAAAGCACTACTACCACCTTCCTCATCATCAAGTTGCCAACCAACCAAATTAATTCTTTCTTTGCCTTTGTTAATAACTTCAATCCACTCTTCGTCGTCAGTACCCTCAGGATTCGGCATCAACTCATTCAAGATAATCTCATTGTTCATTGGTAAAGATTGTGAGAAAATAGAAATCGTGCTTTTAGTTATTTTAATGTTTTTCTCAAAGCGTGTCCTTGAATAGCCATCATTCACCTCAAGCTTAACCTTGTAATTACCTGACTTCGCATAACTGTGTTGAGGACTGGGCAAGGAACTGCTTGCCCCATCGCCAAACTGCCACAAAAAACTCAAACTATCGCCATCAGCGTCGACGGTGTCAGAACTATCAAACAAAACCAATTGTCCTGCCTCAACTGGTGAATCAAAATAGACAACAATATCCGGTTCGGAATTGGTTTTTTTAAAGCTATTTTTTGCAGCCGGCGTTGGTGTTAACGTCCAGTTCCAAGTGCCATCATTATCTCTTGAAAAGCTTTCAGACTCTTTAACTTTTGAATAATTAAGACTCTGGCTGGCACTCTGGCTAGCGGGCGGATATAATTTAATAGTTGCGCTTGTGTTTGGTAACGACAAGTGTGTTTGTTCACGCTTTAATACCAAGAATTCACCTGCCCCTATAGTGCCAGTAGCAAACTTAAAGTACTGGTCAGCTACACCTACCCTAAAATCAGTCAAGTTGATTTGTCCCGCTCCGAGATTATAAATCTCTAGCCACTCATTTGCGTCATCACCTTGCGGATTGGGCATTATTTCATTTATTATTAAGTCTTTATAATTTTGTGGTTTTTTCACTACGTTTGTCTCACTGATTTGTCTAACAATTTTATTGGGACCGCCCTTGCTTGGCACTTCAGTAATGGCAAAATCACTACTATTATTAAAACTAGTAACCCCGTCAAAAATCCTCGCTAGCGACATGCCATCACGCGGAGCCGCGACATCGCTTGAATTATTCCAATTACCATAAGTCAGCTGATCCAATAAAACACCATTATCGTTTCTTAAAATTATCGTATCCCCAGTGTTGTTCAAGGTGCCTTTGGGTTTTTCGATAATCATAAAATTATTACTCCGACTCAAGTTACCACTTAAAAGGGTTTTCGTTTGGTTTCCATCCTCGACTGTCCAATTTGTCACATCAAACTCTCGATTTGAATTTATAAAAATTTCAATCCATTCTTCCTCGCCATCGTTAGGATCACTCACAATTTCGTTTATCACCACCTCGCCTACCTGGGGTGATATTTTTTGGGGCAAATTTATAGTATCATGATTAAGAGCCACACTTGATGTTGCTGCCTCCGGCAATGAGACAGGATTAATAATCACAGGCGCAGCCTCGCCACCATCTATCACCTTCAAGCTATCAATGACGCTATTTTCCGCCCTTGGCGTACCGCCCACAACCTTACTATCCTGCCAATTACCTAAGTTATCACGCTCCATAGTTTTTTTATTTGCATTATTACCAGCTGGCCAGGCGCTTGTCGCCTCGACAACATCAACAACATTTCCATTAGCGTCTTTCAGTTCGAGCTTTGCACCAGTATTAGCCAGATCGCCGGTATATTTTAGATCCATTGGCACGCCAGGTACCGAATCATCGCTAGTCCTTTCCATAAGATAAAAACCATTCGCGCCAACCACACCGGTCAATGCTATTGGCGCTGCAATGCTTGATGCTTTAAGCGACCAACCGGTCAAATCGATTATCTGATCAGTATTATTTTTTAGCTCTAGCCACTCCTTGGTATATGAGACTGTTGTCCCCATCCAAGCCACCTCATTTATCTGGACACTCGAAGTGCTTGCTGCCAAACTTTTTTGAGCACAAAAAAACCCGCCGAAACATACTGCGAGTAAAAATATCATAAACAAATTTTTGTTCATAATGCGATTTAAATTATCTTAACTAAATATTACCAAACTAGCTAAAATAAAAAAAGTGCCCAGCATTCCGTTGGATTGCTGGGCATAAATGAGTGGGGGCAGTTAGTTAAGCGGCTTGCCGATCTTCTCGATCAGCAATTAGCCGCTTGTTGAGTTCCGTTATCAGGTGCATCGTAGTGCATTTGAGTGCACTTGTTTCAGATGAATAATTCAAGTACTCAACCGGTACGCCATGCAGCTTCTCATCATGATCAAGCAACACGCCAACGGTAGTATTTTTCGTTATAGAGTTTATGCCAAACGGTACACATACGACGAGCATTACAGCATCTGCTAGAAATTGAAACCTTGTCCTCTTCGAGAGAATAATCTCCTCAAGCGGTTTGAGCTCTGCCGCCACCGGCTTAAGCCTCACATTACTTAAAAATTGGAATCTACGACCATCGATGGTAACTATACCTTCTGTATTCATTTTTTTCCCCTTTCAGCCAAATTTGGCATGTTTTAATTTTACCATGAATCAAAAAGCCCCCGCTCAAATTTAAATGTTCATAACACAACCATATCATATTTAATGGAAATATTAAATATCCTGTGAGTTTTTTACCATTTTTAAGCGTCCAGTATTTACTTCAGACGGTATTAATGACAAATTTGATTTTAGACTACTTTTAACCGATGATATCAGCTTGACTAGATCGCTGGTTTTGTAATAACCAAGATCTTTGATCTGATGCAAAGAAATCATTTTACGATCAACCGGATCTAATTGCGGCTGATAATGAAATGAAAAATTAATCATAATCTGGAAGCGTTCTGGAGCGACAACAATCTCTTTATGACTTTTAAATAATCGCCCTGCCTGTTTTTCTATTTCAAACAAGTTGGGATTAGCCATAAAGCATGCTCTCACTTGCTCATGAACATCATGTGTAATTTTTCCAATTGATCGGCCATTAGGTAATAAATAATTACCATCAACTGACCTTAAAAACAACACAAACCTTAGTTCAAATTTGATAATTGGACCCAAGGAACTTATTTCTTGACGAATTAGACGATTTTTTTCGGATTTTTTTCGCTTCAATTGATTAAATCTAAAATAGCCAAGCAAAACACAACTTGCCATCCCTAAAACGAATAACATACCAACTAAAACACTGTTGATGTTTTTTTCACTAGCAAACGCCATAGATGGCGTAGCTAGTACAAGACTAGCAATTAGCGCCCTCATAATGACGTCCCCTTTCATTTATATTTTTAAAGTACACAACTTTCGATAATAGACCTTAACATATTACACATAATTTGTCAAGTAAAACTACTAAAATATAGAAAAATAAAAAAGCGGCTAGTTTAACTAGCCGCTACGTATTTTTTAGATTTTTTTTCTCCCCCCTCTATTACATTTTGGACAACCTCGGCCGTTTACCCGATTTTTGCCAATTGCCTCCCATTCATGACCGCAGTCAATATTGGCGCATTTCCACCAAAGTTTTTTATGCGTACCAGCTACAATCTGTTCAGCAGATAAGCTATTTTTTGGTGGTGCCATATACTCCTTGGCCAATGCCGGGTGGGTAATAGCAAGATTGTTCAGATGAGTCGCCCTTCTCTTGCCACAAGATGGACAGCCATTACCATTAACTCTGTCGTTACCTTGAGCTTGCCATTCAAAGCCGCAACCATCTTTAGTGCATTTCCACCAAAGTTTTTTATTTGTCCCAGCAATAATTTTATGCGCTGGTAATAAATTTTTTGGTGGCGCCATATACTCTAGCGCCAGACCTGGGTGGGTTTTAGTCATCGCATTAGAAGTAGAAACAGTTCTATGCGCGCATGACGGGCAACCAAGTCCATCTCTTCGCATATTAACCATCGATTTCCACTCATGACTGCAAACGTAACACTTCCACCATACGTATTTGGAATGACTAGCAACAATCAAGTGTACTGGCAATTGATTTTTCGGCGGAGCCATGTAATCTCGCGCCAAAATAGCATGAGTTACTGCCAAATTGTTCTTTTCTGTTGCTACTAGGCCTAAGCATGCCGGGCAACCACGTCCTTTTGTCACCCGCTCATATGCAGAAACTTGCCATTCATGGCCACATCCCTCGACTTTACATTGCCACCATAATTTTTTGTCAGTCGTTGCCAAAATACTTTCTGGCGTTTTTTCATTCCTTGGTGCCGGCATCAATTCCTTGGCCAAATCTGGTCGAACTGCGGCTAAATTATTTTTAGACGTCACAGCTTTGCCAACGCAAGCTGGACAACCTTTGCCTTGCAACCGATTGTAGCCGAATGCTAAATATTCATGACCACAACTTTCTTTAGTACATTTCCACCAGAATTTATGTTGCGAACCAATTATAACCAAGTCGGCTGGCAAGGCATTTTTGGGTTGGTCTAGATACTGTTTAGCCAGCTCAGGATAACGTGCGGCTAAATTATTTTTAGAGGTCACAACCTTGTTTGCACAGGCCGGACAACCGCTGCCTCGCAACCGGCTATTTGCCCTAGCGAACCAAATGTGTCCACACTCATTTATGCTGCATTGCCACCAGTATTTACTACTGGAGTTGGCAAAAACCTGATCAGCCGGCAAAATATTTTTCGGCATTGGCAAATACTCAAGAGCGATCGATTCTACCTCGCTTATAAATTGCCTATTAATGACTTTTTCAAGCACCTCGATTATATCCAAGTCTTGACGAGTAAAAACAAAGTCAAAGCTCTTGCCTTTGATATGCATTGGATCTTTACTGAGATTATTTTTTTCAAAACTCATTACCTTTATAGCCAGTTCTTTGACTGCCAATATGCGTTCGCAATTGGCAACAAAATCCATAACGACAACCTTGTCTTTGCCCTCAGTCCGACGAAGTCCACGACCAAGCTGTTGCAAGAATACGGTCAAGGAGTCAGTGGCACGTAGAAAGACGATCAATTCAGCATCTGGCACATCAACACCTTCATTGCACTTATTGACCGAGACTAGATACTGCAGTTCATTATTTTTGAATTGCCTCATCGCCTCGATATTCTCACTGTCCGAACGACCGGAGTGATATGCAAAGCTACCCGGAATGAATTTAGAAAAATTTTCGCAATGATCGATGTTCTCGCAAAATATCAAGGCCTTCAAATTTTCAGCCATAATAATTTTAGCGATTTCCGTATCACGTGACTTAATGAAAAGCGTTTCATTCAGCTGTTTCATAGATACGCGCCGAGTCTGGTCATTTATTTTTTTTTTGAATAGTTTGTTAAGATTTTTACTATTCAAATTATCAGACTTTAAGCGATATTCGACTGGCGTCAACCAATTTTTTGCAATCGCTTCTGGTAAGGTGATATCAACCGCCTCATCACCAAATATTTCCCGAATATTTTTTTCATCCATCCGGTCTGGTGTGGCGGTCAAGCCTATCAATTTTACAGGGTTAAAATATTCGATAGTCTCTCTATAGGTCGGAGCCTGGCTATGATGCGATTCGTCAACAATAATATAGTCAAACTCATTCCTCAAAAAAACTAAATGCCAATCTTGCATGGTTTGAAAAGTGGCAAAAAGCCAATCGACGTTTTGAAAATTTTTCTCATCACCATTAAAAACCCCGGTGCTGACTTCTTCACTCATAACTTCGGTGAATTCAAGTAGATTTTGGTCAAGAATTTCTTTTTCATGACACAAGATCAAGCCTCTCGTTATGCCTGGAGTTGTTACTGATCGAGCCCAATGCGCGATCACTAAAGTCTTACCTAATCCAGTTGCCATTACAACCAAGGCATTAAAAGAATGCTTCAAATGATTCACCAGCTTGTCTAATGCCGTTTTTTGGTACTCGTAAAGTTCCATAACCATCTCCTTTTTGGTGTTTTTTATGTTTTATTTTTTTAAAAGTGCAAAAACTTATATAAACACAAAATCAACCAAATGTCAACTTTTGGCTAATTTTCATAACAATTCTAGATATCCCCTGTTATTTCACTAAACCAGCAACTACATCAGGAAAAACTATATTTTTTAATTGCGTCAGATTGGTCGTATCGTTAATCTTCATGCCATCGCTAGTGATAGTATAAAGATTACTATCAATATACAAAGTCTTGATATCACTGCCATAATAACTAGGTGCCTCAACTGCAACCCGACCACGTTCTTTAATCTCTTTATTGCTCATATCAATGACTGACACGCCCAAAAAGTCATTGCTGTAACTGACTTTTTCAGACAAATTTACTGGCAAAAATAATAGCCTTTGGCTGCTCGAAAAAACAAATTGCTTGTGGTCATTAATAGCAGTGGAATAGCTGCCAGCTAAGCCAAGGTTTAAACTCGACAGCACCTTGGGTGATTCAACATTGGATACATCAAATAAAGCCAATTTCAAACCGCCGACACCACCCTCGGTCGTGGCATCTCTGCCAATACCGATCAAGGTAGTTTCATCGTAAGGATGAATATAGGTCGAAAAGCCTGGTAACTTCAATTCACCCAAGACTTTTGGAGCACTAGGTACTGATAAGTCTATTACAAACAAAGGGTCAACTTGCTTGAACGTTACCATATAAAGTCTACTACCAATAAATCTTGCAGCATACATCCGCTCGCCTGGTGCCAAGCTTTCAAGACTGCCAATTTGTTTTAGATCAGCGTCCAGCGCATATACATTAGAATATGAATCATTTTGCGCCTCAGTTGCCAAAACGCTATAGGTCCGATATTTCGTTGTCGCGATAAAAAAATTGTCGCCTTGCTCGTTCATCGCAAACTGATTTAAAACTTGACCAGAAACACTGCCCTCGGCCAAATAATTCAAGTCACCATCTTTCAAACTGATTTTATGGATAATCGTTTTATCTAGCTCTTTAGCGATATTGCCATAAACCTCGTTGGCTTTATTTTTTATGCTCAGGCCAATTGATTTTAAATCAGCTTCTTTCCAATTGGCAGTTTCACGTCTCGCTATCTCTGTGATCTTATAACGCTTTTCACTTTCAGATAAAACCAACTTGTCCGCTTTTTCAATGGCAAGTATTTTAGCCTGTGCAGCATTTGATAACTTTTCAAAAACCACAGCTCGCGCGATTTCATAAAGCAAGTCATCTTCACTCACCATTTTGCCGTAAGTCAAATAAAAATTATCAGCTGAGGCAAAGATTGACCCTGTTTGCGGGATAAAAAAATGCTCGCTCTTGATTGTGTCATTATTCATTGCTAACGACACCGAAACAAGCGACACCATATTTAATTCATTATAATTAGTATCAAAATAATAAGGCAACTTTTCATCACTTACCAATTTATCATTTACGAAATATGACGGTAAGGGTGTCTCAACCGAACGGGCATAGTCAGTTAAGACTAAATACAAATTATTATTTACCCTTCTGGAGTCAGTATAACGCCCGTCAAATTTGAAATCCTTGATCAACTTTGGCACTGCTGGAGCGTGAACATCAAAAACCTTTACGTATGTCACTGACTTATCCTGATAATATTCACCATACCTAATAGACAGATTCTTCAAAAAAATGGTCGGCAAATACTCGCTACCAATAACCGTCAAAATCCCATCACTTAAATATAGTGAGCTAACTGCACCTTCTTTTAGCTCTATTTCACTAATAACACTGGCGTTATTTGCAGGCACTGCCTCAACCACCAAAACCTTGTTACCCTTAATCGAATAAATATATTTACCGTCTGTTTTTGCCGTATCAGCTTCATCAACACCACCCACCTGCACATTAGTCGCTGAATAGTCCAATGAAGTATCTAGCGACTGACTATCACTCACCGCACTTTTTGCGGTCGCTATCTCGGCACCGCCGAACAAATTAGCATCAACACCAGTTACAATACGAGGTGAAATCATATCATAATAATTATTGTAATAGGCCTGATTATTTTGATTATCGGTTAAAAATTTTTTATACTCAGCTAAACTAGCAAACCGCTTTAACTTGTCAGTGCCTTGCTCCGCTTTAAATGTTGCAAGTAAACTTGGCGCCTTGACGACTGGTTTTTTTTCGGCGTAAACTATGAGCTTTCCCACTCCATTTGGGTTCATCCCCCTTATAACTTCAAGCTTGTCACTGCTGCGATCGCCGTCAGTGTCCTTGCTGCGCGGATTAGTCCCGAACAACAACTCCCAGGTATCAGGCAGACCGTCACTATCAGTATCTCGCCCGATAGGTTTTGTCAATCTAATAATTTGCCTCTTAACCTTTTTTAAGTTAATTTTTAAGTCCTTAATATTGCGGTTCAGTTCGGCCTTTTTATCCTGGCCGATATAAATAGCCGCATCCTTATTGACAGGTTTATACCAGTATTGCTTTATCTCACTCACAAAAATTAATTCACCTGGCTTATCATTTTTTTTGGTCGCAGCCATTGAGGCATGTAGAGGTAAAAATGAAAATACTAACAAAAGTGCAAGTGTGCCTTTATAACAACTCAATTTATTAATCTCACGCATCATAAAATAAATTATTTAATTACTCATTTATTATATCGGACTAACTCACTACGAACAAGCCAATAAAAAAAGCAGTTAACTATGTAACCGCTCTATGCTTGTTTGCGCCAGGCCTTATCGTAGATCGACATTTTATCGATCACTCGGCAATTAAACTTTTCTCTCAACTCCTTAGCAAAGCCGGTGCCAAAAAAAGCAAATTGCACCTCCATCTTGTAATCAATTATGACATGCCCTAGACCCTCAAAATCTGAATCACCAGAGACTATAATAATTTTATCAGGCCTTTGATTATACATTTCCCGATCAAAAATCATTTGCATAACAACAATGGCAATATCAACATCAAGATTGCATTTGTAAGATACGCCAGTGCGCGTATCATAAATTCTCTTCGCTTTTTTTTCTAATGTCTCATAGCCGTTTTTATCAAAAAAACGACACAAAGCGTCGCCTGCTACGGCCCTGTTCAAAAATACAACTTTATAAAAAGCCACATCTGGAAAAACCAACAAATTTACCAATTTGGTATAATTGACTTGCTTGTACTCGTGCAGGCTCCTTAACTCCTGCCACATATGTCTAAAATTTGAATGATCTATGATAACCGCCACCTTTTTAGCCGTATTAGACAATTTCCTCACCCCCCTCCTTTTAATGGTTAAGTTAATCTTGAAATTACAACAATAAGAATGTTCTGTCAATTGTATCAGCTAATTAATGTTGACAAAATATCAACTTCATGCTACTTTGATTCATAATTCCTCGATCTTTACATGCACCAACAAGGATATATTTATCCTTGAACTTCCATATTTGGAGGCAATAACATGAAAAGGACCGCAAAAACAGATGAAGAAATGTCCACCGCCGCAAAAGCAATCAGTATTATGGGTATGATTATGCTTATTTTAACTATCTGCCTAGCACTACCTGGCCAGGAATTCCCTGGGCAAAAAAATGTATTACAGCTGTTAATTGCCATTTCTGCAAATATTAGCATCGTATTATTGCTACTAGCCAACAATCTTGGCAAATCAAAAATTCCGCACTTCAATGAAAACAAGCAGAAAAAAGAAGATTGTAAAATCATAGAAGCCGAGCTGATTTAGCTCAACACACCGAACCCCTTATAACAAATAATAAGGGGTTTTTATTTTAATAAATTATAGCTTCAACTATCTGACATTAAATAATATCTTAAAAACTATATAAACTATTTTATAGGTTAATTAGAGATGTTAATCTCTTACCACAACCACCCCTTCACCATTTTTAAGTCGCTTAAAAATCAAACAATTTTTGCCCAAGACAATTCTAGCAAAATCATTATTTATTATCGTATTTTTTGGCACACTCCTTATTTCGAATATGCCAAAGTTTCAAAAGGTAAATATTATCCCTAATGTAAAACAAAAAAACACAACGTTTGTTGTGTTTTTACTTTGTGCCGGGAACAGGACTTGAACCTGCACACCTTGCGGTACTTGCTCCTAAGGCAAGCGTGTCTGCCAATTTCACCATCCCGGCGTATTATGTTTTACTACGATAAATTAACAAATAAGCTTTAAAATCTAGAGCTTGCCTTATTAGCGTGCCGCGCCCATCGTAGCCTTCTTCGACCAGCATAGCCTTGGCGACGTTGGTGGCAAAGTTGGGTCTACCAATGGAATTTATCCAGCGTAGCTTTAGCGGAGTTGGACCATCCCGGCCATTTCCCACTACTTCATTATTATGCTTTATTTTACGAAGCTTTCGTGAAGCGGGTGAACTTTCTTAATTTAACAGGAAAATTGGCAAATGGTCAACCCTTAAGCTTAAAGCTAATAAAAAAGCGGCAGACATTAATTCTACCGCCCGTACTCTACATTTTAATTTTTTGATTTTCCCTTGCCAAATTGGCCAATTTCACCACCCCTGCCAGCAAACTTAGTTGCTGAATTTTAGTGTCGACATTATGAGGTGCATATCTAGCACCACGATCTTCGAGGCCGGTAAAATGATCTGGACTTATACAGGCACAATTTCCAGGCACTCTAAAAGTTGGCCAACACAATTCACCGTGATATTGACCGACATAAAAATCAGCCTTACTTAAACGCGCCTCCCTACTTGATGTCAGCTGGACATAGACTTTTACCATGGTGTTAATTATAGCCATATAGCTACTATTATTACTAAAATGATTATTCCAAATGGATTTCGCAAAATCTAGCACTTCACCGGAGTAAGTAAAAACAAAGGAGCCGTTATTCAAATAATCATGCGATTTGACTGTAACATAGTCAATGATTAAAAATTGATTTATATCCGACTCCGTTTCCCCTGTTTCAAACAGACTAATGGCCGTCGTCAAATGATTAATAGTGGCCGAAATCTCATCTAACCTTTCCGAAGTTGGCGTTAATGGAATCTTGCACTCCCAAATAATCCAACTTTTATCAACCCCGTCCAGGCTTTTCTTCAGTTTAAGCGCACTTCCGTAACCCCAGGAGCTGTCATTTGGCCTTACAAAATCACACAGGCCATATCCGAGCTGAAAAGATTCGATATCAACGCTAGGATCATTTAAAAATTTTACGACATAATCATTAAGACCTGGCTCTAGACAAAAATAAAAAGCCGGAACATTTTCATCAATTATTATCTCGTGCGTTTGTGGCAAATCATTAAAAATCAGATTTTTCATAAACCTCTCCTCTCCTTTGAATTTTAAAGAACCATTTTTATCCTTTAAAGACTACTGAAAATCAACATGCATGTCAACCCAAATTAAAAGCGGTCGATTTTTTAATCGACCGCCTAGCTTACCTCAAAATATAGTTTTTTGCCTCGAGCTTAGCTAGCTCTTTGGCTTTGCCAATATAAAGCTCTGGTTGATATAAAATACTCTTTACCTCCTCAGGCACTTTACCCCAAGCCGCTCCAACAGCCTTACTGTTATTATCAACACTGTTTTCACAAAAAATATCCATTGCATCAGCCAAGCTGCAACCGCTTGACTGGACCATGCCAATTATTTTTTCATTAACAAATTCATGAGCCGCCGGTAAGCCAGCCAGCCCCATGGACAGATGCAAAATTTCAGCTGTCAAATAGTGCGACTCGAGTCCAAGATTTTTTTGACAGCGCTCAATATTGACTTTAAGACTTTTTAAAAGTCTCTCAGCTGTCAAAAGCTGCTGATAAACATAAACCATAATCGATGAATAACGACGCATGCATGAGGAGTTAGACAAATCACGTTGCAAATCACTCACCATATTCATGGCAATTAACATATATTCAGAGATGACCGTTCGATGCATGCCTAGTAGCTGCTCGGCCGCAATCGGATTAGCTGTTTTGTGTGACATGGCCGAGGATGTTGAACTAGTGCTAATTAACTCTTGATAGGCAGATGATTGTAAAATCCTTACATCTTCACCCAAATTGGCTAGCGAACCAGAGAGTAACATTAATGAATGATATGCCTCTTGCATCGATTCTGGCGGTGAGATCTGCGTACTGATCGGCGCCGTGTTCAAGCCCAGGGTTTGCATGAGATTTTTTTCAAGTCCTGAATCTTTTAACATGACAACTTGTGAAGCATAAGTACCGACTGCGCCACTGAATTTACCCTCTACCAAATCAGCAAACAACATCGAGGTTCGACAATTCCTAACATACCGATTATGGAGCTGTGCCAACCAAAATCCGACTGTAATCGGCAAGGCTGTCTGTAAATGCGTCCGCCCAGCTTGCAGAACCTCAGCATGATCTTCGATTAATTTGCACCACAACTGGTCGAGCTCGAGCATTTTCGGCAACAGTACTTGTTCAAAGGTCACTTGATACTGCAAAGCATACGCCGTGCAAATAATGTCATACGAAGTGGCACAATAATGGAGCCACTTGTGCAAAGGCAAAGGCAGATGCAATTTCATTAAATTCGTCAATGCAATAATATCATGTTTTGTCTTTGCCTCTTCACTGTCTTGATCGGTAGTGGTAATACTTTGCAGCATTTTACTAAGGAGTTTTGGTCTTAATAGACTCGCCTCAGCAACAGGTATTACAGCCTTTTTCGCCAAGGTCTTCAACCAAGCCCACTCAACAATAATCAGCCACGAAGCCCATTGATCATAGCCCAGATATGGTCTTAAATCTGAGGGTTGATAACGGCCGTCTGACGGCATAGTCATGTTTGATTGACCATACCTGACCCGACCAATCGCTCCACAGCCAACCATCTCATTTATCGCCTCTTTTACCCATGCCTCTCGCTTCATAATCGCTCTCCCTGTCAAAATTTATTTTGGCCGACTGGCCAATCTGAAAGATCAAATCATCACAACCTTACTGGATTAAAACCAAGTCGTCAAATTATAAAAAACATTTCATTGTAAATCAAAAATATGGTATAATGAAGACAATAAATTTTATTTATTCTTCATAAAAACTATGGCCAAAAAAACTACCTCGCCTTCGATTGAAAAAATTGCCGATGATTTTAAATCAAAGCTCGAGGACACTTCAAAAAAAGGAATTGAAAACAAAGAGGCGGCACTCTCATATGTTTTTATTCTCTGTTTTATTCCCCTGCTCTCAAATCGTGACTCTGAATTTGTGCAATTTCATGCCAAACAAGGCTTTGTCCTGTTTGTTCTAGATATCCTGATTGGTCTCGTCTCCTGGTTTCCGCTTTTTGGCCAACTTGCCGTGTTAGTATTATTCATGACCTCAATTATTGGCATTGTCAAAGCCCTTAACGGTAAATATTGGGAGATACCTTTCGTTTACGAATGGAGTAAAAAATTAAATTTTTAATAATAACTAATTAGCTAATTAGAACAAACCCTATGCCAAAGTACATCAAGTTCTTTAACGAGTTGGGCATCAAAGACGTGCCTATTGTCGGCGGTAAAAATGCCTCACTCGGTGAAATGTATCAAAAACTTGCCAAAGAAAAAGTTAACGTACCCAACGGTTTTGCCACCACTTCAGAGGCTTACAATTATTTTATCGAAAAGTCTGGCACCAAAGACAAAATTCGTGAAATCTTAAAAGGCTTAGACACTGGTAATGTCGTTGATTTAGCGAAGCGCGGTAAAAAAGTCCGAGATGTTATCCTGAAGGCAGAACTTCCAAATGACTTAAAGAAAGAACTGCGCGATGCCTACCTCACCCTCTCAAAGCAATACAAGAGCAAAGAAGTTGATGTAGCTGTCAGATCTTCTGCGACCGCCGAAGATTTGCCTGATGCCTCTTTTGCCGGTCAGCAAGAAACTTTTTTAAATATCAAAGGCGAAACTGCCTTGATTGATGCCGTCCGTCGTTGCATTGCCTCGCTTTTCACTAATCGCGCTATCTCATATCGCGTCGACAAAAATTTTGACCACTTCAACATTGCCTTGTCCGTTGGCGTGCAAAAAATGGTACGCTCAGACGTCGGCTCATCCGGGGTTATGTTTACCATCGACACCGAATCTGGTTTTCAAAATGCCGTCCTTGTCTCATCTATTTATGGTTTGGGCGAAAATATCGTCCAAGGCAAAGTCTCTCCAGATGAATTCTACGTCTTCAAACCGACCAGAGCTATCATCTCCAAAAAATATTCACAAAAAACCATCAAGATGGTTTACAATACGACCGGTAAAAATCCAGTCAAAGATATTCCTGTCCCAGCCAAAGATCAATGGCTACCATCAATCAATGACGCTCAAGTACTAGAGCTGGCTGATTGGGCTATTACCATTGAAAAGCATTATGGTCGACCGATGGATATCGAATGGGCCTTTGATGGCCAGGAAAAGAAACTATACATTGTACAGGCTCGCCCGGAAACAATTCATAGCGTCCGCAATCAAAACATTATCGAAGAATACAAAATCGGTAAAAAGGGTGAAGTTTTAGTAGTGGGTAAATCAGTCGGTAATCGCATTGGCAGTGGCGAGGTCAATCGTATCATGGACGTCAAAGACATTGCTAAATTCAAGAAAGGCCAAGTCCTAGTTACCACCATGACTGATCCAGATTGGGAACCTATCATGAAAATTGCCGGAGCAATCGTGACCGATTCTGGTGGTCGTACTTGCCACGCCGCTATTATCTCCCGCGAACTGGGCATCCCTTGCGTTGTCGGTACCAATGTTGGCAGCTCAACTCTCAAAAGTGGCGCGAAAGTCACAGTCAGCTGTGCCGAGGGTGATGAAGGTTTTGTTTATAACGGCATTGTGCCTTTCAAAATAGAGACAACGGATATTAAAAATCTGAAGAAACCGAAAACCAAAGTCATGTTGAATGTTGGTGAACCTGACAGTGCTATGGCCATGTCCTTTATTCCTAATGATGGCGTTGGTTTAGCCCGCGAAGAATTTATCATCAACAATTACATCAAGATTCATCCGCTTGCCTTGCTTAATTACGACAAGATAACTGATAAAAAGGTCAAAGCCCAAATCGATGCCATGACTGTCGGCTACAAAGACAAAAAGCAATACTACATTGATCGCCTCGCTCAGGGTGTCGCCATGATTGCCGCAGCTTTTTACCCTAAAGATGTTATAATCCGCCTGTCAGATTTCAAATCAAATGAGTACGCCAACCTTGTGGGCGGCTTGCCATATGAACCAGTTGAAGCCAACCCCATGATCGGCTGGCGCGGCGCTTCACGTTACTACGATCCAAAGTATCGCCCTGCCTTTGACCTTGAGTGCCAAGCTTTGGCCAAGGTCAGAAACGATATGGGACTGACAAATCTCAAATTAATGATCCCCTTTTGTCGCACTGTCGATGAGGGTAAAAGGGTTATCGAGATTATGGCCGAAAACGGTCTCGTCCAACATAAAGATGGTTTGCAAATTTATGTCATGGCCGAAATTCCAACCAACATCATCTTGGCCGAAAAATTTGCCGAAGTCTTTGATGGCTTCTCTATCGGTTCAAATGATCTAACCCAACTCACTCTAGGTATTGATCGCGATTCTGGAATTTTAAATATTGCCGGCGTTGCCAATGAAAAAAATGAGTCGGTCAAGGACTTGATTCGTTATTTGATCTCCGTTGGCAAAAAGACCAAGACCAAAGTCGGTATTTGCGGTCAAGCACCATCGGACTTCCCTGACTTTGCGCAGTTCTTAGTTGAGCTTGGCATCGACTCGATTTCTTTAACCCCAGATACAGTCATCAAAACTACGATTGCCATTAACGAGACTGAAGCTAAATTAAAGAGAAAATAAATTACACATCGCTTAAAAAACCGCCAATCATTTATGATGGCGGTTTTTTTATTATTTAAAATTAGCCATTTTAATAGAAATTTTCTTTATTAATATTGACAAAAGTGTAAATCAATGCTATATTATATTTAGATCATTATAGATTAAGCACATCAGGGAGGAAGTTCAAATATCCTCCCCTATTTTTTAAGCCTATTTTTTGCTAAAGTAAAAGTAGTTTTCAAAAATAGTTGCTCATTACAATTAAATGGAGGGACCTATGAACCACTTGTCACTACTAGCTATGTCCGCTATTGGGACTCTTTCGAACATTTACACGCTCTACACCACACCCGAAAATTTCCAATTTATTGGTGATTTACTAAGTTTTTTAATCTTAATTGCATTCTCCGGCCTAGGCATAATTATTGAAATAAAAAACAACCAATCAATGGAGGTAACAAATGAAAAATGACTATTGTCAAACCATGTTGTACTGCGTCGGCTGCGTCATGATTCTGTGTGGATCACTCAGCATGTTAATTGCCATCTGCATTGGTAAATTAGCACTCACCGCTACCATGGCTACCATAACCGTTATTGGCTCAATCGTTACAACAAAGGTTGAAAATGCCGAAAGTAAAAAAATAATCGTCCTCAATCCCGCGGGAATATTCATGCGGGATTGCAAAAAATAATTCCCCTCCATTTTATTAGCCTTATCTTCGGATAGGGCTTTTCATTTTCCTAAAAATTGGTTTACAATATACTTACTAACTTACAGCCATAAATATTTACCATGTTTTTACATTCATTCATTCCAAGCCCTATCCTTTGGTCGCTTGGGCCAGTCAGTATCTACTGGTACGGCTTAATGCTCGTAATCGGCATTATTAGCGGACTATACGTTACTGTTCAACTCGGTCAAAAACACAATATCAAAAAGGACACAATCCTGGATTTAGCTTTCTACCTCGTCCTTTTTAGCATTCTAGGTGCCAGAATCTATGACATCTTTTTAGAACTCCCCTATTATATTGCAAATCCAATCGCCATCTTCAAAATCTGGCAAGGCGGACTAGCTATTCACGGCGCCTTGATTGGTGGCGGCCTAACCATCTATTGGTTCACTAAAAAATACAAACAGTCATTTATTAAGTTTTTGGCTGTAGTTACTCCCGGTCTAGCTCTTGGTCAAGCAATCGGTCGTTGGGGCAACTACTTTAATCAAGAACTATTTGGCCTGCCGACCAATTTGCCCTGGGGTATTCCGATTAATTTAAATATGCGCCCTTCTTTATTTAACAATTCAGAATATTTCCATCCCACTTTTTTATACGAATCGCTCGGCAATTTATTGATATTCGTCGGTCTTTATTATTTTGTAAATAAACTCAGCGCCAACAAAAACCGCTCTGAACGCTATCTCAATTATCGCTTTATTTTTCTCGGCTATTTACTTGCCTACTCGGTTCTACGTTTTTTCCTAGAATTCATACGTATAGATTTCGCTCCAAATTTATTTGGCTTACGTTGGCCACAAATCATGAGCTTAATAATTGTTGCGAGCTCTATTTTCGTCTTTTATCACACCAAAAAAAGTGATATCTTGGCTAACCGCAGCGAAAAAAATGACTAGCCAGAGAGGGCTTGCCTAAAATTAGCAATTATGTTACATTATCTCTATCTCTCACACACTTTCAAAGTATAATTAAGTTAATAAGGAATATTATGCCAAATCGCAAAGCCGCGATCAAAGATTTACGCACCAGTGCACGTCGCACCGAGCGCAACAAAAAGATTAAAGACAATTTAAAAACAGTTATCAAAAAAAGCTTAAAAGCTATCGAGGCCAAGGATGTAACTGCCAAAGAATTGGTTATCAAGGCCTCAAAGGCAATTGATAAGGCAGCCAAGACTGGCTTGATCAAGAAAAATACAGCAAGTCGTCGCAAATCAAGACTGGATCGTAATTTGAACAAACTAGCAGCCAAGAAATAAGTCAGGATTTAAAAAAGACCATCACTGGTCTTTTTTTGTATCAAACAAACAGGCTATAACTTAGCAATCAATAAATCCAAGCTAGTCGCCACATCACCCTGACCTGTCTTCCATCTATATTCAATCTGCACTAAATACCCAAAAATATTTTTTAGTGATTCTAGACTGAAATTTTTAACCTGCACCAACGCCTTTTGCACGACAAACGAGTGAATTTTCAAATCAGCCGAAATACTTGTCTGATTTTGTCCAACTTCTACCGCCTGCTTGACCATTAATAACACCCTAAACTGTCGCAAAATCATAGAGAACAAGTACTCGGCAGACTGACCACCCTGTAAACCGTCATTAAAAAGTTTTAATGCTTTGGCTCGATCCCGTTGACTAATAGCATCCATTAGGGCAAAAATTTTATCCTCAAAAATACCCTGAACCAAAGTTTTAACATCAATGACCTCAATTATATTCTGACTCTGTCCTAATTTATAGCTGGCCAATTTATGAATTTCATTGGCTAGTTGCCACATGTCGCCTCCAGTTAAAGCAATAAGTAACTGCGCCGCCTCTAAAGAAATATTCACTTTATTAATACTTGCCTCTCTCTTTAACCAATCAAGTAGCTCCTTAGGCAAAAGACCAACATATTCTTTGCTATGTGGCTGAGCGACCAAAAATTCAAGTAATCTTTTTTTAAAATCAACACTTTTTTTAACAACCTGTTTTCCCTTAAAAGCACCTTTGTCTTTTTTTATCTCAAACTCATCAATCACAACCACCACATTATCGCCCGCAATTTGAGATCTGAGATAAACCTCGATCGACTCAAACAAGGCCTCATTCTTGGAAGACATCAAGCCATCTATAACCAAAAAAACCTTTGGGTTAAACATTGACTGCGTACCCAAGCTTTCATTGAGCCGCGCCACATTCAGCTTATCCGCCTCCAGGGTTATCATATTTAAGCCTTGCTGGTCGTATTTAGCCTTGAATGCCTGTTTTAACTCGGTCAAACGCCGCTTGGCCAAGAAATTATTTTTTCCGTACAGAAAGATAACCATAGCTTGAATAATACTTTTTTTAATGATACTATTTTAGTATAATTAACTAACTTTAGCAAACTAGCTATTATGAACAAAGCCATTTGTCCGGTGTGCAATTCGGACGTAATCATTGATGACGAATCCGTAGAAGGCGACTTAGTCTTCTGCTCAAATTGTGAAATTGACCTCGAAATAACTACCCTGCACCCACCAAAACTAAGAGAACTAGAAGATTAGCTATAAAAAAATCCCGCAGCTGCGGGATTTTTTATTAAAATATAAATCACAATTCAGCCACTGCCTGCTTGAATAAATTACCGCGCTCTTTATAATTTTTAAACATACCGAAACTAGCACAAGCCGTGGACAATAGAACCACGCCAGGCGCCACTGCCTGAACTTGAGCGATTTTTACAGCCTCAATGATATTGCCAACTTCAGCCATCTCATCTTCCCTGAAACCAGCCTTGATTAATTCATTTTTGATTCTAGGCGTCGAATCACCGCGCAACAAAACTACAAAATTGCAGCTCAGCTTAACTTGCGCTGCCAGCTTTTTAAAATCAGCTTTTTTATCTGCTCCGCCGAGCAGCGGCACAATCGGTTGGCTAAATGAACGCAAGGCAATAATAGTTGAATCGGGCGTAGTGGCAAATGAATCATCAAAATATTTAATGCCACTCAACTCACGCACAAATTCAATGCGATGCTCCAGGCCTTTAAATTTTTTTACAGCTCTTTCCATAGCTGCATTCGGAATTTTTATAATTTTTGCCACAGACTCGGCAGCGGCAATATTCTCTCGGTTATGCTCGCCAGGCAAGGCTGAAGCCAGGTCTGATTTTTCAAAGTAAATAATTTTTTTATTGCCTTGGCTCAAATTTTTAACTTTGCTCTTCAACTTACTATTAATGATTAAATATTTATTTTCCTCATTTTTAAAGATGTTTGATTTGGCCAACCAATACTGCCGCATATCAGTGTGATAATTCGGGTTATTAGGGTCTGCTGGCGCCAAATGCTCCTCTGTAAAATTTGTAAAAACAGCCATCTTAGGACTATGTACCATGTCTTCAAGTTGAAAACTTGATAACTCCAGCACGACCCAGTCTTGTTTTTTGATTTTATCCAAAAAAGCAAACGGTGCGACGCCGATATTACCACCCAAATAAACACGGGACCTTTGACTTGTTTTAGCCTCATCATTTTGCTGACTCACACTCTCAAAACCCTCTTTCAAAATCGCAGTAATTAACGAAGATGTCGTGCCTTTACCCTTAGTACCAGTAACACCGACAGTATTAGTCGTTGGCAATACCTCAAGAAATAGATTTAGAGCGCTAGTTATTTCTATCTCCTTTTTTCGCGCCTTGCGTGCGGCCGTAATTCCAGGACAGCTCACAATCCAACCAGGTGATCGGAATAAAAAATCAAATTTGTCTAAATTTTGATTGAAGACAGGCCCTAGTTGCCAATGGATATTTTTCTTTTTACTTAATTTGGTGTACCGCTCACCCAATTCTTCTGGATTACGTAAATCGCAAATTGTGATCTCTGCCTCTAGCTTATGCTTAATAAACCAGGCCAGCAAAGCAGCGTTTTCTATACCTAGCCCCAGTAAAGCTATTTTTTTGCCGATTAATCTTTTTGGAGGTTTAATTATTGACATATTGTTTAAATTATACTAATATAAATTTTCGTTCGTTCATAGGCATTATACCACAAACCAGTCCAAAATTGGACGCAAACACAAAGGAGATTTTCATGAAACTGCTCGTTACCGTATTTTTCTGCTTAACCATGGTCAACCCTACCCTTATTCTGTCACAAGACCAGCTATTAAGTAAAAGTGAATACAACTGCTCTGAAGTATTGGGTCTCAACTACATCGACGGTGAGAAACAACTCGGCGCAGAATTTCCAAAATCAGATGGCGCCAATCATCGTCTCGAATTTCGCATTTGCGGCATCAGCGATTCGGCCTTCAAGGGTTTTGGCGGTGACGGCAAATACGTCAATGCCATGATTGTGAACCCCCGCGGTCACAAATTAAGCGTTGGCTATCTCAAGAGTCTGATTGATAAATACTCAAGAAGTGATACGCTCGTCACTCACGTGATTGTCGATCCACCACCCAGTTTAGCGAAAGAGCTGGAGTCAAAATAAACTAAAAGCCGAGAACAAATTCTCGGCTTTCTTTTTTTATTCCATCTCTCCCCAGTTCTTACCTGACTTTATATCTGCAACTATCGGCACCTTCAACTTGACCACGTTTTCCATAATCTTTTTTATTTCTGGTGCTACTTTTTCCACTAAGTCATCGCGAACCTCGAAGATCAACTCATCATGAACTTGCAACAACATTTTAACCTCCTCTTCTTTGTAGTTTTTTTCTAAAAAATCCTCAACCTCAATCATTGCCACCTTGATCATATCAGCAGCCGTGCCTTGAATCGGCATATTTATAGCCATACGCTCGGCCGCCCGTTTAACTGCCAAAATATTCGAATTAATATCTGGTAATTGTCTTTTACGGTTAAACATCGTTTCGGCATAACCTTTTTGTTCGGCTGACTTGATAGCACTATCTAGATATTTTTTAACGCCACTAAATACCACAAAATATTCATCAATAAACTCTTTCGCTTGCCAATACGGAATATCTGCAGCTTGCGACAAACCATGAGGACCCTGACCGTACAAAATACCGAAATTGGTCGCCTTGGCAGCTCGACGCATATCCTTGGTCACCTCATCTATTTCAACCTTATTTATCTGCGCCGCCGTTGAGGTATGAATATCAGCATTTCCTTTGAAGGCAGCGATCATTTTGGCATCAAGCGACAGATGAGCTGCTAGGCGTAATTCTATCTGTGAATAATCAAGGGCTAGCAACTTATAGCCAGCTGGTGCCACAAACGCCTTGCGTACTTCTCTGCCCCAATCACTTTTAACTGGAATATTTTGCAAATTAGGATCAGTACTCGATAACCGCCCAGTTGCAGCAATCGTCTGATTGTAGCTCGTATGTACGCGTCCCGTCTTTGAGTTAACCAGTAGTGGCAAGGCATCTAAATATGTACTAGTCAACTTCGCTAACTCCCGGTACTCCTCGATAAACCTGACAATCGGATGCTCATCACGAATTTTTACCAACTCATCGGCGGCAGTCGACAAGCCTGTCTTGGTCTTGGCTATGCCCTGAGAACTTATGGCCAGCTCGTCAAACAAGACCACCTTGAGCTGTGAAGGTGAATTAACATTAAATTCATGGCCCGCCTCGTCATAAATTTCTTGTTCTAATTCCTTAAGTCTTATATGCAACTTGTCTGACAGGATTTTCAAAAAATTGACATCGAGACAAATGCCGCGCAACTCCATTTTTGTTAAAACCTGCATCAAGGGTAATTCGATTTTGTGATATAATTTTTCAAGCTTCAACGCCTGCATTTCCCCGCGCAATTTACTAACCAAGCGATTGGTAAAATCAGCATCCTCACAACAATAGACAAACATCTTGCTAGTTGGCACCTCGGCCCACTCAAGCTTATCCTTACCCTTGCCTAGCAAATCATCTTTGGATATTTTCTCAAAATTAAAAAGTGAAAAAGCCAAATTATCAAGTCCATACTGCCTTGAGCCTGGATTGATTAAATATGCAGCCACCATCGTATCGAATTCCACACCCTTAACTGTCACGCCATTTGCCTCAAGCACTGAAACATCATATTTAATATTATGACCGTATTTTTTGACTGCAGCGTTGGCAAAAATCGGCTTTAAATCGAGCAAAAATGGATTTACCTGATCTTTGTCCTCAACTGGCAAATCGAATATCGATGCCTGGATCTTGGACTGAGTTTTTTGATTTTTAATTTGGACATAATAAGCCTCACCCTCCTTAAAGCTAAAACCGATACCTAGTATTTCCGCATTGAATCTATCTAGCCCTGTCGTTTCAAGATCAAAAGTAAATGCCTTAACATTTTCAAGTTTTTTTAAAAATATTTTAAATTTTTTTTCATCATCAATTAACTGATATTTAAACTGTTCAGTATCACGAATAAATTTATCGGTCACTAGACTTGTCTGACCATTTTTATTAATCAACTCAAAGAGCCTGTTTAACAATGAACGAAATTCCAATTCATTAAACAGTTTAACAATAGCTTCCTGGTCAAAATTATCAAACCTCGACGATTCAAGATCGAACTCGATTGGCGAATCAACTTTGATGGTCGCGAGATTTTTAGAAAGATAAGCCAGCTCCCTATGTTCAATTAATAAATTGCGGATTCTCTCTTTTTCAACTTTGCCAATATTTTTATAAAGGCCGTCCAAAGTACTATATTCTTGCAGCAGCTCAACGGCCGTCTTCTCACCAATACCTTTGACACCGGGAATATTATCAGATGGATCACCACGCAAGGCCTTGTAATCAATAATCTGATCAGGCCCTATACCATAACGCGTGCGTACCGCCAATTCATCATACAAGACGGAGTCATTTAGACCCCGGCTCATCGTGTAAACCCTGGTATGCTCATTAACCAGCTGTAAGGTATCCATATCGCCAGTCAATATCACCTTGTCGATACTCTCATCGACTGTCCGACAAATTGTGCCAATGAGATCATCAGCCTCAAAACCACTCAGCTCATAAATGGGTACACCGAATGCAATTGCTACTTCTTTGACTCGGCCAATCTGGTCATACAATTCTTGTGGGGCTTTTGTTCTTGTGGCCTTGTATGCTGCATATGCCTCATGACGAAAAGTTTTACCCTTTTTATCAAGAGTTAAAACCAAGTAATCTGGTTGTAAGTCCTTAACCGCCTTCATCAAAAAAGCTGTAAAACCGTAAACAGCATTAACTATCTCCCCCGTCTTGGTCGTCATGGTGGTCGGCAGGGCGTGAAAACTGCGATGGATCAAGGCATTTCCATCAATTATTAATAATTTTTCTTTCTTATTAGACATACTGGCATTTTCTCACAAAACTACAGCCTAGGCAAATAAAAAACCGCTCTCAAGCGATTTTTTAAAGTGTGTGTTTTAAGGTCTTTAATTATTCTAAAACCTCAATCAAATCACCCTGCTCACTACTTAAAACTTTTTCTGGCGCCAGTCCATGCACTGTAAAATAGCGCATAATAATAAAAGCGACCGTCAAACAGAACGCCCCAAAAAAATACGGATAACTAAAATCCAGATTATACAAAAAGCCACCGACAATCGGACCAATAATCATCGACAGAGACAAAACAGAGGTCATAATACCCATAGCCTCTCCTCGCCTAGTTTCACCGGCTAAATTAGCAACTTTAGCGGAAGCGACAGCCCTTATAACCGTTTGTGTAAAAGCATTAATGATCAAGCCGGCAATAAAGACTGGCAAACTCTTAACCCCCATAAAAACAAAAGCTAAGGCAAAGAATAATAATAACCAAGACTCAAGAAAAGCTTGGGAGAATTTCTTTAGCCAAAAACGTGAAAGCAGTAAGCCCTGATTTAGGGCCATAATTATGCCCATACCAGTAAACATCAAACTAACATATGTTGCATTGAAGCCGAACACCTCACCGACATACAACGCAAAAATAGTTTGCATCGTTGCGGTCGCTAGACCAAACATAAACCATGAAGCATAACGTGAACGCAAAACTCTATCATTTATAGCGGTAATTATTGGCCTAAAAGGATTAATCGAAATCCTGTCCCTATTGCGGTTGTGATTAGTCTCGGGCAGAAAGAAAAAGGCCATCAAAGCATTGATCGTCGCCAAACCGCCGACAAACCAAAATGGCAAAACATGAGAAAACTTGCCTAGAGCCGCACCTAGTATTGGGCCGATAATAAAAGCAATACCAAAGACTGCACCGATCAGTCCCATATTTGCAGTACGTTCCTTGTCATCTTTGGCAATATCCTGAAGATAGCTTTGAGCAGTTGAGAAATTTCCAGCGGCTGAGCCATCGATAATACGCCCGACAAAAAGAAACGGGATGCTCTTGGCACTGGCAAAAACCAACCAACCCACAGCCGAAGAGGCAATACTAATTATTAATGATGGTCTTCGACCGAATCTATCAGAAAATGCGCCGAGTATCGGTGCTGAAAAAAAGGCAAAAACCGAAAATACAGCGAACAAGGCCATTACCAAAGTTGGTGAAGCATCGAATTGCTTGACATAAAATGGTAGAATGGGAATTATCACACCCATACCAATTACATCAATTGCCACAGTGGCTAAAATAATTATTTTTTCTTTGGTCATAATTTTTAATAAAAAGGGCCCTTTTGTAAGGACCCTGAGAAAATCATTTAAAGCTGCAAATCGATAACCACCACACCTCCTTGTGATAGTTCGCAACTATTTGAATTAACCGGCAAGACATTATTCAAAAACCAACTGGAAAATATTTGATAATCACTCATATCTCCGACATGGGTTATTAAGACCACATTATCATGGTCAGTTATGAGACCATTAATCAAGGCGACCAGACCACGCAAATTGCTTGGCTCGGAATTGTGGGGTTTACGAGAATTCAAAGGACTACAAGGAATCGGCATGTTTGTATCAAATTCGCAGGAAAAAAGATAGGCCATTTCCTGGGCACATCTAGTTGAAGCTGTCGCTATAACCGTCTTGCCATCAAGCATTTTGGTTTTGATTTTTCGTGCTAGTTCCTTGACACTTAACCTGTCAAACTCCGATAGACCGCTACCACATTTGTGATTAAGCGGTTTTACCACCAATAATCGTCGACTATTTTCTGCTTCCGTCTTATCTGGCATGTCCTGCCTCCTTAAAAAGAACTTAGCCCAAAATTGGGCAGGTCTCAAAAATAAAAAATAGCTCAATTTGTTTGAGTTATTTATTTTTAGACCGTAATTCAAAATAACATTTTTTTTAGAATAAATCAAGACTTCAGATGCCACAATAAAAGGCTAAATTATTGACATTAATCGCAAATATTAATAGTATATAGCCAGCTCATTCAAAAAAATCACGCTAAAATCATATCATAGGAGGGTGAAAAATGACAAAACAAAACTTTGTAATGAATCATCAAGAAGTTGGGGACATCAGACTGGCAAGTTTTTTCCTCTATGAGCTTTTAACCAAGCTAGCGCCGTGTTTCAAGAATAAATTAGATCTCAGTTACGATTTTCGCATTACCCTAAATTGTCGTCACGAAATCGTGATGGCCATTTTTGAAAAAATACCGAATCCAAAACCATCAGTGAAAAAAGCCTATTTCAACGAGCCATTACTGATTATTGAACAGGATTACAGCGATAACAGTTTTATTTTGTATGTCGACATCGAGCTTAAAAAAAATCAAAAAACTAAAAGTCGCATAAGCGACTCAATAAAATC
>JBAWWA010000003.1:0-96138 GCA_037146995.1 bacterium
GAGTCTAGACAATTTTTATAAAATGAGCATGTTGGCTGACGATTTAAGGCAATTTCTTCAGCGTTCAATGGCCGGTTAAGCTTAGCCACTACTCTGCCCTGCGACAAGTTTATTGTTTGTTGTGCTATCAATCCTAACTTTGCGTTCCTTCTATCCTCTGCCTTGATTTCTCGCTCAATTCTAGCGCTTTCCTTTGGATCAATTGGTAGCTCATTTTCCTCAATTTCTTCATCCTCAGGATTTTCTTCTAGCCATAGAGCTAACTCTGAAGCGCTGCAAGTGATTGCAATAATGATCACAAGCCAGTCGGCATCATTAGCTTCGGCCTTTGTTTTTAGCAACTGCGTTTGTGATAAGTTTTCATTATTCAGACAAAGCTCAGACTTCTTTTGTCTCCATTGCTCCATTTCAAGAAGCATTTTTTCAGCTTCTAATTTTGACTCTGGAGTTAAACTATCTAAAAAAGATCCGTTCATGACCCCCACCTCCATCATTATTTTTTATATACAAAGCTTACCTTTAGCCTAAACCAAGATGCACAATTATTCAAGTAACAAAATCAGATAAGCCCATAGAGCTAAAGCGTCAGACTAAGCGGTCACGTTGTAAAAATTCTACATAATAATCTATTAATAATTACTTTTATAAGAAACTAATTTGCATCGCATCTTACCAGATGTTATTACAAAAAAAGACACCCATATCAATGGATGTCTTTATATTTAGTGGACCCTATCGGATTCGAACCGATGACCCCCTGCTTGCAAAGCAGGTGCTCTAGCCAGCTGAGCTAAGGGCCCACGCTACGCAGATGTTTCGCGGGGCAAGCCCCATGAATCCTGGCGTATTTATATATTCTCTTTCGAAAATAAAAACTCTAAAGCAATAAACTTTGAGCTAATATATTTATATACAATAATCTCTAAGTTGTCAATATTTATCTATTTGCCAGCAGTTATCAAGGGTGACAGTAAACCGGTCATAAAACTGCCATAAAGACCAGTCACAAGCAAAATGCCAATACCTGTTATTAGCATCCCGATAAGCTTGTAGCCTAGACGCGAACCGCCATCAACCCCCATATGCTCTTCGAACCACTGAATCCTACCCCAAGCATTCAGCATCGCCTCGGACTTCATTGTAATAGCCACACCAATGGCCATAAAAATCAAACCTAAAATAAAATGTAACATACTAGTGAACGTAATTTAAAGGATTATATTTAACTCCATTTATTATAACCTCAAAATGGATATGAGATCCAGTCGACCAGCCAGTACTGCCCATGGCCGCAATTTGTTCGCCCTTAGCCACCTTGTCACCTTTTTGAACGTAAAGCTTTGAGGCATGAGCATAACGGGTTTTCTTGCCGCCACCGTGATTGATCATAATATTATTACCATAACCATTGCTCCAACCAGCAAACTCAACGACACCCGCATCTGCCGCATACAAAGGCGTGCCAATATGATTAGCAACATCAATCGCAAAATGACGCCAAGAGAAATACTGAGTGATGCGATAGCCTGCTGTTGGCCAAGTCATCTGATTACTAATAGAAGGCGCATACTGCTTTTCTTTTTGTTTTACATAAGTCGAAACAGGCTTGATAATATCTTTGATAACAGAAAAACCAGAATAAGTCTTGGGCCTGAAGCTGGCATAATCTTGCTTCTTGCCACCAGGGATAATCAATTTCTGACCAACAATCAGTGATTGGCCAACCTGCAAATCGTTGGTCGCAATAATATCTTGTTCTGTGGCACTATACTTTGCAGCGAGTGAGGCAACGCTTTCACCACTGACTACCTTATGAGACACGCCACTAACCGGCAGGATTTTTATCGTATCGCCAGGACGGATTATGCTTTGCGCATTCAAGTCATTTTCCCATAAAATCGAACTCACACCAATTCCGAATTTCTCAGCAATTGTACTAATTGTATCACCCTCCTCTACCGTGTAGTCCATAATCTCACGTCGCACTATTTTAGTCTCAAGACCACCACTCATATCGGGATGAACAAAAGTCGGGTCGTAATCAACTGCCTGAGAAAAGTCAGTAGTTTCGTTTTCGGTCTCGGTCGGTTTCATCTCAGCCGTATGCTCGGCCTTAAAATTGGCCAATGAGTCATAGTTGTCCTGCATAACCGGCACTAGGCTCGGATTTTGAACATAGAATTCTTCAATCAATTGATCAGCCTCCTGCACACCAAACTCACTCGTCACCAAACTAGCCAGCAAATTACGCGAGGAATTTTTGTTTATATCTTGGGCGCGAGTATTGGCCGTGACATTCAAAAAGACCACGATAAAAATCAAACCGAAAGCTAAAATATGCACAAGCTCTTTGCCAATATCAAGCCCACGAGTATCACGACCCTTCCAGCCGAACTTTCTCGCCATGGAATAATACCAAGCATAGGGCCTAACAACCAATTGCTTAAAGAAGACTCGCAAAATTGACTTGCCAGGCTTAAAAACAAAAAGAGAGCCAAGGCTCACTAAGGTTTTTTTGAAGAAAGCTATTGTCTTGGCCAAAACAACCAATAACTCTAGTGTTATTTTTCTTATTAACTTTAAAATAAAATTTAATTTAATAACATAAAAACTGGATATACAATAACATTTTATGCCATTGACGTCAATGTAATTAAAAAAATTTCAATTTCACACTCAGTTAAATAATTAACATCGCATCACCATAACTAAAAAACCGATAATGTCTTTTTATTGCTTCGTTATAAGCATTTTTGATTCGCTCAAGACCCAATTGATTATCATCGCTATTATTTTGAGCAAATGCACTAACGAGCATTAACAAGGTTGATTTAGGGACATGAAAATTTGTTATAATACCATCAACTATTTGAAAACGATACGAAGGATATATAAAAATATCGGTTTCACCCACAAAATCTTGTGGTTTACTGATGTTTTTTATTGAAAAGAATGACTCAATAGCCCTGGTGGCTGTCGTACCCACTGTAATAACTCTTCGACCTGCTTTTTTTGCTGCTCTAATTTTCTCTTGGACGTTACTGCTTATCTCATACCGTTCAGAATGCATTTTGTGTTCGCCTATAACCTCAGTTTTAACGCTAGCAAAGGTGCCTAACCCGACATGCAAAGTTATTTCTACAAATTCAACACCCTGAGCCCTTAACTCGGCCAATAATTTATCAGTAAAATGTAGTCCAGCCGTTGGGGCAGCTACGGAAGCCCTTTTTTCATCTTGGGCAAAAACTGTCTGATACCGCTCCTTGTCACTGCTTGCGGTTTTTTTAATATACGGTGGCAACGGCACCTGGCCATGCTTATCTACAAATTCAGAGAAACTAATATGATCAAGCTTGAACCTAACCGCAAACGTCCCATCGTTATTATCCCTCAAAACATCACACCTAGCATTCTCGCTAAACAAAATTGTCTTTTGCTTGCCCAGACCAGCAATCAAACACTGCCAAGAGTCTTCCTGTTCATTTTCTCTTAGCAAAAACACCTCAACTTTACCACCCGTTTGTTTAAAGCCTTTAAGTCTTGCTGGCATAACTTTGGTGTTATTTAGCACGACAATATCACCTTTTTTTAGATAAGCTTTGATATCAAAAAATTTCTTATGCTCTATGGCCCCACTATCACGATGCATAATCAAAAGTCCAGCGTGGTCTCTGGGTTCCATAGCAACCTGAGCAATCAACTGTTCAGGTAAGTCATAATTAAAATCAGAAGTTTGAAGATCTACGCCTTTCATGAGAAATCATTAATTAGTTATGGCTTTCGCTATCTAGACCCAAGTGAGCATACGCTCTCGGCGTGGCTACACGACCACGCGGTGTTCGATCGAGAAACCCAAGTTGAATCAAAAATGGTTCATAAACATCCTCTATCGTCGAGACATCCTCGCCGGTAGCCGCGGCGATCGTATTTAGGCCGACCGGACCGCCCTTAAATTTATCAATAATCACCTCTAAAATTTTTCTATCGATCGCATCTAGGCCGTGCTCATCAACCTCAAGCATGGCAAAGGCGGCATGACAATGCTTTTCAGAAATCACCCCCTCGCCCTCAACTTCACAATAATCACGTACCCGTTTCAAGAGACGATTTGCGATACGTGGGGTACGTCGCGAGCGACTGGCAATCGCACCCTCCATCTGCTCTTCAATCCCGATATTTAAAATGCCTGCACTACGTTTTATAATATCCTCAATATCGGTAGTTTCGTAGTAGTTCAAATGATAGGTCATGCCAAAACGATCCCTGAGTGGTGCAGTCAGCATGCTGACTTTAGTCGTCGCGCCGATAATCGTGAATTTAGGCAAGTCTATACGCAGCGTTCTTGCTGACGGTCCTTTGCCAATGACAATATCAAGAGCATTGTCTTCCATGGCAGGATACAGGATCTCTTCCACACCACGATTCAAGCGATGAATTTCATCAATGAATAAAATATCCCCATCCTGGAGATTTGTCAGTATGGCGGCTAGATCGCCAGTTTTTTCTATGGCTGGCCCAGAAGTCACACGAATGCTCGACCCGAGCTCATTAGCAATGACATGGGCCAAAGTTGTTTTGCCCAGACCAGGCGCACCGTATAATAAGACATGCTCGATTGGCTGTTTTCGTCTTTTAGCCGCTTCAATAAAGATACGAAGATTTTCCTTTATTTTAGCCTGGCCAACATAATCGCTAAGCGTTTTGGGCCGCAAACTGATTTCCATGACTTTGTCCGTCGATAACTCATCGCCACTGACAACACGCTCCTCTTGATTAAATTCTGTGATTTCCATATAATAAGCAACTAACCTTTAAATAATCTATTGCTACAATATTAACCTTATTGAATTTTAAAGGCAAGATTACATTGATATTTACCTTAAATTAGACCAACCAAAACATGAACGCCCAGCTAATAACCAAATATAAAACTGCTAATAAACTCATTTTAGCGGCTAATAATATGTTGCTACTCACCCATCATAATCCTGACGGTGATGGCTTGTCGAGTCTATGCGCCATGATCGAGTATTTAAACACCTTAAATAAAAAATATTTTGCCTATTGCGACAATCAACCACCCAAAACGTTTGATTTCATAAAAAACATTTCACAAATAAATTATAAAACACCAACCGCTGAGCAAATTCAAAATGAAACTAACCAACCACTTAATTTTTCCGCCCATGACCTGATTTTGATATTTGATTGCGGCTCGCTCTCACGCACAAAACTAAATCAAGCTATTCTATCAAGAAGCGACAAGCAACTAATAATAGAATTTGATCATCATCCCAAGGTTGACGATTTTTCTGATCTAGAAATCAGAGACACAGACTCGGCCGCCACCGCCGAAATAATTTATAATTTTTTCAAAGTAAATAATTTAGAAATTAACAAAAATACGGCCAAGGCACTATTAACAGGTTTAATAACCGACACAGCCAATTTTCTTTATCCCTCTGCCACCAATCTAACCATCGATGCAGCCTCAGACCTGATAACTAAGGGTGCTCACCTCTCAGAACTTACTGACAGAACCTTGCGCAACAAATCCCTAGACTCAATGAAACTTTGGGGCAAAATAATGTCTAGCCTGCAAATAAATCCTCAGTACAAAATTGCTTTTGCTGTTTTAGCTGCAGAGGATTTCAAGCTTTATAAAGTCGAAAAAGAAGAGCTAGAAGGCATTTCAGGCTTTCTATCCAACCTCAAAGACGTTAATGCTCTAGTGTTTATACGTGAAGAAGGTGATGGCATAATCCGAGGTTCACTCAGAACCTCTCACTCCAATATCGATGTCTCAAAACTTGCCCACCTCCTTGGCGGTGGCGGACACCCAAAGGCCAGCGGTTTTTCAATTAACGGTAAATTAATAAAAATCAATGACCATTGGCAAATAACATAATCATATTGCCAACTTATACAATTAACCTTACAATATTCTCAACAGTATATAATCAATAATTAATAATAATATTATGCCACTTATACCTACAGTTATCGAAAAATCATCAATGGGCGAGCGTGCCTATGATATTTACTCTAGACTCCTAGAAGACAGAATAGTTTTTCTGGGTGAACAGGTCACTGATGTAACCGCTAATCTAATAATCGCCCAATTCCTTTTTCTTGATTCCAAGGGTGCCAAAGATATTAAATTTTATATCAATAGCCCTGGAGGCTCAGTTTCCGCTGGACTTGCCATTTATGATACTATGCAATACATAAAATCTGATGTTCAGACTATCTGTGTCGGACTAGCGGCCAGCATGGGCTCATTTCTCTTGGCTGGTGGTACAAAAGGCAAACGCTATGCCCTGCCAAACTCAGAAATCATGATTCATCAAGTCATGGGTGGCACCGAAGGTCAAGCCTCAGACATCAAAATTCAAGCCGAACATATTCTCAAAACCAAAGATAAACTAAATCAACTCCTCGCTTTTCATACCGGTCAAAAAGTTGCCGTCATTGAAAAAGATACCGACCGAGACAATTATATGAGCGCCGAAGAAGCCAAAAAATACGGCTTGATCGATAAAATCATCAAATAATTAAAAAAGCGTCTTATCAAGAGACGCTTTTTTAATTGCAAGTCCGACAAAAAAGGTTTTGTGACTCATTTGATTTAATTAAAAAATGACCAAAATGCGGCATGCTAAAGTTGCTAATTTTAAAGAGCTATGGTAATTTATACATAGTTACTTATTAATAATGTCGTATCAGTTGTCTGCGGTTGATTTTGAACTTGATTTTATCTATTATACATCGTTTTTAAACTAATTTTAGCCAAAATCTTGCTTTAAGATTGGTTGTTGGATAATCATATTCAACTGCTAATAATATCATCCGCCAGACAACATTATAAACCAATGGACTTAATTATCTATCTTTTGGTGATTGGTGCCGGTTTTGTTGGCGGTTTTTTCTTGCGCAAATATCAGACAGATGAGGCCATAAAAGGCGCAGAAAACAAGGCTGAAAAAATCGTGGCTGATGCCAAAATCGAACAATCTAAGCTTTTAAGCGAAAGTCAAAACAAAGCCCTCTCTATTATTGAAGAGGCTAAAAAAGAAGAGTCAAAACGTCGACAAGAAATCAATGATCTTCAATCACGTTTAGAAAAAAGAGAAAACACCTTTTCTCAAAAACTATTAGAACTACAAGACAAGCAACAGCAGCTCTACGACAAGGTCAATCAGGTCGAAGAGATCAAGGAAAAGGTCAAGGTTATTCGTGAAGAACAACTAGCCAAGCTAGAAAAAATCGCCCAAATGACCAAGCTCGAGGCGAGAGACGTCATGTTTAACAATCTCGAAACTGACGTCAAAATCGAACTTGAAAACAGACTCAAAAAACTCGAAAACGAATCAAGCGAAAGTTATGATGACCGCGCTAGAGACATGCTAGCTAGTTCGATGCAAAGACTGGTCTCAAATTATACAACCGAAATAACAACCACTAATGTAGAACTACCCTCAGATGAAATGAAGGGTCGCATCATCGGTCGCGAAGGCAGAAATATCAAAGTTATTGAACAACTGACGGGCACCGAAATCATCGTCGATGACACCCCCAATATCATTACTGTTTCTGGCTTCTCACCCATTAGACGTCACATTGCCAAAAGAGCAATTGACAAGTTAATGCTCGATGGTCGCATTCATCCAACCAAAATCGAGGATGCAATCGAACAAGCCAAGAAAGAACTAGCCGTTGATATTAAAAAAGCCGGCGAAGAGGCCATGTATGAGCTAGGCATTGCTGGCTTCGAACCAAAGTTAGTGCAAATTATTGGTCGCTTAAAATATCGAACTAGTTTCGGTCAAAACGCTTTACGTCATTCTGTAGAGGTTGCTCATTTTGCTGGCATGTTAGCCGGTGAACTTGGGGCAAATGTACCACTCGCCAAAAAAGCTGGTCTACTTCATGATTTAGGCAAAGCTGTCGATCACGAAGTTCAAGGCACTCATCCAGAAATTGGCGGCCAATTGGCTAAAAAATTCAACTTACCTCAGGAGATTATTGATCCAATCGAAACACATCACGACGATAGGCCTAGAGGCTTAATTTCAGTCATTGTCAAAGTTGCTGATGCAATTTCTGCAGGTCGCCCAGGCGCTCGCCATGATTCTTTTGAACAATATATTCATAGACTCGAAGAATTGGAAAAAATTGCCACCTCATTCGAGGGCATAGACAAGGCATATGCCATCCAGGCTGGTCGCGAAATCCGTGTCTTTGTTGATGCCGATATCATGGACGACCTCAGGGCTAGAGAAGTAGCCAGAGAGGTGGCCAATAAAATAGAGGCAGAATTGAAATATCCCGGTGAAATCAAAGTCAATGTCATAAGAGAACTGCGTGTCATTGAATACGCTCGCTAATTCGACCTAAATCTCAAAAAAACCGTTAATAATTATTAGCGGTTTTTTATTACCATTGTTATTTTAGCGAAAAAATACTAACATTAAGCCATAACGATCATCAATCATGCCCGAAAAATTCCAAACAAATTAACTATGAAAATACTATTTATCGGCGACATATACGGCAAGCTCGGCCGAGAAACCATAAAAAAAATTCTACCAAAAATAAAAAAAGAACATAAGCCGGATTTAATCATTGCCAATGCCGAAAATTCAGCTCATGGCTCTGGCATCACCGAAACAACCCAAAGCGAACTTAAAGAGTCCGGCATTCACTTTATTACCATGGGCGATCATGCTTTTGATCGTCCTGAACAAGCCAATGTCTGCTTTGCTGACAGTCAACCCATAATCAGACCTGCCAATTTACCAGACCAACTTCCTGGCCACGGCCATAAAATTTTTAAAACCAAGCTTGGTGACGTCCTGATTATAAATCTACTAGGTAGAGTCAATATGCCTTTTCAATATGATTGCCCTTTTAAAAAATTTGATGAAATTTATAAGAGTTACGACCACGAAAAAATAGCTACGACAATTGTCGACTTTCATGGCGAAACAACGGCAGAAAAAATATGCTTCGGTCATTATGTTGATGGTAGGGCTCATATAGTCGTTGGCACACACACCCACGTCCCAACTGCCGACGCCAGACTCTTGCCAAAAAAAACTGCTTATATCACTGATATTGGCATGACTGGTGCTTATAACGAAAGTATTGGTATAGATTTATCACTCGCCATTAAAACACTGATTGACCAGGTCAAATATAAACGCACGATCCCCGACTCTGGAGAAGTTATATTGTCGGGCGCATTAATTAATTTTGACACGACAAGAAAAAAGGCAAAATCAATTACTCAAATTCAATATTTTGATAAAATTTAAAAAATAACAATTTTGCTAAAATTAAACCATCTGCTATAATGTGGATAACTAATATTCGCTATTATTTAAACTCCTCTTATGAATAAAGCAAGTCTAATTGATCGTCTAGCTGAAAAAGCTCAAGTCAACAAAAAACAAGCCACTGACCTTTTAGAAGGACTGGTTGAAATTATTATTACCGAGCTCAAGGCCGGTCAAGAAGTCACAATTACTGGCTTTGGCACCTTTATGGCCAAGTCAAGACATGCACGTGGTGGCGTAAATCCCCAAAAACCAAATGAACGCATCCAGATTCCTGAAGTAAAAGTCGCAAAATTCAAAACTGGTAAAACTTTGAAAGACGCCCTCAAAGGCAAACATGATCAAGCCCCAAATCTAGCAGAATAAACGTTGTTCAACAAAAAACCGTCAATTGACGGTTTTTTACTTTTTATTAGACAGACAAACTATTATTGCTTTTTTAAGTATAAAATGTTAGTCTAAAACAAGCTCAGTGATGGGCAATTCGAACCAACAAAAGTCGTACACTAAATATTGCATCCTTAGCTCAGTGGATAGAGCATCTGGCTTCGGACCAGAGGGTCGGGGGTTCGAGCCCCTCAGGATGCACCAGCCATGATAATACTTATATAGCCAAAAAAGAGCCAGTTTGACAAAAATAGACATTTTTTCTATTATTTGTATGTCGCCTAGGGCGATGTATTTTTTTACATTACGGCCGGGTAGCTCAGTTGGTTAGAGCGTAGCACTCATAACGCTAAGGTCGAGAGTTCGAGCCTCTCCCCGGCCACCAAAAAACCTTTAAATACTAACACCTAACTATTAACATTTCAAGCTAATAATTAGATGTTAACTGTTAAAAGTTAAATATGCGCTCATAGCTCAGTCGGTAGAGCAGTTGGCTCTTAACCAAACGGTCGGGGGTTCAAATCCCTCTGGGCGCACATAATAAAATAACCTGTCGAAAGACGGGTTATTTTATTATGTGCATTAAAATAAAGGATTTGAAATTTATACTCGGCAGCGTAGCGAACGGGTGAATCCCTCTGGGCGCACAAACATAAAATCCAGTCTCGGCTGGATTTTTTGTATGCTTTATTGTACCAACTATTATTTCGCTAAATGATTAGCCAATACCAATTTAATTTCATCCCAAGTGACCGTCTCATCGACTGCCTCTTTTATTAAAGCCAGCTTCCCCGCCCCAACCTTATTAATAACCTCAGAGATGGCACTGATTTTTTCCGCCGTGACAAATCTTGCAATGTCGATGGTTTTTTTTGCATGGATCAAAAAGCATAAATGATCAACAATCGTAGCCGGCTTCAAATTTCGCGTTTGCGCCATATCGCCAATCGATAATTTCTTTTCATATAATTCATAGGTCTCTAATTGAGTCAGCTTGGTATTAAAGCCTTCAACTGACGCCGTCTCATTTACGCCACTATCAAAAATGGCATCAATTGCAGACATGCTAACCTGGGACGTCAGACCGTCCAAACAATTATCACACTTGCCGCATGGTTTAACCTCGGTTCCGCCAAAATATTCGATAATGTAACCAGGACGACAACCTTTATGATAAACATAATTTTCCATGCGATCGAGTTTGTCGTATGAATGCGCTAATTTTTCTTTCAAGGCCTTAAAATCCAAATTGACTTCTGAAGGCATTAGTCGCTTGATAATATTAATTTCTGTTCCTTTAAATGGCGGCTTGAATTCAGCTAAACCATTTTCCTCTAATTTTTTTATGAGCCGTCTAACAGTATCTTTCTTGACCTCGAAAATATTTGCAACCTCTTCCAAGTTCAGATCAAAGCCATTTAGCAAATCTTCACCAAAACGATTAAATAATTTTTCAAGTAATTCTTTGTTTTTCTTACCACGAGTACCAAAAATATCTTCGAGCTGATTGTATGGTTTGAATATCTTTAAATATGCCGATCCAACATGATCCTGGGAACGTCTAATCAAGCCTTCCTTTTCAAGGATTTTTACAGCCGTACCGATTGCCATATCTGGTGCGTCAGTATTCAACTGCTTTTGCAAATCGCTATAGGTGACGAGCAGCCTATCATTTTCGAAGCTGAGTAGCATCTCGTACAATTCGATAATTAATTCTGGTGAAGGGTTATCGCCCTTAATAAAAAATTCTTGTAATATCCTGTCCCTCGAATTATACAAAAGCAGACAATTGCTCGGCTTACCATCGCGACCAGCCCGACCAGCCTCTTGGTAATATGCCTCAATCGTACCTGGCATGTCATAGTGTATCACAAAGCGCACGTCAGATTTATCAATTCCCAAACCGAAGGCGTTTGTGGCCACAATAACTCGCGCTTTATTAGCAATAAAACTTTCCTGAACCCACTTTCTCTCATTAGCATCCATACCGGCATGATAACCAATAGCCTCGATGCCATTATCAACTAAAACCTGAAGCAATTGATCAGCTCTTGACCGAGTACTAACATAAACCACTCCCGTACCAGTCGCAATGCTCCGAATTGCCTCTAGCACATAATGAGGCTTACTCCCCTCATTAGAGCGCACAACACTAAAAGTTAAATTTGGACGATCAAAACCAGTCACTACTAATTCCGGCTTTTCGAGGCCCAGCTGTTTTATAATATCATCACGTACCTCCTTAGTGGCTGTGGCCGTCAAGGCTATAACTTGAGGATTGCCTACGCGCTCAATTGCCTGTCTTAATTTGACATAACTTGGACGAAAATCATGTCCCCATGAGCTAATACAATGCGCCTCATCAATCGCAAAAAGACTGACTTTTATTTTCGCCAGTGCTTGAATAAATTCATTGTTATAAAATCTCTCAGGCGCAATATACAAAAGCTTGAAATGACCGTTTTTTACCGCCTCTAGCCTGGCGCTAACATCATTTGGCGCCACGGAGGAATTGATAAACGTTGCAGGAATACCAACCCTGGTCAAGCTATCAACCTGATCCTTCATCAAGGCGATCAGCGGTGAAATAACAATCGTTACTCCATCCATGACCAGGGCGGGCAATTGAAAGCACATCGACTTTCCGCCACCAGTTGGCAAAATAACAACCACGTTCTTCCCATCGAGCAAGCTATCGATTGCTTTCTCTTGCCCAGGTCGCAGCGCTTTGTAGCCGTAATGTATATTTAATAATTCCAAGAGCTGCTTCTTTTTTTGTTCGTTATTTTGCATATTTATTTCAATTTTCAATTGCTCGATTATAAAAACTAATTAATTCTAACACATGGGGTTAAAATTAATTTACAGCATTTTTTGTATCAGCTTAACGATGTCTTTGTTTGAATATTTTGACAGTATTTTTAAACGCCATGGCGATGGTCATCGGACCGACACCGCCCGGCACTGGCGTTAAATAACTAACTTTATCCTTTACTGAATCAAAATCAACATCACCCACTACTTTGCCCATTTCATCGTGACTAATGCCGATATCAATAATTACAGCGTCCTGTTTAACTGCCACCCCCTTAATAATACCTGGCTGCCCTACAGCAGTAACAAGCAAATCCGCCTCACAAGTTTGTTCAGCCTTAAAATCACTCGCTAGTATTAACTCCGTTTGTGCGCCTCTGCATTCTAAAACACGCTTAATTACCTGACCGAAAAAGTCTGAATTTGCAATTATTATCGCTTTTTTACCTGAAATTGAAAAATTAATACTTTTCAAAATTTCTAGCACCACCAAGACAAGTGGCGGCTCGACACTAATCTCACAATCAGCCATGATTTTTGACAAATTACTTGGATGAAAACCATCAACATCCTTTTCCGGATCAATTGCGCCTACCACATTGTCCGTATTCAAATGCTCTGGCAACGGCAATTGTAAAAGAATAGCGTCTATGGTCTCGTCGCTATTCAAAAATTTTATAGTTTCTGTTAATTCTTCTTCGCTAATATTTTCAGCTAGCCTGTAAACATGCGTATCAATACCCACTGTCTTTGCCTGGCGTTCTTTCAAGCTAACGTAAAGTCGAGAGTCTGACTTGTCACCAACTATCACGATAGCCAAGTTTGGCCGTTCACTCAATGCGAGAACCTCCTTCACCACTTCATCCTTAATCTTCTCGGCCAATTTTTTACCATCTATCAATATCATATTATTATAATTCTCGTAAACTAATTATTTATTCTCAATGCCAGGCACGGGAAAATTACGACACATCAGACTGACAGCATTTTTTATTTCAGTTAATTTTTTTTCATCAGTCTTATTAAGTATAGCCTCATCAAGCCAATTAACAATTTGCCTCATTTCATTTGCACCCATGCCTCTAGTGGTGGCAGCAGGTGTGCCAAAACGTACTCCGGAAGGATTCATGGGTGAATTCAAATCATTCGGTATGGTTGAACGAGAAACTGAAATACCGACACCATCAAACAAAATTTCAGCTTCTTTACCGGTCAAGCCACGACTAGTCATGTCAACCACCATCAAGTGATTATCCGTACCGCCAGAGATAACCTTAAAGCCTTTCGAAATAAATGCCTCGGCCATGGTCTTGGCATTTTCCACCACCTTGGTTGCGTATATTTTAAAACTAGGGTCTAAAGCCTCTTTGAAAGCCACCGCCTTGGCGGCAATAATGTGCTCATGTGGCCCGCCCTGCATACCAGGAAAAACCGCCCGATCAATTTGTTTAGCATATTTAGCCTTGCACATTATCATAGCACCGCGCGGACCGCGCAGAGTTTTGTGCGTGGTAGTGGTGACAACATCAAAATATGGCACCGGACTTTCAACAACACCCGCAGCGACAAGGCCAGCAATATGAGCAATATCTGCAAAAGTAATCGCCCCTATCTCATCTGCAATTGCCTTAAACCCCTGCCAATCAATATCACGAGAATAAGCCGAGAAACCAGCCACAATCATTTTTGGTTTTTCCTTTAGGGCGACTTCTCGCACTTTTTCCATATCGATCAAGCCACTCTCACTATTAACCTCGTATTGCACAAAATCATAAAGCATACCCGAAAAATTTACCGGATGCCCATGAGAAAGATGCCCACCATGGTCCAACTTTAGACCAAGAACTTTGTCACCAGGCTGTAAAAAAGCAAAATACACCGCCGCATTGGCAGGTGAACCAGACAGCGGTTGGACATTTACATGCTCCGCTCCAAAAAGTTCCTTGGCACGACTAATAGCCAAATTCTCAATTTGATCGACAATTTCTTGACCGCCATAATAGCGTTTGCCCGGATACCCTTCTGAATATTTATTATTAAAGACGCTGGCCATAGCTTCAAGCACAGCCGGAAACACATAATTTTCAGAGGCAATCAATTCAACACCCTCGGCTTGACGCCCCTCCTCCTTTTTAATAGCTGCGAAAACCTCCTCGTCTTCAATCTTTAAATGTTTATAGTCCATGTTATTCGTAAATTATGCAATTTTTTCTTTTAGCTTTAATCTTACTAGTTTATCTGCAAAAACCCCTTATGTCAAAACAAAAAATCGCCCTATTGGACGATTTTTATATATAAGTCTTAGTTAGATTAACTAAGTAAATTTTCAATAAATACGGTATATGACTGAGCTGAAATAATTGTCATATACAAGGCAGCTACATAAGTAAAGGCCGCCCAACTAGCCACTTCCTCTAAATCTAACTCTTTGTTTAGAGTCTTGATGATTTTGTCTTTCATGTTTTTTGTTTGTGTCTGACTAAATCCCGTAAAAAGGAAGATGAATCAAACTTTTATTTTTATTTTTCCCTGTTGAGCTTTTTGCTCAAAAGAGTTTTTTAAACTTATAATATTATGATAGCAAAGATTCGCATTTTTGTCAATGTGTATAAGTCACTTTTATGGCTAATATTGGCTTTTCTAGACCTTAAAATCACCTATAAATTCACTTATCAAGTCGCTTCCAGACTCTTGAATAACTTCTTTTGTAAGCAAGGTTAGCTTGCTTGTCGCCTTTTTGCCACAAAGTTCCTCCAATTCTTTAAACACTTTAACTACGTCCGATCCTCCACGGGTTAAAACTAGGCCGATTTTATTAAAATTTGAACGATTAGCCAAGACGTAACTCCTCATGGCAGGGGTCAGACTCCAAGCCCATACTGGACTCACTAGAATTACCAAGTCGTAAGCTTGCGGCAGGTAGGTTGTTTGAGCAATTTTAGCAGGCCTTTTTTGCATGGCATCCCTACCCGCCAGTAAATATCCTTTAGCTCCAGAGCGATCCACCGTATCAACAATTTTTTCCAGGTCAGCATGTAATCGATTAGCAATAATCTGTGCTAAACGTTGAGAAGTACCTGTTCTTGAATAATAAACGACTAATGTTTTCATGGTTTTAATTTATTTCAATATCTATATGAATGACATTTGGCACATCTTCCTGAATTCTTTGCTCAATCTTGTTAATCCGCTCACCGACCAATCTAGGCACTCGATCGATATAACGAACGGCGAATTTTTTAAATTCCTCATAATTGCCATTAATATCATCGAATTCATTTTTCAAATTCAGTTTCATCTCCTTAAATAAGGCCGAGCCATTAATCTCAATCTCGCATTTTATATGATAGGCACCGACATCCAGTATAGTAGACTTAAAATCAACCACTCTTTCAACAACCGGCTCAGCCTCAAGAATATCTAGTATTTTCTCCTGAACATCTTCAGGAATAGCTTTGTGCATCAAAAAATCCCGATTTTTACGAATTAAAACCACCGCCACGACGGTTAACATTATACCAATCACAATCGAACCAATACCATCCCACAAATAATTACCCGTAATTTTATACAACCAAATCGAGGCAAGAGCCACCAAAACACCTAGCAATGCCACCCCATCCTCAAATATGACCGCAATTGTTGTTGGATCACCGTCTTTTAAGCGCTCAGACCAATCAAGTTCGGGGTATGATTTTTTCAATTCCCTAATAGCAATTAAAAAGGTAAATAATTCAATAAAAAACGAGGCCAATAATATTAAGTATATCACCGGCTCAATTATAACCGACTCAGGATGACGTATAGCATTGATGCCATTTACAATGGTCACACCAGCACCCAAAAAGAAAATTCCACATGCCGAGATTAAAGCCCACAAAAAACGCTCCTGTCCGTAACCATATGAATGTTCATGGTCAGCTTTGCGCACCGAGCGTTTAATACCCACCATCAATAAAGACTGATTCATCGTATCAGCCAAACTGTGAATTGCCTCTGACAAAAGCGTGCTTGAACCAGAAAGTATATAACCAATAAATTTGATTGTAGCTATTGCTAAATTACCCAACAATGCCCAAAAAACCGAAAGTGAGCCAGCTGTTTTGTGTTTATGCATATGTAATTATCATAGCATATATTACAAAAAATTTGGCTTCTATTTTTTTTATTTAAAATTGGCTAAATAAAATAATTAATAACTACAAAAAACACTAGCCTCTTTGCCAAGTTTTATTTTTTTTCCTGCAAATCATTTTTCATTTCCTCAAATTCTTTTTTTGAGATTTCACCCTTTGCATATCGCTCTTTTAGAATGGCTAGCGACCTATCTTCATTCAGATGCTCATGCCTAGCAGAACAATGGCCACCAAAACAGCTACCGCCTCTTGCCATGACCACAAAAGCCCAAATAATCAAGCCCCAAAAAAGCCACATAAATAATCCGCCAAATCCAAAATCATAATAGCCCATCATAAATTTAATTTTAATTGTTATAAATAATAATACGTAAATGACACAACTTTCTTTCACCCTTTTTAATGCAGAGGGGGTGAGATTTACCCCTTCGCTGCGCTGCGGAGCATAAACTTCTCATCTCATCTTCTTTATCAACAAAAAAACTGACTAAAGCCAGTTTTTTTAATGCGGAGGGAGTGAGATTCGAACTCACGGAACCCGTAAAGGCTCAACAGTTTTCAAGACTGTCTCCTTAAACCGCTCAGACATCCCTCCAAATATAATAGATTTTTAAACTAAAATTAGCTATTACTAGCCAGCTTGAGTTAAAACAAATACCGACTTTCGCCGGTATTTGCATAATATCAAACTTGTTTTATTTTGGCAACCCCGTTATAGGGCGTAACTATTACTCAGTTACGAGCTCCATTGACTGTCCACAGCAAACCAATTCACCACCGCCAGCAGCCACCACCTTAACGCAGTTGCCACAAAGTGCACATTTATAAACCTGGTTTTCTTTGATCATAGATTTATGATTCCTTAAAAAAGGAATATATTATTAGTAATTTTCACACTTTACTTGATAGTAAGCCTGCTTATGGCTGCAAGCCGGGCAAGCTTCAGGTGCACGTTTGCCAACATGGACAAAACCACACTCCCGACAAACCCAAAAAATCTCTTCATCTTTTTCAAAAACATTTCCAGCCTTGACGAGGTCAAGCAATTTTTGATATCGCTCTTCATGATGAGCCTCAGCTTTGGCAATCATTCTTAGCTTGCCTGCTACTTGTGGCAAGTTATCTAGATCGGCTTGCTTCGCAAAATCAGGATACATAGTTTCGGTCTCATAGTGCTCACCATTAATTGAGGCAGCCAAATTTTCTGCAGTCGTAGAGAATACTGTCGGCACTTCTGTTGGTACTGCAACTGCTTCATTATTTGTCTTAATTTCATTAATCAGTCCAAATAAAATTTTAGCATGCGCTCTTTCCTGATCAGCAGTCTCTAAGAAAATGCCAGAGATTTGTTCATAACCTTCCTCTTTGGCGATTTTAGCGTACATTGTATAACGATTTCTAGCCTGTGATTCACCGGCAAAGGCTTTAGCTAAATTTTCTAGTGTTTTTTGCATAAGTTTTCTTTATTATATAAACTCCTTGACTAGTGTTTTTAATTTTCTCTTGACCATTGGTCGACTGACTAGCGCTTTTCCCTTTTCCTGCACCACATCAGCTGCGTAATCCTCTCTAACGTCTTGATAAAATACACCGGTCGGGATTTTTTCACCCCATTCACGTGATTTTATAAAAGCATTGTTATAATCAGTGACGTCATGACCGGATTCAGCCAAATCATAAACCTTGTCCTGATAATATTGATAAGTATCAACCTTGTTAAAGGTTACACATGGCTGCAAGATATCAACCAAGGAAAAACCTTTATGAGTAATTGCCTGCTTAATCAATGAACTTAACTGTTGTGGCTTACCAACATACCCCCTCGAGACAAACCCGCCACCCGAGGCTATGGCTAACGATAAAGGATTAACCGGCACCTCAATCACGCCTTCGGGCGTAGATCGACTGACAAAACCTTTGGCTGAAGTTGGGGCAGTTTGCCCAGTTGTAAGTCCGTAAACCTTATTCTCGTGTATTAAATAAGTTATGTCAACATTTCCACGCAAAGCATGAATAAAATGTCCCATCCCCTCACCTAGTCCATCGCCATCTCCTGCCACCACAATAACCGTCAGATCCTTGTTGGCGAGCTTCGCACCAACGGCTGTCGGTAACGAGCGGCCATGCAGTGAATGCCAAGCATAAGTATTTATAGTGTTGTACATATTACCAGAACAGCCAATTCCATAAACTATCAATGTTTTGTGCTGAGGAATACCGAGCTCATCCAGAGCTTTTTTTATCTCATTCCAGATACTGAAATTACCACAACCTGGGCACCAGGTTGGCGGACATGATGTATTGTATTTTTCTATAGACATATATTATTTGTCTCTCAAACTTGAAGGTCTTGTTTTTAAATTTATTAATTAAGCGTCAATCAAGCGTGATAGGCTAAGTTTATAAAAGATTTTTAAAATCTTCAGCCAATTCATTCGCAAAGAATGGTCGACCGTCATATCTGAGTATCCTCTCAGTAATATCAACACCAGTCTCTTGGCGTATCAAAGCGGCCAACTGAGCCTCAGAATTATTTTCTACCAAGACCAGACGCTGAGACTTGCCTAATAACTTCTTTTTGGAATTCAGGTATTTTTTAATCGCCTGACTTGGCAACGGCCAAATAACATTGACGTGCAAAAAATTAAACTTAGCCGAAATTTTTTCTGGCAAAATATTCAAAGCATCAATAATTGGGCCCTTCACCGACCCCCAGCCAACCAAGGTGATTAAAGCCTTTGAGCTGCCGTAAAGCGTGGCTCCGTCAAGGTCTTGCCTGGCCGCTTCAAGCTTTTTCGCTCTTTTATTTACCTGCTCGATGCGCTCACCCATATCCTCGGATGAGAAACCATATTCGCTATGCTCATAACTATCAGCATGATAAATCCCACCCTTCATGCCTGGCAGAGCGCGAGGTGAAACGCCGTCAGCGGTCAGGCGATAACGTCTATAGCTAGCAGGAATGGTTTTTTCGGTTAATAACTTGCCCCGGTCGATTTCCACTGCCTTCTCATCAAAAACAGGTACTGTAGCAGAACCTTCAGCTAAAAACTTGTCAGACAAAATAATTACAGGCGTCTGATACTTTTCAGCTAAATTAAACGCCTGGGCGGCCATATAAAAACATTCATCTACATCACCAGGTGCTAAAATGATCCTAGGAAACTCACCTTGACCCGCATGCAAAACAAAACGTAAATCACCTTGATCCGTCCAAGTTGGCATGCCAGTGGCAGAACCAGGTCGCTGCACATTAATCAGAACCAACGGCGTCTCGCTGACAGCGGCCAAACCAAGCCCCTCACTCATTAAGGCAAACCCACCACCTGAGGTGGCTACCATTGCTCTGGCACCAACATGAGCAGCACCCAAGGCCATATTAATAACCGATATCTCATCTTCAGCATGTTTAACAACCACACCTTGCTCAACCCCCTTGGCAGCTAAATAGGTCAAGACTGAAGTAGCTGGGGTCATAGGATAGGCAGCAAAAAAATTTAAGCCAGCCGCCAAAGCGCCCATACTCAAAGCTTCGTTACCGGGAATAAGCATTCGCTGTGGCTTTTTCTCAACCACTAACTCATGCTTAAAAACAAATTCATTGTGATGCTTTTTGACATATTCATAACCCAACTCAATCGCTTTTAAATTATTTTCAATCACCTGAGGCTTACCAGCAAAAATCTCTTCCGTGACTTGCGCCAAAATTTTTAATGGCAAATTAATAACTGCCATTGTTGCCCCCATAGCGACAGTATTACGCATAATATCGCCACCCGTTTGCGCTGCCATTTCTTTGAACGGAACCGACAAAAATTGAATATCTTGGCGAGCAATCTTGCCCAATTTTATCTCACTGCCATCATACAAAACCACTGCCCCCTTAACCAGCTCAGCCACGTGCTTATCAATCGTGGTTTTATTTAGCGCCACCAAGATATCAATCGCACTATCAGTACTCTTGATCGGCTCCTCGGAAACAGTTACCTGATACGTATTATGACCGCCACGAATCAAGGATGGGTACTCCGAATAATCAAAGGTTTCATAGCCAGCACGCATCAAGGCCTTGGCAAAAGACAAGCCGGCTGACTTGATACCAAACCCTGCCTCCCCGCCAATCTTCCACGTAAAGCGGAAATTAGTATTCTTCATCTGATTGGATATTTTAATATTTAAGATATTATAAAAATTCATTCAAAGAAATAAAAAATTTAAATCATTTTACTCTTTAAACAAGACTTAATACGTCTCCAGTTTATCACATTTTAGACAAAAATAAAAACCGTTCAAATTTCCCTTTCATCCTAAATTTCATCAAGATTTTTGTCTGGCAAATATAGAAATAAAAACCCAATGATCACACCGATAACGGCCGTCAATAAATGACTTTCAGCAAAAAAGAAACGATCAAGATAATCTAGCGAATACCAAATACCTCGCCAAATCAGAACCACCCCAAGTACAACTAAAAATTTTTCAATAAAATAATGATGAATTTTTTTCTTTTTAAACATATGTTAATTATTATAATATAAACATTATACCACATTTAATAAATCAAACTTATTTGACCGCGAGACGAAGCTATGGCAGGATTATCACATGACCAAACTACTGATTACCCAAAAAATAGAATACCTCTTTAATAACTACAAAGTCGCAGATTGCGATTTCCAAAGAGTGATTACGATTTTTAATTTCATTGATTATCTTAACCGTGAAACCTACACACAAAAATTAATCGAGCTGTACATTGATCAATTTAACGACCAAGAAGAGACAACCAGATCAGTGCTGCATGCAGACCAATTAGTAGCATCATTTAACGCGCTTTTCCCACTTTATTTAACAATCAAAAATCTCATATCCGAGCTTGGCCTAAAAGACAGCAGTCAACTCATCAAAGAACATGTAGAGTTTGCTATTAATATTCCTAAGATAGCTGAAATTTTTCAATTGATTGACGATCAAATAACTGTGCCAGGTTTTGCACTATATGCTAATAGCCTGAAAAGCGTCTACAATTATATTTTTATAAAAATTAGTAATGCCTCAGCCGAGGAGATTGCTAATGAAAAAACGATCGTCAAAATAGATTGGAGTAATTTTGAACTACGTTTTCTTGACCATAACGAAGTCATGATAAAAACGCTCGATCATGAATTTCAAAGCGATTTTGAACAACTAGGCTTTAGCGAAATAATAAACAACAAAAAAACAGCCACTGCTGCATGGAATTTTTTAAAACAAGTAGCACTTGATGGTGGTCACTTTTCACTCAATAACACCTCTGCCAATGAAAAGGAATCACTAAAAGCCTACAAACAAGCCATAAATAATAATTTGAAAAACTTCTTCAAAGCTGAAAATGACCCGATAAAATTTCACAAAGCCTCTGGCAGATATAATTTTTTGATAACAACTAAAAATAACCAAACCTAAGCCTCCTCAAGATCATTTATAATTAATTTTGACATTTTTAACATGGCGGCCATTGTTCGCTTAGCTTTTGCCTGATCAGTCCCACCGAGCAGCCTACCAAGAACAGACGGAACGATTTGCCAAGCAATGCCGTATCGATCCAGCAGCCAACCGCAGACGTTGGTCTTGCCACCCCGGGAAAGCTCTTCCCAAAAGTAATCAACCTCGGCCTGTGTCTCACAATTCACCATAAATGAAATTGCTGGCGTGAAGCCGAACTTATGATCCATGTGACTATCCATAGCCACAAAGGACTGACCACCAAGAGTGAATTCACCATGCATGATCGCAGCCTTTTCTGCCGGCTGTTCTGGTCCGTAATGTTCAAGTATGTCTATTTTTGACTCCTTAAACCTGGCTTGTACGGAAAAAATTGAGGTGTAAAAATCAGTTGCCTCCGAGGCCTTACCGGCATAGTCACCAGTAAACATCAAGCAGGGCATGATTTTTTGCTCACCTTCACCAGTAAAAATCTGCCAACTGACACCAAACTTATCAGCCAGCCAACCGAAACCTTCGCTGAACGGATATTTTTCGAATGGCATCATAATCTCCGCCCCTGGTAGCAATTTACTCCAAAGTTCTTTCGCCTCGCCTACTGTCTTGCAGGTCACATAAAATGAAATAGCCGGAGTAAACACTGCCGGAAACTCTGGCGGCGTCGGGCCACCGTTTATCGCGCTAAAAGCTTGGCCCTCTAGTTCAAAATCCACCACCATAACTGTTCCTGCCTTCATACCAGAGGCCTCAGCTCCCGCCTCATCATAACGTGAAGCACTAACAATTCTTGAATCTTTAAAAATCGAGACATAAAAATTTGTCACCTCTTCAGCATTATCATTAAACCACAAAAAGGGTGTAATATTTTTCATATGATTTGTTTTATTGTTTATTTAAACTTATATTGCGTTAATTAATTATCAAGGTTGCGAGGAAGGCAATCACAAAGAAAGTAATCAGATTGTATAAACTATCTGAAAAAAATCTTTTAAAGGCGAGTCTACCTTCATTTTTTCCCCAAAGAATATTTTGACCAATCATTGGCACCGTAAAAGCTAGCCAAATCATCGGCACATAATAAAAAACCGCACTAGCCGAGCCGCCATTTTTGACCGTATAACTGGTCACAAAAGCGATAAAAAATGAGGTCAAAAATGACAACAACATTTGCGCCGAGTAGTTTTTCCACATTCTTGGCTTCGCCTCAAGTATGGCTTTTTGCTTTTCCCCTTCTGTTAATTTATAAAAACCCAAATATTGCATATGCCACCTACCCATCGGTGTTGCACTAGAATACCAAAGAGTTCCAGTAATTGCGCTCACTATCGCGCCCATAAAACCTAATAAAATAATAGACCACATAAATTTAGTTTATTGTTATTTATAATAATACGATAAATACTCATAAATGCTACACAATAAAACGATGCCGTTATGGGCACCGTTTTATTGAGTTTATAAATGATTCTGCTGATCCAATCTATCTGGAATTCATATTTGCCTTAATCGCAACCAGTAGCTCACTTGGGACATCAGTTCCAATGCGATATATTTTTCCATTTTTCATAGTTACTTCAATTGCATCAAAACCGGAAACATTATATATAGTCATATAGTGCGGCCAAAACCAACCTCTTATCCCCCAGCCATAATACCAATGATTCTTTACTGCCCTTACTGCGTCTATCTCGCTCAGTAAAAGCTTTTTTCGAAAAATACCATAACCGAATTTAACCCTAATGTAGTATTCATCAATGGACACATTCAACGTGGTGAACGAGGCAAGTAGAAGCAAAATCAATATCATTAAGACTGAAATTGCAAAATTCGGGCCAGAGTCGATCGATGGTGACTCAGCCAAGGACGCCAAATGAACCCAGGCAAAAAGCGCGAATACGGCCAGCAAAACCACCAGCATCAGATAACCTATTTGAGTATGTTTATATTTAGTCATGCCTTTATTTTATCACTTCCAACAACGAACTGCCAGACCTAGTTGAAATTTCATAAAAGAATACCCCCCACCCTCTTTACATGATTACAAAACGCCTCTCGCACTATTTATAATTTTTACGTAATATAAAACGCCACCACATTCGTGGCGGCGTTTTATATTAGGCGGAAGAGAAGAGATTCACCCGTCCGCTTCACTACCGAGTATAAACTTCTCATCTCTTTTTTCTTACCAAAACTAAAATAGCTCCAGACCTATTCAGGACTGGAGCTATTTTACTTGCGGAAGAGAAGAGATTCGAACTCTTGAGGAGCTTTCACCCCTGGCACTTTTCGAGAGTGCTGCCTTCAACCAACTCAGCCACTCTTCCTAATTTTATTCTTGCAAAAGCGTGAATCCAGAAAAATTAATTCACCAAATGCGCACTCTCACAAGAATGACAAATTTTATTTATTTTTTCAATTTTTCAATTTCTTCAACGGTTAGAGATTTTGACTCACGCTCCTTGAGCACTCCTAATTTGAGACCAGCAATCTCAATCCGCTGCAAATCCATCACTAATAACTCAAAGGCGGCAAACATCCGACGAATCTGGCGTTTCTTGCCATAGGTCAATACTATCTCAAAAGTATTAGTTCGTAAATACTTAATACTTTTGGCCTTGACTACGCCATCCCCCTCACCAATATCAACGCCACTTAAAAAATGTCGCAAAACCGCATCGGTCAATTTGAAAGGCAAGGTGTGTTCTGCCTTAGCATAACCCTGAGCCACTTTGACAATATATTTTTTTTCATGCTCAAAACTAGGGTGGGCCAATTTTTGGGCCAACTCTCCGTCATTAGTCAAAATCATCAACCCGCGACTATCCTTGTCCAAACGCCCAACCACAAAAAGTCGTTCACTAGTTTTGATCAATTCAAAAACCGGTTTCTCGCCTCTTTTGGTCGCGTTAGTCGAAACGTAGCCCACCGGCTTGTTCAATTTCAAATAAACCTTATGCGCCACGGTTTTGATTTTTCGCCCAGACACGACTACTTCATCAGTCATCTCAACTCTTTGACCAAGTTCTGCCCGCAGGCCGTTAACCTTAACTTGTCCAAGACGAATAAGTTCTTCAGCCTTGCGCCTGGCGCACATGCCAGAATCAGCAATAAATTTTTGTAGTATTATAGACATTAAATCCTTTTATTTCTTGCTCGTTAATAAATCCAATTTAAAAAAACCAACTATACCAATTAAGAGCCAAAAAATAACTGCTAGGTCATTTTTAAAATATGGCACGTCCACTAAACCATGAATGGTCATAGCTACCAATCCACCAATTGTCGCTAGTAAAATTAAACGTCCCGTCTCGGGTGATTTCATACGATAATACATCTTCGTGCTTACGTAAAGGGTCTTGCCTATCAACCAGACAAAAAGTAGCATCCCAAGTAGACCTAGTTCTGACCAAAAGTTTAAGAAAATATTATGCGGATACATATAGATTTCTAATGGCTGCCAAAACTTATTACGATAATTTTGATCAAAAATCACTAGTTTGCGATGAAAATCAGCATCTTTATCGCGATTATAGTAAAAACCAGGCACATGATACGGTGCCACGGTTTTTTGAAAACTGGCCAGACCAGCACCAAAAAACCAACGATGATCCTTGAGCATATTCACAGTCTCTGACCAACCGATGCGACGAACCTGCCCAGAAAAGTCGTTTAGGGTTAAATATTCAAGTGCCTTGTCACGTTTAAAACCAAACCCAAATACTATAAGTACCACAATAGAGACCGCTGCCAGCCAGACAAGTCTAGATTTTTTTGAATAGATCAGGGCCATAACCGAAAAACCGGCCACCAGACCAAGTGCTGCCCCATTTGATCTGGCAAAGGCAATCGCCAGAACTGAAAACATCGCAGACAAAAAGAGTAGGCAATTTTGTAAAGTTACTAGGGCCTTATCTTTTTTATTAAATTCGGTCCACATGAAACCCACAGACAAAAATATAATAGATTCAACATATAGACCGACTGCATTGGGGTAACCAAAAACCGAAACTACGCGCCGCGTCTCTTCGGCCGCCCACAAAGGATTGGCAATAAAGTTTCCGGTTAGCTTTTGATAGGCCGCAATAATTCCCACAGCTAATGCCGAATACCCCAAGGGGCGAATAATTAAACCCAAGCGCTCCACCAAATCAATTTTCGACTTTCCAAAAACATTATAGAGCAGAATCAAAAAGAGTAACGGTTCAAAAAAATAGGCCTTCCAAATACCCATGGCTTCATTTGAAAAATGTGCCACCCCGACCGCTAAAAAAGAAATAACGAGGATGGCCATCATCTCGAGAGCAAAAGGATATTCTATAACGATCAATTTATTATTACCGAATCTGTTTTTAATCCCTGACAACAAACCACGCCACTCCTTGATAAACCAAATGACAAAATTTAGTAATATCATGACTTCAAGCATTGTCAGAGGTGCCCCAAAATTAAAACGAACAAGGTACGCCGGCAATGAAAAAAGTGTTAGCTGTATTGCTAACACTGGTCGATACCAAGCCAGGCCAGAAAAAATCAAGATAAAACTGAAAATTAAATAAAACATCATTTGACTACAAAAACAGAAAATTAAAAAACGTCAACTTAAGAAATTAGAATATACAAACCATAACTCACTAGAGCCACGCCGCCCAGCTTTTGGAGTACTACACCCCTGCCCAACTCCTCGTTATATATTTGCGGCACGAAACGCGACATCGCCAGTACAATTAAAATCAAAAATAAATATTGAGTGCCCTGCATTACCTGGACCATCGCCACATTACCAAGACTGATTGCCCAATTAATCATAATAAACGCCATGGCCGCTAAAAATCTTACGCCGAGGAAAAAAGTTAGGCTCGATTGTTTTTTGACACCGGTCTTTTGATGCTCCATGATAGCCACTCGCCATGAAGGTATTAGCAACATCGCTAGCACAGCCAAAAAGGTACCTAGCCTTGACCAAACAAATGAACCCATAAATGGCTCATGCATATAAATGTACTTGATCAAAACATTATAAGCAGCAAAAAACATAGCTGAAATCAAAGAATTAATGAACAAGCGTCTGGTTGGTAAATACTTAGCATGAATTTCGCCCAATAATTCCCTGACCCGATTACTAATCTTTTGCCAAAAATAAACTTTAGTTTGTTTAATTGAAATGAGGGTGCCGCCGGCTATCAAAATAACAAAAGCCACTAAGCTTTTAGGATCCAGGGTTTCACCCAAAAACACCACTGCAAAGATCAAAGTGAAAATCGGCGTCAACGCACCGACGATCGGCACCACTCGCGTCGCCTCAGATTGATGTAGTGCCTTGTACCAAAAAACGATCGTCAACAAAAACAAAGCGCCAGCTGATAGATCGATCAATAGCCAAGTCGGACTAGGAACATATGGCGCAAAAACTAAAAAGACAAAATTAAGCACGCTCCAAATACCAACATAAAAGGCGTAGGCAATCGAGGAATGAAAACGCTTGGACAGCATGAACTTGTCTGCGACGTAAACACCAGCGTTTATAAAATAGGCAAAAATTGCAACAAATATCCAATCCATATATTTATATTTTAGCACTTGAAGCCGAAATTAAAAAGACTTATATCAACATAAGTCTTAATTTTTTGGTTTTAGTAAACCGTCATATTATCATACTTGTCACCGACGGGTGTGTCTGGCACAAAATAACTAAATAAATGCAATTCAACATTTTCATTGGAGACGACAAAGAAGTGATTTTTATCTGAAAATACACGAACTGCAAAGTTGCCGTTAGAGACACTTTGTTCAATCGGTGATAATTTCATGACATAATAATTTGAACAATAACCAAGAAAAAATTTCGCATCCTTGGGACCAGTCACACGCAGAACTGCATAGCGACGACACATAAAATGTTTCATTAACCAATTTAAAACACCGCTGTGACTTTTTTTTGTTTCCTTGTAAATAGCCTTCGGATCAGCTTCAACATCAACAAACGGCGACCAATGATCAAAACCATTTTCCAGTTTCGTTTGTTTATAAACAATTCTTTGCCAGGGCTTCTTATAAAATACAAATTTCATCGAGCACCTCCAACAATATTAAATGAACTAATTATGATTATTCTGACCAAAAACCGTTATTTTTGCAAGTCTCGGCGTATATTTTGGCACTCGGCCTAGCAAGTCGCTTGAAAGTCTGCGGCTCAATCGAAAACAAACCAAATTTCGGTTGGTAACCAGCCGCCCATTCAAAATTGTCCAAAAGCGACCAATGGAAATAGCCACGGACATCAAAGCCGTCATCAATTGCTCGCTTAACATGAAACAAGTGATCCCTAATAAAGTCGGCGCGATACTGGTCACGGGAATCAGCCAAGCCGTTCTCCATTATATAGAGCGGCTTTTTAAATTTCGAAAGACTTTTAATAACCTCATATATGCCCTTCGGATAAATTTCCCAGCCCATGTCAGTCACCTTGTTATTTAAATTTTTGCGAAAAGGTGGATACCAAACTATCCGATCATGAAAATAATAATCAAAAGCCACATAATCGATAAAGTCCTTGGTTGCCTTTAAAAATGCCACATTCCACCACCAATGATAAGTTTTTGCTAAAATTAGCTCAATAATATTAAATTTATGCGCCGGCTCAATAAAATTCGCAATCGAGGTAAAACCGACTTGTGCCTGCTTAATGCTGTTATGAATGATCTCGTATACCTTTTTTTGAGCCAAGATTAAATGTTTTCTCGTTAAAAAAGCTCCAATAATGTCAAATTTCCTGTTTGGCGGAAATTTACCGGTCAAATAACCATTACCGATGTGAATCATGGGTTCGTTCAAAACCACCCAAAAATCAACATAATCACCAAATTCATCTACACATAATTGGCTAAATCTAGCAAAAAAATTAACAGTTTTATGGTTTGTCCAACCGTCAGCTTCGCTAATCCAGGTTGGGTTTGTCCAATGCCACAAAGTTAAAGCCAGTTTGATATTTCTCTTTTTTAAAGAAATAAACATTTTTTTGTAATTTTGGATGACATTTTTATCGAATTTGCCCTCCTCTGGTTCAATTCTGGACCATTCAAGCCCCATCCTATATACATTGCAATTCAGCGACTCGATCAAATCAAAATCCTGCTCGAAAAATTGCCAAGAATTACAGGCCTCGCCACTAATAAACTCTTCAAGCTTTTCACCGCGCAAGGCTAAGTCTTTTTTTCTGCTTGCTGATTTTTCCCAGACAGACCAGTCATTTTTATTACCTCCTTCGATTTGATAAGCACTAGTTGAAACACCCCACAAAAAATTATCTGGAAACTTTGCTAAATTTAGATTTTTTTTATTCATTTCTTTATTATAACATAGTTATAATTTTTTATCACAAACTTTTTTTAAATTAAATTAAAAATTAAATATCTTATAAAATGCCCATTTTTACTGGCTAAAATACGATCACAACACTTCAACCAGATAAAGGTCTGGCTTTTATTTCTAAAATACTTTAATCTGCTTAGGTCTAGCAAAGCACCTGTGTGAAACCTGTGTAAAACTAGAGAAAAAAACCCTTGACAGCTTAAAAGAAATCGTCTATCATACTATTACGTTTAATTTTTCTTTAATCAACGTATCGATCAAGCTAACTTAACACAAGTTAAAAAGTTTGAAAGAATAAACAGCGATGTTAGTCTAATGTCTCTGTTTTTTCTTTCAAGAATATTGGAAGGTACTTTAACAATTGAATAGCTTATAATCCTCAATGACAACCGAAGGGTTATAGGCATATTTTGATGCTAACAGGCATCAATCACCGTCCAAACGTCAAGAATGAATTTATTTTCTTCTATATATTTTGTTGGTTTTTTAAAACTAACATAGCAAAGCCAAGCTATTAAAAAAATTAAATGAGAGTTTGATCCTGGCTCAGGATGAACGCTGGCGGCGTGTCTAAGGCATGCAAGTCGAATGTGAACTTCTCCTTCGGGAGGAGCCGAACATGGCAAACGGGAGAGTAACACATTGGTAACTTTCCTCGGAGTCTCGCATAACCCGGAGAAATTCGGGATAATTCGAGATAGTAATGGGGGGTCACATGACATTCCCATTTAAAGTTTTTCGCTCCGAGAGAGGCCTATGTCCTATCAGCTAGTTGGTGAGGTAATAGCTCACCAAGGCTTCGACAGGTAGCGGGTGTGAGAGCATGACCCGTCTCACTGGGACTGAGACACTGCCCAGACTCCTACGGGAGGCTGCAGTCAAGAATCTTCCACAATGGCCGAAAGGCTGATGGAGCGACGCCGCGTGTATGATGACGCCCCTCGGGGTGTAAAGTACTTTTAACTGTGACGAAACAATGACGGTAGCAGTTGAATAAGGGGCTGCTAACCTCGTGCCAGCAGCAGCGGTAATACGAGGGCCCCAAGCGTTATCCGGATTTATTGGGCGTAAAGGGTGTGTAGGCTGTTTGTTGCATCTTTTGTTAAATCTGCGGGCTCAACCCGTAGGCTGCGGAAGAAATGGGCAAACTAGAGTTCGGGAGAGGTACATGGAATTGCTGGTGTAGGGGTTAAATCCGTTAATATCAGCAGGAACACCAAATGCGTAGGCAATGTACTGGAACGACACTGACGCTGAAACACGAAAGCGTGGGGAGCGAATGGGATTAGATACCCCAGTAGTCCACGCCGTAAACGATGAATGCTAAGCATTGGAGGTATCGACCCCTTCAGTGCTGTTTATTTAAGTTAACACGTTAAGCATTCCGCCTGGGGAGTACGGTCGCAAGGCTAAAACTCAAAGGAATAGACGGGGACCCGCACAAGCGGTGGAGCATGTGGTTTAATTCGACGATAAGCGAGGAACCTCACCAAGGTTTGACATACGGCTGCAGAACTCTGGAAACAGAGTAGCCTTCGAGGGTGCCGTACAGATGCTGCATGGTTGTCGTCAGCTCGTGTCGTGAGATGTACCGTTAAGTCGGGAAACGAGCGCAACCCTCACCCCATGTTTTATATGTCATGGGGAACTATCCGCTATAAGTGGGAGGAAGGTGGGGATGACGTCAAATCAGCATGGTTCTTACACCTTGGGCGACACACGTGCTACAATGGCCGGTACAACGGGACGCCAAATCGTAAGATGGAGCAAATCCCTTAAAACCGGTCCTAGTTCGGATTGAGGTCTGCAACTCGACCTCATGAAGCTGGAATCGCTAGTAAACGCGTATCAGCCACGGCGCGTTGAATACGTTCTCGGGTCTTGTACTCACCGCCCGTCACGTCAAGGGAGTCGCTAACACCCGAAGGCCCAACCTAGTTGGGACCAAGGTGGGAGTGATAACAGGGACGAAGTCGTAACAAGGCATCCGTAGCGGAAGCTGTGGATGGATCACCTCCTTTCTAGGGAGTCACGATAACTGTTCTTCGGAACTTTTATCTAGGCCGATCTTCACTACCCTCTCGAGAGTAGTGAAGCAACACAAAAAATCTTAGGAGTCGCAAGACACTAAGTCGTTTGGTAAGTATTGATGCCTGTTAGCCTCAAAATAACTCCGAAGGAGTTATTCCGCGTAGCCCTTTGTCCCGCGTAGCCTTGTGCGAAGTGGGATAGGCGAAGGGGAATGAGTCAATTGGTTGTGACAAACTGCCCCACTTCGCTATTCAGCTTCGCGGGGTGCTTCGCAAATAGTTTATGGGCATTATTTGAAGAGGTTTGACATTTTAAGACTGCCCTTATATTATTATATAGTCAGTCTTTTTTTGTTGAAAAAAGAAAAATACGATTAAAGCTTTGTCAGGCATGCCCTGCTAATTTTTAATGTAGTACGGGCGTGTAGCTCAGTTGGTTAGAGCGCAACACTGATAATGTTGAGGTCCCAGGTTCGAATCCTGGCACGCCCACCACTTCGCCAAGGCTTCGCGGGTGCATGCACCACTTAGGCAAAAGCGTTGATGAAAAAAATAAAAGCCGTTAAATTCCCAGGAGTTTACGGCGCGTAGCTCAGCTTCAGCTGAGTGAAGTGACGCGGGGTAGAGCAGTTGGCAGCTCGTCGGGCCCATAACCCGAAGGCCGTTGGTTCAAATCCAACCCCCGCAACTAGCAAGCAATTAATCGTTAACTTTTAACAGTTAACCTCTGAAAACGTTTAGATTTTTACAATTCAAAGCTAGGAGTAAAAGTTAACTGTTAATCGTTTCTTAGCCGAGGTAGCTCAGTGGTAGAGCAAAAGACTGAAAATCTTTGTGTCGGGAGTTCAATCCTCCCCCTCGGCACAGGCAAAATATCATTTTTTAAATGTCAAAATTTTTTAATCTACTTTTCATGGCTTGTTTAGCTGCTGCCCTTTACTGGGGTTATGGCTATTACAATCTCAAAAAAGGTACGAACATCACTTTTGGCGATTATATAAATAAAAGTTTTGCTGTCGAGAAAGATGCGATTAGTCAAACAGTCTACAAAAAATTTGGCGTAGTTACCGATCTTATCTCAAATGAAGATTTGGTAAAAAAAACGGCCATTGACGAACTATCTGAGGTTATTGCTATTTATGCCGAGGAAAATGGCAAGTTGCCTACAAAAGCCGAGTTAACAACTATTTACAAGGACAACAAAAACCTTTTAACGGATTCAAGCTTTATCTACGCCACCAGCACTGACGGTAAACAGTTTGATGTTTCAATTAAATTGAAAAACGGTACAATTTTCAAAAAAAGTCTATAAATACGGGGTGTCGTATACTGGTAGTACGCGTGGTTTGGGACCATGTAGACAGGGTTCGATTCCCTGCACCCCGACAAAAAGATTTATCGCCTAAGCGATAGCGTGGCGTTAAATATTTTTTCGTGATGTAGGGCGGCAGAGAACCCTGAGCACGGCGTGGGGCTTTCGCCCCTTCGATTCCCTGCACCCCGACTCTCTTTCGCTCAAGCTTCAGAGAGCAAGCCAAAACTTGCCTCACAGCTCAACGAATTATGTATCGCCAATTTGGCGGGCTTGCCCGCCGAAGCTCGCAAGAGCGTAGGCGGGTATCGTATAATGGCTTTTACGTTAGCCTTCCAAGCTAAACATGGGGGTTCGATTCCCCCTACCCGCTCCATACTAAAAAGCAGCTTCAAAAGAGCTGTTTTTTTGTATCAAAAACATCGGGTCGTGAGAAAAAAACAACCAAATAGCCTTGACATGTAAACATTTTTATGTCAGAGTGTCGTTACTGTAGTTCATTTTTAGGCAAAAGGAGAAAAATTATGGCATCTGGTAGCGTACTCACAGGTCATCACGAAACAGCAACCGGCACTAGCAGCACAGGAAAAGTAGTAAACGGATACGGTTCAAACAGGCAAGAAGCAATTGATAATTGCGTCAAAGCCGGCAGCACGTCAATACCCGTAATCAAGAAATAAACGGCCAAATCGACCACAAAAGAGCAAAGATTAAGGATATATTTTAAAAAATATCTTTAGTATTTGCTCTTTTTACTTATACGGCAGATATCTTGACAAATATCAGCTTTTTAGCTAAGATAACATCATTAAATAAAAGTAAAGATACTCAAAGTATTATGTTAACTATCAGACTTTCCAGAATCGGAAAAAAGAATTTACCAATGTACCGCTTGGTTGTTTCCGAAAAAGGCCGTGATTTGTATGGCCGCAGCCTAGAAATCGTAGGCAATTACAATCCACACACCAAAGAATTGGTTGCCAAAGCCGATCGTATCAAGGAATACATCAGCAAGGGTGCACAAATGTCCAAAACTGTTAACAATCTTTTACTTGAAAAAAAGGTTATTGAAGGTGAAAAAGTAAAAGCCTCAACCGCTCAAGCAAAAAAGAAAGAGGCAAAATAATTGTCGCAACTTCGCCTGGCCTAGCCCTTGCGAAGCATACTTTGACAATCAAGCATTGAAAGGTTAAAATTATTATATTCACTTTATTAATATAAGTGTTTAATTAACTAAGAACTCTTTCAAAGCTGAAATTACATTACAGTTTGAAAGAATATCTAAAAGATACTATGGAGAAAGACCAAGAATTCCTGATCAGCGTTGTAAAAGCAATCGTTGCCAATCCTAATGACGTTGTTGTAGAGAGAACTATTGACGAACGTGGCGTGCTCTTGACTTTAAAAATCAATCCAGAAGATATGGGTTATATGATTGGTCGTCGTGGACAAACAGCGCAAGCTGTTCGTACATTACTACGCATCGTTGGAGCTCAAAATAATGCTCGCGTAAACTTAAAGATTTACGAACCAGAGGGTTCACATCGTGCTCCTCGTCCAGAGTCAACACATGAAGCTCGTCCAGAAACAGCCTCAATGATGGAGGATATCGACACTTCAGCTTTGGATGATTTGAAAATCTAAACCGTCTAGTCTATTTATATAGCATCAAAAAATCCGCACTCACGCGGATTTTTTGTCCATATGCTATAGTAAAAATATGAATTTCCATTTACTTACAATTTTCCCGGCCATCCTCGACTCCTATCTTAACGAGAGCATTATTAAGCGTGCGCAAAAAGAGGAAATCATCAAGATCAATAAAATTAATCTTCGGGACTACGCGACCGACAAACATCAGACTGTTGATGACACGCCTTATGGCGGTGGAGCTGGCATGGTGATGAAGGTTGACGTTTTGTATGCAGCCATTCAAGGCATCAAAGCCATAACCCCTGATTGCAATATTGTCCTACTCTCCGCCAAAGGCAAACGCTGGAATCAAGCTAGAGCTAGAGAATTCAGCCAGCTCGACAATGTCGCCTTTATTTGCGGCCGCTATGAAGGTGTCGATGAAAGAATTACAAAATTCATTGATGAAGAAGTGTCAATTGGCGATTTCGTCCTGACAGGTGGCGAACTTGGTGCAGCTGTCATTATCGACTCGGTCACTCGTTTACTACCAGGCGTTCTTGGCAATGCTGAAAGTACTATCTCTGAATCCCATACCGAAAAAAATCTCCTTGAATATCCTCAATACACTAGACCAGAAATATTTGTCGCAAACCAAAAAAAATACAAAGTCCCAACCGTACTACTCTCTGGTAACCATGCCGAAATAAACGAATGGCGAAAGAGTAAAATGAAAAAGAAAAGGACCACTTAAAGTGGTCCTCTTTTTTATTCCTCCAGGTCGAGCCTGGTCAATACGCCATTTTCAATCAAAAAGTATTCTTTACTCTTTTGAATCGAAAAGGGATTTTCCTCAAATTCCAATGGGACTAACGTATTAATTTCATTTTGATACTTTAGAGTCGTGTGATTATCCTTAGTAATTCTGGCCAAGCGATTAAAAATTGTCTGATCATACAGGTCAAGCAATGTCTTCTGATCACTTTCGAGCATGGCTCCGCCAAATTTTTTGTCAAAGAAATCACGCGAGTCCACTGAACAATTATACTTCTCTAGCACCTCATCCATATTCATGGTTTTATGACAAAATGCACATGGCGCCTCAACCAGAACGTAATTTGTGTAATCGAAAATATTACCTGCAAAAGTAGTGAACAGTTCCTTGGTAATCAAATCACCATGGAGACATTTACAATCAAAAACTCTTAGCAAGATATAAAAATACTCAGGTGAAACACGATGCTGAATCTTTAGCAGAGCGTCAATAACCGAAAAATTATTAAGCGCCAGCCTAGCAATTGATTCCTCCAGATTATCACCCCCGATCATACCAGGCAAAATCATGCGACTTTCGTGTACCGGCATAACAAACACCACCTTTCACTTAAAATGTGCAAATTTAGACTACATTATCACTATGCCTAGCTTTTGTCCAGTCCCAATTAGTTATTTTTTCAACAATTGCAAAATCAACTGAATCATGCGATTTTTGTTTTTGGGTTCACTTTCCGCTATAAATAGTGTCAGTGCCGTCAGGGCCGGCGGAGTGATTTTCGCATTATCGAGCAAGCCGGCCTTTTTGAGATACCAGACAAAAGCAAAAGCTCCGCTACGCTTGTTGCCATCAATAAAGGGTGTTTTTTTGACCAAATAATAAAATAAATTAGCCGCCTTTTCTTCAACTGTCGGATAGAGTGACCGGCCGGCAAACGATTGCATGACACTGGCTACAATTTCTGCTACCGCATCACTGTCTTTTTCAAGTCCAAACTGCTCATCTGCCTCTCCTTGCTTAATCAGCTCCGACCTCAAAACACCTAACGCTTTTTGAAGTTGCATCGTAGTTAGCTCAACTGTTTTCCTTGTTTCGCCAGCCACTTTCAAACTATCCTTGTCGTAAGCGTCAAGAGATAGCCAAGTGTCAGCAAATGCAGCGAGCAATTCTAGTACGCCGTTCGTATCAAGTACCGCATTACTCGGCATCAAGTGCTTGATGTTGTGCACCACCTCCATGAAGTGTTCGTAATTTTTCTCTATCATGACCGGATTAACGGTAAAACCCTTGGTGATATGCTGTTTCAAAGTCTTGGTAGCCCATTGACGAAAACTAGTCGCCTGCTTTGAATTTACCCGATAGCCAATAGAGATAACCAAGTCTAGATTATAATACTCGAGCGTTCTTTTGATACTCCTCTTGCCCTCCAATTGAACTGTTTCCATTTTGGAAACAGTTGCCTTTTCTGATAATTCCCCAGAATCAAAAATATTTTTGACGTGCTTAGAAATGGCCGCTTTTTGTACATTAAAAATCTCGGCTACTTGTTGCTGGGTCATGAGCAGAGTTTCATGCTCCCCATCAAGCCGCACCTCAATAGCCCCGCTTTTACCCTGAAATATCGCCACTTGTTTTGTGTTTTTTGCTTGATTTTTCATGTCTTAAATTATATCATGTTCCAAAAACAAAAACAGCGCTACAAGTAACGCTGTTTAAAAAATGAAAATCGATAAATAACTACCCCCCAATACTCTGAATCGTAAATTTGACGAGGGCGTAGGAGGAGAAGATGATGGCAAGACCGATGGTCGACCATAGCAAGATACTTTTGCCCTTGTCTACGGCTTTGGCATTGCCTGCCGAGGTTAGCCAAAGAAACCCGCCATAAACAAACATGAGCAAGGTCAGTGAGCCAACAATTCCCAGTGCACCCTGAATAATGTCACCAATGAGTGCTTGCGGGGTTGAGGCTTTTATGGGGTTTACTAGCCTAACAGTACCTATTGGTGCTGACTTGTTGCCTTGACCAACGTCAACTCTAGATGAAGGATCAGCCGCCATAACAATTGCACTGTTTAACAGCTGAAAAATTAAAAATCCATACAATATAATCCTATTCATATGGTTTATTTTACATCTTTTATAAAAAAATGGGAAGTTATTATACTTCCCATTGGTGATTATTTTACAACCATTGTTATTCCACAATTTTCCACGCCAATCATTCTGAATTTACTACTCTTGTAATCACTGGCGTTTACCCTGTCAATATCAGATTGAACCCAAAGTCTTGACTCCGTACCATCATCATATACGACTTTAAATTTTTTATTATCTGCCAAATAACGAACTTCACTTAATTCATTTACTGTTATCCAGTATGGTGTTTGCTCGCCAGCCTTTACTGATTCTTCATATTCACCTTTAGAAAAACTAACTGTCTCTGGCAAATTATCCTTCATATTAACCCACTCTTGCCCCATCAGGGCAACGAGGGCCGAACGAATGGCCGAAGTACGTGCCTCTTCACCAGGTTTTTTGGCTAGCTCCTTGCCTATCACTAACAACTCTTGCGCCTTTTTACTGCGCGTAGTGTCATCGAGATGACGACCAGCCTTGGTCAAGGCACCGACTTGCTGTTCGATCGGTAGGTTTTGATTACTACCTAAGTAGTAATTTGCAATTTTTGCTGCCATCTTTGGGTGAGCGTCAGCCGCAAAATCAAACCAGTACTCTTCACCGGCCGTGCCGTGCTCTTTGACACCGAGATTATACAAATCATCGGCCAAAGGCCAGGCGCTTTTGGGAAAAAATTGTTGAAAGTAGGCGAAGTTTTCGCTACGCTCGCGCTTGCCCATTGTGCCGGGATTGCGACTATCGTTCAATGTCTTAATCAAGACCTTGCGCGCTAGTGGCTCATACTGAGACAACAACTGAACCACCCTTTTAGGGTCATTGCGTCTCGCCTCACGCATCTGCTCTGTCGCCCCATTAAAGTTATTGGACTTGAGAAACACCCTCACACAATCAACATAAATTTCGGCCCGACGGGCCAGACTGCTGGTCTGATGCACCGCAAGCTCGTAATTGGTAAATGCAGAGCCATAAGTGCCGTTGGCCTCAAACTGCTTGCCAAGCGCATGATAATCCATGCCACCGGCCAAAGCCGAAATAGCAAAAAATACTACCAACATCGGGGCCAAAAATAATGCTTTTTTCATGACAATTCTCCTTTTTAGTCTTTGACTACTGGTTTTGAATTACGCCAAAATGGCCAATCAAGCTTAAAAACACGTTAACAATAATATTAATATCTTTATGAAAGAGCAAATTTATCTTTTATATAAGCATATAGCGTAATAATTGTCAAGATAACTAAATGATAAAATAACTAATATTAGCCATAAAATCTGATATCGCAATAACTACTCCTAGTCTAAAATCCAAAAAAACGCTATAATTGCCTCTATACCACCAAATAATTGACAATTATTAAATAATTTGTTATTTTACTTGATTGTGTTCATTTAAATTACAAAAAAATACACCAAAAAAGGGAGGAATAAAAAATGATCCAGACAACAGAATTATTTGTGGACAGAGAAGAAAGGGGTCAACGCTATGCATACATTATTTTAGAATTGTTTGTGCTAGTATTTTGGCCATTACTGGTTTTCACGGCCCTGCTAAATTTATTTGAGCCATGGCTTTCAATCCCTGTCTCACTCGTAGTGCTCTTTTGGCCAATTATCAAACGGCGCTATGCCGATATTATTGCCAAAGAAAATGGAATTAAGGATCCTCGTCATGCCATTCGCTGTTCTAGTTTTTGGTTTGATGGCTTCATGTTTCAGGGCTCACCCGTTTTACGTCAAATCAGACAAAATGCGGCATTATCAAAATCACTCGACGTAATTTACAACTACTTTGGACGCTTCAATATTGCGCCGGAAGGCTATTCAGAAAACTGGTGGAATGAAAGCGGACCATCGCAATTAGTCAACACACTCATCAAAAAATGGACAGATTTCTGGTGCTGCATGCCAATTGCCCAAGATGTGAGGTCAAGACTCCTACTTGTACAAAAAGAAATAGAAACCTCTGTGCTAGATATCTACCTTAATACCGGCAAAGAAGAGATTAGTATTGTATTACTCGCTGGTGGCACCAAACAAGATGTTATTATGGCCAGTCGGACTTTACTAAATAAAATTCCAAATCTCAAGTTAAAGGTTGTTTGCGTAGAGCCTGATGGTAAGTTTGCCGTCTCACGGTCAAAAAAACTAGCGCAACTACTCAACCTCGACACATCAATATTCGTCGACATCTTCAAGCAAATCTGCGTTGACGAAGGTAAAGAACAACTACTTTGTGACGTACTGGCTGAAAAAAAATATGTTTTCTCTGATTTCGATTTAGTGATCTGCATCGGCCTCGGTGATTACATGTTTGGCAATAACCTAAACAAGTTTATGAAAATGATTGATAATGGCAAAAAAATCATCACGGCCAATATCAGCGACAATTACGTCGAACGCTTTTTCTTGCACCTACTTATTCATTGGCCAGCTATGCAATACCTAAGCTTGGCCCAATACAAAGCGGCGCTGTTAAGAAACTATCCGAATCGCACAATTCGTATTACACAAACTCCTCATCGTATTTTTAATGTAGCTGTTATAGAAAGCAGATGACTCATAGTCTCTGCATCCAAGGGAATCAATTGATTCCCTTTTTTGTTGATCAAAAAAATGTTATACTATATACAATATTAAACTTATGAGCTTTTTTGTTTTATCACCATTAATCAATACGATCACGAGTGCTTTGTTGATTTTATTATTAATATTCAAAGCTCAAAAGAGTAAAATCATCAGAAGCTTTATCTACTTCTGCTTAACCGTTTCGCTTTGGAGCATGAGCTACTTTGTGTGGCAATTAAGTTCTTCAGCCGAGCAGGCTCAGATCTGGATTAAAATACTTATGGCTTTTGCCATTTTAATACCCGTCTTTTATTTAAAATTCGTCGTTTATTTTCTCGAAGAAACTGGCCACGTCAATGCTCTCTTATACACAAGCTATACACTGGCCGCCTTTTTTGAATTAGCTAATTACAAAAATTATTTTTCTACCGGGGTTCAGTCAAAAATGGGTTTTCAATTTTGGCCAGACGCGGGACTATTATTTGGCCCTTTTCTAATATTTTTTTTCACCCTCGCTTCATTTACCACCTACCTCCTAATCAAGCACTTTGCAGCTGCTTCGCCAGTTAGACGTCAGCAAATAAAATACATCATTGCTGGTCTCCTAATAGGCTTTGGCGGAGGGGCAACAAATTATTTTCTCTGGTTAGATATACAGGTAAGACCGTATGGCAACATCGGCGTATCTTTTTTTATACTTCTCGTTACCTACGCCATCATCACTGAACACTTACTGGATGTTAGACTAGTGGCCAGAAAATACTTTGTTTATATTGCTTTCATTACCACCATCACGTCCATGTTTGTGAGCGTGCGCTATGCAGTTCATTTTTTCATACCGGTCAAGTATGCTCAAATAACCGACCTTGTACTGCTTATCATTTCGTTATTACTGGCTAGTCCCCTCAAAAATTATTATTACATGCTAGCCAACAAACACTTGTTTTCTTCGCTTTATGATCCAGAAGACGTAATTGAAGAGATAAGCAATCAATTGCATGCCACTATCGATTTGCAAAAAATCTGTGAAGCGATTTATAACACCTTAAAAAATAATTTTCATTTAAAGGCGATGGCCATACTGCGCCTTGAAGATCGCTCAAGTAATTTTTTACCACTCTTTGTTCACGACCTGATATTTCCTAAAAACTTTTTACCAAACAACAATTTTCTCTATGATCATTTTTTAAGTTATAACGAAGCTATTACTACTGCTCAACTCAAAGAGCTCGAAGAGGAAAAACTAACCACCATTATCAAATCGCTTGAAGACTTCAAGATCGCCGTGCTTGTACCATTGATTATCAAAAATGATGTGATCGGCATCTTGGCCTTGGGCGACAAAGAGTCAAAAGATATTTTTAACGAAGAGGATTTGCGAGTACTCAAAATCATTGCGGCTCAAGGTGCAACAGCAATTGAAAATGCTAGGCTTTATACTGAGGTTCAAACTTTTGGCACCACATTGCAAAAGCGCGTCGACGAACAGACCAGAGATATTAACGCCAAAGCAGAACATCTAAAAAAATTAATGGAAATGCGTTCAGAGTTTTTGGACATCACTTCGCATCAGCTACGTACGCCAGTATCAGTCATCAAGGGTGTACTCTCTATGCTCGAAGAAGGCTCTATTCCGAAAGACCGGGAAAAAGATTTTATCAAAGGTGCCATGGAAAAATCCATCAAACTAGGCGAAATTATCAATGACATTTTGCGCGCCTCCGAAATGGATTCTGATAAATTTACCATGACGATCCGCGAAGTCGATCTCAATGAAATGCTCGCCAAAATAAAGGACGACAAGCGTCGTTCGGCCGAAATCAAAAAACTAAAATTCTTCATGGAGGTGCCGGTACTGCCACCAGTCATGACAGACCCCAAATACGTCGAGCATGCTATTGTCAACTTGATCAACAACTCCATTCAATATACAGTCGAGGGCTCAATTACGGTGACTGCCGAGGTGCAACCTGCCTTTGTCGTGATTCGCGTTTCCGATACTGGTATCGGCATACCGCTCGAGGCACAACATAAATTGTTTACCAAATTTTCACGGGCGGCCAATGCCGTCACCACCTTTACCGATGGTACTGGTCTAGGTTTATTCATTATCAAGCAAATCGTCGATGCTAACCCTGGCGCCAAGATAGAAATCGAGCGTACCGAGATTAACAAGGGTACCACCTTCGCCTACTGGCTACCCAGAGCTAAATAAAAATTTCAATTTAAAAAGCCCATTCACTAGAATGGGCTTTATTTTTTAACTCTTTACTTTTTACTATTCATCTTATTAAGATAAGCGCTATAGGCAACGTGCCAAGATGAACGAAAAACGGCGAGAAGCGTTTCATCGTGATACTTACCATCGCGAAAAACGTGATCTTTCAAACAACCCTGCTCTACATAACCGCACTTTTTACTATAAGCCAAACTGCGTTTATTAAAACTGATTACACCTGACATAACTTTGTGTAAATTCAACTCATCAAACGCATATTTTAATAATGCCATCTTGGCATCAGTTCCATAGCCCTGACCCCAAAAACACTTCTCACCTATAAATGATCCAGTCATCGCATGTCTGTTCTTCCAATCAATCTTCTCTAGGCCCATAACTCCAATAGGCTGACCTTCATGAGTCTCGATTGTAAAAATTTGTGAATTATTTTGTGTGTTCATTTTGTCGATCCACTCGCCCTCTGATTGGTGCGAAATTGGCGCAAATCTTTTTAAAAAGCACCAAATGTCCGGATCATTAATCCAACGATAGAATAAATCATGGTCAAGAACACGATTTGGTGGTCGCAAAATTGTCTTAAATCCCCTCAGAAATACTACTCCGTTCTGATCTGTGGTTACTGAGTTTTTCATCACTTGCCCCCTTTTTTTAAATTATTTATCTAGACAACCTAGACAAAAGGATTTTTACCTACCATTTTAAATGTGCGACTCAAATTTATATCTAATATTAGGTAAAAACACTAAAAATATTACATTGCATTACTTTTTTTACTAGGCGAAACCACATTATTCTTCTCACTATTGACTAATTTGGTAAAATATGCTATAGTGCTATATTAAGATTAGTAATTTCATACCCTCCGCGCATTTTAGGCGGTTTTTTATAAACCACCCCGAAACGGCTAATTAGCCCTTTGACAACTCAAAAAACCTACCCTAAAGGAGGGAATGAACCATGGGAAATCCCAAACAACAGAACCCACAAACACCACCAGTCCCAAGAAGAACACTCCACGTTTTTGCAGGCACACCACACAAAATTGCGGTCAATCAGTATCGAACACACATCACTGGCAAGGTCTGTTTCGACGGTGTCGATGATAGCACTGCATCAATCTGGGTCAAAGAAAATGGTCTCGATATTCACTCGGTCACTGGCAGGCTCAATTACGACTATGTCAAAGACGCGACTGACGTCGAACAAAACATCCAACTCATTATTGAGTCGGGAGTTAACAGCGAGGCAATTAACGTTGTCATTCCTATAAAAGATGCCACTGCAGTCGCCCCTAGACCCAACGAACCGGAGACACTTTTAATGTCTACGAGCTGCGGCATAGTTTTTGCTAGCGTCCTAACTCATACGGGCCTGGGACTGCCAAACATTCGCGTGCAGTTCCGGATAAACGGACATGCCGAATACGCCGACACTGACGGTGAAGGTAATTGCCAACTTGACTGTACAAGGTTTATTATAAACCAGCGAGTCAAAGTTTATGGACGCGTCTCTCAAATCGTTCATGAAGCCTGCGTAACACTTGACGCATCGGGCAATGCACCAACCCCGCTAACTGGCAGCTTTTGGGAAAAATTCAAAAATCGAATTCACCCAAGAGCCAACAACTTTCGGGCTAACTGGGGCATGTTGGCCACTATCCTTTGGCTATTTGTCTGCTTGTCTGTCGGTTACGGTAAACCAGTAATTCAGGAATACCTACCTACATTTCAGGCAAATGAAGTTGACCTCAGTCAAGAAGCTAGAGCTGCTAGAAAAAAAGCAGTCTCACTAGGACTAGAAGCCGAGTCTCAACCCATCAAGTACGAACAGACTGAAAAGTACAACCCGGTCGCCGAAAAAATCAGAGGTGGCATGTGGTTACTTCTTGGCCTGATGCTCGCATTTTTCCCTATCTACTGGTTGCTGTCCTGGCGCGAAGAAATCGCAGAAGTAGGTCGAGAAACGCTACACGCAATGCTCGACAATCATCGCGATCGCGCTGACGATCCGTTTTTTGAAAAGTTCGGCAAATGGTTCGGTTCTGTCAGTACAGCCAAAAAAACCAGTCATAGTAGCACGTCTAGTTCAGCCACACCTACCACTACCGAGAGCACCCAAGGATCTGCCTTTATGGATTTCCTAAAAATGGACTTGATAGTAGAGCTGTTAACCTCAATGTTACCAAAGTTATTCAAAAAACTATTCAATTAAAAGGAGCTAGAAATGAAATATTTACCAATAATACCAGCTGCATTTATCATTAGCACCCTTTTAACCATTATCGTTAGTAATCCGCTTTGGCAAATGTTCTGGCTATTATTAATAGCTGCGGCACTCATGGTTTATGTTAAAACACCGGAGTGGATCAAAGAAAACATCGCAAGGACAATGCTATACGTAACTGTTATTGCAATCACTAATCTTGCTTTTGGTCACATCATCGGAGGCTGGTTCAAACATAATTTTCCCACCACCTATCAGATGTTGCCATCAGCCAAACAAGGAACTGACTTAAGTATTAGCCGCATAATCAAAAGTCCAAATGCGGCCCCAATATCAATCCTTGATTTGCAAAAAATGGACCTGGCCAATGAACTGGCCAAAAAAATCGATGGCAAATCAGTAGCTGAACAAAAAGAATTAGTAGACAACTACGTCAAAGCTATTGAGGAGCTAGACAGACTAGAGGCTCGACTCGAACAAAAGAAGGCGAAGGTTATTAAATCACCATCCCTGCCCAATTTCAGAAAAGTGCAGACCACGGCATATTATACCGGCAAGATTAAACTGCCACCCAATGGTGCTAGCCCATGGTACCACTGTGAACTCGGCACTAAAGCTTATTGGACGGATGACGGTGATTTTATTGTTCGCTATAAGGACGGCATCGAGACTGCACCAAGCACGATTAGAAACAGCGCATTGCCATTTCAATTCATTAACCGAGGCGACTCTCCCCTCGAAATAAAAACGAGAGTAGTTTCTATATAAAAAAAATTGACCTTTAATACGAGGAAGTCATCAAGACTTCCTCTTTTTTTATTTTTAAGCTTAGCGTATAATGAAAATATGAAAAAAATTCTAATTATTTTATTTTTTGCAATCCTAATTATCCAGACCAACAATGTTGCCTTAGCAGGCGAAGGTGGCGCCAACCCTGGCGGTGGTGTAACCAATAGTAACACCTCTCAAAACGTAAAGAGTAGTTTTTCAGCAAAAGATTTTAACCCACTAAAAACTATTGACTCCTTACCTGCCTACGCCAATAAGCTTATAACCTCGCTATTGGGCGTTATCGGTTCTATCGCCTTGATAATGTTCACCTATAGCGGTTTTCGCTGGATGACGGCGGCTGGCAACTCCAAGGCGGTCGAAGAAAGTCGCGCTACCATGCTGTGGGCAGCTCTAGGACTAGTCTTGATATTCTCTTCTTACGCCCTGGTAAAATTTGTTATCGGCGCAGCTGGCGGTTAATTTACATTTGTCACTATAAGCCCTACGGAAGTAGGGCTTTTTTATTTAGTTTTATCTATATCAAATATAATTGCTTATTTTGACAAATTACATTTTTTTACCTAATATTAAAATATAATTGACATATACAAACATCTATGACCGACCAAAAATCTACAAATGATGAACGAGCTGACCGTATCAAAAGATTAGACTTAATCAAGGAATACGGGCTCAGACCCTATGCTGATAGGTTTGACAAGCAAAACGATTGTGGCACAATTGCTAATTTGGAGATGGGCACCAAGGTTAAGTCGGCTGGGCGCGTCCGACTACTGCGAGATATGGGCAAGATTTGTTTTGTACAAATCCAGGATTTTTCTGACAAGGTGCAAGTGGTTTTTCGCGTCGGTGACATCGATCAAATTCTTTACAAGCAATTCATCAAAATCGTCAATATTGGTGATTTCGTCGGCATCGAGGGCGAAGTCTTCACCACGCAAAAAGGTGAGATTTCAATCCTCGCTAGTAATTTCACCTTTTTAAGTAAATCACTTCGTCCACTTCCAGAAAAATGGCATGGCCTAAAGGATGACGAGCAACGCCATCGCAAGCGCTACCTCGATCTCATCATGAACGAAGAAACTCAGGCCATTTTCAAATTTAAAAGTGCCTTCTTGTGGGAGTTACGTAATTTTTACCACCAAAATGGCTTCAGTGAAATTGAGACTCCGGTCATTTGCAACAACGCCTCTGGCGCTTTAGCCAAACCCTTCATTACGCATCACAATGCCCTCGATATTGACGCCTATTTACGCATTGCCCCGGAAATATTTCTCAAAGAGGCGGTCATTGGTGGCTACGAAAAAGTCTTTGAAATTGCCAGAGTCTTTCGTAATGAAGGTATCGACCCGAGTCATCTGCAGGACTTCACCATGATTGAACACTATTCAGCTTACTGGGATTTCAATATGAACATGGCCTTTACCGAGCAGATGCTTACTAGTGCAATTAAAAAACTAAAAGGTACACTAAAATTCAATATCCTGAATCGCAACAACGAAGAAGTGCCAGTTGATTTTTCTGGTCCTTGGTCAAAAGTTTCGTTTCGCGATTTATTAATCAAGGATTGCGGCATCGATATCGATAAATACCCAACAGTCGAGACTTTACGCAGCGAAATTACCAAGAATAATATCGAAATCGATGAAATCGAAAAATTGGGTCGGGGTAATCTGATCGATTCATTATACAAAAAGGTCAGCCGACCGAAATTAATCAACCCGACCTTTCTGATAAATCACCCAACCGATCTCTCACCCCTCGCCCGCAAAAATGACGACAACCCGATGATTACCGATCGCTTTCAATTGGTTGTTAACAGCTGGGAAATCGTCAATGCCTACAGTGAATTAATCGACCCGATCGATCAAGCCGAGCGCTTTGACAAACAAATGACCGCACGAGCCGGTGGCGACGAAGAGGCCATGTTAAAAGACGATGATTATGTTGAAGCCATGGAATATGGCATGCCACCAATCTCTGGCTGGGGCATGGGCGTCGAGCGCATTGTCGCCCTCCTGACCGGACAAAACAATCTCAGGGAAGTTGTGATGTTCCCCCTCATGAAACCTGACAACAAAGAATAGTTATTCATTACAAAAAGAGACCCGCTTGCACGGGTCTCTTTTTTAATTACAGCCTTAAACTACGATACTGACCAACTTTTTTTCGACGTACACGATTTTTTTGATAGTCTGGCCAGAAATAAACTTCTGGATCTTCTCACTAGCAAGCGCTAACCTTTCGATATCTTCTTTCGTTGTACCGGCGGTAATCTCCAATTGGTCGCGCACCTTGCCATTGACTTGCACGACAATCGCAAATAAGTCATCTTCCTGATTGGCAATTGACTCTGAATATTCAGGCCAGCTGGACTTAAAAATCGACTCCTTATTCCCTAAACGTTCCCAAAGTTCATCTGTAATATGCGGAGCGAATGGAGCTAATAGCAACAATAAATTTTTATATAGCTCTCGACTGACAGTCGTTTGTCGCTCCAATTCATTCATCAAGATCATCATCGTACTGACCGCCGTATTGAATCTGAAATTCTCAATATCACTCGAAACTTTCTTGATTGTCTGATGAGCCAACTTATTTAACTTTATATCCGTCTCAATGTCGGCAATTTTGTATTGCAGTCGCCAAACTCGGTCCAAGAAACGACGTACCCCAATCACACCATTCGTGCTCCAGGCGATCGCTTGAGTAAATGGACCCATAAAGGCTTCATAAGTACGCATCGCATCAGCGCCATAAGCACTAATAACGTCGTCCGGATTAACCACATTATTCCAACGCTTGCTCATTTTTCGACCATCTTCCGCCATAATCAAACCGACGTGCATCAGTTTATGAAATGGCTCCTTGGTTGTAACTACACCAATATCAAACAAGAACTTGTGCCAAAAACGAGCATACAACAAATGTCTAGTCGCATGCTCTGCTCCGCCTACATACAGATCAACATTCATCCAATCCTTTTCTTTATCCGCATCAATCAAGCTATTTTCATTTTTTGGATCTATATAGCGCAAATAATACCAACATGAACCGCCCCACTGCGGCATGGTATTCGTTTCACGCTTTGCAGGACCACCGCAAGTTGGACAAGTCGTATTCACCCAATCAGTAATGGCGGCGAGTGGTGACTCGCCAGTGTCAGTCGGCTCGTAACTTTTTACATTCGGTAAAACTACCGGCAACTGACTCTCAGGAATACCGACAATACCGCACTTCTCACAGTGTACCAATGGTATTGGTTCACCCCAATAACGCTGACGTGAAAATACCCAGTCACGCATCTTGTAATTAACTTTGAGGCCACCCTTGCCATTACGCTCTAGCCAATCAGCCATTCTTTTGCGCGCCTCGCTAGAAGTAAGGCCTGAGTAATCAGCCGAATCTATAACGATTCCGTCTTCAGTAATTGCTCCGTCCTCCATATCCCTGCCCCCTACATCAATAGACTTTCTGATTTCCAGGCAATATTTCTTGGCAAATTCGTAGTCACGCTCATCATGAGCTGGTACTGCCATTACTGCACCAGTACCATAAGAACCTAAAACATAATCCCCTACAAAGACGCGCACCTCCTCGTTATTAAATGGATTAATCGCCTTAATGCCCTTGAGTTCAACACCGGTCTTTTCTTTCTGAAGTTCAGTCCGTTGCAAAACAGTCTTCTTGTTCGCTAATGCAATATACTCCATGACTTCTGAATAATTCTCAATTTGTCCTTGCAATTCTTCAATCAGTTTGTGTTCGGGGGCAATCACGCAATATGTGCAGCCGAAAATTGTATCAACGCGTGTCGTATAAACCTTAAACAATGAATCTGAATCTTCAATAGCAAAATCTATTTCCACGCCTTCAGAGCGGCCGATCCAGTTACGTTGTTGCTCCACAATCATCTCTTCCCAATCGATCTCGTCCGAATCCAAATCATAAAGCAAACGATCTGCATAATCTGTCATTTTCAAAACCCATTGGCGAAGCGGTCGCTGCGTAATTTCAGAACCGCAGCGCTCACACTTGCCGTCCTCCAAGTCTTCGTTGGCCAAGACTGTCTTGCAAGACGGGCACCAATTTACAGGTTCATTCGACTGAAAAGCAAGACCCTTTTCCCACATCTGAAGAAAAATCCATTGAGTCCATTTATAATAATTCGGGTCTGTCGTATCAATCTCCCGATTCCAATCATAAGTAAAACCGAACTTTTCTAATTGCTGCTTGTAACGAGCAACATTCTTTTCCACGGCCATGCGCGGATGAACCTTGTTCTTGATAGCATAATTTTCGGCTGGCAAACCAAAGGCATCCCAACCCATCGGATGCAAAACAGAAAAGCCATTTAACATCTTGAAGCGTGCGACTACGTCAGTTGCAATATAACCCTTCGGGTGGCCAACATGAAGTCCTTCACCAGACGGATAAGGAAACATATCAAGGATATAGAATTTTTTACCGTTTGGCTTTTCTGGCACAGTATATAAATTACTGGCATTCCAGTTTTTTTGCCACTTTTTTTCCACCTCAGCCGGGTTATAATCGTGATTTCGCATATGAATATTTTATGGTTTAATATTAGGTAAAATCATAGTAAAAGTAAAGAGCAAAAAAAAGAGCCCAGATGGGCTCTTTTTATTTTATTTTTTCTTAAGCGATCAATAGTGCTGCACCAATTGCGCCAGCCAGCTTTCCCAGCTTGGCTTTCACAACCTTTATCTCCTTGTCTCCCTGATTTTCAACTAACCCTTTGATAGTCTTTTTTATCTCAGACATAAACAACTCGCTAGCATCTGTCGCACCACCGCCAATTACTAATACCTCTGGATCAAATAAATTTATAATATTTGCAATACCAACTCCAAGTATGCGACCAAGCTCTTCAAAAACTTCACGGGCTAAAACATCACCCGAATATGCCTCTTCAGCAAGCAAGGCTGGGTTATTCTGAGTTAATTTGTGGTAAGCACCTTCTAAATTCATGCGACTATTAAAATCAATTATCATTGCCCCCGGTTCATTGGCAGCTCCATGACTACCTTGATAAGTCTTGCCATCAACTATCCAGCCACCACCGATGCCCGTACCGATAATCAGGCCGTAAACATTATTAAAATTTTTACCAGCACCAATGACTGCCTCACCTAAAGCGAAGCAATTTGCATCATTATCGATTTTTATCTCTATTTCGGCACCGATTTTTTCCGCCAACGTGCTAACGCTTAGATTTTTTAAAAATGGCAGATTAGGAATATAAACTATCTTACCATCGCTAATTGCTCCAGGCACACCAATTCCTATCCCTTTAATTCGCACTTTATCTTTCTGTGCCTGCTCCTTCAAGGGCTCAATCAAGGCATTGAGCATGACCAAAAATTTTTCCAAATCATCCTTGGGTGTCGCTAATTTTGATTCGCCAATGACCCGCTCACCATTAAGCAAGACCGCGCCCATCTTGGTTCCGCCAATATCAACACCTATCCTGTACTCTATTTTACTAATTTTTAACATATATTTCTTTAGCCATCTCCCAAAAAATTGGCCGGTTTTGTTTAGTTTTTTCCCAATACCACCACTCTACCCCCCAAAGATAGAACTCGTCAAATCCTGTCGTCTGAATAAAGCTTAACATATTTTTAAATTTTTCCGGACTCATCGATTTATCACGGTCGCTTTGGCCGACCAATTGATAGGAATCTTTGCACCACGGCTCCGCTTGTAGCTCGATAACAACCCACTTTTTAGGACTGGCAAAAAACTTGGCCAAATTTTTCTTGACCTTAAAAAAAGTTGGTGAAATCGGATAATGAATATACCGATTCAAAGCTTGTGAATATGTATCACGGTAAATACTGGTGCCAAAAATATCGGCGCGATTAGCTGCTTTGTACCACAGCGACAATTCCCCAGAATCAGTTACGACCACCGGACGTTTATCAATGACGCGAATCAAGCTTATTTCATTATCCAAAAAATCTTGATCAAAAGTTGGACACTCACCGAAATTTGGTAAAAATGGCTCATTTTCAACTTGCCAGGCGACGATATTTTTTTTGTCTTTATATCTCTCAATAGTGGCTTTGATATAATTCAAGGTCAAATCTTGCCTTTCTTTGGTCGGTAGTGGCTTGACCCATTCAGGAAAATGACATTCTGGCCAACGAGGCAAACGACCACCGACGGCCATAATAATCCGAGCATCGCGCTTGCCCGCCTCGTCAACCAACCAATCAATATTAGTCCAATCATATACACCCTCCTCGCCTTCAATCTCGCTCCAATAGGCTGGCAATCTAATATCTCTGACTTTAAGATCGTCAAGCATGGCTAAATATACTTGTTGCCAGTCCAGTTCTAAGTCTCTTGCCTGCTTGATTGAAAACGTGACACCGTATTTTATCTGATCAGGCCTGGGTGTGAGCCCAATCGTCAAAGCTACACCCGCAAGCAATAACAAAGAAATGACAAATACCCAATTTCTTATTTTTCTTATTTTGCTTAGCATTTAATTAATTACCGCACATGCTACCAAAAAACGTACCTCCGGAATTACCAGTAACATTTATAACACAACCCATGACAAAATCAGCCAGCATCATTGCTGACAAGATAATTATCAAGCCAATAACTCCATTTTGTAAATACGACTTGGCTGTCTCAATTTTTTTACTATCACCACCAACCGTTAGCCACTGAAAACCGGCATACATAATTAGACCAACAAAAATAATACCTAAAAAACCAAGCAACCGATTCAAGATCTTGGCCACCGTAACGCGGATGTCAGTCGGTTCTCCAGTCGTGTCAAAGCCATTTTTACCAACCTCGCCCAAACCACCCTTCATTACGGTATCTTTTATGCCAGCATTAACAGCATAAAAAACCGAAAAGTTCACTAAAATCAACATGGAAAAAATCGACAATTGCTTGGCTAATGTGGTCATCATAAATTTCTTAAAAATATTTAAATACTAGTCTTGCTATTATACCAAATATTGTTAAAATGCTACAATATATAAAATTTATATTATGAATCTAGCCGGAAAAGTCGCCTGGAATACTATAGTTCAATTTTTAAGCAAAATCATCTCCATCGTCTTGGGTCTTTTTACGATTGGCATCATGACGAGATATCTTGGACCTTCAAATTTCGGCGAGTACACAACGATTCTGACTTTTATCTCTTTTTTCGCAGTCGCCGCTGACCTTGGTCTAACCCTGGTGACCGTACAAATGATTTCTGTGCCGAATGTTGACCAAAACAAGACACTCTCAAATCTTTTTAGTCTCAGGTTAATTAGCGCTCTGGTTATGTTACTCGCTGCTCCAGTCTTTGTTTGGTTGTTTCCCTACTCGCAAGCCATTAAAATCGGCGTTGCCATTGCTTGGTCATCATATTTCTTTGTCGCCCTGAACCAGATATTGATTGGTTTTTTTCAGAAAGAATTAAGGCTCGACAAGGCCTCTATTGCCGAAATCGTTAGTCGGATAGTGTTGTTTATCGGCATCGTACTCACTGTAAAGTACGACCTTGGTCTTAATGGCATCTTGTGGTTTTCAGTCATCTCAAGCTTCCTAAACTTTGGCTTATTGTTTTATTACTCACGGCCATACGCTAAAATTTCCTTGAATTTTAATTGGGAAATTTGGCTTGAAATAACAAAAAAATCATGGCCCATCGGCGTGACAATTTTTTTCAACCTGATTTACCTGCGCACTGACATTTTACTACTCTCAATTTTCAAGTCACAAAATGACGTTGGTGTTTATGGCGCCGCTTACAAAGTTATTGATGTTCTCATTACCTTGCCGTTCATTTTTGCTGGCATCGTGCTACCAATTATGACTAGTTCATGGCTCAACAAAAACCACGAACGTTTTCAAATGGTTGTGCAAAGATCTTTTGACTTAATGTCACTGCTCGCCATACCTCAATTTTTTGGCGCCTATTTCCTAGCTGGTAGCCTGATGAGCTTAGTCGCCGGCAAGGAGTTTGCTATTTCCGGTCCTATTTTACAAATTCTGATGGCTGCCTCTAGTATCGTATTTATCGGCACTGTTTTTTCACATGCTGTCATCGCAGTCAATCGCCAGAAAAATATCATTGGTGCTTATGCTTTTGTCGCCGCCACCTCGCTGATCGGTTACCTCATTTTTATTCCTAAATTTTCTTATTTCGGCGCTGCTTGGGTCACTATCTACTCCGAACTTGCTATTGCTCTCGCTTCTTTTTACATAGTTTACAAAGAAAGCGGCTTTGTGCCTCATTTTAAGGTTTTTAATAAAAGCTTATTAGCTTCGATCATCATGTCGCTCGGCATTATCGCTCTCAAGCATTTTTCACTGCTTACCAATATCAGTGTTGCCATTTTTAGCTATTTCATTAGTCTATATATGTTAAAAGGCATTACCAAACAAGACATACTGGAATTAGTAGCAAAAAGTTAACTCAAAACGGAATGAACAACACAAATAAAAAAATCTTAATTATTGGCTCGGTCAATACGGATATTAGTTACCTAAAAGCCTTTCTATTTGATATCCACAAAAAAGGCATCAGCCTAATCTACTGGGGCGATAATGAGACGCTACTTGAACTCTTCAAAAGTAATAATTGGTCTTTTGAAAAAATGCATTTTTTTAAAGTAAACAAATTCTTTACTACGACTAAGTGGTTAATGCAACTTTTCTATCTTCTCAAGTTGAACAAAAAATTAAAAATAATTATGAGCCTACAAAATATATCGACGCTCATAATTTCCAATAATGCCAAATTATTTATCAGTTCCATGATTATCAAAAGAGGCTTAAAACTTAATTGGCTAGAGATACCAACCGAAACCGCCACCAGCGTATTGAGTCTTAAAAAAATCTCTAAAAAAGCCAACCTTATCACTTTTAGCAGCATAGATCGCAACAACCTTAAAAAGGCCGGTTATGGCGGACATTTCAAAACTATTGAACCTGGCCTTGATTTAAAAAATTTAAAGCGTCAAGATAGCATTTTTCAAGGACTAGCGCGCCTGGATCATCCAAAAAGAAAATTCTTTACCATTGGAACAATTACCCCGCTAAATAATCATCGACTAGAAATATTATTTAAGGCCATAGCCAGGGCTCAGGAGGTAATACCGAATATACACCTGGTTATCGTTGGCGGAGGACCAGAAAAGAAAACCTTAATGTGGCTAGCCAAAAGAATGGGTATCGAAAGCTCTGTCTGGCTAGTTGGTGAACAAGCCAATAAGCGCAAATGGCTAGAAAATCTCGATTTATACCTTTCAATTAACCAAGAAATCACCATAGACGACCTTTTTTTCACGCTCGAGGCCATGGCTGCAAAACTGCCAATAATTGCCAATTTCGGCTCAGGGCTTGACGATTTGGTCTTTGAAGGTAAGAATGGTTATCTAACCTGCATGAATGACAGCGAGGTTATTGCTCAATATATCATCAATATCGAGCAAGATGCCAAACTCAAAGAAAGATTAGGACAAGCCTCACTCGATCGCGTCACCAAGCACTTTAATTTAGAACAGATGTCGATTCAATTTGAAAAAATCATATGAACTTCACAATCGCCGAAACTGAAAACAATACCCGCCTAGACAAATACCTAGTTGGTGCTCTGCCAGAATTGAGCCGTAACCAAATTCAAAAATTAATTGAAGAAAATTTGGTCATGGTCAATGAAGTAGGTCAAAAATCTAATTATAGATTAAAAACGGCTGATATTGTCACTATCGTTAGCACCTCACGAGCAGAAAAAGTGGCCAAAGAATATGATCATTCAATTTTTGAGTTAATTACTATTGTTGCAGAAACATCTGACTATGTAATTATTAATAAACCGGCCGGACTCATCATTCATGGTTCAGACTTCTTACTTGAGCCCAGCCTAGTCGACTGGCTACTAAAACGCTATCCGGAGATTATAAATATTGGTGACGATAAACAACGCCCCGGGATCGTCCATCGCATTGATAAAGACGTCAGTGGCATGGTTGTGATTGCCAAAACGCCTGAAGCCTTCAAGCATTTCAAAAAATTATTCGCTTACAGACGAATCAAAAAGATATATACAGCCTTGGTTTTTGATAAGGTGATCAGAGAAAAAGACACCATAGAATTCGTTATCGAGCGCTCAACAAGTGGACACAAAATGGCTGCCCGGCCCGTAAATCAAGAAGGTAAGCCCTCAATCAGCGAATTCGAGATCATTACGCGCTACATCAACTACACTTTACTAAAAATCCAGATCAAAACCGGTAGAACACATCAAATCAGGGCTCATTTAGCCGCCTATGGTCACCCGATTGTTGGCGACAATTTATACGGCACTCATCGCAACAAATTGGCCAATCAAAAACTAAAAACCGACAGAATCTATTTAGTCGCCTCTGAATTAAGCTTTAAGGATTTGCAAGGTGAACCACAAAGCTATAAGATAAATTTACCAGAAAAATTTAACGAATTATTAAAAGTTATAAAATAATGATTATCTCTTTTTGTGGCAATGCTGGAGCAGGAAAAACTACGGCAGCTAAACAACTAGCCAAAGATTTAGGTTGGCCACATTACTATATTGGTGGACTCCGCCGACAAAAAGCCAAGGAACGCGGTCTCACCCTCGAAGAATATAATCAACTTGGTGAAACCGACCCCAAAACTGATCTAGAAGTAGATGAATATCAACGTGAGCTCGCCACCAAGGAGGATAATTTCATTATTGAGGGTCGTACCTCCTGGTATTTTATCCCAACTTCTTTCAAAATTTTTATGGACGTTAACGAAGAGATTGGCGCCGAGCGAATTTTAAAAAACTTGCAAATGCCAAATGACCGCAACGAAACCAATAAAGTGGTCAATCAAATCAAGGAAATGCAAAGCCTTAACCTGGCCAGAAAAACCAGTGACACGCTTAGATACAAGCAATATTACAACATAGATGTTTATGACAAGTCAAACTTTGACTACGTATTAGATACTAGCGACCTAACCCCAGATCAATCATACGACTTAATTTGGGAAAAAGTTCAAAAGATATTGACAAAAGCATAACAATGTTCTAATATTTGTACAGAAATAATAAAGTTTTTATAGGGATAAAATAGAACTAGAGGTTCTATTTTTAAATTAAATTTATGGCTGCACCGAAAAAAGCACCGAAAAAACCACGTATTGAAAAGGTTATCACTACAGACGTAGAAGCCTTAAAAGAAGCAGTTGCCAAATTGGCACCTGGCATGACAATCCGTCTTCATCAAAAAATCAAGGAACTTAACACTAAAAACGAGGAAAAAGAACGTTTGCAGTATTTTGAAGGTATTATTATTGCCTTGAAAAAAAATAAAAGTACTGGCGGAACTATTACTGTTCGCAAAGTGTCAGACGGTGTTGGTGTAGAAAAGATCTACCCTATCAATTTACCGACAATCACCAAGATCGAGATCAAAAAGCAGGCCGCAGTCCGTCGCGCCAAGTTGTATTTCTTGAAACGTGATTACAAAAAGAAATTATCAGAGAAAAAAATCGCCTAATACTATTGGGGCATTTCACCCCTCTATGCCGAGGTGGTGAAACGGTATACACGCAACCTTGAGGTGGTTGTGGGAGCAATCCCGTGGAGGTTCAAATCCTCTTCTCGGCACACCCGTACAAGATAAAGTTCATAAAACCACACTCAGACAGCAACAGAATTATTGAAAATCTAAACGCTCTATGATATTATAGAGCTATAAGCGTGATTAGCTCAGCTGGTTAGAGCACTTCGTTTACACCGAAGGGGTCGGGGGTTCGAATCCCTCATCACGCACAAATAAATAATCCGGTTCTTGCCGGATTTTTTATTTTTGAATAATTAGAAAGGATTCGAAGTTTATGCTCGGTACGGGTAAATCACTCATCACGCACAAGAAATGACAACCAAAAGGTTGTTTTTTTATTTGCCAAAAACACCATTTAAGCTACAATTATAAGATGCAAATCACAACCCACTCATATGAAGAAACCTTCGCATTAGCGGAGCAATTCGCCACAAAACTCAAGGGTGGCGAGGTCATTTGCCTAAGTGGCAACCTTGGTGCTGGCAAAACTGCTTTTAGCCAAGGTCTAGCCAAGGGGCTCGGTATTACAAAGGTCATAAATAGCCCCACATTCGTCATTATGAAACTTTATGACGCAAAACAGCAAACCATAAAGCTCCTCTGCCATATCGACGCCTACAGACTTAATTCGGCCAAAGACCTTGAAAATATCGGTGCGTTAGACTATCTTTACGCACCTGACTGCGTCACAATCATCGAATGGCCAGAAATAGTTCAGGATATCCTAACCAAGCCCTATCAAAAAATCTCTATTGCAATTAGCGAGAACACTCGAATAATAAATATAATATAATGTACAATCCTAATGCTTTTCCTGCTAGAGAAACAGAAACAATTAACCCAAACAAATTAGCCATTTATAATTGGTTAAAAAAAGACACCGAACAAAGCAACCTAACAGCTTCTCTCGAGGAGATGGAGGATGCGATCGATCAAGCAGGAACCGAACCGCAATACGCGCAAGAAGTTGTTGAGCGTGATCAACTAAGCACAAAAAAACAATTCGAAGCATTCAAAAAAAATCCAGATATCAATGGTCCAGTTTTTGAATTTATCTTCGAGAAACTTGGCTCATCAGGCGCTTTTGGTGACAACATTGAAATCATTCGCACCAACAACTATGACGACTACAACAACAAGACCGATTTCGTTCTTAAAATCAATGATCAATATATTGCGCTTGACTTAACTGCCGCCGAGCTCTCAAGTAACCGATCACCCAAGTACGCCGAGACGATCGACAAATTGAATGAAAAAAAATTCACGAACCTGAAGTATTACATCGATGATTCGCGAGACAAGCCAGGTGCGCTAAACGATATTCCTAAAGTTATAATCGAAACTAGTCCAAGTTCGCTCGAGGAAATTTGTGACGAAATCGTACGAGCCGGCGGACTCGGAAAAGCAAAAATCACCAAAGAAGTAGTCAAAAAATCTCCCCTGGCTAAATTCACGCTCGAACAAACCTTTCAGCAATTACAGTCACAAGCCTTCTTTTTAAATGATAAATTTCTAGGCTCAAGTCCGACCAATGCCGAAAAATACAAAACCATGCTTGATAAAGTCCTAGAAATTCGTGACACCATTAGTGAGGAAATAAAAAAGTCCCAAACTACAAAATAATTTGGGACAACACTGCTACTTAATAACACGTAGCAAGGTATGGTTTTTGGTCCTAACAAACCCTTCTTTGCGCAAAATTTCTTTAGCGCGTTTGTCGAGTTCAAGATGGCCTTGTGCTAAAGGATTTTTTTTAAAAAACCCTAAAGCAATTTTTGGTAAAACGACATCTGAAACCAGCTTGCGTTTAGTTTTTTCGCTGCTCATCACGAGCTCCTTTCTTTAAAGTTCGAACCCCCTAACGAGAAGTTAATTTAGCACATAATTACAATTTTGTCAATAATCAAGCAATCCAATCTTGACAAATAGTAAAAATTATATTAAAGTGTATTACCTCAACCACAATGATTAAAGAGTCAATAAATAATAAATTAGCTATTTTTAGCGAAGAAAATGAACTAGAGGTTGAGACTGCCCTTTTACAACTGAGACCGAAATTGAGAGAAGTTTGGCAAAATAAGTACGATCAAGCTCTTGAGGAGGAAAATCAAGCAAAGTTGCACGCCATTTTGAATGACCTTAAAAGGGTCATCGAATTTCAGCAAGAAGGTTTGCAAGATAAATTAACCGAAGACGACTTTATTGCCACCTTTTCTGAAACCAAAGAGCTCGATCATGATTTTTTAGTCGACATATTAGCCGATTTAAAAGCGGCATATTTTAATAATGAGCTTACAGAAATTGACAGCGGTATGGCTGGCTCAGTTTATTTTAGAAAAGTCCCCAATAAACCGGACTCGCAATACTGCATCAAGATTATCAATAATCCCTCAACTAATGAGAATTATAAAAAATATAATTCCATAAAAAAAGAGTTCGAGCTTCAGTCACAGCTAGCCGACATTAATATTGATGGCGTCCGTCTACCGACACCTTACTTGGTAATCGAGAACAAAAAACTACACCTCATAGTCATGGAAAAATTAGAGGCAGACCCATTATACGTTTTTACGAACGAACAGATGGTCGGCAAGCCGCACATCAAAAAAACTCTACCAAAAGATTTTGATGCTGAAACTTTTTTCACCGCCTTGACCGCTTATATGAAGGAATGGCACCGACAAGGCTTTCATCATCGGGATTTTCACCTCGGCAATATCATGCTGGATCGACAAACCTTAATGCCTTTAGTAATTGACACCGGCCGCACGAAAAAAATTCAACCCAGTGAAGATCCTTATAACGAGACCGTCGTGAACCAATTCAGTACCACTAAAAATTATTTTCCAAAAGATCTCGAAATGCTTGAAAAAGCCAAACAAACGCTCAAGACAATATCACAATCTAAAAATAAGGAGTAATTTATGTCAATTCAGATCTCATCACAACTGATTACACTCGCCAACAAGGCCATCGAACAGCTGATCAACAATCAACTCAGCTCAATCATCATTCCAGGCACAGACTTTTCGGTCTCAACCACTAAGCCTTTAAACAGGCCAGCCAAAGAAATAATTTATCACGATATAGTGTATTTTATCATTTGGCCAGCCGCTTAAATGCCATAGATCATCCAATTTGGGTGATCTTTTTTTGTGAAAATAAATAAGTTATTACGCCGACAAAAATCATCGCATCGGCGAGATTAAAAACGGTAAAATATTTACAATCAAAATAATCAATTACATAGCCGTAAATCAAGCGATCCCAAAAATTACTCACAGCACCAAGGATGATCAAAGAAAAAAATAAGACAAAGATCGGCATAAACTTGCTCTGCTCTTTCGCAAGGTAATATATCAAACCGACAATCAAGCTAGCGATTATAAAATTTAAGACCATTCCCTTAATCGGCAGAGAAAAAGCAATATAGGGATTTGCGGCAAACTTAAAGCTTAAAAAATTTTTTATCAAACTGAATTCATAACCTTTCAAGGCCCAGTCTTTAAAAAACCTATCCAGAGCAAATAAAAAAACAGCTATTAACAAATAAGCTGCTTTTTTTATATTCGAGGTCATGAATATTACAATGCTTGAAGTTTGCTTTTACATTCAACGCAAGCCGAAGCAACAGGCCTAGCCTGTAGACGCTTTTCGGCAATTGGTTGCTTGCAATATTTACAAACTCCGTAGGTGCCATCAGCAATGCGAGCTAAAGCCGTTTCGATATCACGTAAATTATCGTCTAAAATGCGTTCCGTGGCCAAATTAGTAGTATAGCCCTCAATTTCCTGCGCCTGCTCATCTAATTTTTCACCAACAACCGGAAACTTGGCATGAATATCCTTGTTAGATTCACCCTCTGAAACTTCACCCAGTTCACGCAATATATCAGCACGATCCTGAATTAATTGCTCTTTAATCTGCATTAAAACCTCAGGACTAATCATCTTATTTTCACTCATATTCGTATTTTATACTTATAAGCTAATTATAGCCCTAATAGCCCTAAAAATCAAGTATCTGGCCGTATTATTGACTAGTCGCAATTAATTTGATAGCATATCAAAAGAGTCTTTGAGTGACCTGTTTTTTGGTTATTTTAAAGCCTGATACCGCTGGAGCGGTAGTTCAGTTGGTTAGAATGCTGCCCTGTCACGGCAGAGGTCGCGAGTTCGAGTCTCGTCCGCTCCGCACTAAGCAACAAGAAGGTCCGAAAGGGTCTTCTTTTTGCGTATGTTGCACTAAATCTTCGGTTCTAGTGGCCACATTTTCACGATTCCAAGAAATTATGAAATTATGTGGCAGAACGGTTGAATTTGCGAGCGTTTTGTCGGTTAAAATCGGGTTATAGTAAACGAATAAAAAGATCTCACGCTTCTCTTCGGGAGAGGCGTTTTTGAATTTCTCTTTGAGCCGACAGGTGAAGTTCACATAGTCCACCGCCAGATCAAACCAATTCTGACTCGACTGATCAACATCACCCATCTTCTCTTGGATTTTTTCTTTTTCCAAAACAATCTCTTTCTTCTGTGCCATAAACTCCTCATCACCCATCAGCGAGCCGTCCGTATTATCAGGCGAGATTTTAAGCCTGACCAGATTATCCATTTTAGCCTGACACCTGATCAAGGCCGTCTGTTGGCGTTTAAGAATATTATCCCGATTGCCAATCTCTTGCTCATTAGCCTTATTAATTTCCTCCAAGGCCAATTTTAAAAAGTCCTCATCAACCGTCATGGAATCAATCGTCTGAGCAATCTGTGATTCCAACTCCAGCTCAGAAATATAATGCAGACCAGTACATTTAATACAACGATAATAAATAATACCCTTAGCCACCATACCAGAGATATTGCCTCCGCAAGCTCCGCACTTCATAAAATTCGTATAAGTGTAATATCGCTTTTTGACCACAGGGCGAGTCCGTCTATGTAATTCTTCCTGCACTCGGTTATAAAGCTCACGACTAATAATCGGCTCATGCCGACCGTCTGGCAACTCCTCAGGCTCAATGACTCTGCCTTTCCACAAAATCGCCCCATAATAAAACGGATTCATCATAATGCGGTAAATCGTTACCATGCTGAGTTTCTTTTTACTTCGCTCTCCCAATAATCCCCAACCTGCAGTCATCTCCCGCAAATAGTTTAATGTATATTGACCAGTCGCATAGCACTCAAATAATTCTTTGATCAGTGGAGCCATAATCGGATCTTTTTCAATCCGTCTTAATGGTCTGTTTAGTTTGGCCAGTACTTCCTGCTTTTCAAACGTGTACTGCTTACCAGAAATCTTGCCCTCCCGATCCATATTTAAATAACCCAAAGCGGCAAAGCCTGGGTACTCGCCCTTAAGAATTTTGGCCTGCAAATCACGCCTCACAAATTCCGAAGTATCATCCGAGCTTTTCTTGGACATGGCGAACTGCAAAGCCAAAAAGAATTCTTGACCTGAGTTTTTAGAATAACTTTCCGAGGGCGTCCTGACTTCCTGTAATACTCCGTCCTTAAGCATATCTATAACAATACCGCCATCGGTCATATTACGAGCCAAACGGGAGATGTGATAAACCAATATGCCATCGGCTTTGCCCTCTTCGATTAGACTGATCATCTTCTCAAACTGAGCCCGACCTCGTTTATAAGCCGATTGCGACTCCTCAAAATCTCCTACAATTTTTATACCCTCTTTGCGAGCAAACTCGGCCAGCTCCCGCTTCTGCGAATCCAAACTCAAAATCTGTCGATCCTCGGAGTCGGACGACTTTCGCCTATAACTGAAATATCTAGTTTTTTGATTTGGTTTCTCCATTTATTTGACTAACTCTGGCTATAATGGCGGGATGTTAACGTAGTTTTGATTTTGTGGCAAATAATCAAGTTTTCAAGTTTTGTTTAGAATTTAAAGCAATCTTAACCGCCCTAACTAACCGAATATACATATTCAAAGCCTCTTGGCGATTAAGCTTAATCCCATATTTTAGCTCATAAAGAGCAATGAACTTGTCCAATCCAGCTTCAGTGATCATAACCCTCCTGTTCTTCCTTTTTTATAGTGTTACATTTGTTACATTTCTGTTCATCAACTTCCTCTTTTTTAATCTTATTTTTGCCTAATTTGGCAACATTTTCTCGCATTTCAGCCAGTATACGCCTACGTTTCTCCCAATCTATACCATCGACGAAACCACTTCCTTCTTTGCTTTTAAAATTATTTGAAACCGTTTCCTTAAAATTTTCCTTAATAACTTCCTTATGTACGACTGGTTCGGACGGTTGACCCTGCTCAAACAGTACAGTGATTAGTTTCAAAAAGGACACCTGACCATTAATCTTCTTATCTAAGCGTACGACTAATCCGTACGCTTTTAATCGTTTGATTGATTTAACCACCGTATCTTTATTCAATCCCATCTCCTCGGCAATTTTTCGATAGCCAACAAAAGTCTCACCATTTCTATTGGCGTGAGAAGATAAAGCCATAAAGACCGAGTGGTCGCTAGTATTTAAATCTCTGGCGAGCTTTCTAACGAAAGCGTCTGGTATCCAAAATCTCTGCATATAATTTCATTATCATATTATTTGGTGTTAAATATCATCGACTTGATTGCCTTGAAACCATCAAAGATAATTCTCGGATCGGCTTTTAATTCGCCTGAATAGTATTGCCTGATAATTTTCTGACATTGTTCAGCTTCGGAAAAAATAAAAAAACACTCCCGTCCTCGCCATTCTGACTTGATAACTTTCAAGCCGAGCGCAAAAAGAGTGCTTGCCAAATATTGATCCTTTGTTTCGTAGCTATCTAAATTTGCCATATGAATTGCATATAAATTAATCTTGCCTAAATCATATGGCCGATGGACAACAAAAAATAGGCTGAACAACCGTCCAGCCGACAATAAAACCGCCTTATTTCAAGCGGTTTAAATCAGTTATTCACATTTCCAGTTTTGTCCAGCGGTTAAGCTGATTTTTTCTTTCGCTCATCCACAAATTCCATTGCCACTGCTGGCATAATATACCCATTAACTTCTTTAAGAATTTTCGTCTTCTGATATCCCGCCTTATAAAAAACATTTTTGCGATTGGAGTTGATATAATCGAAATAGTTCTTGTGGCTCTTTTTCTCAAGAGGAATATTTTGTGCGGTCTGAGTTAACAACTTAGCATAAGCAGACTTGCTAATTTCCAACGGATTTCGATAATCACCATTAATAACGCATTTATAGTCATTTGAAAGTGGCGACTCGGTAATTATAAGACTAGATATTTCTCCCAATACTGGTCTATCTTCATTTTTAGTTGCTTCATCAATAACACGAGCGAATTCGACCAATTTTTTTTTAACATAAATCATCAACTCCAAATTTTCTCCCAGCTCCACCTCTTTTCTTTTGAGAAATAAAAAATCACCACTAATTTTATCAGCAATCTCAGCCACGGCAATCCTATCCAGCGCCTTAAAATCAGAAAAAGGAATCGACAAAGACAAATTACAAGCACCCTGACCCTTGGCGTAGGGCAGATGAAAAATAACAACTCGCAAAAATTGCTTATAGCTAGATAATTGTTCTTTGCTTAATTTTGCCATCTGTTCGTTTTCGTGAACAGTTAACTTGCCAAACTGTTCGCTCAATTCATTATATTTATTCTCAAATGCTTCTGCCTTAATCTTTAACACTAACTCATGCGAACCTATAACAACTAGATTGTCGCCACTGATATCTCGATCTGAATAGGTTAAAACTCCCATATTCTTCAAATCAATCAAAACTTGCATATAATCATCATAGTCAAGACTGTCGGAATTTAGCACTGAAACCGCATGCTCTGTTCTAATCTCACCAACTAAAACTTTTCCATCCAGCTCAGCCTTAATCTCCTCAAGTACTGCAAATATATTTTGAAGTTTTTTTAACTCCGAATTGTCCATATAAATATCATATAAATCAAGCTCTTTGATTGTATTATAAATTAGTGATATAATTTAATCAATATATTATAGTAAAAGAACTTATTTAATACCCTATGTCAACAATTGGAAAAAATCTCAAAAAACTTCGGGAGTTAAAAGGCATATCTCAAGACAGATTATCGAAATTAGCAGATATATCCCTTAACACAATTGCCAAGTTAGAGCTTGGCGAAAATCCCAACCCAACAATTGATACCCTTAATAAAATTTCAAAAGCTCTCGGTGTAAAAGTCGATGACTTAATAAAATAATTATATGAATGACAATAAACTAGACAAAAAAGATGCTATTAAATCTATTGTAAGGGCATCGGTTGAATCTTATGCCACTGGATTTCGTGCAAGGCACGAGGGAGAAGTTGAAAATCCTGATGGTGTTATTAATATGAAAATTCATAATGTCTTTATTGCCGCACTTGGCGAGGACATACAATATTATTCAGCTTTAGTTCGTTCACTAGACAGCTCACTGGGCAACATGCTAGAGGGAATGGCAATTAACATTGCTAAGTTATTTTACGATGTCAAAAAAAGCGTTGAAGGTAAATTATATCCCGAACAAACATCCAAAATAGCTGAACTACTTGAAGCATATAAGAATACAAAAAATCCTGTAAAACCAGATCCTTCTCATTACGAGGAGATTAGAAAGATAGAACCAAACTCAAACGTCATTACCAAGGTTCATGTAAGTGATTATTATTTAATGGACAAGGAAACAAATACACACCACTTAATTGAATTAAAAATCGGAGGCGACTTAGATAATAAAAAGGCCAGATCAGAAAAGGAAGCAATTTTTGAGCAATATGCTATTTTATCAAATTCCTTAGACAAGGATGCGATAATTAAATGCCATTTTGCAACTGCCTATAACAGGTTTGGTGAAGACAAAGAGTGGCGACAAGGAAGAGTATTACAATTTTTTTCAAAAGACGAATTGCTAATTGGTAAAGATTTTTGGAATTTTGTTTGTAAATCACAAGATGGATATGAATTGGTGCTGGATACCTACAAAGAAAATGCATTTCTAATAAGGGAAGCGCTAGAGGCTATTAAAAAAACTTACTTAAACTAACCATGCAAACACTTATAAAATGGCCTGGGGGCAAAACAAAAGAGTTTGAATATATCAAAGAGATTATTCCTAAATTTGATCGATATGTTGAGCCATTTTTTGGTGGAGGAGCAGTTTTTTTTCAGCTACAACCAAAAAAAGCTATCATCAATGATATATGTGAAGAATTGGTTGATCTCTATAAATTTGTAAAAGGTGAAGAAGATAGAGATTTGTTTAAAAAAGAATTATTAGATTACGTAGATAACTGGGAGAAAATTCCAAAATACATAAAAGTCTTTGAAAAAAAATTATTCAACCTATACGCAAAATACCGAAATGACGAAGTAACAATACAAGAACTCCAAAAAACAATAAATGACATATTGCGCAAGGAAGAAGATAAATTCAACGGACTATTTCATAAAAGTTTTTGCCTCGATGAACAAAATTTGTTAAAGCAAATTATTGCTAATTTAATTTCAAAGATTAAAAGAACAAAGGACATTGAGAAACAAAGAGGTGATCTGCCAGAGGGTGATTTAGAAAAAAATATTGAAACAGGATTTAGGAGTGGTTTTTATATGCACTTCAGGGATGTCATGAATTTTAATGGCACAAAATTTAAAACAACAAAAGCAAAAAAAATTGCTAACTATTATTTTATAAGAGAATTTTGTTATGCCTCGATGTTTCGATTTAATAGTAGTGGACACTTCAACATTCCCTATGGTGGCATAGGCTATAACAATAAAGATTTTAGAAAAAAGGTTGAGCATGTGTTAAATCCAACTATTCAAGAATTGTTTAGAAACACAAAAATTGAAAATAAAGATTTTGAATTGATATTCAAAGAGAACGACCTAACCAAAAAAGATTTTATTTTTTTGGATCCTCCGTATGATACTGATTTCAGCGACTACGAAAAGGCATCATTCGACAAAAAAGATCAAGAGAGGCTAGCAAATTGTTTATACAAAACCAAGGCTAATTTTATTCTTATAATTAAGAAAACTCCTTTCATTTACAATCTTTATAAAAATAAAGACGGAATTAAAATAGATAAGTTTGATAAAACATATCTGTACAATGTTAAGGGCAGAAATGATCGCGATGTTGAACACTTAGTAATTTATAACTTCTAAAATGCAACAATATATTAATAAAATCATTCATGGCGATTGTATTAATGTGTTAAAAGAATTACCAGACAATTCAATTGATTTAGTATTCGCTGATCCACCATATTTTCTCCAGCTACCGAAGGGTAAGAGATTAAAAAGAGCGGATGGTTCTGAGGTGATACCAGTCGATGATGAATGGGATAAATTTGAGAGCTATGAAGATTATGATAATTTTACGCATAATTGGATTAAAGAGTGTCAAAGAGTTTTAAAAACAACAGGCACAATTTGGATAATAGGCATGTATCACAACATCTTTAGAGTTGGAAAAATAATGCAAGATCTTGGGATATGGTTTTTAAACGATGTAATATGGGTGAAGATTGGAGCATTGCCTAATTTGAGTTGCCGAAGATTGACCAATAATCATGAAACATTGCTCTGGGCAGTAAAAGATAAAAATTGCAAAAAATATACGTTCAATTATAAACTCCTAAAAGAAATGAATGGCGGGAAGCAAATGAAGGATACTGATTGGAATTTTTCCATTTGCAGGGGTGGCGAACGTCTTCGAGGTGCTGACGGGATTAAATCACACCCAACTCAAAAGCCATTAAAACTAATCCAACAAGTTATTTTAACAGCATCAAAAAAAGGTGACTTAATACTCGACCCTTTTATGGGAAGCGGAACTACTGCTGTTGTTGCAAAGGCATTAGATCGCAACTGGATTGGAATTGAGAAAGAAAAAAAGTATGTTGATCTAGCAACCGAGAGGGTAAATAATTTTAGTCTTTCAAAATAAAAGCAAATTTAACCTTATTAATTATAGATGAAAATACATTTTGACCAAGTCCAAGACTTGACTGGTTTTGCCTTGGAGGGTGCTCTTGGTGGCGAAACTGTTAAAATTTTAACTAGATCATTGCTCACCTCGGATGATCCAGAGTTTTATTTATACTCAGAAAAGATTTCCAATATATTTTTTAATGGAATTCTTATATCACCCAACATGGTGCATCAGTTTCTGGTGATTATTCATTCTGACCTAAGTGCAGACTTATATGTAAACGATATAAATATATTGCTGGAAGTAAAGGTTAAGAAGGATATTAAACAAGGAGAAGCTATAATGCAAGACGACATTGCGGATATTAGAAAAGTTAAATTTCCAGATATTGAAATTACTGAATCTGATAAAGTAATTTATTGTTTTAAGGTTGGCTGGCGTTTTGGTCTGTTTTTTGATCTCGGCACTCACGTTCAAACAGTTAACACACCACCAGGCATATTGGTTGAAAAATTAGATTTAGACAAAATGTCTTTATCAATAGGCGATATTTATCGATACCTGTCATTTTATCATGTTTATAAAACACTCGAAGCCGAATCAAGATTTAAGGAAATTATTAAAGATGGATGGTTTCCATTTATTGAAATTATTGGGTCAGAATTCAAATTATTAACGGAGATATATCATGATAAATTTGATTTTCAAAACAGAATAACGCAAATACTTAATAATTTTACAAAAGAACGAATTGATAAAATTTCCAATAAATGGTGGGGTAACGATATTTTTGCCAACAAAAAAGAACTCATAATGGCTGGCATAAAGGCCTACCTAGACAATGATCAATCAGGATACATTAATTGCATTAAAAATCTTTGGTCTGAAACGGAGGGTATTTTACGTGCCATTTATCATATCGATACCGGCAAAGGTAATAACGTTAAAACACCAGACTTAATATCCCACATCATAAACAAGGCAAAAAATAAGTCCGGTTCCGATTTCTCACTCTTATTACCTTTATCTTTTCTAGAATACTTAAAAGATGTGGCATTCGCGAGTTTTAATACAGAAACTGGAGATGTTGAGCTTTCAAGAAATTCTTCTGGCCATGGCGTTGCAGAAGTTAATCAATATACAAAAATAAGAGCACTGCAATTAATTTTAATTTTAGACCAAATATACTACTACGGTTAATGCTCAAATTCACCCAGTTCTAGTGCCTAACCACCAATTCACCCAATTCCTCCAACTTCACCCCGTGTAACCCCGTTCTTGCCCGAATTCGCCCACTTGGGAGCCAATGATCGAGATCACCACGAAGTACTCAATTACAACGAATGTTGCCCCACTTTTGGCACAATGTAATAGCGGTCCAGCTCTTGAAAGTAGGTTATAATCAGTTTCACTACCCCCCGCAATAAAAACACCCACCTTATCAGGTGGGTGTTTTGTTGTTACGACATTTATAAAATTAGCATTTATTTGTTATACTAAAATTATGAATAAAAATATTTTACTTGCCATTTTAATTTTACTAGCAGCTCCAAGTGTCTCGCTGGCCGCCTCAGCCAAGTTATTACTTTACTCAAATTCTGGCGCCTACTCAATCAACAAGGAATTGCCAATTAAGCTCGTCATGAACAGCGGCGGTGAACCAGGTATTAATGCCGTGGAAAGCAAAATCTCCTTCAATCCTAAAGAACTCAACATTAAAAGAATAGAGCTCACTAATTCTATTTTTGATTTATGGCCACTCAAGCCCAAAATTAATAACGCCTCAGGCACACTTTCATTCGCGGGTGGGACAACCAAGCCATACAAAGGACTAGCTGGCACAATTCTGACGATAATTTTTGCACCGCAAAAAAATATTACCACCAACATCACCTTAAGCACCAGCACTAGCCAGGCCCTAACAGCTGACAACCTGGCCACCAACATTCTGACTCAAGCAGCAGGCGGAAGTTACCAAATTGTTAGCAAGCTCAACTACAATAAACTTGAACTTTATCGAAACAAAAGTCTTGGCAAAGTATTGATAAATGATAAACAGAAAAATAATCTAAGTTATGTTAATCCCCTTGACAGATTGCGCTATGATTTCGCAACCTCTACTGAGATAGAATATTTATACAAACGCTTCGCACAAAAAAATACCAGTATTTATATAAAAAAATACGAAAAAAGCAAATTCCCGACCAGTGTTGCTGGCAAATTTCTTAGCTCGCAAACTGGCACTACAACCACCTATTATTACATTGGTCCAATTAGTCGCAAATCCTACAAACTAGACTCCGGACAGGCAGCATACAAATTATTTCAAGGCATTGGCGCGCCAACGCCGTGGGCAGAAATCAGCCGTATACCCAATGGAATCTAAAATTTAATTTTAAAAAAATAGACCGCCCAACTGGGCGGTCTATTTTTTTATTTTACTAAGTTCCAATCCTTTAGCTGCTTAATGATCTTTTGATTGGTTAAAAAATTGAATAAATAGTTCTTATAACTAATCGTTTTTACACGTTCTAAAACCTCCTTATCGTCCTTGTACTGCTCAATGGCTTTGGCCAAATATTCTTCAACCTCATTCGCCTCAACCTTGATACCTTCTTTTATACCTATTTCCCTGATCACCAAAATAGTCTTAACCCGCTTCACAGCTTCAGGTAACATGTCGAGCTGAATTTCTTCTTTTGATTTTTTAACATTTTGCAAGTAATCATTAATATTGCCACCCTGATGCTCAATGTTATGTTCTAATTCGTGAAACATCTGCTCGGCTTCGTTTTTGATTACGACCTCTGGAATATCGCCAAATTTAGTTGTTTCCGATATTTTATTCAAAAGCTCAATTTCAATTTTCTGAGCCTCTTTTTCAATCTTCTCATGGCGCAAATTTTCAGAAATATTTTTTTGCAATTCCTCATAATTCTTTAAACCAAAGGTGATAGCAAAAGCGTCATCTAGCCCTGGCATTTCTCGCTTATAAACCTCAACCAAAGTCACCTTAAAGTCAACCATTTTGCCAGCCAAGTTTTTTTGATGATTGTCCTCTGGGTAGTGCAAATTAAATTCCCTAACCTCTGCCTTTTTCATACCGACAATTTTTTCATCAAAGCCCGGTATGATATAATTTTTGCCAAGAATTACCGCTACACCTTTGCCTTGACCGCCCTCAACTGGAACTTTATCCAAATACATTTGAATATCCAAAATAACTTTGTCAGTTTCAGTTACAACCTCTTCTGATATTTTTTCAATTGCTCTCATTTCAACCAGCTCGGTCATTACTTTTTGCAATTCCGCCTCTGAAATCTCCACCACTGGTTCCTTTAAGGCAAATTCCTTGTAATTGCCCAAAGTAACTTCAGGCATGGTAGATATTTCTACTTTGAATTCAACAGGATTACCAGGAACAAGCTTAGTGATACTGATCATAGGCTGACCAACCGCTTGTCGCTCCAAGTTATCAAGCAAAACTTTATCCAAATGCTTATTCACCGCAAATCGGGTGGCCTCTTCCAAAATAGCCAGTTCGCCAACTTTTTGTTTAACCATTTCGTATGGCGCTTTGCCTGGTCTGAACCCCTCAATCTTTAGACTAGCTGAGATGGATTCTGTAGCACGCTCCATGAAGGGCTTAATCTCCTCGACCGTCAATTCAACTGTTAATTCAAATTGGCTTTTTCCTAAATCTTTTTTTGTTACTTGCATATTTTAATATGTTTAATAATAAACTAAGGGGAGGTTAACATCCCTCCCCTGATTTTACTGCCTAGGCGTAGGCAGCACAACTTGGATCGTAATACTGAGACCTAACCTGCGTCTCCGGTTGTACTTTGGATAATACAATTTTGACACCCACGTCATTTATAATCTTTTCACGCACCACGTGTTTACATGATTCTGCCGTACAAAGACCTTTTGACACACCATAAGGTCGAACCTCAGCCACTGAATGAACCATACGACGGCCGCAAACACCCATGCAAGGCACTGGATTTCTTGCAAGCGTCATGACAATATCATGACCATGCGCTGTGCCGATAACCTTGTAGAGTGCTGCCGGTTTTCGAATTTCAACGTGTCTTCTCCGTTCTTTGTTTGCCATGTTGCACTACCTCCGTTGTGAATTCCGACATGTGTGTCGGTTGAAATGAACGTTTGAACTCTCAATTGAGCCTCGTCAAATTATACGAGGCTCTATGAAATCTCAAATTAACGTAATAACAAAGTTAATATCAATAAAGCAACAATATTAACCACTTTAATCATCGGATTAATGGCTGGTCCGGCCGTATCCTTGTATGGATCACCAACCGTGTCACCAGTCACAGCTGCCTGATGAGCAAAAGACCCCTTACCGCCATGATGACCCTCTTCGATATATTTCTTGGCGTTATCCCAAGCACCACCACCAGTCGTCATCGAAATGGCGACAAACAAACCAGTTACGATTGTGCCAACCAACATACCACCAAGCGCCTCGATACCCAAAGTAAAGCCCACTAAAATTGGTGCCACTACCGGAATAAGCGCCGGGATAGTCATTTCACTAATTGCGGCTTTAGTAACAATGTCCACTGTGCGGCCGTAATCAGGCTTTTCAGTGTTTAGCATAATTCCTGGCTTTTCTTTAAATTGTGCTCTCACATCCTCAACAACTGCTCCGGCCGTTTTACCCACAGCCTGCATCGACAAGGCTCCAAAAAAATATGGCAATGCACCACCAATGAGAAGGCCTGCCAATACGTAGGGGTTGTCAATCAAAAATTCAGCCGACCCACCTTTCAAAACAACCGTGTGAGCAAAATCTGCAAACAAAACTAAAGCAGCCAAGGCGGCTGAACCAATCGCATAGCCCTTAGTAACTGCCTTCGTGGTATTACCCACTGCATCGAGTGGATCAGTGATATTGCGCACATCCTCACCCATCTCTGCCATCTCAGCGATTCCTCCAGCATTATCAGTAATAGGACCAAACGAATCAATGGCAACAATAATACCGGCCATAGAAAGCATCGCCATAGCGGCAATGGCTACACCATAGATATCGGCCAAGGCATAAGAGCCCAAAATTGCGGCAACAATCACGATTACAGGCAAAGCTGTAGATTTCATTGAAACCGCTAAACCTGTAATAATATTCGTGCCATGACCAGTCTCTGATGATTTGGCAATATCTTTTACGGGTTGATATTTTGTGGAAGTATAATACTCAGTTATTACCACGATAGCGGCCGTCACGGCTAAACCAATCAAGGCTGAAAGATACAAATTCGGCACGCCATACAAACCGTTATCCTTCATGAAATAAACAGTTACAGGATAAAAGGCAGCAGCTGATAACAAGCCAGCGGCAATCAAGCCTTTGTACAAAGCCATCATAATATTGCCATCCTTACCCAATTTAACAAAAAAAGTACCGGCGATTGAGGCAAAAATTGCTACACCACCCAGCACCAGTGGGTACAAAATTGCATTTAAATTATAGTCAAACATCAAGGCACCCAAAACCATGGTTGCAATTGAGGTTACGGCATAGGTCTCAAAGAGATCTGCCGCCATACCAGCACAATCACCAACGTTATCACCAACATTATCAGCAATAACTGCTGGATTACGTGGATCATCTTCGGGAATACCGGCTTCTACCTTACCGACCAGGTCAGCGCCAACATCGGCTGCTTTGGTAAAAATACCGCCCCCAAGTCGAGCAAAAATAGAGATTAAAGAACCGCCAAAAGCTAGACCGATCAACGACTCAATGGCCTTTTCCGTACCAATAAGCTTTGAAGCACCAAAATAAAAACCTGCAGTGCCAAGTAAAGCCAAACCAACAACTAGCATGCCAGTAACAGTACCACCTCTGAAAGCTACATCCAAAGCCTTTTGCATGCCGCCTCTAGCAGCCTCAGCTGTTCGAATATTGGCACGTACTGACACGTACATACCAATATAACCAGTTAAACCAGAAAGTACAGCACCCACTAAAAAGGCGACCGCAGTCGGCCAACCCAACCCAGCACCAATTGCCACAAACAAAACAGCTGCCACCATAGCTACTGTTTTATATTGCCTATTCATATAGGCATTAGCACCTTCTTGAATAGCCTTGGCAATGGCTTGCATTTTTTCATTGCCTGTACCGAGCTTCAACACAACCTGGATGAGAATCGCACCATAGACAATGGCCGCTACAGCGCTTCCCAACACGAATAATGTAATCATTGGTTCGTTATTATAAAATTAATTATTATTCTGAAACCTCCTCGTTGTCATTATTTTCGTCGTCTACGGCCTCTTTGTCAAGGGCCAATTCCGTTTTTACACCTCTACTTGATATATCAATTTTCCAACCAGTCAAACGCGCTGCTAATCTGGCATTTTGACCACCCTTGCCAATCGCAAGTGACAGCTGATCTTCATCAACCCAAACAAGAGCCCTATTCTCTTTTTCATTTAATTCGACCGCATTAATACGGGCTGGCGCCAAAGCATTAGAAATGAATTTGGCGACATCGTCATCAAAGCTCACTATATCCACCTTCTCACCGCCCAACTCCTGAATAATGTTTTGAATACGGGCACCACGCTGACCGACACATGAACCGATTGGGTCAACTTTGTCAGACGAGGTGTAGACAGCAACTTTAGCGCGAGCACCTGCTTCACGTGCCACAGCCTTCAAATCCACCAAGCCATTTGATATCTCCGGTATTTCTAAATAAAATATTTTTCGTAAAATCTCATCAGAAGTGCGAGACAAAATAATCTCCGGTCCCTTTGGTGACATGCGCACTTCTTTCACATAAACCTTGATGCGATCACCCACATTATAGCGTTCACCCTGAATTTGTTCATCAGGCAATACAACGCCAGTGGACTTGCCCATATCGACAAAAACCACGCCGCCTTCGCGTCGCTGAATAACACCAGTGACAACCTCATGTTCCTTGTCTTTGAACTCACTAAAGACCATGTCTCTTTCTGCTTCACGCAAACGTTGAATAATAACCTGCTTGGCAGTCTGTGCTGCCATGCGGCCATATTCTGATGGAATTTCTAATTTTGTGCGAACCTCGTCACCCAACTTAACTCCCTTTTTAATCAATCGAGCAATTGAGATCTGCATCTCTGTTTTAGGATTATATCTATGAACCTCTTCTTCACCATCCTCCAGACTCACATAAGCATTTAACTCCTCATGAACAATCGGTTCACCATTTTCGTCTAAGTCCTCTTCTGGCACGTCTTCGACGACAATTTTAACATCATAAACCTTCGACTTGCCAGACTCTGGGTCAAATTCAACTTTAATATTTTGATTTTTTTCACCAAAGTCTTTGCGATAAGCAGCAGCAAGGGCCGATTCCACGGTTTCTAACACCGCTTCAAACGACAAGCCTTTTTCTTCACAAATCACTTTCATGGCACTTGAAATATCGGACATGTATTTTTCTATTGAAATGCTAAATTTTCTAGCAATTTCAGTTAAATTAAGTTTTATAATAAAAAAAGCTAATTGTAAAAACAACTAGCCTTATTTAAAATTTACCATAACTTGTTAAAAATGTCAATCCTGCAAATATCAAAGCCCCAGGGTTAAGTGGGGCTATTTCATATTTAATTGTGGTTTCAGCAAAGCTGTTTTATTTACTCTTGCCACCAAAATAGGTGTCTTTTAGTAAATCAAGGTTAATACACAGCATTGTCGTCTTGATTACCCCAATTGACGGAATTTTTCCACCAAAATCTTGCTGACTCAATTCTTCCAACGAAATGAGGTGCTCAAGAGGATTGAGCTGGTCATCAATAATTTCTTCAACAGGCACAAAACCATTTAAAGGATCAAAATTGCGATTATCACCTGGTGCTAAATCATTTGCAAATTCTGCAAATATCTCATCATTCAATAATTCATTTGCAGCAAGTGATTCTTTCGACATTACCGTAACTAAGTCATGCATAGTTACCCCCTTGTAGCCAAATATGGCAATTTGGAATTTACTAGTTTAAGCCTAACCCGATTGCATCCGCTCGTCAATAGCAAAAAACCCGAGCTACATGAGCTCGGGTCTTTCTATAAACTATTTTCGATCAAAATTTCTTGGTCTGTCGCCACCGGGCCTAGGTCCTCTGTCACCACCTGGACGTGGACCACGATCACCACCTCGATTAAAGCCACCACCAGCTTCAGCAGTTTGCTTACCCTTTTCATCTTTCCATAAAGCTTGATTTTCTTCGAGTCCTTTCATGGTCAGGTTAACACGACCTTTTTCATCTATCTCCTTAATCTTAACGGTTACCGTGTCGCCCTCATTTACAAAATCTGATGGACGACCGACACGATAAGGTGCCATTTCCGAAACATGAACCATGCCATCATTGCCTGGTGTCAACTCAACGAAGGCGCCAAAATCAAGCATGCGCACAACCTTGCCCGTAAAGACTTCACCCGCAACAAATTCACGAACAATATTCTTAATCCAATCAATCGCCTCTTGAGTCTTACCCGCATCAGTACCACATACCATCACCAAACCGTCATCTTCAATATCAATTGTTACGCCCGTTGCTGCAATAATCTCATTGATCACCTTGCCACCAGTACCGATAACATCACGAATCTTGTCAGGATTAATATGAAATGAGGTAATTCGTGGCGCATATTGCGACAATTCTGGTCGAACTGTCGGTATAGCCTGCTGCATAATATCAAGAATCTGCAAACGAGCATTTTTGCCTTGACGTAATGCCTCAGCAATAATTTCTTTTGTCAGACCAATAGTCTTGGTATCCAATTGAATGGCCGTAATACCAGAGTCATGACCAGCTACCTTGAAATCCATGCCACCTTTACCATCCTCCAAATCCTGAATATCGGTAATAACCTGCCACTCACTCATGTCTTCATTCGAGGCAATACCGATAGCAATACCCGCTACTGGCTTACGAATCGGCACACCAGCATCCATCAGAGCTAAGGTTGAGCCACAAGTTGAAGCCATCGATGACGAACCATTAGAACCCAAAGTCTCAGACACCACACGAATAGTATATGGAAAATCCTCCTTTGGGGGTAACATGTTAATAAGTGCTTTTTCAGCAAGTGCTCCGTGACCAATATCACGACGACTTGGCACGCCCATGTTTTTTACCTCACCAACAGAATATGGTGGGAAATTATAGTGATGCATGTAACGTTTTGTGCCAGCACCTTCGATACCTTCAAGACTCTGCTCTAGACCTGCCGAACCCAGAGTTACCACCGACATCACCTGAGTCTCGCCACGGCTAAACAAGCCAGATCCATGAGTTCTAGGCAGTAGTGAAACTTCAGAATATAAGGGACGAATCTCTTCGATGCCACGACCATCGACACGTTTCTTTTCTTTAAGAATGCCTTCCGTAACCGCCTCTTCAACAATTGGGAAAAGTAATTTGCCAATTGCTTTTGCACGGTGATCCTTGCTGATGCCGTTTTCAAACAAGTAGGCATCAAGCTGATGCTTTAGTTCTACGACTGCCCCCTTGCGCTCACCCTTAGAGTTTAACTCTTTATCAAAAATAATTTGCTTCACATTGGCCTTTAGCCAGGTCGTTGCCATCTCTGATGCTTTTTGCCACGCCTCGTCAACCGCCAAATCATCAACATGCACCAACTTTTTATACTCTTTGGCTTTGACCTTTGGAGCTGCAATTTTCAATTTTTCAATAACATCGATGGCACCAGCCATCATCTTTTGTCCTTGATCAATCGCTTCCAAAGCATCTTCCTCAGTCAACTCAGTTGCCCCTGCCTCAATCATCAAAGTACGCGCACGCGTACCAGCCACAATTATGTCGATATCGCTCAAAGCACGCTCCGAGTAGGTTGGGTTAAATACCAACTTTCCATCAACGCGTCCAACACGAATACCTGCAATCGGACCATCCCAAGGTAAACCAGAGATTGACAATGCAGCCGAAGCGGCAACAAGGGCAACAATATCATGATCGTTTTCTTGATCAGCTGACAATACTGTCAGAACGATCTGTACATCTTTGCGCGAATCACCAGAAAATAAAGGACGGATTGAGCGATCGATCATGCGACCAGACAAAACTGCATCCTCAGTTGGACGACCTTCACGCTTCAACCAACGAGAACCCTTAATAATACCTGCGGCATACAAGCGCTCTTCTAGCTCAATACTCAAGGGAAAGAAATCGATCCCATTACGCTCTTCTTTGGCCTCAACAACGGTGGCCAAAATTACCGTATCAGCATAAGAAACTACAACTGAGGCCGTTGCTTGTTTAGCCAGCTTACCAGTTTTGATAGTCAGAGTGCGGCCAAGCCACTCCCCGCTAACCACCGTCTCCTTTTCCTGTGCCATTACAGCACCACCTTCTTTTTGGTCTTTTCCAAATAACCACATAAACATTAGAGTCGCGACCCGCGAACTATCAACCATGAATCAATTGAATGACTTGAGCTGAATAATTTTCGATGAGCGACTAATTTACCTGGTCGACAAACTTTAGGACTATGGTTTTAACCCCACAGCTCTACCTGTTTGTCGACCAATTATTTAAATTAACTAACCGCAATTCATGGCGGTCTTTGAGGCCGCCACTTATAAATTGTTATGATTTTTTTTCAACGCTGGTAATTAAATACGTTTTGAGCGATCGTGTTTCTGGCCTGAAATAAATCAAAATGAATGTTACCAGGCAATAATTTTCCCAATTGGGAAATTTTACCAAACTAGCTATCAAGCCAAAAACCACAGCCAAACCATTTAATATTACAAGTAGCATTGCCAACCACAAAATCAACATATAGGACAAAATCCGCCCAATCTCTCTTAGCAGCTGCCAATTCATAACAACCTCCTTTTGCCGCACCAAAGCCTTCGCTTTAGTGGGTTAAATTTAATGTACACTTCTAATGAAGAATGGAGTCCTGATTTTAAAAAATCAGAACTTTATCTTAACAAGACTTATCTTAACAAATATTTCTTATTCTCCGATAGGTTCAAGAAATCATCAGCCTCTTCAATTAATTTTGATGAAGTTGTCTGACGGAATGCTGCCACCTCAACCAAACAACCAAAAGTGTTTTGAATGTAGGTCATCAAGGGAATGTAATCGCCATCACCAGATACCAAAATAATAACATCAAGCTTCGGCGCCAACTTAATAGCATCCATGGCAATCCCAACATCCCAATCACCTTTCTTGGCTCCTCCGGCAAAAATTTGTAAATCTTTAATCTTAACCTCAAAGCCTTGTTGACTTAGGGCTTCAAAAAAATTCGTCCCCTCGTCTGTTTCGGCCTTAACCACATAGGCTGTTGCCCGAATCAGCTTGCGACCAGCGACTGCATCAGTCAAAACCTGTTTAAAATTAACTCTTTTCTTGTATAGGTTTTTGGCTGAATGATACATATTCGATACATCCACCAATACGCCTACACGTTGCTCCTTGTGCTTTATCATATTTTTAACTTATACCTCTCAATCAAGAGGTGTGAAATGTCAAAATAACATTTCCTAATATAAAGGTAGGCCGAACCAATGTCCGGCCTACGCAATAAAATCTATTTAATTTCCGCTACTTCCTCTTCTTCCTCTTCTTTTAGATCTTGCTGAGCAAGCATCATTTCTTCAATTCTTTGTCGCTCCTCCTCTTCCTCGATCATTTTTTTAGCAATCTTCAGTTTTAGCTTTTTAGCCAACTCCTGAAAAGCAGCTGCGTCTTCTTTTTGCAAATATTTTAGCAACTTACGTCGCTCGTTAACTTTTTTCAAAATACCACGACGTGATGAATGATCTTGCTTATGCTCTTTCAAGTGACCATTCAAGCGATCAATTTCCTCGGTCAAGATAGCAATTTGCACTTGAGAAGAACCGGTATCACTGTCGTGAGTACGATATTTCTTAATAATCCGTTGTTTTGACTCTTTGTCTAACATTTTTTTGTCTCCCAATCCGAGAAATGGCATGCGAAGACGTTACGCGCCTCCATTATCCAAAAACCAAGAATGGGTTATTTACTTATAAATGCTTCCTGAAAATTTTCATAAAGCATGCTTATATTAACACATTTAATTAAATAAATCAAGTCTTGGGCCAATATTCGCTAAAAACAACTTTAGCATTGACAAAAACGCCAATTTATACTAATTTTAACAGTTCAACTGAAAAATACGAGCTTCATTGAACAAGATCTTTACAATTAAAGCATAAGAAAGGAGTAAAAATGTTTGATCCATATCAGAATATACAAAAAGTACAACTCGAGAATGGAATTGATTTGTACATTTGCTATTGGCCAGTTAACTTTACGAGAATATTAGCTCAGATACACTGTGGACACGTCCATAACCCAGAGAATCTCGAAGGGTTGGCACACCTAGCTGAACATGTCGCGGCAAACAGCAGCTATCTAAAAAAGGTCGAAGAAAAAATGAGATTGCTTGGAATTTGCTATAGCACTGGATCAACAGACCTATTACACACATGGATAACTGCAAGTATCCCAAACGGCTCACTTAAAAGTAGTCATACTAATCATTATCTGCGCAAAGCCTTAAATGTGATTGACGATTATTTTTTCAATATTCCAAACTTCCTGATAGAAAAGTGTTTTTTCGCCGAAAAAATAGCAATTATAAATGAGTGTTTCGATAGAGATGGAAGCCCAGAATTACTTAAAAAAACTAGAGCTATTTCTAATTTGCCCTGGGGCGAACTATCGCATTTAAGACGTGAATATCCAAGCACTATAGAAAATATATCAAGCCTTGACGTTGAAACATTTATCAAAAATCAATACACCACAAATAACATGTCGATTTTCATAGTTGGTGGTCTCAAGCTTGACTCGATCATGAAAAGTATTAATTGTAGTAAACTAACAAGAAGATTAAGTACTGGAGAGAGGCGTACACCGTCACCGACTTCACCGCTCACTAAGCCAAAAATTAACCACTATGAATTTTATCCAGAGGACTTTGGTCTACCATCAAGAGGTCAAGGATGTGTAGAATTCATATTACTAACAACTGAATTCTCTTTTGAGGTTTTGTGTCTAGCTAAACTGATTCTCGACAGGTCACTAACAAGTGAGTTAAGAAAAAAACGAAACCTGTCATATTCAGCAAATCTAAATACAAAATGGCGACCTGGAAACATACATGAATTTGAGTTGCAAAGCAGAATACCAAAGGACAGTCTAAACGTATGTGAAAAAATCATAGAAGATACTATCCTTAAAAGCGCTAAAGATTATGACATGATGTTAAAGGCGAAAAAGACAATTTTGTCGAGCTGGAGAGTGTCATCTCCAGAAATCTTTGACACAACAATGGGTTTTGCTTGCGATGTAAGTAAATTTGGCAAAATAATATCCGAGCAGGAAACGAAAAATAAATATAAAGACACTCCACTTGAAGAAGTAGCAAACTTCCTCAAATACCTCGCCCAAAAGGAAAACCGTTTTACTATAATTTCTTATCCTTAATTTTACAGCAGAGAGTCAAGACTTTCTGCTTTTTTATCTCTTGATAAATTTACACATATTCGCTAAAGTATCCACATTGCTTTAAATTAGCAAAATAAGTATAATATCCTTATCCTTTTAACGGATATTTTTAGTCCTTGTAGTTTAATGGATAGAACGGGAGCCTTCTAAGCTCTTAACGTAGGTTCGATTCCTACCAGGGACACAATAAAATACTCTTGAATTTTTCAAGATATTATTTTATTATTCATAAGTCCAGCAAAATGGATATCATGGTGGCTATCGTATAGCGGTTATTACATCGGCTTGTGGTGCCGATCATCAGGGTTCGATTCCCTGTAGCCACCCCAAATAGGAACTCAACTAAAACACCTCTAACAAAACACCAATGTTAGAGGTGTTTTAGTTATGCAAAAGTTCAGAAGCCAAACTTCGATACGCTTGACATTTTGATAGTTTTTTATTACTATACAAAATTCTTGTACCTTATATAAATTTGCTTAAGCAATTCAATTACGAATCGACAAAATAGAAACAAGCCAAAGGAGACTAATTATGTCAACAAAAATCGAGGCTGAAAAAGACTACCTACAAAAGTTAGATGACGACAAAATTCATCTCACAACTCGCCCTTACCTCGATAAGGTCAATAGCCATATTGAGCCATATGAAGTTGATGTTTTTGGCAAGAGCATTACTGTTCTACCAGGCGTAATGTCTCCTCAATATGATTGGGCTGGACTGTATATGATTGACTGCCTGCCTGATGATTTCTATGGACAGAATGTGCTAGAGCTCGGTCCGGGCAGTGGATTGGTTTCAGTCTTTGTTGGTCTGCGAGGTGCAAAGCTAGTCACCTGCGCAGATGTAAATCCCGTTGCAGTTACAAACACTCGAATAAATTTGGATAAATTCCAAATCAATTCAACCGTGATTTTGTCTGATGTCTTTTCGTCTGTGCCAAAAATTGCCTACGATTCAATAATCTTCAATTTGCCCTACCACGACAGCATTCCAGCTAATGACCTCGAAAAAGGCGTTATAGATGCTGGCTATCAGGCAATGACAAGATTTCTGTCCGAAGCCAAGGGGTATTTAAAAGACGGTGGCAAACTTTATGTTGGCTTTTCTCAATCTGGCAATTTACCACTATTTTTAAAGGTAATAGCAGAAAATAACCTGCACATTGATTGGTTTCAAGAAAAGAACACTTACGACAAGGTGTCAAGGTTTACTTGTGAGGACTTTCATTACAATTGCCAGATTTATCAGTTATCATTTCAGTAAACACTAACTAGCCGTTTCCAAAAAGGAGACTGCAACGACCCGCTATAAGAGGTCGTTTTTTTGTGGAATAATAAATAATTTGTTGCTATACTTTAGTCATAAAATTATTAAACAAGGCTATGCGCGAACAAATATCATTTGAATCAAAAGAAAAGGAGCCAAAACACAATATCGTAATTGTTGACTTTTTGAGACACGGTACGACTGAATATCAAGAAAATTTCGCGACACACGAAGAAAAAGCCGCAATGAATGGCAATTATCCACGCGATTTGACGCCCAAAGGCGAGCAAGAAGTAAGAGCAACCGTTGAAAAGATAGTTAAAACGATTAACCCTGAAACTGATATAGTGGCACTTTGGAGTTCTCCAGCTTGGCGTGCACAAGGCTCAGAGGAAATTCTAATAGAACTACTAGAGGAACATAAAATTCCAGTCCATAAAGATTCTTCAATTAGCTCAATGCGTAATTTTGCACAACACGACAAAGAGTTTATGAATGAACTTTGGACCAAGCTAGCACCAACAGGCAAGTCTGCCGAGCTGATGTATGCTCGTGACCCAGAATTTCAAGAAAAAAATGATAAGTTTGAAAGTCAACCCGAAGTTAAAAGACGAGCCGAGCGTGTCTTCCACTATATTCAATCGCTAGCAGAAAAAGCAGATTTACAAGGCAAAAGATTACGCATTATTGGTGTAAGTCATTTTGAATTCCTAAACCCAATGATTGAGGAAATTTTTGGTGCGAAGGTTGAAAAAGGTGAAGGAGTAGTTAAGGGAGAGGAAATGTCTGTAACATTTGATTTTGATCCACAATCTAAGGCTATGAAAATATCAGCAGACTTTAGAGGTGAACATAAAGACAAAATTACCTTTGATAAAAATGAACGTCACTTTGAAGTTAGTGCCAATTAAACAATATGGATAATTATCAAGAAATTATACAAGCTTTTTTATCAGGTGACATCGACGGTCTCAATGAAAATGACTTGAAGCCTGAGCATATTGAAACGCAAATTTCTAACGTTTTCCTGTTCCCTGATACAGTATATAAAATCTGCAAGCGTGACAACAAATTTTTTAACGAGCATTTCCGCGATTTAGCTGGACACGAATCTCGCTTTACCTTTTATAAAGCAGATTTTTTTGAAAACAACTATTTCAGTCCAGGTATTTACACCGCTTTATTGGGCGTGAACTTAGTTAATGGAAAAGTCGTATTAAGCAGTGATATTGATTGTGCTGAAGATGTGGTAATGAAAATGCAACGCATTGATTTTAATAATAACCTTAGCGACCTGTTGCATAAAAAAAGTTTAACTGAAAAAGATTTTCGAGGAATGGGCTTTCAACAGACAAAAGAAGTTGCACTGTATCCACATCAGCCCAAGACAAGTGAGTCGTACTATGCAATATTTAATCGCCGACTGGATGATTTACGTGATTGGATGCATTCAGCCCCTGGCTACATTCCATCTGAAAAAACAGAGGCTATAATAAAAGTACTAAAAAGCTACGTTGAGCAAAAAAAAGAGTATTTTGATAATTTTGATACAACCCAATATGTAATTTCACTTGATAATCACTCAGATAATATTTTTTACAAAAATAATAAGGTTTTTTTCTTGGATATTTATCCGCCCAAAGAAGATTGGATGATCGTCACACCTTGGACAAATATTTATCGCCCAGCAACTGACATCTTAATTTTAATGGGTGAAAAGTACGCCAAGTCATTTATCGAGGGGTATAAGGATTACTATGGTTCAATGGATGAAAGTCACGAATTGTTTTATTTTATTTATAGCGCAGCGATTCAGGCAGTTTCATTGCACAACTTATCCAACAACAACCCAACAAAAAAACAAGATTCTATCTTGTATAAGGATTTTATTTTAGGCAATATCGAAAAATTACAGGTTAGTAGTGGTAATACCCATACTACCTCCTAACACAGGCTCTATATTACAAATCGATAACTCTTCTGAAATAAATCAAACTCAAATGCGATTTTATCCCAGTCCAAAGTTCTGAATACCTCACTCAAAGGATCCATAAAAAAATACTCCTAACTTTAGGAGTATTTTTGTGTTAAAATAAACTCACTCCCAACGACAGGACAACGATATGCCTACGAAAAAATTCCATACTTTAATTTTTATATTTTTTTGCCTATCAATCGGCTGTATTCTAAATTATAGCTTGATCGGTTCTCACGTTGATAAAAACGGGACTTTAGTTGAGCCATTTTTTCTGATTACCTTGAGTTGGCTATTCTTTTTTATTGGAATTATTTTAGGAATAGTTTCAATCATTAATCATTGGCTTAAAAAGACTAAATAAATCTCGACTACAGCGAGCTGATGTAATACTGAAACAAATAAGCTCTCCAAATTCCTAGAGCGATCACTCAGTTTTTACAAGCCAGTTGTAATTTTTTTCCAAAACTTAATAATACCAATAAATATTAAATTTATGTCTATTTTTGATTATTCATTTAAAGATACTAGGGGTCAAGAAATTTTCATGTCTCAATACAAGGGCAAGGTGCTGCTAATAGCCAATACTGCAAGTAAGTGCGGATTTGCGGGTCAATTTGTTGAGCTCGAATCTCTTCACAAAAAATTTGAAGGCCAGGGTCTTGTCGTTATCGGATTTCCTTGCGATCAATTTCTAGGACAAGAGCCAGAAACAAATGAAACAATCGTAAAAACCTGCTTTCTTAGTTTTGGCGTAACATTTATGTTATCAGAAAAAATTAACGTAAATGGCAAGAATGCGCACCCACTTTTTACATATCTCAAACACAAGTTACCGGCTGGATTACTTGGCGAGACTGTCAAATGGAACTTCACTAAATTCCTAATTGATAAAGATGGGAGTCCATATAAACGTTACGAGCCAACAACCGCCCCACTATCCATGGAGGATGAAATTATTAAATTACTTACAAAAAAATCTGATAAAGCCTAAATCATGCATCACAATCTATGTTCAGAATACTACCACTTCCAGATTCTATTAACATCAGCAATTAATTTTAAACATGCCACCTTCCTGCAATCTAATAGCTAGCAGTATTACAAGATTTATTTACAACCAACCAGTTTATAGCATTGATAATATCACTTCGCTTGGTGTGTGTATTTATAAGGCAGGTTCCTGCAGAAGTTATGTATAAAATTTTATACAACTTTTTATTAAAATCCAGATCAAGTGACGCTTGCCTGCTATTGACAAAATAGCTGCCATGTGTTAATTTTCTAAATTCGCAACCTGTACACCACACCAAAAAGGAGATGTTATGAACCTGATCTTTAAAATTGTAGCCGTACTGCTGGTTGTTATGCTAATTCCGGAGTCAACGATCGCTTCAATCAAATCATCCGTTAAAAAGAAGGAGGGGCTAATCGAGCAACATTTTAAGGGCAATGGCGTCTGGATTTACAATGAAATAATGTTAACAGGCAATAATTATGAACCATTTGTTGACATGGCCAAAGACAAGGGCATGAACTATGTCATCATTAAAGCCTATGACGGCGCTGCCTGGGGAACGAGAAATAAAAATCGTCATTTCACCTCGCAGTTAAATGACTCCATGGCGAAAGCCTTTCATCGCAAAGGCATTAAATGCTACGCCTACGGAACTGCCAACCTTCGCAAGGATAGCGATATCAAGCAGGCGATTCAACATGCAGTTAATACTCTGCACAAAACAAGCGTTGATGGACTCGTCCTGGATGATGTATTTGCTCGTGGACAGGAAAAAACAAAAACAGAGCAATTATTCTCTGGGATTCGTGGCCATTTAAGGCATTGCAAGCAGTGCCAAAAAAAGCCATTGGCATTTTCAACGTTTCCACACGTAGCTAGCCAAGCTTATCCTTGGGGAATACCATTCAAGTATTCAGACTATTATCTCCCACAGCTTTATTGGACGGAATTAAAGCGCACCCCAACTGGCACAGTAGCCAAGTTTCAATCAGACTGGAGTAATTTTCAAAAGCATAATCCTAAATTAAAGTGTCGCGTCATTCCGGTTGGACAAACCATTGGCAAGGCAACAGTTACGCCAGAACAAATCAACACTTTTGTTAGGCAGGCTAAGACTTATGGCTACCAGGACTTTGCCTTTTATCGCTGGGATGGAACATCTCTCGCCGAGTGGCAAACAATTAAAAAGGCTACAAAGAAAAAAACCTAAAAACCATGTATCCGCGTCAGATTATGACGCGGATTTTTATATTTTTAAAACATGAATTTTAATTCGCACTGAAATTGGCCTAAGTTAAAAAGCACTAACTAGTTCTGAATTTGTACCTAATTAAAATTCTCGTATTTAAAAAAGAATTTTCAGTTATACGCTATCTTCAACAAATTACTTAGCGCTGAATGGATTATCGCCATCAAACAAGATAAACTTTGTTTGATTATTAAATACATCATTAGAAATATTATATTTTTCTGAATATAAAGCATCGACTGAACAAAATCTGGCTGACTGATAATTAAACCCTAATAGCTCACTCGCATCCTTAACCACGTTTTCCGACCCGCCTTCTATCTCAACAAACGGTTCAAGCCACGGCCACTCATCTATACAAACATCCACTCCATTTAAATTCCACAATTCTCGCCTGGTTTCTTGGTAGGCCTTATTGATGCAGCCAATAGATTCTAGCATTAACACTGCTTGCTCAAAATCATTAACCTTTAGGCAAATTTCTTTTTGATTCTCTATTTTTTTACCATCAACAACTTTGAGACTCATTGTTATTTTATCGCCCTCATCTCGCACCCGCAACCAACCACCAACAATCTCATGACCCGTGGGCAAAGAAAAAACGCAGCGTTTTTGCAAAAACTCTGTCTTAACAATTTTCGCCCCAGCTAACCCTAGCCTTATGCGAATATCTTCTTTTATTATCGGGTAAAAGGTTGCTTCATATTCAATTTGCATATTAGTAAGTTTTAAACAAATTCTATTATTTAATTTTTAATTATAAAACAAATAACCCATCTTAACAACAGAAGCACCAATAAAACCATTAATTATTATATATTTTATATTTTGTAAGTTTAAGCTAAAATTCCTATATATGATCAACATCAAAAAAATATTCTACATTTTACTTGCGTCAATTTTGGGCATGCTAATTTATTATGACATCTGGCTTATACTCTCGAACTTACCACCAAAAATTCAACCTCTACTTTTAATCTTTGTGGGTGGTCTTATCGGCATCGACTGGGGTTTTCGCTGGTGGCGCCTTGTATATACCGAGCACCGAAGGTGGCCAAAATCAAATAAAAAAAATAACGACTAATAGTTCCATGCTGACCCACCTACAAGTCAGCCCCTACCAACTAATGTTTTGAAAGAATGTCACAACCCTCATTCTGGCGATAGTATCAAATACTAATTTTTACCTTACATTTTTGCCTTGTTTAAAGTTCACCAATTATAAGTACGTAATCATCCCTATATGCAATTTGAAGAGAAAAATTTTAACAACATTACCTATCAAAACCAGCAGATCATAGAACACAACCTACAAGACAAAGAATTTACTGGCTGCACTTTTAAAAAGTGTAATTTTAGCGGCAGTGATTTTTCAGGTAGTTCCTTTATTGATTGCATCATAAACGACTCAAATTTATCAAATATAAAAATAGAAAATTGTAATTTTCAGGGAGTTAAATTTATTGGCTGCAAATTAGTCGGGGTCTCATTTTCAGTCATTAAAACCTTTTTAATCGATTGGTCATTTCAAAATTGTTTAATTTATCTGTGCGATTTCAACAAGCTGTCACTTCCTAAATCAAAATTTATTGACTGTGAACTTCACGAAAATGATTTTATCAATGCAAACTTGTGTGCGGCCGATTTTACTGGATCAGATCTCTGGAATAGCAAATTTTTCGACACCAATTTAGAAAAGGCAGATTTCAGAACAGCGCGAAATTACTACCTTAATCCAATAAACAATAAACTCACCGGGGCAATGTTTACTACTCCAGAGGTCTTGAACTTACTGCACAGTTTCAATATAAAAATTGAAATGTAGATGACATCACGACTAAGCAGAGGCATGATTTAGACTTTTTATCATTTAAAATAAAAAAATACACACCAATAAGTGCGTATTTTTTAAGATAACTAAGTTGGTTTCTAGCTATACCACTTATTAGCAACCGCCATCACATCGTCTTGAGCTAGTGCCAAATTTTCATCCAAATGATTATGACTAGAAGTGCCTTGAGCCAAAACGATTTCGGCATCTATACCCATAAAACCAAGTAACGTCCCAGTAAGACTGGTCACATAATCCCAACCTTTAGTGCCAAGTGTTTCGCTGTATTGACCGCCTGAACTGGATATTACTAAGGCTTTTTTGCCTTTTAGCAATCCAACATAACCACTAGCATCCAAATCCCAAGTCTCCCCCTTTAACAATATGGAGTCAAAATAAGCCTTAACTGCTGCTGGCATAGAAAAATTGTGCATCGGAAAAGCTAACACAATCAGGTCTGCCGATTTAAATTGCTGAGTCATTTTGTCCATCCTTGCCATAGACTTATTTTCTTCAAGGTCAAGATTCATGCCCATATAATTTCTTTTTTGATAGGCAGTGATGCTTTTATTAGAAAAAAACTCCGGTTGTTCGACCAACAAGTCCAAATATTCAACCTCTCCCTTTATTTTAACCACAAAACTATCCAGGACTTTTTTCGTATTGGAAACATCTATACGTGGTAAGTAACTAATTATTAATGTTTTCATGTATTTTTTTGATTAAATTTCTTTACATTCATAATAATATCTGATACAGTATTTTTACACAAGTACATACATTTTCGTACTATACTTACTTTTTAGAAACTATTTTAAATATATGCCAAAAAACAAGTGTCATACTGCAGTACAAATTGCCCTTAATGTAATTGGTGGAAAATGGAAACCTATAATTCTTTGGCACCTAATTGACGGTGCGGTCAGATTTGGAGAGTTGCATCGTATGATTCCGGGTGTCTCTCAAAAAATGTTAACTCAACAACTCAGAGAGCTCGAGGCCGACAAAATTATTAATCGAAAAGTTTATCAGGAGGTGCCGCCGAAAGTTGAATATTCTCTCACCAACTACGGGTTAACGCTTCATCCGATCTTAGAAAATCTTGGTAATTGGGGCGAGCTTCATCACACAAAGCAAAGCCTTAAAACCACCAACTAACGCCAAATTAAATAAGACCATATATCTCAAAATTACTTAAATTAACTAATCAAGAGTCATCTAAATGCAAAAAATACCTACAAAACCAGTGTTTTTCGACCCTGAAAACAAGCGTTGGCCCAAAGTCAAGCTTTCATTTGGCATGCTTAGCCTGGCCTCCATACTAATACTAACAGTCTTGGTGATTGGCTTAATAGTTGCTCCCAATATCAAATCCCTATTATTTCCAAATTTAAAACATGCTAAAAATGCCGAAATAAAATTATCCGGCAAATACGACTCTTCTAAATTCTTTTTGGCCAAACAAAATTTATTGAAAGAAATAACTACTCACAATGCACTCGCTCCCAAAAAGAACACCGACAAGCTAAGAATAGGCTTTTATGTTAATTGGGATGATTCGAGTCTTTATTCATTGAAAGACAATTTAAGTAAGCTCGACGTAGTCGCCGGCGAATGGCTTCATTTATCTGACGCCAATGGGAATCTAGTCATAGATAACACCCAAAGAGAACAAGAAACAATTGACTACATAAAATCCAATCAGCCATCGACCAAAATTTGGCTTTTGGTTAATAATTATTCTGGGTCAAAATGGGATGAGACACTATTATCAAAAGCCCTAAAATCTCCAGCTTCAAGGAAATTAATTGTCGAGCAATTAATTAATCATGCTCAAAAATATCAACTAAATGGCATTGCCCTGGATTTTGAAAATCTTACTAAAAATAGCCAAAATGATTATCACCTTTTTCTTAAAGAACTTAATCTTCAGGCTAGTTTAAATAAACTTCAAATATCAATTAATTTACCTGCAGACGACAATGATTATGATTATCAAGCCTACGCCAACGAGGTTGATTATATCATTATAATGTCTTATGACGAGCATTGGTCATCTGGTCAACCAGGGCCTATCGCCAGTCAAGATTGGTTCGATTCTATCGTTGACAAGAGACTAGGTGACATACCAAAGGAAAAACTAATTTTTGCCATTGGTAATTACGGCTATGACTGGCCAGAAAAAAGCGGTCAAGCATCAGCCGCAACCTTTGAAGAGGCGATGATTATTGCACTTGAGTCAGAAGGTAAAATCAGCTTCGATCCCAATAGCTTAAACTCAACATTTGACTATTACGATGAAAAAAATCAATTACACCATGTCTGGCTTTTAGACTCAGCCTCTAGCTTCAACGAATTATCAAGCCTTAACAATGCGGCAATCGCCGGAGTTGCACTTTGGCGACTTGGCAGCGAGGATCCGTCAATATGGCAAATCTTTGATTTAGACACCCTTGATCAGGTTGCGGCGAATTCAATATCAACTGTTAAGTTCAATTATGAGGTCAGTTATGAGGGCCAGGGTGAAATTTTACAAATATCTAAAACGCCAACTGATGGCAATCGATTGATTGAATATGATCAAAAGGACGGCATAATTAGCGATCAAGCTTATATAACACTACCTTCACCCTATATTGTTCGTCGTCTAGGCCGAGCTGAAAAAAAAATAGCCCTAACTTTTGATGACGGACCTGATCCAATCTACACCCCGCAGATTCTTGATGTTTTAAAAAAATATCAAGTTCCAGCCACATTTTTCCTTATTGGCGCAAATGCAGAAAAATACCCAGATATTGTCCAGCGAGAAATAAACGAAGGTCACTTGATCGGTAATCATACCTATAGCCACCCAAACATTTCAGAGGTCTCTAGCTCAAGACTTAGATTAGAGATTATCGCCACTGAAAGACTCTTCGAAACAATTACCGGCCGAATCAGTTACTTGTTTCGCTCTCCCTACGCCGAGGACTCTGAACCAAATAATCAAGCAGAGGTAAGACCGATTGCCCAAATAGAACAACTTGGCTACATCAATGTTGGCATGCAAATCGACCCCAAGGATTGGCAGCAATCAGGTGTTGATGGCATAGTTAGTCGTGCAGTCTCACAGGCAGAAAAAAATCAAGGCAATATTGTACTGCTTCATGATGCAGGCGGCTCAAGAGAACAAACCATTGCTGCGCTGCCAAAAATTATTGAAACCCTAAGACAAAAAGGTTATCAATTCGTCGGAACCAATGATTTATTAAGAAAAACCCGGGAAGAAATTATGCCAGTCTCTTCTGAGCCGCAAATTTTAATAATCGGCAATAGCCTGGCCTTTTTATTGTTTCGCTGGATGGGAAAAATCCTTCAAGCACTATTTTTGACCGGACTGTTACTGGGAATAGTTCGTTTAATTTTCATTGCCTCTCTAGCCATAATGCAAAAAATTAAGCAAAAACCAATTTCAACCGATATAGATGTTTCAACAGCTGTAATAGTGCCAGCCTACAATGAAAACAAGGTCATTGTCAGAACGATCGAATCATTATTAGCTGCTGACCATCCAAAAAAATTTGAAATCATCGTAGTTGATGATGGCTCAACTGATAACACCTGGGATCTGTTATCGGCCGAATATTACAAGCATGATATCGTTAAAATCTTCAAAGTTTCAAATGGTGGTAAACCTGCTGCTCTAAATTTTGGAATCAATCAAACAACAGCCGAGGTGGCTATCTGCTTAGACGCCGACACCATCTTCAGTCGCAACACAATCACTAAATTAGTCAGTCACTTTACAGATGGAAAAATCGGGGCGGTTGCAGGCAATGCTAAGGTTGGTAACCGTGTCAACCTTATGACTCGCTGGCAAGCCCTTGAATATATTACCAGCCAAAATCTTGACCGCCGCGCACTCACAGTCTTAAATGCAATTACTGTCGTACCCGGAGCTGTTGGTGCTTGGCGCAGAGACGCAATCTTGAAAATCGGCGGCTTTTCCACAGACACCTTAGCTGAAGATGCCGATTTAACGGTTAGATTGATAATTAACGGCTATAAAATCACCTACGAAGACGAGGCTATAGCCCTCACAGAAGCACCTGAAACAGTTCGAACCTTTCTTAAACAGCGTTACCGCTGGATGTTTGGCACCTTGCAAATGGCCTACAAAAATCGTTCTGCACTTTTTGGCTGGAAGATGAACTGGTTAGGATGGTTTAGCTTGCCAAGCGTTTTTATTTATCAAATATTTTTTCCACTGATTTCTCCGATTATGGATTTAACCCTATGTCTATCATTAATCACCGCCCTGATAAATAAACTTCAACACCCATTGGAATACTCACCAGAAAATCTTCACAGAGTCTTATTGTTTTATCTGATTTTTTTATTAGCAGATTTCTTAGCTGGTTTTATTGGCTTCTTATTAGAAAAAAAAGAGGACAAAACTTTATTATTTTGGTTGCTACTACAACGTTTTTTTTATAGACAATTATTATATTATGTTGCCATAAAATCAATTACTGCTTCACTACGCGGCAACGCAGTCGGCTGGAATAAATTAGAGCGCACAGGGACCATGAAATAATTTAAAGCTGTTATGACCGCTTATTTATCTGTAGAAAATTTTAACAAAATCAGTTGACCCTAAACATATCATGAAAAAAACTAAAATCGCAAATGCCAAAAAACCCAACCTCTTGGTTTTACTAAAAAATTATCAAGGCTATATCACTCTACTAATAATATTAGGCATTGTCTCAAGTGGCTTTGGACTTTTTTTACCCAAAATAGCCTCATCTTGGATTGATACCTTTGAGGGCTCACATCATCTCGAACTTAAATACGTCTACCAATTTGCAGGACTCTCGGTGGTTATTTTTATAGCCACTTTCTTGCAAGGACTTGTTCAAACCTTGGCCTCGGAAAATGTTGCCAAGGATCTGCGTACTAAATTAATACAAAAAATATCCCTGCAGTCGTATGATTTCATTGAAAAACAAACGTCAGCCAAGCTGTTAACCAATATTACAGCCGATGTAGATTCGATTAAATTATTTATTTCCTTGGCCGTGGCCTCAATTATCTCCTCTATAGTCATAATATTTGGCGCGAGTGGGATGCTTCTTTATTTGGATTTAAAATTAGCGTTGGCGGTTTTAACTATAATTCCTTTGATTGGCTTTTTATTCTTTATTTTATTCAGTCAGGTTAAAGTGTTATTCAAGGCTAGCCGTGAAGTCATCGACAAACTCAACAGAATCATCAACGAAAGTGTTTTTGGTGCCACCTTAATTCGCGTTCTTAATTCAAAAAATGAAGAATGCGCTAAATTCGACACTGTCAATATAGAGTCAAGAGATGTCGGGATAAAAATTCTGAATATTTTTGCCAGCCTGATTCCTCTAGTAACCTTCATCGCAAGTTTGGCCACATTAACTGTTTTACTACTGGGTGGATATTTTGTCGTTAACCATAGCATGACCCTAGGCGGCTTTGCCGCTTTTAACAGCTATATCATGCTTTTGATTTTTCCAATCATCATTTTAGGATTTATGAGCAACCTAATCGCTCAAGCCTCAGCCTCCTATGAAAGAATTATGTCAGTACTTGATGCTGTAGAACCGACACTAAATAAAACAACAGACCATCCAATTGTTGGTAATATTGAATTAAGTAATGTCTATTTGTCTTACAATAAAAAACCAGTTCTTAAAAATATTAGCTTAAATATTAAAGCTAATACAAAAACTGCAATCATCGGTCCCACTGCAGCTGGCAAAACCCAATTAATTAACCTATTAATAGGCCTAACCAAGCCTGACTCGGGTGATATTATAATTGATGGTCACAACATCAATGAGATTAATCCACAGGCTTTGCACAGGCAAGTCGGCCTGGTTTTTCAAGATAGCATCCTCTTTAACTTATCACTCAAAGAGAATATCGACTTCAGTGATAGCGCCAATGAACCAAACATCGTAAAGGCTATAAAAACTGCCGAGTTAGAAGATTTAATAGCTTCACTACCCAATGGTTTAAGTACGATCATTTCAGAACGAGGCACTAATTTATCCGGTGGCCAAAAGCAACGTATCATGCTTGCCAGAGCTCTTGCAATTAACCCGAGGATACTGCTCCTCGACGATTTTACCGCACGCGTTGATAATAAAACCGAACAGAATATTTTAGCAAATTTGGCAAAAGACTATACTCACACAACTCTAATTTCCGTAACTCAGAAAATTTCAGCTATCAAAAATTACGATCAAATAATCTTATTAATGGAAGGCGAATTAATTGGCACTGGCACTCATGCTCAATTGCTGAGTACCTGCCCAGAGTACGCTCAGATCTATTCTTCACAACAAAGCACTAATGAATATGAATAATTTTTCCCTAGAAACCAGTAATAACACTCAATCAAAACCACGCTTTATTCAATCAATTTTAAAGCTACTGCCATTACTAAAAAGCGAAAAGACTAGAATAATGCAGTCTACCGCGGCCGTTCTCACTAATTCGGTCTTAAGTTTATTGGGGCCACTAGTATTCGGCCTAGCAGTCGACAAATTTATTGTCACAAATAATTACAGAGGCATTATTCCATATGGCGCTGCACTTTTAGCAATCTACCTCGTATCTTTGGCCGCTGATTATCTGCAAACAATCATCATGGGCACGGTCGGACAAAACATTCTCTACACCTTGCGTCACGATCTATTCACCAAACTTCAAGCATTACCGATAAGCTTTTTTAACCAAAACAAAGCTGGTGATCTAATATCAAGAATAAACAACGATACCGACAAGTTAAATCAATTCATGTCGCAAGGCTTGGTGCAGTTTTTTTCAAATATTATTACCATATTTGGTGCAGCTATTTTTATTATTTTTATTAATTGGCGTGTAGGACTTTTGGCGCTTATCCCTGCAGCACTCCTTCTTCTGCTCACTCAAGCAATTTCTCCATGGATCAAGCGAGCTAATAAAAACTCCTTATCAAGCACCGGAAACTTGAGTGCGGAAATATCTGAAAGTCTTAATAATTTTAAAATTATAGTCGCCTTTAATCGGCGTGATTATTTTCAAGAAAAATTCAATAAATCAAATGAACTTAATTACGCCCTCGCCGTTAAGGCAGGCATTGCCAATAACACCCTAACGCCAGCCTACGGTCTTGCCGCCAACATAGCCCAGCTCATAGTTTTAGGTTATGGCTTATATTTAGTGTCTTTTAATCTTTTTACGATTGGCCTCTTAATAAGCTTCATAACTTATGTTAATCGCTTGTACGACCCACTCAGACAAATGGCACGAATCTGGTCTAGCTTCCAAACAGCGCTTGCTAGCTATGATCGAATTAGCCATATCATGTCTTTGGAATCCGATCTCCAAATCAAAAAAAATTCCAGCATCAGCACGAAAGACCAATCATTGATCGAGTTTAAAAATGTTAACTTTGGCTATT
>JBAWWA010000004.1:0-83554 GCA_037146995.1 bacterium
AAAATAGTGTAAATATCAGCCTTTGGTAATAGTCAAAGGCTGATATTTTATATTTGTGGTTAATTGACTTTCAGGTGGCTTTTTTGTATGATTTTAGGTATTAATTAGCAAAAAAAATAAATATATGACTTCGGTTGAATTACGTCAAAAGTATCTGGATTTCTTTAAGGCTAAAGGCCATGCCATTATACCATCGGCATCAATAATGCCTGAAAATGATCCGACAACTCTTTTTACCAGCTCCGGCATGCAGCCATTAGTACCTTATCTTTTAGGACAAAAACATCCGGCTGGTGTTCGTTTGTGCAATTCTCAAAAGTCCTTTCGAGCTGAAGATATTGAAGAGGTAGGTGATAATCGTCATACTACCTTTTTTGAGATGCTTGGTAATTGGTCGCTTGGTGATTATTTTAAAAAAGAACAATTACCTTGGGTGTTTGAATTTTTGGTCAAGGAATTATTAATAGACCCAAACAGATTGTATGTGACAGTTTTTCGTGGCAATGAAGAAATTAATATTGCGAAGGATACAGAAGCCGTTGAAGCTTGGAAAAAAATATACAGTGACGTTGGAATTATTGGAAAGGAAGTTGACTATAAATCTATCGCCGAGGCAGAGAAGATTGGCCTAGATGGTGGTCGCATATTTTGTTATGTCGAAAAAAAGAATTGGTGGTCACGGTCTGGTGTGCCAGCCAATATGCCAGTCGGTGAACCAGGTGGGCCTGATAGTGAAATTTTTATAGATCTGGGGGCCCATTTATTGAAACATGAAAATTCTGTGTGGTCTCAAAAAGCTTGCCATGTTAATTGTGATTGCGGGCGATTTATCGAATTGGGCAATAGTGTGTTTATGGAATTCATCAGAACCGAGAATGGTTTTGATAAATTGCCGCAACAGAATGTAGATTTCGGTGGAGGCTTTGAACGCATGGTCATGACTGTACAGGGCAAAGATAACATTTTTGAGACTGATTTGTTTATAAATATTTTAGATAAAATCTCAGAGCTATCAGTTGGTAAAAAATATCGTGATAATATGAAAGCGTTTGAAGTGATAGCCGATCATATGCGTGCCTCAACCTTTATTATTGGTGATGATCGTGGTGTTGCACCTGGCAATACAGGTCAGGGCTATATCGTCAGGCGATTATTACGACGAGCTCTACGATATGGTCGCTTACTCGAAATAACTGAAGCTGGTTGGTTGGCTCAAATAGCAGAAATAATCATCGATGATTATTCTCAAGTGTATCCTGAATTAATGCGAAATCGGCAATTTATTCTTGAAAATATTAAGGATGAGCAAGCAAAGTTTGAAAAATCACTAGAGCATGGTGAAAAAGAAGCAGCTAAGATTTTTAAAAAATATTTAGTCGAAAAGGAAGTTGAGGCGGAGGTTGAAAAACTGGCAAATGATGGTGAACATGCAGAAGTAAATAAAATTTCTGGCGTGGATTCTTTTTATCTTTTTCAAACTTTTGGTTTTCCGATAGAGATGATTGAGGAGTTGTCGCTAGAAAATGGTTTGATTATTGATCGTGAAAGTTTTGAGCTTGAGCAATCGAAACATCAAGAGCTTTCAAGAACAGCTAGCGCTGGCATGTTTAAGGGTGGATTGGCTGATGATTCGGTGGCGACGATTGCTCTGCATACAGCGGCTCATTTAATGCTAGCTGGCTTGAGGAGAGTTCTGGGTGATCATGTCTTGCAACGTGGTTCAAATATCACGCCGGAGAGACTGCGCTATGATTTTTCGCATAGCGAAAAGATGACTGCCGAGCAATTGGCAGCAGTTGAGGATTATGTAAACAAAGCAATTGAAAATAATTTACCTGTTAAAGTTGAGGAGATGACTATAGATGAGGCAAAGGCTGTTGGGGCTATGGGGGTATTCGAGAGTAAGTATGGTGAACTGGTTAAAGTTTACACAATTGCAAATGATGACATGCTGGCTAGTAAAGAGATTTGTGGTGGACCGCACGTTGCTAACACTGGTGAACTTGGAAAATTCAAGATAATTAAAGAGGAATCTTCGAGTTCTGGAATTCGTCGCATCAAGGCTACTCTTGCTTAGTTTGTGTTCAAAATTTATTGATAAATAAGCAGTAGAGATGCTGTTTATTTTTTATTAAACCTAATTTCATGACCAGTTCAATCCCTTGCCTTGAGGCTTTTTCTGTGTTATTATAAGCACGTTTTAACTCTATACTTTTTATGCAACATAATTTTATCGACATCAAGGGGGCTCGCGTACATAACCTCAAAAATATCAACGTTAAAATACCGAGAGACAAGCTGGTGGTTATTACCGGGTTGTCTGGTTCTGGTAAATCTTCCTTAGCATTTGACACGATATACGCCGAAGGACAGCGCCGCTATGTTGAGTCGCTATCGGCTTATGCTAGACAATTTGTGGGCTTGATGGATAAACCAGATGTTGATTCAATTGAAGGTTTATCACCAGCTATTTCAATTGATCAGAAAACGGCTTCACATAATCCGCGCTCGACTGTTGGCACGGTAACAGAGATTTATGATTATTTGCGTTTGCTGTATGCCAGGATTGGCATACCGCATTGTCCGCATTGTGGCATAAAGATTAAGCCTTATACTATCGATGAAATTGTAGCGCGATTACAGTCACTGTATCTTAGTAAAGATGTGATGATTTTGTCCCCGATAATAAAAGACAAGAAGGGTGAGCACAAGAATCTTATTCCAACTGTTTCTCGGGCTGGCTACCAACGCTTGATGTTTGATGAAAAAATTTATTCATTGGATGAATTTGAGGATTTGACAGTTGATAAGCAAAAAAAACACACCTTGATGATTGTTATAGATCGTATTCATATAGAAAAGGGTAAGACGGATTTGGCTCGCTTGAATGAAGGAGTGGAGAAGGGGCTTGATTTGGCTAATGGAGTTATTGAAGTAATGGAAGTCGACGGCGCTAATCGTCATAATTTTTCGCAGCTATTTGCCTGTCCAGACTGCCATATCAGTTTGCCTGAATTGGAACCTCGCAACTTTTCCTTTAATTCACCTCATGGAGCCTGTCCTGATTGTTCAGGTCTTGGCACGAAGCTTGAGATTGATCCTGAATTAATCTTGAATAGGAATTTAACCATTGCACAGGGTGCTATTAAGGCGTGGACGCATGGCACGACCGTTGGTCAGACTTGGTTGATGAGAATTTTAGGCACAGTTGCTCAAAAAAATGGCTTTGATCTTAATACGGTCGTAAAGGATTTGACCAAGAAGCAGCTGGATATCGTTTTGTATGGATCAGGTGACAAGAGTTATAATATAGAATATGATTCTGATAAATTTTCTGGTGAATTAACAACTGAATTTGAAGGGGTTATTCCCAATTTGGAGCGTCGTTACAAGCAAACTGAGTCTGATTATGTTAGAAAGGAAATTGAGGATTTTATGAGGGTGCTGATTTGTCCGACCTGTGACGGTAAACGCTTGAAGCCTGAAATGCTAGCTGTCAAGCTGGCTGGATTTTCTATTCATGAAGTTACGACCAAACCGATCGCGGAGGCAAAGGTGTTTTTTGGCGAATTGGAATCTGGTAAGCTATTAACAGAAAGGGATAAAAAAATAGCTAAACTTGTTCTTAAGGAAATTCGCTCACGCTTGGTTTTTTTATCAAATGTTGGTCTTGATTATTTAACATTGAATCGTGGGGCTAATACATTGTCTGGCGGTGAGGCTCAGCGTATACGTTTAGCTACACAAATTGGCTCGGCTTTGATGGGTGTTTTGTATGTCCTCGATGAGCCTTCGATCGGACTGCATCAAAGGGATAACGATAAATTGATTCAGACATTAAAAGAACTGAGGGATATTGGTAATACAGTGATTGTCATTGAGCATGACGAGGCTACGATGAGGGAAGCCGATTGGCTGATAGATGTTGGACCTGGTGCTGGTTCTCATGGCGGCAAAATAGTTGCCGAAGGAACACCAGCCCAAGTGATGAAATCAAAGAGCCTGACCGGTGATTATTTGTCAGGTAAAAAAAGCATTCCTATACCAACGAGACAACGTCCTGGTAGTGGCTTTTCAATTAAGATAATTGGCGCCAGGGAACATAATCTCAAAAATATCGATGTTGAAATTCCGCTTGGTAAATTGGTGGCAATTACTGGAGTGTCTGGTTCTGGTAAATCAACCTTAATGACCGATATATTAGCCAAGGCCTTGAACCAAAAATTTTATCGAGCAAAAGAAGCTCCGGGCAAACATGATAGAATAGATGGTTTAGTGCATATTGATAAGGTTATAAACATTGATCAATCACCGATTGGTCGGACACCGCGCTCTAACCCGGCCACCTATACTGGGCTTTTTACGCCGATTCGTGATTTGTTTGCGGCTTTGCCAGAAGCAAAGATTAGAGGTTACAAGGCTGGGCGTTTTTCGTTTAACGTGGTTGGTGGTCGCTGTGAAGCTTGTGGTGGTGATGGTATGGTCAAGATAGAGATGCAATTTTTACCTGATGTTTATGTTGAGTGTGAGGTTTGTCATGGTGCCCGTTACAATAGGGAAGCCTTAGAAATTCATTATAAGGGCAAGAATATCTCGAATGTGTTAGGCATGACCATCGAAGAGGCAGCTGATTTTTTCGAACATATTCCCATGGTGTCACAAAAGTTGAAAACTTTATGTGAGGTTGGCCTTGGTTATGTTAAATTAGGTCAGTCGGCCACCACCTTGTCTGGTGGGGAGGCTCAGCGTATAAAATTAGCAACTGAATTATCACGTCGAGCAACTGGCAAGACTTTGTATATATTAGACGAGCCAACAACTGGTTTGCATTTTGAGGATATTAAGAGATTGCTTTTAGTCTTAAATCGTTTAGTTGATAAGAGCAATTCGGTGCTTATCATTGAACACAATTTAGATGTCATTAAATCGGTTGATTATATTATTGATATGGGACCTGAGGGTGGTGATCAGGGAGGGATCGTGGTTGCCAAGGGTACGCCAAAAGAAGTGGCAAAAAATAAAAATAGCTTAACCGGTGCTTATCTGGCTAAAATCCTGAAATAATATAAATAAACCCCGCTGAGTGAGCGGGGTTTTTTGTTAAATCAGGGCTAACTTGCCGTAGCCCATCGAGTTTTTTTTATAGTAGGTTGTAGCTTCGCCCTCAGTTGTTATCTGAAAATAGCTGATGCGTTGCCATTGTTTTGAGATTGGACTCATGGCTACATTATTTCTGGGTGATAGTTGGATGTATTTTTTACCATTTTCCATGACAAAATTTACACTTGATATAGTGCCTGCCATGGTTATGCCAAGCGAATCCTCAAAAATAAATTTTCGATTTATAATATCGAAAACATTTTTTGGTAGGCCAAAATTGCGCAGGGCGGTTTGATGGTGAAGTTGCTTCTCATTCAGAATTGTAACCTTGACTAACTTGTTGTCTGATTCGGTATCGGTTTTCCAAATATCACCAAACGAGCCAAGTTCCTTTACGGTTGCGCCATTGATCGTAAATTTGCTGGGTATAAATATTAACAGGCCCGTTCGGACGCTAGCACCTGAGATGGTACAGTAGCTGATTTGTTCATACTTAATCCCTCTTGGTGCTCGATATCTGACTTCAAGTATCTTGTCGAGCCAGGTGCTTGGATCTTGGGTGAGAGGCGATGATAATGGCATTTAATACCTCCAAATATGGAATGAACAAAAGCCTAATGGCTACTAATTGAATAGCACCTTTTTTAAAATATGTCAAGCTTGATAATTGCAAAATAGGCTAATATTTGTTAAAATATTTTAAGGACAGGTAGAAGGTTTGACTCAAGAAGTAAAATAAAAGTAAGGTTAAAATTATGACGAACATCTTGATAGTATTTTTATTAGTGTTGTTATTGCTGGTTGTCGCAGTCATTGTTTTTTTGCTCATTAGGCAAGGGGCGGACAATTCGCAGGCCTTAGATTCAGAAAAATTAAAATTTTTGCTAGAAGGCTTGAGTGCTGAGAGTCGGGAACTTAGAAAGCACTTACGGGATGATAGCAAGGATTTACGGCAAATAATGGATTCTAAATTATCAGAAACTCATCGGGCAACTCAAGAACAGATCGGTCAGAGTATTAAAATGTCTCATGGTATTGCTGATCAAACTAGAAAAATTGTCGCGGAGGTGACGGAGAAATTAACCAAGCTCGATGAAACTAACAAACAAGTAGTTAATTTTTCTTCACAACTGCAAAATCTTCAAGATATATTAAAAAATCCCAAACAACGCGGAGTCTTGGGTGAATATTTTCTAGAAGAGACTTTGAAAAATGTCTTGCCGCCAAACTCGTATCAAATGCAGTATCCGTTCAAAGATGGGACAATTGTTGATGCCGTGGTTTTTGTCAAAGATAAAATCATACCAGTAGATTCAAAATTCTCATTGGAAAATTATGAGCGAATCTTGGGTGCAAGCGATAAAACGGCCAAGGAAAAGCTAGAAAAAGCTTTTAAGCAAGATTTGAAGAATCGCATTGACGAGACCTCTAAGTATATCAAGCCAGGCGAGGGAACGATGGAATTTGCATTCATGTTTATTCCTTCAGAAGCTATCTATTATGATTTGTTGGTTAATAAAGTGGGAACGGTCCAGATAAATACTAGGGATTTGATAGAGTATGCCTTCAAAGAAAGGCATGTTATTATAGTTTCACCCACCTCATTTCTGGCATATTTACAGACTGTGCTTCAAGGCTTGAGAGCAATGCAAATCGAAGAGAGTGCACAGCAAATTAAAATCAATGTCGAAAAGCTCGGCAAGCATATTATTGCCTATGATGATTATATAAAAAAACTTGGCAGCAGTCTTAATACCACCGTAAATCATTTTAATGCCGCCTCAAGAGAGTTTAAAAAAATTGATAAGGATGTACTAAAAATTGCTGGCGGTGAATCGGTCATTGAGACCTTATTAGTGGAAAAGATAAAAAACGAAGATTAAGCAACCTAATGAATGACCTTGATAAACAAATCGCAAAAGGCATTAGAAAAACCATTACGTGGTATGACATGTTTGATTTCCCTTTAACATTGATGGAACTTTGGCGTTTTGGTTTGTATGATGCTGCTTGCGAATTGACAAGCGTCGATAATACTTTGTCTTTAATGCAGAGTGATATTAATCATTCTCATGGTTTTTACTATCTAAAAGGCCGAGAGGCCATTATTAAGACCAGGCAATTTCGCTATAGTTATGCCGACATTAAAGTTAAAAAAACTCTAAAAATTAGTAAGCTCTTTAGGTGGATTCCTTGGATAAAATTTATTGCCATCGTTAATATTTATGGTTCAGATAATCTGAAATCAAGTAGCGATATTGATCTTTTTATTATAACTGCGCAAGGCAGGATTTGGTTATCACGATTATTCACGGTTGGCCTAATAAAGCTCCTAAATTTAAGGCCAACGAAAAATAATAAGCAGGATAAGTTTTGCCTAAGTTTTTTTATCGCCGAAAATGATTTAAATTTGACTCGAGTGAGAATAAAAAACGATTTATATTTTTCATACCTGGCTCATTTGATACCGGTTTATGATAGGGGTGGCTATCTAGATAAACTTTATTGTGATAATTCATGGTTGAAACTTGATATGCCAAATTTTTCTCATGATCAAATTCATGGTCGACGGCAGGTCCGGTCATATTTTGGTGATAATTTTTTAAAGTTTAAGACAGTTTTTTTTGACATACTTGAGGCAGTAGTTAAAAAAATTCAATTGCGCATCTTGCCGAGTGCTATCAGCAACTTGATGAATGTGGACACGAGAGTTGTAATTAATGATAGTATTCTGAAGCTGCATACAAACGATAGTAGGCAACAATTAATTGAGCTTTATGAAAAAAAATATCATGACCTATTTGGAAAAATTGAATAAATACATATTGATTATTTTATTATTAGTCTGGCCGTGGCAAACGCGGTATTTTTTATGTCGTGGTGTGAGTGAATATACATCGTCCAGTATTTACGTGAGTGATTTATTAGTACTGATATTATTTTTACTTTTTGTATTTAGGGTTAAACAGCTTCTTGAGGCAAAAGGGATAATTAATTATTTTTTATTCAGCTTAATTCCGGTTGCCTTATTAGCTATTGCCCAGTTCTCACTTAACACTTCGTGGTCAACTAAGTGGCTGGGTCTGGCGAAACATGACCCCTTAACACTTGGTCAAGTTGTAATCGAGTTACCAAATGGCGAGCGGCTACTCCGGGCGTATGGTTCATTTGATCATCCGAATATTTTGGGTGGCGTATTGGCCGTTGCTTTGTGGTTGCTTATTTTTTTGCCGAACAGTTTTAGTAGTCGCATTAAAATTTTTTTAGTTTTACTTTTTTCGACTGGATTATTTTTTTCATTTTCGCGTGCCGCCTGGTTTGGTTTTTTAGTAGGACTTATCATTTATGGCGGTCTTAATTTTAAAGAAGTTAAAAATGTTTTAGCCAGATACGTGGAAAATAAAAAGACTCGAGCTAAACCATTTCAGGGTAAAAAATTGCCTGAATCTGTAGAATTAATGTTCGTGGTTTTTTTGTGTACTCTAATGTTATCATTTATTTATAGAGACTTGTTATTTAACCGACTGTCATTCGAGGGTCGACTTGAATATAAATCTGTTAATGAAAGGGTAAGTTACTATCATGATGCTATAGATATTTTTTCTCATGTGCCATTCCTCGGCACTGGCTATGGAAATTATGTGCCAACCTTAATGAGATTAAAGCCTGGTTTGCAAACTTGGGAATATCAGCCCGTACATAATGTGTTTGTTTTAATATTGGTCGAGTTGGGCCTTGTTCGTTTTGTAATGCTTTTTATAACAATTTGGTGGTTAAAGTTGGCGTTGCAAAGGAGAAGCGGCCTAATTATGACGCCACTATTGTCTGGTTTTCTAGTTTCAATATTCATAATGATGCTTTTTGATCATTGGTGGTGGAGTTTACATGTGGGCCTTCTTTTAATTGGCCTACTTGGATTAATTGGTGTAAAATTAATGAATAATAATAAACAAAATATATGTATAAAATAGCAACTTATAAGAATGGACTCAAGGTTTTGACAGCCCCTGTTTCAGGCTCGAAAACGGTGACGGTGTTAGTGGCTATTGGTACTGGTTCGAAATATGAAAATAAGGAGAATAATGGAGTTTCTCATTTTCTTGAACATATGTTTTTTAAGGGGACTAAAAAATTTGCCACACCCTTGTCTTTGGCTAGTGCTATGGACGTCACTGGTGGGGAGTATAACGCCTTCACTGGCAAGGAAATGACGGCATATTACATGAAGGTCGATGCTAAAAAGGCTGATCGAGCCCTCGAATTGATTTCAGACATGCTGGTAAATTCTAAATTCGCTGAAGCGGAATTTGAGAGAGAGCGAGGTGTTATCATCGAGGAAATAAATATGTATGAGGATAATCCAATGATGTACGTTGAGGATTTATTTGAACAATGTTTATATGGTGATACGGCAGCTGGCTGGGATACGGCAGGTGACAAAGAAAATATAAAAAAAATGAAACGCAGTGACTTGGTTGATTATTTTACCAGTCAATATCAATTGCACAATACTTTAATTTGTGTCGCTGGCGCCTTGCCGAGCGGACTTGAGGCAAGAATTAATAAATATTTTGGCAATTATGCTAAAAATAAAAAACCGATTGACTTCATTGACAAGCAATCAGTCTTTGTCGAGCAGGATAAGGCGGCGGTAAAATTGAAATATAAAAAAACTGATCAAGCTCATTTGTCACTTGGTGTTCCGACTTTTGCAACTGGGGATAAGCGTGAGACGATTATTAAAATAATTTCAGTTATTTTGGGAGGCTCAATGAGTTCCAGACTATTTACTGAGTTACGTGAAAAACGTGGTATGGCTTATTATGTGCATACGCAGGCTGAGGGTTATACGGATGCTGGCTATCTAACTACTCAAGCCGGTGTACCGGTTGATAAAGTCGATGAAGCTATTGAGTGTATTTTGCTCGAGTACAAAAAAATTAGCAGTGTTTTATTAAAAAAAGAAGAGCTTGCAAGAATTAAAGAGATGCTCAACGGTAAAATTGTGATGAAACTTGAGGGTTCTGATGATGTTGCCAATTGGTATGCGAGACAGGCTATCCTGTCAATTACTCAGGCGCGTGAACAAGGTAAGGGTAAAATTATTATGGAGCCAAAAACATTTTTGGCACAATTAAATAAAATAACGCCAGAGGACATTAGGTCAGTTGCTAAAGAAATATTCAAGGCTGAAAAATTAAATCTTGCGATTATTGGTCCCTATGAAGATTATGAAAAATTTGAAAATTTGTTAAAGCTATAACATGTCGAATTTGATGGAACAATTAAATGAGGCACAGTTAGAAGCTGTCATGCACAAAGACGGCCCGCTTTTAATTGTAGCAGGGGCGGGAACTGGCAAGACGCATTTGTTGACGCAAAAGATCGGTTATATGATCGAGCAGGGCTGGGCTGAGTCTGATCAAATCTTGGCTTTGACATTTACCGATAAGGCGGCCAATGAGATGGAAGAAAGAGTTGATCGGTTGCTGCCGATGGGTTATTTTGATTTATGGATCTTGACCTTTCATGGATTTGCCGAAAAAATAATTAAAACGCATGGTCTCGATATCGGCTTGCCAGTTGACTATAAATTATTGAATGATTTTGAGCAATGGATTTTGGTAAATAAGAATTTGGATAAATTTGAACTGGCATATTATCGCCCAGCAGGTAATCCAAGTAAATTCATTGATGCTTTGCTGCGACATTTTTCTAGACTTAAGGATGAAAATATCAGCCCTTTAGAATATTTAGAATATACAAATAGTTTGTTGTCTGAGTTGCAATTAGCTAAAGGTATTTATACGAAGGTTGAAAATTCAACCGAGGGATTGAAGCTAACAAGGCTTCATCAGTTGCGTCTACAAATGGCGCTCGATGACGTAACTGATGAGATGCTGGAGCAAGAGGTACTACGTCTCCATGAAGTTGCTAGAGCTTATGCTGTTTATCAGCAATTATTACTTGATAATGCCTCACTTGATTTTGGCGATTTGATTGTTTATTGTCTCAAGCTTTTCCGCGAACGACCATATATCTTGGCTCAGTATCAGGAACAATTTAAATTCATTTTAGTCGATGAATTTCAAGATACTAATTGGGCTCAATATGAGTTGGTTAAGCTGTTATCAGCCAAGAGTGGCAATTTGATAGTGGTTGGTGACGACGATCAGGCAATTTATCGATTTCGTGGTGCGTCGATGAGCAACATTTTGCAATTTAAAAAAGATTTTCCGAGATCAAGGCAGGTTGTTCTGGTTGAAAATTATCGAAGTTGCCAGGCGATACTTGACCTCTCTTATGATTTTGTGAAGCTTAATAATCCGAATCGACTTGAGGCTCAGTTTGCCTTAATCGAAAATGAAAAGCCGCTGCTCAAGAAATTGATCGCCTCACGTTCAGAAAAGGCGGAAATTGAAGTGATTGAAGGCACTAATCTCGAAGATGAAGTTTCATTGGTCATAAATAAAATTGTAGAATTAAAAAGCTCTAACGGGTCTATTGGCTGGGGTGATTTTGCAATTTTGGTACGAGCTAATGACAGCGCCAAGGATTTTTGCGCGTTAATGGAGAAATTGGAATTACCATATCAATTTATTGCCTCAAAAGGTTTGTATGTAAAGCCATTGATTATGGATATTATGGCTTATCTCCAACTGCTTGATGATTATCATGAAAGTAGGGCACTTTATCGGGTGCTTAATATGAAGATTTGGACCTTTACTGAAAAGGAGCTGATCGACTTTAATTTCGCCGCTAGTAAAAAATCAATTTCACTTTATGAGGTCTTGTTAACTGCTGATAAGTTTGATTTTACCGCCAAGACCAAAGACAAAATCATACCTCTATTGGATATGATCAAGGTTCACACGGAAATGGCGAGAGAAAAAAATGCCAATGAGGTTGTTTTGGCTTTTGTTAATGACAGCGGCTTGTTAAAAGAAGTGGTTGATCAGCCAGGAGTTCAGGCTAAAGAGGATTTAGCATACTTGAACCAATTTATGAAGCGCGTTAAGGCCTTTGAGCAAGGCTCAGCGGATAAAAAAGTGAAAAGCCTTGTGACTGAGTTAGCGATGGAGATTCAGGCAGGCGAGCAAGGCGCCCTAGCTATCGATGTTGAGGTTGGTCCAGACACGATCAAGGTAATGACTGTACATGGATCAAAAGGGTTAGAATTTAAGCATGTATTTATAGTAAATCTGGTTGATAAGCGGTTTCCCGCTATCTCACGCTCGGAAGCAATTAGCATTCCAAGTGCTTTAATAAAAGAACAATTGCCAGCTGGTAATTACCACTTAGAAGAGGAGCGGCGCCTGTTTTATGTGGCCATGACTCGCGCTAAAGATGGTTTATTTTTTTCTTGGGCCAGTGATTATGGTGGCGCGAGAAAGAAAAAGCCTTCGCGGTTTTTGATTGAGACTGGGTTGGTGCAAGACTCGAAGGAACCAAAAATAAAAAAAACAGCAACCTTGACTGAAGATATATTTCAAAAAGCCACAAGTAATAAAATTGTCGTGGCTGAAAATTTTGTCCTAGATTTATCTTACGTGTCCTATTCGCAAATTGAAGCGTACAATAAATGCCCGTACCAATATAGATTTGCGCATATTTTAAAAATTCCTATCAGGGGTAAGGGTGTTTTTTCATTCGGCAAAACGATGCATGCAGTTTTGCAAAAAACGATTGAAAAAGTCAGGGAACGCCAAAATACAGCGCCAGTTAGTCTGTTTGATAATCAAGAAAAGAATGATGGTGGTGTTGTGATTAGTCTTGATGAAATATTTGAAATATACAAAGAATCATGGCTGGATGATTGGTATAGTAACGCTGAACAAAGACAAGAATATTATGACAAGGGACTGCAAATTTTGACTGAATTTTATCATAAATTTAAGGACCAATGGCCTGACAATATTTTGACGGAAAAGAAGTTTAATTTGAAAATTGTTGATGGGGCTGATGTTTATACGGTTCGTGGGGCAATCGATCGTGTGGACAGGGCAGATGACGGTTGGCGCATTATAGATTATAAAACTGGCAATCCAAAAGATAAATTAACATTTGATGAAAAAAAACAGTTATTAATATATCAGTTAGCGGTCAGGGATTTATTCAAGGAAAAAGTGGTGGGCCTGGTCTTTTATTATTTGGAAAATAATACCGAAGTAGAGTTTATTGGTACTGAACAAGAGTTGGAAAAGGTGGTTGAGGAGATAAAAGCAACTGTACAAGAGATTAAAAAAGGTGATTTTTCACCTACGCCATCACCGCTTTGCAAATTTTGTGATTTTTTTGATATTTGCGAATTCAGAAAAGGGTAAAAATATTATTAACAAAAAATATGATTAACGTTGAAAAATTAGGCTTACTACTTGAGCCGACGGCAAATTTATTTGAATCGAGGGCTGTTTTGAATCCTGCAGTTTATCAAGAGGGTAATGATGTGCATATTATCTATAGAGCAATTGATGATAAATATGTCTCTTCTTTGGGTTATGCGAAATTGCAGGGGCCAACCACTATCGTTGAGCGCTGGGATAAACCTTTCATGTCGCCAAAAATCAAGGCAGAATCAATGGGCATAGAGGATCCGCGAATTGTCAGAATTGATGGTATTTTTTATATGACCTATGTCGCCCATGACGGTAAAAATGCGGTTTCATATTTAGCTTCAGGGGATAATTTGTTTGAACTTGGTCGAGATGGCTTGATTAGTCCGAAGATTCCTTACAAAGAGGCAGGGGAGATTTTTCGCTATCAGAAATTGAAAGATGATTATTATTTTTTTGAGGCATTTTATAAAGAATATGGTGGGAAAAATGTTTTAATCTGGCACAAGGACTCAATTTTATTTCCAGAAAAAATCAATGGAGAGTTTAAAATGCTGCAAAGGATTTTGCCAGATATCCAGCTTATTGGTTTCGAAGATTTCGGGTCATTAAAAGAGAAATATTTTTGGATAAATTACCTGTTAAATGATTTGGCAAGCAGTGTGGTGTTAGAGGGGCAACTTAGTTTTGAGGGGCGAAATATTGGCGGTGGTTGTCCGCCAATTAGAACAAAAGATGGTTGGCTTGTTATTTATCATGGCGTTCAGGAGTCAAATGAAAAACGTGTATATCGAGCTTGTGCCGCCTTGCTTGATTTGAATAACCCACAAAAATTGATTGCAAAATTGCCATACCCATTGTTTGAGCCAGGTAATGAGGCGGAAAATGTCGGCTTGGTAAATAACGTTGTTTTTCCTACTGGAACTGCGCTATTTGGCGATGATCTGTATATATATTATGGCGCAGCAGATACTAGAATCGCTGTGGCAAAAGTCAGTCTAGAGTCGTTATTGAGCGAATTAAAAAATAATCCATTTCATTAGTATGGATTTGATTGCTGACATATTACCTAATGCGTTACGTCGTGGTGGCTTTGGTAGAAAGATTAGGGAAGCTGAAATTTTAGATTATTTTAATTTAGAATTTGATAATTTTCTACCTGGTGATGTGCGTAGTTCTGTTCAAGTAGTAAAAATCGATGGTAGTGTCGCAACTATTGCATCACTATCCGGGTTTGCGTTGCGTGAACTAAAGCGATTGGAAGTGGTAATTTTGGCCAATATTAACAAAAAAATAACCGGTAAAAAGATTTTAAGAATTCGTTATTTGGCTTGAAAAATCTCGAAAATCATGTTAAATTAATAAAGTAGCCTTAAAGCTATTTTATTTTTTTTCATGAAATTAACCACTTATCTATTGACCATGATTGGCGCTACCACGATGTGTTGGCTTTCATTTGTTTTTGTGTTGTTCGTGATTGATCCAGGGTCGACAACAAATGTTGGTTTCATGTTATTTTATGCATCACTTTTCTTGGCTTTGGTTGGTACCGGAGCAGTTATTGGCTTTTTAATAAGATTCATCTTTTTAAAATATAAAATTGCCCTGCGCTTGGTGATGGACGCATTTCGCCAATCCTTTCTTTTTGCTAGCTTGGTTTTAGTGGCGCTTTATCTGCTGTCCCAAGGACTATTTACTTGGTTAAATCTTTTTTTGTTAATTGCAGGTTTGGCTATTTTAGAATTATTTATGATTAGTTATAGAAATACTACAAAACAATAATATGTTAGAAGAATTACAAAAAATCAAGGAGAAAATATTGCTGGATTTGTCACTTTGTAAAGACTTGCTAAATCTGGGTGACCTTGAAGTCAAGTATATGGGGCGCAAAGGTGAATTTACCGAACAACTTAAAAAAATTGCTGAGTTGAGTCTTGAGGAGAAAAAAACAACCGGTAAGTTGGCAAATGAAATTAAGAGGGAGCTCGATAAAAAATTTAGCGACTTGAGAGATTCTCTATACAACGAAGGTACGTACAATATGTCTATCGATCCGACTTTGCCAGGAAAGCAAATTATTGGCGGTCATTTGCATCCCTTATCGCAAGTTCAGTACGAGCTTGAAGATTTGTTTGTTTCGATGGGCTTCATGGTTTTGGATGGCCCAGAGCTTGAGTCTGATTTTTATAATTTTGAGGCGCTTAATATCCCCCCCCATCATCCGGCTAGGGATATGCAAGACACATTTTATATTGACAAGAAAAACAAAGAGGGTGAGCTTGACCTGGTGATGCGTACTCAGACCTCATCCGTCCAGGTTCGAGCTATGCGAAAATATGGTGCACCACTAAGGTGTGTGATTCCCGGACGTACTTTTCGTTGTGAAGCAACCGACGCCAGACATGAACACACTTTTTATCAGGTCGAAGGTATAATGCTTGATGAAAATGTAAATATGGTCAACATGAAGAGTGTTTTGGAGACATTGGTCAAATCACTTTATGGTCAGGAAACACAATTGCGCCTGAGACCAAAGTTTTATCCATTTGTCGAACCTGGTAGTAATATCGAAGTGACCTGCTTTTTGTGTCAAGGTGCTGGTTGCAGAGTTTGCAAGCACTCAGGTTGGCTTGAAGTTGGTGGTTGTGGGATGGTTCACCCGAATGTGCTAAGAGCGGGTAACGTGAATCCTGATAAACACCAGGGTTTTGCTTTCGGTTTTGGCTTGACTCGTTTGACCATGTTGAAATATGGAATTACTGATATTAGGTATTTACAGTCCGATGATATGAGATTTTTGGGACAATTTTAAATAAGGATAAGAATCAAAATATCAAGTCGATAATTTTCAAATAATATGTATTTATCATTAAATTGGTTGAAGGATTTTGTAAAAATACCAAAGTCAATGACTCCAGAGGAGTTGGCGAGTTTTTTAACTTTACATACAGTTGAGGTAGAAAAAATAGAAAATCAGAAAGACAGATTTGATCAAGTGGTGGTGGGTAAGATTTTAGCAGTCTTGCAACATCCCAATGCTGATCGATTGCAGATGGCCGATGTTCAGGTTAATAAAAATGAAATTTTAAGAATAGTTTGCGGGGCGCCAAATATTGCAGTCGGTCAAAAAGTGCCAGTCGCCCTGATTGGTGCCAAGCTACCAAATGGCATGGAGATTAAGGCTGCAGAAGTAAGGGGTGAAAAATCATCCGGCATGCTTTGTGCGCCCGATGAACTGAGTCTCGGGGATGATCATTCTGGTATCCTGATCCTTGATGACAAGGCCAAGGTCGGCCAGTTATTATCAGAATATCTGGGCTTGGATGATCAAATTTTGGAAGTTGATAACAAGTCGATCACTAATCGCCCAGATTTATGGAGTCATCATGGTATGGCGAGGGACATATCAGCATTTTTAAATGTTAAATTTAACGCCTATAAGCCTAATGCGAAAATTCTTGAAAAGAAGAGTAGCGGCTTTGATTTTAGTGCCAGGGTTGAGGCAGATAATCTGTGTTCTCGCTATATGGCAATAGGTCTCGAGGGTGTAAAAATTGAGGGCTCTCCAGAATGGATGCAAAAAAAGCTTTTAGCAGTTGGCATGCGACCAGTTAATAATATCGTTGATATTACTAATTACGTGATGCTTGAGTTGGGTCAGCCGCTGCATGCCTTTGATCAGTCATTGGTTGACAAAGTAATTGTTCGAGAGATTAAACAAGCTGAGCTTATGGAGACCTTGGATGGTCAAAAACGTCAACTTGAAAAGGGCTTTTTGGTTATTGCAGACTCATCAAAGCCGATTGCGATAGCGGGTATCATGGGTGGCGGTAATTCTGAGATACTGCCAGAAACTACAAAAATAATCATAGAATCTGCTAATTTTGATCATGTCTCGATAAGAAAAACCTCAACAAAGCTTGGCCTAAGAACTGAATCATCGCAACGTTTTGAAAAAGCTCTTGATCCAAACTTGTGTGAGACCGCATTGATCAGGGCTGTAGAATTGATTTTACAGATTTGTAAGGGGTCGTCTGTTGCGACTGATCTTGTTGATTTGAAAAGCAGGTCACTTGATAATGTTAAGAAAATAGAATTGAATTTTGATTGGCTTGAGAAAAAAATTGGAGAAGAAATAAAAGTTAGTAAAATAACAGAGATTTTGCATAACTTGGGTTTTATTACGGAAAAAATTAAACATGGCTTGATCGTGACTGTGCCAACTTGGCGCTCTACCAGAGATGTGGAGTCACCTGAGGACGTGCTAGAAGAAATAGTACGAATCTATGGTTATAATAATTTGACCTCAAAAATGCCCCAAGTCGTTATGACTCCGCCGATTTTAAACAAAGAAAGGTTGCTTGAGCGCAAGATTAAAAATCTCTTATCCGGTGAGGTTGCTCTTTCTGAAGTTTACAATTATTCATTTGTTGGTGATGAGCAGTTAAAAAAACTACGCATAGACTATAGCGGCTATTTGCGTCTGGCAAACCCGATTGCCTCAGACTTAACGATGTTGCGACAAAATTTGGCTGAAAATCTGATTATGAATGCACGTGTCAATCAGGCAAGACTCAAAAATTTTGGTTTTTTTGAAATAGGTAATGTGTTTCTAAATTTTCAAGGAGAATTAGAGCACGGCAAGAATTCGGGAGAATATTTGCCATATCAGGAATCTAGACTTGGCATCATGATTGCTGATGACGATGCTGCTACATCTTTCAATAAGGCTAAAGGTGCAATTGAATATCTGATGAATTATTTTCAATTACCCTATGAGTGGCGTAAGAATGAAATTACTTTAACTTGGGGTAGTGAGGTGCTTGCTGCTGATTTGTATGTTTTTGATAAAAACTTGGGGTCAATCAGTTTAGTAGATCAGCGAGTGGCCAGGTCTCTCGGAATAAAAAGAGAAATCAGTGTGGCTGAGATATCCTTTGTTAGTTTGTTTAAATTTGTTAATCAGGCAAAAGTTAAAATTTTTACTGAAGAGTCGAAATATCCGGCTGTTATTCGCGATCTGGCATTTGTAGTTCCTGAGAAAGTGCTATATACTGAATTAAAGATGGGCATTCTAACATTTGATGAAGTTATAAACGAAGTAGATTTATTTGATGTTTATCAGGGTGATAAGCTTGCTGACGGACTAAAGAGTTTGGCATTTCATATTAAGTATCAATCTGACAAGACACTGCTCAGCGAAGAGGTTGATGAGTTGCAAAAAAAATTACTCAATTTTTTGTATGAAAAATTCGAGGCTAAAATAAGAGATTTCTAAGAATCATTTGGTGCTTATTGAAATTTCTAAAGGATAAATTAAAGGTATGATTCAAACAAGTGAGGACTTATTAAGGATTGTATTGGCATTCTGTGCCTTATGGTTGACGATATTTATTGCCTGGTTTATATATTATATGGCCATGATAATGCGCCAATTTTTTCTTGGTACCAGGGAGATGCGAGAGCGTATTCATAAGGTTGATACTTTAATTGATGACGTACGGACAAAAATAGAACATAGCTCATCCTATTTATTGTTAATAGGCGAGGGGATAAAAAAATTGATTCAATTTGCTTACGACAAGACGGAAAAAAAATCAGCTGGTAAGAAGCGTTAAAATAGAAAAAGCCCATTCATATGGGCTCTTTTTTTATGGTTAGATATTGATTGAGGTTCAGGTTTTTTAGGGTACTCATGCCCGCTCGATTTAAACTGTACACTAATTCGCCCTCAGGCAATAATACTCTATATTTTTGATTTTGAAAATCAAAATAAGCGTTCTTTAATAAAGTCTTATTCAATTTTTTTGGATTTTTGCCAGAGTATACGCATAGGCCTTCTGCTTCGTTGATTACCAGAACACATACTTTAAACTGTTCTTGATAGCCAAAATATTCAATTTTGGCCGTTGTACTCAGACCGCTCGCGATCGGTTGCCATGATATCGACACTAGTGGCTCATTTGTTAAAAGGTCAATTGGTGATTTTTTTAACATGTTTAAAACCTCCTTTAGTCTTTTTTGTATTTGCAGCCTTTGGCTGAGCAACGAGCACTGCCATCTTCAATTTCTAATAGTAAAGCCGAGCATTCTGGGCATTTTTCACCAGTTGGCTTGGCGGAAAAGCTAGTTTTACAGGTCGGATAATTATTGCAGGCAAAAAAAGTACCACGCCTTGAGCGTTTGCTGATAATTTCGCCCGTTTCACAATTTGGACATTTGATGCCTGTTTTTGAGGCTTCATTATCAATGCCTTTGATATTTTTGCATTTTGGGTATCCGGAACAGGCAAGAAATGGACCGAATCTGCCAACTTTAACAATCATTGGTGATTGGCACTTGTCACAAACCTCATCTTTAAATTTTTCCTCCAGTTCTTTGTGGATCGCGAGTTGTTCAGGTGTTTCTTTTTTTAATGATTTGATATTTTTGCAATCAGGGTAATTTGAGCAGGCGAGATATTTGCCAAAGCGTCCAATTTTTATAATCATTGGTGATTGGCACTTGTCACAAACCTCCTCGGTTTTTTCTTCCGGCATGATATCTTCTTTTTTTAGTTCAGCCGTTTTAATTGCCAAGTTTGCGGCAAAGGGCTCGTAAAACTCTCTAATGACTGGTTGCCAAGGTGTTTTGCCGTCAGAAATTTCGTCGAAATTATCCTCCATTTTAGCGGTGAACTCAAAGTCGACGATTTCAGGAAAGTTAGCCACTAACAAATCATTAACTGTGAAAGCAATATCAGTTGGTTTTAATTTTTTTGCCTCATCTCTTTCGACATAATTTCGTGCTTCAATGGTGGCGATTGTTGGGGCATAAGTTGAAGGTCGACCAATACCGTGTCGTTCTAAGATTTTAACTAAACCTGCATCGGAATAGCGAGCCGGTGGTTTGGTGAAATGTTGTAGTGGTGCCAGGCTGATAAGATTTAAGATGTCAGTTTCGGTCACGGCTGGCAGTATGGATTCCTCTGTTGTTTCAGGGTAAATTTTCAAATAGCCATCAAATTTCAAGATTTGGCCGCTGGTCCGGAAGTGATAGGGGGTATTTTTTGCCTCGATGTCAATTGAGGTCTGGTCAACGATAGCATTAGGCATTTGACTGGCAATCGCACGTTGCCAAATTAGACGATATAAGCGCAATTGGCCAGGGTCGATTTTGTTTAATAGTTCTGGTGTTTTATTTGCTTCAGTTGGTCGAATAGCTTCATGAGCTTCTTGTGCGCCTTTTGATTTTGTTTTAAATTTTCGAGGTTCATTTAGATGATATTTTTCACCGAAACTTGTCGATAAATATTCTTTGGCTTCAGTCAAGAACTTGTCGGACAAATTCAAAGAATCGGTACGCATATAAGTTATATAGCCCTGTTCGTATAATTTTTGAGCCAGTGTCATGGTTTGCTTGGCGCTCATTCCCAGCATCCTATTTGCAGCCTGCTGAAGAGTTGAAGTAGTGAATGGCACTGGGGCGGTTTTTTTGCCCGCTCTTTTCTCCACATTTATAACTTGGTATTCTGCATTCAATAATTCAGACTCGATATTTTTTGCCTCATCCTCATTGCTAATGGCTAGTTTATCAAGTGTCTTGCCATTTTTTTTGTGCAAATTTGCAACCAAGGCTTCATTATTTTTAGTCTCTAGATTTGCTGAGATCGTCCAGTACTCGTCGGCTTTAAAGGCTTGTATTTCACGTTCACGTTCAACCACTAGTCTGACAGCAACACTTTGGACTCGACCAGCTGACAAGCCTTTGGCTACTTTTTTCCAGAGAAGGGGGGAGAGTTTGTAGCCAACTAGACGATCCAATACGCGCCTGGCTTGTTGTGCATCAACCATGTCCATGTCAATTTCTCTAGGATTTTCTAGAGCATGCAAGATTGCATCCTTTGTAATTTCATGAAAAGCAATTCGTTGGACCAAAACATCGGTCTTTCTTTTTTTCTTGGATTTTGTCAGGTCTAGCACCTCGGCCAAATGCCAGGCAATAGCTTCTCCTTCGCGATCTTCATCGGAGGCAAGAATAATCTTGTCAGCTTTAGCAGCAGCTTTTTTTAAAAGTGAGACTTTTGCTTTGGCCGTAGTTGGGACGATATAGGTTGGCTCAAAATTATTTTCTAGATCGACGCCAAGCTCTCTTTTTGGTAAGTCGCGCACATGACCAAACGAAGATTCTACTTGAAAATCTTTATTTAAAAACTTTGCGATAGTTTTAGCTTTGGTTGGTGACTCAACAATAATGAGATTCATTTAGTTTAAAATATAGTTCATGTTACCAATATTTTTGATAACTTTTTTAAGTTCCAGGATGGTAATCAACGAGTTCAGACTGGAAGTGTTAATTTGCATCTTTTGAATTAATTCCTCAAAATGTAGCGGTTCATGGGATAAAAATGAGAGAATTAAGCGTTCATTATCATTTTCGGCTTGGTAATGAATTTTACTATACGAGTTTAGAGACGATAAGTCAAGAGTATTTAGTATTTGTTCGGCAGAGGTTATCGGTATCGCACCTTGGGCGATGAGTGCATTGGTGCCCTGGACATGTTAGAAAAAATGTTGCCTGGTACGGCAAAAACTTCTCTATTTTGTTCTAGGGCGGTACGTGCGGTGATAAGTGAGCCAGAATCAAGGGCCGCTTCAATAACCAACGTGCCGAAACTCAAACCGGAAATTATGCGATTTCTCATAGGGAAGTGGTATTTTAAAGGTTCAGTTTTGGGTGGGTATTCGGAGATAATTGCTCCGCCATTATTGATTATTTTGTCGGCTAGCTGTTGGTTATGTCTTGGGTAAATACTTGAGCGGTCGATACCAGAACCAAGGACCCCAATGGTCCGACCGCCAGCCTCAAGTGTGGCGTTGTGGATTAGTGAATCTATACCCAGGGCCAAGCCGGACGTGATTGTTAGGCCAGAGCTTACTAGGGGTGGTATAAGATGATTGACTAATTGCACGCCATAAGGACTGTGCTTGCGTGTACCAACTACTGCTAACGATTGCTCTTTGAGAGGAAATTTTCCTCTATAGTACAGGATGAATGGTGGATTAAATATTTGTTTTAATAGTACTGGATACTCGGCTTCGTTTTTGGTGATTATGTTTATTTCTTCTTGGTGCAACTGCTCGAGTAATTGGTTTAAGTCAAGATTGGTGCGGTATTTGATAAACTCATGCGCAATCGCTTCTTCTATTTTTGCTGCCATTAATTCTGGTAGAGCCGCCTTGTATGCCTCCTCTGCCGTCTCAAAAAAATCATCCAAACGAGAGAGACGACTTTGTCCGAATTTTGCAAAGCTGCTTAATCCTAAAATATATTTGGTTTGCGCGTTTTTAATATCCATTTTTTTGACAATTCAATAAAGTAATGTTGTTATGGAAATACTCTTGACATGGTCAATCTATAATGATAAGGTGCTGACATAAATATTGTAAGCAGTTATCCGCTTGCTATTAGGGGTTATATATAAGTGGCTTTCCTCCTTGTTCATTTGTGTATTTACATCCTTTTAGCGGGCGAATAATTGCTTATATTATAATTGTAGCAAATAGTATTTATTATTTATAGTAGCTATTATTTTGTCTAGAAGTGACTCATTTAAGCTTTCCCTCCTTTAGCTTGGTGATCTGAATGGGGTTCTCCTCGGCTTCTAGACATGATAATATATATTATAAAAAAATAGCCCTTCATTTATTGAAGGGCTATTTTTTTAATTTCATCGAACTGATTTTTTATGATTTCAACTTCTGATTTTTTAAAACGGCCTAAAACAAAATTTTCAAGCGGTAACATTTCTAGATCAGCTGACTTTATGCCAACGCGAATTCTGAAAAAATCTTGACTGCCCAGGCTGTCTATAATAGACTTGACCCCGTTATTGCCCGCAGCTCTAGAGGAGGGGGCTAATTTGAACTTGCCGAGCTCGATATCTTTATCGTCATGTATGACAACTAAATCTTCTTTTGTTAATTTAAAAAAATTAAGCGCTGAGACAACTGCCTCACCAGAAAGATTCATATAGGTTTGTGGTTTTAATAGGATGAATTCAGAATTTTTGGCGAGTAGACTCTTGGTTTTTTTGTGTTCACTGAAAGTAAGGCCAAGGTCCTTGGCAAGACCGTCGAGGGCTAAAAAGCCGACGTTATGACGACTCAGTTCATATTTTTCGCCTGGATTGCCGAGACCGATAATCAGTTTCATATTTTACTAATTTAAGAAAGGTAGTTTAAAAGTTCATTATTTCCTTTTCAATGTCTTCCTCATTTTCGTCCATTGGTACAAAAATTTCTTGCTCTCGTCCCGCGTTTTGTTGACCATGAACTTTTTTATTTTTAGATACCCAAACACGAATTGGTGTCCCTAAAAAACCGAATTTTTCACGCAGGCGATTGCTGATAAATCTGACATAAGAGAAATGTAGCGTATCTTTGGCGCCAATTCTGACCTCAAACATGGGCGGATTTGAACGGAGTTGAGTAAAACGTTTGATGTGTGGATGCTTTACACCTTTGGCCTTGGCTGGTAGATGAATCTTGACGATTTTCATCATGAAGGTGTTGAGCGTTGTGTCGTTTAATTTTATTTTACGACCATCTGAAACCTTGATAATTAGGTCTAGTAATTTATTTACCTTTGAACCAGTCTTGGCAGACAAGAAATGTATGGGTGCCCAAATGGCAAAGGGGAATTTACGGTTGATGTTGAGCGTATATTTTTTAGTATCTTTATCCTCGATTAGATCCCATTTATTGCCAATAATAATTAAACTTTTTTGTCGTTCTAGTATTTCTTCAACGACCTTGGCATCTTGATGAGTATAAGGTTCGGAAGCATCCACGATAAACAGGGCAATATCCGCCTCCGCTAGGCTGGTTAATGATTGTTCGATGCCGAGCTTTTCTAGTTTCTTGGGGTCGAATTTTTTTTCTGATCTCTGTCCTTGGCGACTAATACCAGCTGTGTCGATTATTCTGATCGTCTTGTTTTTATATTCAATAACGGTGTCTTGAGGTTCTCTAGTTGTATGGGCAATCGGTGAAACAATGACTCGCTCTTCGCCGAGAATGGAATTAAATAAGCTGGATTTACCGACGTTTGGCTTGCCAATCATGATGACCTTGATTTCCTCAATTTCTGCCTCTTCAACTTCAGCAACTTTTTTGAATTTATTTTTGTCAGCCAAGAAATTCACAACCCGATCAAGCAAGTCTCCAGTGCCAGACCCTGTGGTTGCCGAGACTGTCAGTGGTTCACCTAGGGCAAGTTGATGAAACTCGCTGGCACGACTGCCTTGACGACGATAATTATCAACTTTATTGACTACCAACATTACTTTGTCTATTTTGTGGTTGAGTAACTTCTTGATAAGAATGGCTAGGCTGCGATCTTGCGGTAATAGGCCAGCCTTGGCATCAACTAAAAACAACACCACATCGGCTTTTTCGAGATATGACTTGGCCTTTGCTTCAATTTTTGCCTGAATAATATCGGTTTCTCGATTTTGCTTGGGATTTAGGAACTGATCGAGATTAATAATACCTCCAGTATCAACAAGCTCGAACTCATGATTTTGCCATTCGACTGTATTTAAATTGGCATCTCTAGTTGTGCCCTCAATGTCGGAAACAATGGCCCGACCGCTTTCAGTCAGGGCATTGAAGAGTGTGGATTTGCCGACATTTGTTCGGCCGAAAACGACGACTAAGGGTAATTTTTTTATAATTTTTTTCATGTTCTTTATTTAGTGGTCGTTGCGTCTTTACCAATTACGATTATGAAGTCCGGTTGCTGATAATTATTGGTATAATTCTTATCGGTCTCTAGATCTTTTTTTAGCCAATTAGGTAGTTCAACACTAACTTGATTATATTGATTTTTTAAAAAATTTAAGGTTTCTGGTTTTTGCGCGTTTGACAGGTCGTACACGATAGTGGTGGTTGATGTTCTGAGGCTGGCATTTGAGATGTCAGCGATTATTAGTCCATGTGATTTTAAGTCAGTTGAAAAACGCGTGGCTAAGCCGCTGATTTTTGTGCCATTTTTCACGGCGATATTGGCCTTTTCGGCCGTGACATCGATAGTTAGTTTGGCAGGTATCTCGTCAAATATATTGGCCATTAAATTCTGAACTTCGGAGAAATTGCCCGCCCGTGGCACGAGAATATAGGCACCGTCTTGGCCGCGGTCGTCAGTTAGCAAACCATCTGGGCTATTATCTAGGACCTTGTTTACGATTTGCTCTCTTTTGACATCTTTGAGCAATGTCCAGGCTCTCATCATGTTGGTAATAGTTAGGTTGGTCTCAGAATGTGTCTTGTAATTATCAATCATCTTGCTAATCAAGGCAGGCTTTAGAAGTAGTCCTGATGACAAAAGCTTGTCCTTTGTGGCTTCGATAATTTTTTGTTGTCTTTTGGCTCTGGCAAAGTCTGAGCCTTCATTTCCAAGACCATGTCTTGACCTGGCAAATTTTAGGGCCAGGGCGCCATCCATATGTTGCAAGCCTGGTTCAACATGAAGATGCTCCCAACGTGAGTAATAACTTGGATTGTCTTCTTGGCCGAGAATCGGGTATTTGTAATCATCTAATACGTTATCGACAGTTACATCAACGCCACCAAGATCGTCAATGAATTTGGCAAAGCCTTCAAAGTCGATTTTTACATAATAATCAATAGGCGTGTTGAAAATTTGAGTGAAAGCCTGACTAATAGCGGCACCACCAGTTCCCGGATGATCTTTTTCGGCAAAGGCATTGACTGAATTGATTTTACGCCAGCCATAGCCCTCGATAGGCACAGTTAAGTCTCTGGGTACTGAGACCATGGCAATTCTTTTGTTGGTTGTGTCAATTGATAAGAGCATAATCGTGTCCGTGAGCTCACCGCCATCATGACCCTTGCCGCCAAGCCCTAATAATAGGATATTGACTCGACCACGGTCCTCGCCATTTAATTTTTTTTCACCTAGACCAGTTAACTTTTGAATATTGCTTACAATTGAAAAATTTGTTAGCCAATTGTTATTGGCTTGGTCGTTTTGACCTGAAATGGTCTTGGTTGTTGCCAGGGCTAAACCGATAAAGGCAAAAATACCTAAAATTATGCTAACTTTAAGCCAATATTTATAGGGGTTGTTTTTTTTTAGGGGTGATTTTACTTTTTCGAGGTTATTGTCTGAATAGACACCATAGAGCTCGTTATGTGAATCATTTATATTGTTTTCCATGGCATAACAAATACAGCCACTGACAAAGTGGCATTTAATTAAAAAATTATTTTTATTATAATGTTTTTTTAATAATTATGCAAGTGATAAGACATTTTCAGAATCACTTTAGCCATTCTTGGTTTTGAGTGATTTTTTTGATTTTTGCTCATAAAATCAAGTGGAAGATATTTTTGATCAAGTTTTCTGAGGGGCTTGATTTTGATGTCAATTAATGGTATAATTTTCAGCAGTTAAATATTAAAATCTCTATGCTAAAAGAACAAATCAAGGCTTTATTTGGTCAGGTTTTCGAGTTGATTAAGATTGTGGTTATATCATTGGCTATCATTATACCCATAAGATATTATTTGATTCAGCCATTTTATGTAAAAGGTGCTTCGATGGAGCCAACTTTTTATGATCAAGAATATTTGATTGTTAATGAAATAGGCTATAGAATAAATCCGCCGCAACGAGGCGATGTGATAGTTTTTCGTTATCCTCGTGATCCTCAAGAGTATTTTATTAAGAGAATTATCGGTTTGCCGGGTGAAAAAGTTCAAGTCAAGGATGGTAAGGTAATAATATTTAATCAGGCGAATAACTGGCAAGGTGCAACAGTCATTGAGGATTATTTACCAAAAAATTTAAAAACTTACGGCATGAATGATGACATAGTGACTCTCAGTAGTGAAGAGTATTATGTTTTGGGTGATAATCGAAATGCCTCTAAAGATTCACGAGTTTTTGGTCCGGTTAATAAAAGTTTTTTAATCGGCCGAGTGTGGCTACGCGGTTTTCCGTTTAGTCGAGCTCAATATTTTCCAGAAAAGTTAACCCCATTGAATATCAATTAATATATTATGACAAAAATTTTTGAAAAGAAGAAAGTTGAAAAAGAGGACTTTCAAAAAAAGAAAGGAGTGAAATCTTATTCACGCTTGCGTGGCATGCGCGATATTTTGTTTGATGAATATAGATATTGGGACTTGGTGATCAAGAAGGCCAATGATTTGTCACGTGCCTATGGTTTTAAACGTCTGGATACGCCAGTTTTGGAGAAGTTGGAAATGTATGAACGATCATCTGGCAAGTCGAGTGATATCGTGACCAAAGAGATGTATTCATTTTTAGATAAAAGTGGAGAGAAGGTCGCTCTGAGGCCAGAGATTACGCCAGGCTTAGTACGTGCTTATGTTGAGCATGGTATGTTTAATATGCCTCAACCTATCAAAATGTTTACGATCGGTGCTGCTTTTCGTCATGACAAACCGCAAGCAGGTCGCTATCGACAGTTTCATCAACTAGACGTTGAGATGTTTGGCGAAGCTGGTCCAGTGGCTGACGTGCAATTGATTTTGTACGCCTATAATTTTTTCAAGGAGTTGCAGCTTGATATTTCGATTCAGATAAACAGTATCGGTTGTAAAGATTGTCGCAAGTCGTATCTTGATAAGTTAGTGAAATATTATAAAGACAGGAGCCGTAGTCCAAAACTGTGCGTTGATTGTAAGAAGAGAATTATCAAAAATCCTCTCAGATTACTTGATTGCAAAGAGGAGGTTTGTGTGGCTATGAGAGCGGAGGCGCCGCAAATGGTTGATTCATTGGATGATGGTTGCCGTGAACATTTTGTCAAAGTCTTGGAATATTTGGATGAACTAGGCGTAAACTATAATCTTGATCCATTCTTGGTCCGTGGCCTTGATTATTATAATCGCACAGTGTTTGAGGTGGTATTAGAAGAGGCAAGTGAAAGTCGACAGATGGCTCTTGGCGGTGGCGGACGTTATGACGAGTTAGTGGAATTTATGGGTGGTCGCCCAACCGCAGCCTGTGGTTTTGGTCTAGGTATCGAACGGACGATTCTGGCCATCAAAGAAAAGAATATTCCACTGAAGCAGGAAGAAGTAACCGATGTTTTTATTGCACAGTTAGGTGAGACCTCTAAGCGCAAGGCGATGACTATTTTTGAGGACTTGCGTCGGGCCGGCATTAGTGTTGGTCAGCTATTCGCCAAGGATAGCCTGAAGCATCAGTTAGAGGAGGCAAATCGTCTAGGTGTGAGGTTTAGTCTGATTTTGGGACAAAAGGAGCTGTCAGACGGGACAATAATGATCAGAGATATGGAATCTGGCGTTCAAGAGGTGGTTGACCTTAATAAAACTAGGCAAGAAGTTGAAAAGCGCTTAAATATTGCAAAAGGTTAGTTGTTTGACAAAATCAACTAAATATATTAGTATTTAAGGGCTAATTTATATAATCAATAGAAGGGATGGTGTTCACGTGGTAGAATCAAAACGTAAAAAGGATGAAAGTTTCGAGGCATTTTTGCGCCGCTTTAATAAGCGCATACAGCAAAGTGGTAAGCTTAAAGAAGCTCGAGGATCTCAATATCACAAGGGCGACAAGAGTCATAACTTGAAGCGTCGTAGTGCTTTGATATCTTTGGAAATGAAATCAAAATTTGAATATTTGCGCAAAGTCGGCAAACTCAAAGATGAAAATAAGAATCGTTGGTAAATATATGAAATTACGGCATCTATCATGATGTCGTAATTTTTTTTATAATTAATAAATTCAAAATGTCACTACAAGATCAAATATCAAATGATATCAAGGATGCGATGAGGGCTAAAGATGCTGATAAATTGTCAGTACTGAGAATGTTGAATGCCGCCATTAAAAATAAAATCATTAGCTTGCGAAACGGAGAATTAGTGGTTTTGACCGATGAGCAGGTGAAAGAGGTTATTGCGAGTGAGGTAAAAAAACGTCAAGATTCGGCTATTGAATATGAAAAGGGTGGCAGGCCAGAATTGGCAGCGAAAGAGACGGCTGAGGTGTCCATGCTAGTCGGCTATTTGCCAACCCCGATGTCTGACGATGAATCGGCAACAGGAATCAAAGAGGTGTTGGACGGGGCGGAAAAGCAAGATTTTGGCTTAATAATGAAAGAGGTGATGGCTAAGTTTAAGGGCAAAGTTGATGGTCGCAGGGCCGGCGAGATGATTAAAAAGCTGATGCAAAAATAATTTAAAAAAATGCCGACATTATTTGTCGGCGTTTTTTTAAAGTGAGTTGTTGATATAGTAATCGACCGGAGCAAAATTGTCTGTCAGGATCGGGATGTCTTCGGCAACTTCTTTTTTCCAAAGATGACTCAATTGGGCGTTGGTTTGTTGGCTTTGACTTGTGAGGCTTGGTTTGATTGCTGACTTAGTGGCTACGAGAATGATATTTTGAATCTCTGTGCCGTTACTTGGTTTGGTGATTGGGAATAAAAATACTTGAGGAAAGATTTTTTTGTAGGTCGCATATTCAGCTCGTAGAAACTTGCCGTTATCACCATCGATAGCGGAAATTAAATTCAAGACGACTGTGCCATTGTCATTCAGGAGGTTATATTTTTTTTGCACGGCCTCTATGGTTGTGAGTTGGTAGGGGATAGAATAGTGAGAGCTAAAGGCATCACCAAAAATGATGTCATATTTTTTAGTGGTTTGATTTAGATAAACGCGTCCATCTTCATGATATATGGTTAAACGAGGATCGTCTTTGAGATTAAAATATTTTTTGGCGAGTTCGGTGATTTTCGGGTCAATCTCTATTACATCCATGGTTGCATCGGGATAAGTAGTTAGAAAATTTTTCGGGAAAGAGTAGCCAGCGCCTCCTAGCATTAAAGTCTTTTTAAAATCTGGATTAAAGTGCTTGGCTAGATGGTAATATTTGGTGTATTCGTTGACTAGGAAGCTGCTATTATCGAGAAACATTGAGGAATGGTTTTCATTATTGATGCCCATGCGTTTGACCATTTTGCCAGTTGCTTGGTCTTTGGTATTGTAGATCAGGATGCGATTATAGGCAGTATCGACATCGACCAAGCTGATTTTTTTGGCAATATTGCCGAATTCATTAAACATAAATAGGCCTAATATGGCAGCTGACAATAGCAGGATCCGAGTTTTAAATAAGTTTTTAAGTGATAGCGATAGAGAGATGATTATTAGTAAAATTACCATCATAAAGAGCAACTTGTTGGTGCCGTAGTTGGGAATCAAATAAAAACCAGCCAAAAATGTACCGATAATGCTACCCGCAGTTGAGATGGCATAAAGATTGCCGACTGTAACGCCAGAGTTGCTCAGATGCTCAATTTTTAAACGCACCGTATAGGGTGATACCATGCCGAGCAGGATGCTGGCTGGTGAAAACAAAATACTGGCGGCAATTGTGGCAGCAATTTTTGCATCAGCAATGGTGTATTGCAAGTAATTTAAAAGTGATCTTTTTATGAAGATTGAGATAAAAATCGATATGGCTGAGGCGAGAATAATCGAGGCTAAATAGTTGATATTAGGCTTTTTGTCAGCGAGGCGTCCTCCAAAATAATAACCAAGACTGAGGCTACCCAGGATTATACCTATTAAACTGGTCCAAACAAAAGTTGAAGTGCCAAAGTATGGCCCTAAAACTCTGGATCCAACCAATTCAAAAACCATAACAATGGCGCCACACAAAAAGGTTACGATTTCTAGTGTATATTTTTTGAAATTCATTTGTGCTTGAAATATTAAAATCTGACCTTGTGTTAATTATAGTTTTAATTAGTCCATACAGCAAATAAAAAAGACTCAATCCTGGTTGATTGAGTCTTACGGTTTATTCACAGTCAAGTCGTATAATGGCCAATGAGGCGTTGGTGACGATTTGAAAATTTGTGTTACCATTGGCATTTGGTAACTTGAGATGGTGATAATGGTTAAACACTCCATTCTTTACCTTGAGAAGGGGTAATTTTTGTGAATTAATCTCAAGAATGAAGTTTCTGACATTCCTAATTGAGAGCTCGTCGTTCATGACAACAAAAAATTCGTTGGTTAGCTCGTTTTTCACGGCCATCACTTTAGTAGTTTTTGGGCGAATGCCTTTTTTCTGAGGTGCTGGATGATGAGCTTCAAAGAAAATAAAGTCGGTTTGGCCAACTGAGATGTTACCGCCGCCGATTGGCTTGAAGTAGTCGATAAATGGCTTGACCACTACTTCATTGTTTAGTTGGTCATTGGAGGCTAGGGCAATAATACTTATCAGCCCGACTTTGTTATTGCGTTTGGCGTGATTAATAGTGATAAAATTGTCATTGATTACGACCAATCTTGCCTTTGGTTGATGGTGATTTGGAATTTGCAAGGGGCACCTCCGTAGTTTATTTGACTGCAGAACAATAGATTACCTTATAGTATTTTTTTATTATTGTAAAGAGGGGTTTGTAATTGGTTAAAAAAGCCAAATTTACGACAAATCGTTAATTTCTGACACTATTTTATCGTATAATTCATCACGGTATTCGTTCCAAGCTTGAATGCTGGCATCACTCAAGCATTCTTTGGCAGCTTCAATTTCACCGACTGCCAAATAGAGATGTGCCCGTTTGAGGTTTAAGTTTATTTGGGCCAAGGCGTAGTCATTTGTGAGCTCTGCTAGCTTCTCTTGATCAATTGTCCATTCGATGAGTAGTTTCTGGGTTTCAGGGTCTTTTGCACCCTTGGCTTTAAACGAGTCAATTAATTTTTGTTCATTAACTCTCTCGTTATTGAAAACTGGAAAATTTTCTTTCATTTGTTTGACGATGTTTTAAATCGATAAAAATAAGTTTTTTTGGATTTTTTTATGCAAATAGATTATGGCAGAACAGGGAATGATAGTGACGACGCAGCGATTTTGCCGAACGTATCGGCATCTCCTTAATAAAAAATAAAAGGGTGGGGAAATTTGAGCCGAGGGAAATTAACTTTCCATTTAAATATGAAAGTGTCGATTTTAAGATCCAGATATGCCGTGTTCTACGATGTTTCTCAAAACTACTTCTTTATCGGCTCGCACCATTGATAGCTATCCAAACATTTCATCTCATTACGCACATATCCATCACCACAAATGTTATTTTCGCTTAGCTTGTAGTTGCCTGCTTTCATAGCACCAACAGACGAAATACAACAATCATCATATTTATTTTTTGACTCACATTTTTTTGCCAACTCATCATAATAATCGCCGACACTTGTAACTTCAACTTTTTTATTTAAATGCGTAACTACGTATAATCCAACAGCTGAGGCAACTATAATCGCCCCGACTAATAAAACAATCTTCGTTAATTTTTTCATACGTTTTTAAATGAATAGTTTTGAGAAATTTCGCCCAATGGGCCCGGGCTTATGCGAAGTGGCGCCCGCGATAGCGAGGCGACATTTCGCATAAGCCCGAGTTCGGCGATGTCGTGGTGACTGCCGAAGGCGGGCGACGCGGCATTGACGGACTCGGGGAACCCGGGCCCATTCGGCAAATTAGCGGAGCTGCGAGCGAGAGCGAGAGGCGCAGCGATTTTGCCGAACTCGTTATTATGCGAAGTTTTTTTCGTATAACATGCCAAATTGGCATGAAATAGGAAGTTTTGTTAAAATTATTGTAATCATTAACTTTTTAAATTATACCCTTAAATTGTATGAAAAGGGAAGAGTTGCTTCGGCGGATTGAAAATGAGTTTCGTTTGCGAAATTATAGTCGGCGAACTATTAAGAGCTATTTGGCCTGTTTGGGTGAGTATTTTAAATATATAAAAGAAGTAAATGATCGGCCGGATGTTGGTAAAATCAAGGATTATCTGCTGACAAAGTTTGACGCTGGTCAGTCATCGAATACGATTAATGTGCACTTGCATGCGATTAAGCATTTTTATGAGCAGTTGATGCATTCGTTAGTGAAGATTGAAATTAAATTTGCCAAAACCGCCTCAAAATTGCCAGTTGTGCTTTCGCGGGAAGAGGTACATCGAATAATCGACCTGACGCACAATATAAAACATCGTTTAATGCTCGCTTTGGCCTATGCAGCCGGTATGCGCGTTAGCGAGGTAATGAATCTGCGAGTCAAAGATATAAATGAGAGTGAATTAATTATTCATATCAAGGGTGCAAAAGGGAATAAAGATCGGATTACTGTTTTTCCTGAGAAGCTTTTGGGGGATATTCAGATAGTTTTGAATGGTAGAAATATTAATGATTTTGTCTTCGCAAAGGTGAATGGTGAAAGATTAACTGAGAGGACAGCACAAATGGTGTTTGGGCAGGCGCTAATGCGAGCAAATATTCAAAAAGACGCTTCTTTTCATTCACTTCGACACTCCTTTGCGACGCATTTACTGGAAAATGGCGTCGATCTGCGCTATATACAGGAGCTACTTGGTCATGCTAATATCAAGACTACACAAATTTATACGCATGTTACTAATCCAGGGTTAAAAAATATCAAGAGTCCGTTTTAATGTTTATGTCTAATTTTTGGCAACAATTGAAGAATGCTGGTCAGCCAATCTTGGCGCTGGCGCCCATGGCAGGCGTTTCTGACAGGCCTTTCCGCCAAATTTGTAAAGAGTTTGGGGCTGATGTTTTGTATTCTGAGATGGCAAGCGCAACGGCCCTGAATTACAAGCCTGAGAAGACTTTAGAGCTAGTCAAATTTGATCGCGAGATTGAGTCGCCTTATGTGGTTCAACTTTTTGGCTCTAATCCGGAGTATTTTGCTAAAGCCGCTCGGATGATTACTGAAGTCATTCGACCAGGCGGGATCGATATAAATTTTGGCTGTCCTGTGCCCAAGGTGCAAAAGCAAGGGGCGGGGGCGGTTTTGATGGGCAATCCAAAATTGGCACGTGAAGTGGTTGAAGCGACAATGAGCGGTACTAGTCTCCCAGTCTCGATCAAAATTCGGGCTCGCATGGAAAAAGGCGAGGGTGATGCCAAGCGTCGCGTTGATGCCTTGGAGTTTTTGGAAACTATGAACGGTTTACCGATTGCTGCCGTGATGATCCATGGCCGTTCGATGGCGCAGGGCCATGTCGGCAGTGTTGATTTTCAGATCATCAAGGACGCTCGACAGTATGTAGCTGGAGTTTTACTAGCCAATGGCGGAGTTATTGGTGTGGCGAGTGCCAAGCAAATGCTCGTCGAGACAGGTGCTGATGGTCTTGGAGTGGCACGCGGGGCTATGGGCAAGCCATGGATATTTGAGCAAATAAAATTGCAAGCAGAAAAGACGTGGGCAAGCGACAGAATATTTGAGGCGGCGCTCAAGCATGCTGAATTGGCTGATCGACTACTTGGCCAACAAGGCATTATAGAGCTGCGCAAGCATTTGTGTTGGTATATGACTGGTTTTGCTGGTGCGGCAGAGTTGCGCAGTCGCCTAGTACATGTTCAGACGCTTGAGGAGATTAGATCGATATTAAAAAGTTAAAATAAAAAAAATCGCTTGAAGCGATTTTTTTATTTGCCGTGCTTGATAAAATTAGAGCCATTTTTTACGTTTGAAAATCATGATAATCGAAAAGGCGACAACGCCCATAATACCGACTATGACCCAGAAGGCATAGGGCCGATTAACGATGGGCATGTTTTCCGTCCGCATCGCGAACAGGGCGGCGATGAAGGTCAGGTAAAAACTGATGATCGAAAAGACGGTCAAAGTCTTCATAATCTCTGACAAACGGTAGTTGAGGAGTGATTCGTTCGTGCTATTGAGAATCTCAATCGTTTCTTTTTGATTTTCGAGTATTTCCCAGATGGTGATCGAGTAGTCGATTAATTTTTTGTAGCATTCTTGGAGTTGTTTGGGCGAGACCAGCGTCGACTTCATCTCCATTAACTTGGTGATGATTTTTTTATGTGAATGCATGGTCGTGCTGAAATTGATGACGTTGTGCCTGAGAGCCAGGATTTCCGAGACTGCTTTTTTGGAGTCTTGTTGAAAAATTCTTTCTTGGACGCGTCTAATCTCTAGACTGATTTGGTCAAGCAAAGGGAAACAGCCATTGAGTAATTTGTCCATTAGTTCATAGAGCAAGATACTAGAAGACTCTAGCTTATAAGAAAGCAAACCTTCACCGTCTTTTTTGCATAAGCTAAAAAAATCAGTTAGGGCGGGTAAGTTGCCATTGTGAATTGTGACTAAAAAGCCATGACCAATGAAAAAATCAACCTCGGTTACGATCACCGTATGGTCGATGATGATGGGAAAATGGAGGACAGCAAAAATATAACCATCATAATGGTGAATGGCGGGACGTTGGGTAAAAACATTAGCCGAGCACTGTTGCAGGTGGGTCAGCTGGAAACCGAATTTTTTGCGTAAATACTCAATTTCTTTTTTGCCAGCATTAACAACATTAACCCAAGCCACTTTTTTGTTGATGGTTCTCGGGTTATCAATGGCGATTTCTTGGATGTTGCGCGTAAGCAGTATTTCCTCCTTGGGCATAAAAATATTATAGCACAATTTGACAAAAACGGTAAAATTTTTTAGGGTAACCATGTTCTTTAAATTAAAATGGAGGTGACGCTTGAAAAAACTCAATAAGATAATTGTTTTAAAAATTGGCTCGAAGGCAGTGACCAAAGATGGTTATATCAATAAGCCGTTGCTTTTGAATGTCTCTCGCGATATTAAATTAGTTAAAGCTAGGGGGTACGAGGTAGTGGTTGTCTCATCAGGTGCAGTGACTTGCGGCAGGACCCTATATCAGTCAGTGTCTAAAAAGGTTTTGAGTGATCAATGTCTTGCAATGATCGGTCAGCCGCTACTGATGCAACATTGGACCTGGGCCCTTGAACATCATGGCCAAATTGTCGGTCAAGCGCTATTTACGAATTCGGCCTTGAAAAGCGAGTTGCGCAGACGCTCGGTTTTGATGGGGATTAATGATTGTTTACTAGCTGGCATAGTGCCAATTGTTAATGAAAATGATGCAGTAATTACGGATGAACTCAAGGAGATTGGCACCGAAGGGGATAATGATCAGGTTTCGGCAAATTTAGCCATTGGGCTTGAGGCGGAAATGCTGGTTTTCTTAACTACCGTGCCCTATGTTGAAGACCCAGTTACTGGCACGGCGATAAAAATTATTGAGGCAAGTAACGATACTCTGGAAAAAACTTTAAGCAGAAGACAAGGTGATAGCAGCGGTGGCATGGCCTCAAAAATCAAGTATGGCCGGAAATTTGCCATGACGGGAGGCGAAGCGATAATCAAGCATTTTAGTTGCAATTTGCCAATGAGTCGCATTATGAGTGGTCTCTATGAAGGCACAGTTATTAAACGATAAATATTTAACACTGACGAAAAGTCAGTGTTTTTTTATATTTAGTAAATTGTGGTATAATATAACTTAACTGTGTATAAACTATGGCGACAGAAAAAGTTGTTAATAATTCTGAAAATCAATCGATTGACGGACGAATCATGAAAGTTGACGAGAGTCAGTCTTTTGAGCGTAGACCAGACTTGCCAAGTCAAGCAATAGAACGCAGTGATAATAGTCAGGATGAAGGTGTTTCCAATAAGGAAGTCAAAAGCTCAGGTAGTCGTCTACCGTTACCAGTACCGCCAAGTCTTGCCAGCTCTGAACAAGAAAAGAAAATTGAAAATATTTTAGCTCGCGACGTGGTTGAGTTGTACAAGGGTTTGAAAGATGCGGACAAGCTAAAATTCAAAAAAGAGGGCGAAACGACCGCTAAAAAAATCAGTAGTTTACTAGACGAGGGTAAGGTGCAAGTTTCTAAGATTTTTAATTTAATTAAAAATTGGCTTAGTATGCTGTCTGGAGTAAATAAATACTTCATCGAGCAGGAGGCCAAAATCAAAGTTGATGAAATTATTCAGCTCAAGAAGGGGGGTGAACAATGAAAAAAATAGTTAAACATTTGTTAGGTTTGATGGCTATAGTTGTTTTGTTCGCACCTGTATTGTCTGTACACGCGATTAGCAAGGATACGATGTTTGGTGGCAGTTCGATCAAAAGCAATACGGTTGGCGCAATCGGTTTGGCTGAATATGATGAAAATAAAAATGACCCGCGTATCATTATTGCTAATGTGATCAAGTTTATGCTTGGCTTCCTTGGTATTATCGCTGTTATTATTATTTTATTTGCTGGCTTTAAGTGGATGACCGCTGGTGGCGATAGCAAGAAAATTGACGAGGCAAAGGATTTAATGAAAAACGGCGTCATGGGCTTGATTATTATCTTGTCATCATGGGCAATCGCCAACTTCGTTATTGATCAATTGTTGAATGTTACTGGTAATGGGGCATAGTATACTTAGTTAAAAGTTTCGATTAAAAACGTTTTTAATGGATTATCAATTGGAGGGAAATCCATCTTCAATAGTAGGGCTAACCAACAAATCCACTGCAGATATCTTGCTTACGGATTTGTTTTGGTTTGCCCTATTTTTTGTAGTCCTTATTTTGCTGATTGTTGTAATAAAAAAAATCGCCAGAAACTGGCTAATTAAGCATCGTTATTTTGACAACGTCATTTATTTAGTACGACTCTCAAAAGAAAAACCACAGGATCAAGACAAAGAAACAACTGTTCAACAAATGCGTGAAGAAATTGCTCACGGCGAAGTTATTTTTGCGGCGATCGGTGGTCTGCGGGCCGAGCGGGGCTTTAAAGCATGGTTGAAAGCCAGGTTTGATCATTTTTCATTTGAAATAGTAGCCAATAAAAAGCAAATCGCTTTTTATATCGTCTCTTCGCGCAACATGTCTCGTTATATCGAGCAGCAAGTCCAATCGAACTACCCAGACGCTACCATGGAGATTGTAGCAGATTATAATATTTTTCAACCCAGTTCGGTTATTAAAGCTGGATATGTTAAAACGAGGCGTAATTTCATCTTTGGGATCAAAACTTATAATAAAATGGAGACTGATCCGACGAGTTCGATAATCAATGTTATGTCGAAGTTGTCGGAAACAGAAAGTATCGCGGTGCAATATGTCGTCCGTAGCGCCCATCCGCGCTGGCATCGTCGGATTACCAAAATCTTTCGCCTGGTTAGAAAGGGCAAGAACTTAAATGAGGCAATTAGGCGCAATACTGGGTCAGTGGTTTTTGAATTTTTTGCCGATTTTTTCCGTTTGGCTTTTGTGTCCAGTAAGGACAAGGAAAAAGAAAAGCAAACCCAGTTCAATCAAAAACCATCGGCCATGGATGAACAGATTCTTAAGAATTTCGAGGAGAAAAACGGCAAAGCTGGCCTGGATGTTAATGTTAGGATCGTGGCGAGTGCTGACACGGAGGTGCAGGCGAAAATGCTACTTGATAATGTGGTCGGCGCTTTTAATCTGTGTAATTATTACGAGTATGGCAATAGTTTTAATACCACGCCAAACATGCGTAACAATCTGGTGACCGATTTTATAAATCGGCGTTTTGATGAAAAAATTAGTTTTTTATTGAATACTGAGGAATTAACGACTATTTGGCATTTGCCCTTGAAATGGATTGAAACGCCCAATATTCTTTGGTTGACAGCCAAGTCGGCACCTGCGCCATCGAACATACCAAGCGAGGGAATTTCACTAGGTTATAATGAATTCAGGGGAGTTAAGAAAGAGATATGTTTTAAGCGTGAGGATCGGCGTCGTCATACATATGTAATCGGTAAATCTGGTGTTGGTAAATCGATTCTATTGGCCAATATGGCTATTCAAGACGTTTTGAATGGTGATGGTATTTGTGTGATTGACCCGCATGGTGATTTGGTACAAGATATTCTTGAGCGCATCCCAGCTGAACGGGCAGAGGATGTAATTGTATTTTCACCTGGTGATATTGAGCGGCCGATTGCTTTGAATTTGCTCGAATTTGATCCGAAGTATCCTGAACAAAAGACCTTTATGATCAATGAAATGATCAAGATTTTTGACAAGCTCTATGATTTGAAGGCAACTGGCGGACCGATTTTTGAGCAATACATCCGTAATGCTATGTTGCTCATTATGGCTGATCCGGAATCAGGTTCGACCTTGATGGAAATTCCCAAGGTATTGTCTGATCCTGAGTTTAGGAATATGAAATTAAATCGCTGCAAAGACCAGACGGTAGTTGATTTTTGGCGTAAAGAGGCGGAAAAGGCTGGTGGTGATGCAGCTCTGGCTAATGTTGTGCCCTATATCACCTCAAAATTAACGACTTTTATTTCAAATGATATGATGCGGCCGATTATTGGTCAGCAAGTCAGTTCATTTAATTTTCGCGAGGTCATGGATCAGCGCAAGATTTTATTGGTTAATTTGCCCAAGGGGCAAATCGGAGAAATAAACGCCTATTTATTAGGTATGATACTCGTAGGCAAGATTTTAGTTGCGGCCTTGTCACGCACCGATTTGCGCAAAGAGGATCGTAAGGATTTTTATCTGTATATTGATGAGTTTCAAAATTTTACCACTGATTCAATTTCCGCAATTTTATCTGAGGCCAGAAAATACGGCTTGAGTTTGATTATAGCGCATCAGTATATTGGACAATTAGTTAAAAATAATGACCAAGCGATAAAAAACGCCGTATTTGGTAACGTTGGTACGATTGTTTCATTCAAGATTGGTTCAGAAGATGCCAAGGAAATTGAAAAAGAAGTTGCGCCAGTCTTTAATGAATTTGATTTGCTGAACGTGGATGCGTATAATGCTTATGTGAAATTGCTGGTTGATAATGCGGCTAGTCGACCATTCTCGATGCATACCAATTGGCCAATGCCTGGAGTACAAAATATCGAGCTTGCCAGGCGTATCACTTCATTGTCACGCCTTAAGTATGGCCAGGACCGTAATATTATTGAAGCAGAGATTTTTAGACGAACTCAATCAGAGTTTTAAATTATATATATGACAAAAGAAAAAATATTATTAGTTGATGATGATGAATGGTTATTGAATTTGTATGGTGAACGTTTGAAGCTTGAGGGTTTTGAGGTAGTGACGGCAACTAACGGTCATGATGGCTACGAATTGGTTATAACGGAGAAGCCAGACTTGATTTTGACTGATGTGGTCATGTCAAATGGTGACGGGTTTTATTTGCTTGATAAAATTCGCAGTAATCATGATTTTGGACATATTATAGTAATTTGTCTAACCAATCTTGCTTCTAGTCATGATTTTGAGGAGTTAGAAAATGCTGGAGCTAATGGCATTTTAGTTAAGGCTGATTATACGCCCACTCAGGCGGTTGACAAAATAAAACAAATGTTGGATAAAATAAAAAAAGACGCTTTACCGGAAAAATAGCGCCTTGATTCTTTACAAAAAAATAAAAATAGACTAACATAAAACAAAATTCAAAAATTACATGGAAAATCAAAATGACATGCATGTTGACCTATCTAGTCTGGGGCAACATCAAGCAAAAACTGAAGATGCGGTAATGGTTAGTAAGAGCAAAGTTGTATTGGCAAAAAAACTAGTTACTAACTTACGAGAAAATTTAGAACAACTGAATTTGTTGCTTGGTTCGATGAGTGGTGAGGTGGATGATAGTTTTACTAAATTATCAGTGTCGGTTGATGAATCACTGAAGAGTGTTTTTAATCATGTCGATTTGTCTGAGAAAATAATTGAAGGTATGTTTGACGGTGAGGCCATGATTGGTCCCGATGGTAAACGTTACAATGTATCGGCTAACTATGCATCTAAATCAAAATTGGTTGAAGGTGATATTTTGAAATTATCTATCACGTCTAGTGGTACTTTTGTTTATAAGCAAATCGGTCCGATTGAAAGAGTCAGGGTTATGGGTACGATCAAGAGAATTAATGAAAATGATTTCATAATTATCAAGGACAATCGGACCTGGAAGGTTTTGAATGCTAGTGTCACATACTTCAAGGGTGATGATGGTGATGAGGCCGTTATACTTGTTCCAAAGAATGCCGAGAGTAAGTGGGCTGCAGTGGAAAATGTTATTAAGGTCGGTCAATAATTTTTTAAATTTGTTATATTCGGTCTAAAAATCTCTGTTTTGCAGAGGTTTTTTTAGTTTTAATTATATGTATTTCTGTATTGTGAATGGTTTTATGGTTTAGTCCGACTTGCTTAATGAGGCCTAACCAGGTAATATGGATATATTAAATAAGAAAAATATGTCAACTTTATATAGAACTTATCGGCCCCAAACCTTTAACGAAACCCTGGGTCAAAACTACATAAAAATTATTCTCGAACATCAGATTTCGACTGGCAATTTGGCTCACGCTTTTATGTTTTGTGGTCCTCGTGCAGTTGGTAAAACAACCCTGGCTAGAGTCGTCGCCAAGGCCGTTAATTGCCTTGAGCGTCAAGATGGCGAGTCTGAACCATGCGGTAAATGCGAGGCCTGCGTAGAGATTAGTGCTGGGCGTAGTTTTGATGTTGTAGAGATTGATGCCGCGAGTAACACTGGCGTTGACAATGTGCGTGAACATGTAATTGCTAGCTCTCGTATTTCGCCAGCACATTTAAAGAAAAAGGTGTTTATAATCGATGAGGTACATATGCTTTCAACTGCGGCCTTTAACGCTTTACTGAAAACCCTTGAAGAACCACCCTTGAACGTTTTGTTTATTTTGTGCACGACGGAAATCCACAAAGTGCCGCAAACCATTATTTCGCGCTGTCAGCGTTTTGATTTTAAGCGTATCGGCCTGAATGATGTTGTGAAAAAATTACAGTACATTATTAGTAAAGAGGGGATTGTCGCTGATAAAAAAATCCTCGAAGCTGTCGCGCGACATGCGGATGGTCATATGCGTGATGCCGAGAGTTTACTCGGTCAACTGGTAAATATTGGCGGCAAAGAAATTACTGAAGAAGAGGCTGGCTTGGTCATACCTCGGAGTGATTTAGCGGAAGTAATGCGCCTACTTGGCATGATTGCTGACAAGAATGCTTCTGATGCGATCCGTTTGGTAAATAAGTTGGTTGATGAGGGGATTGACTTGCGCGTGTTTGTAACCGATATGATTGAGACATTACGCAAAATGCTGCTTTTAAAGATTAATCCGAGTTTGCTGAATTTTTTGAGTCTAGAAATGGGTGAAAACTTGGAATTGGATTTGAATAACATAAAAGAAAGACTGTCAGTTGAGCAAACGGTTTATTTGATTGAACAGTTGATTAAAGTTGGCAATGAAATAAAAAATAGCTTTATTGCTCAATTACCTCTTGAATTAATGATTGCTCGAGTAAGTGTCGCCAGTGCTCAGGTTATTGCTCAGCAAGCCGTAGTGGCAATGACCAAGAATATGCCCAGTCCTGAAAATGGTGGCGATCAGGTAAAAAGTGAGGCATTAACTGCAACGACGACAGGGGCAACTAATGAAGGTTCTGTTGATTTTGCTACCGTGCTTGAGCGATGGAATGAATTTTTGGTTAGGGTAAAAAAGTATAATCATTCATTGTCCTTTATTTTGAAGGTATGCCAGCCCAGATCTATTAATGGAACGGAACTGTGTATTGCCTTTAAATACAAATTTCATAAAGACAGGGTAACTGACCCGACGATAAAAAGTTTGATCGATCGCGTTCTGACTGAAACCTATGGTGTTAATGTTACGATGGAGGCGATAATTGATGACACCCTTGTGATTGAATCTGTAGCTAGTGCTGAGCCTAATGAGGCGACTGTACCGGTCACCTCTGCCTCGAAACCATATGAGGAGAAGGCGAAAAATGCTCCAGAAAAGGTAGATGATGAGATGCTGGATAACTTGCTTAAAACTTTTGGAGGCAAGGTTGTTGGTTGACAGATAGAACGTTTAATGTTAGTTTAAAATAAGCCTATTATTTTAGGTATTTTCTTGATTTAAAAAATATTCGGGGATCGTCTAGTGGTAGGACAACAGGTTCTGGTCCTGTTAACTGAGGTTCGAATCCTTGTCCCCGAGCATAAAGCAAAAAATGATTCAATAAATTTATTAATAAAATATTTGTATGGCCAAAAGAGACACTGGAGTTGGAAGTAAGAAAAAGTCACACCCACATAAAACCGCCAAGCGCCTTGAAGTAAAAAGAGTAATGCTTGAGGTCTTAGCTGCAAAAAGAAAAAAAACCTAGTTTGATAAATAAAAAAACTCATTACTGTAATGAGTTTTTTTATTTATATGATTTAAATTAGCGATTATATTTGGCCACTTCACGGGCTGCGCTTAATTTGTAATAATTTATAGAAACATCGTCAATCCATTTTTTTACACTTACTGGGTCATGGCCAGCACAGGTCGAACCGCATTTCCAGCTGATCATTTGTGCCGGTGTCTTGCTGCCATGGCTTAACATTTCTGAAATTTTACCGCCAACGACAGCTATGGCATGTTCAGGTGAGTTAAAACAAGAATAGCCAGATGCGGTTGTATTTTCCTTGCCACGATAACCCCAATAATTGAAGCATTCATGACCATTTTTTTTGGGTGAGAATTTGCCGAATTTACTTTCTTTCATGGCAATACCAACTAAATAAGCTGCAACCGGTCGATCTTTTTGAGCCATTGCTACTGTCATAGTCTCCATGGGTGTGCCTTTGATAATAGCTCTGATATCATCGTCTAGTTTTTTGATTTCCGTAATTTTGTGACTATTTATAGATTTGCCTGTTACCGGATAATTATAGGTCCAATCGGCCTGAGGTGGCCAATTGATTTTGCTTATTTGATTATGGTAGCAGTATACGCTAAACGAGCGGGGTTTTATAAGATTATAAGTGGTTATTGAAAGTAATAACAACATAGCAACTAAGGCTGGCTTTTTAAATTGAGCTAATGAAAGTATAAAAGATTTTTTTGTAATCTTTTCATCGTTCGATTTAAAACGTGTCTTGATGGATAGTTGTATTTTTCTTTTAGCAAGTGTTTTGTGGCGATTTTTGGATATTTTTTTCATAAAATTAACTAAAACCGAAAAAACAAAAAAGTAGCAATTGGCTACTTTGATTTGCATACCTTAACATATTTTACTAAAAAAAGCAAGTGATCAAGGTTTTTAATGTTTGACAAATAAGACGTCTTGTGCTAATATCTAATTAATTATAACTCAAACAGGCTTTAACTCTCGCGTCATTATATTTAGATTTAAATAGGTAAGTGGCTTCGCAGAACTCGAGCCACTTATTTTTTTATTGCGCTGTCTCAATTTTTCGTCGAATTCCAGTGATTAGCTGGTTTTTACGAGCAATATTTGGCAGCAAATCTATTGTATGAACAAACTTATAAACGAGAAGCCAGAAAGCTTCACAGATCTTGGTGTGGCCGCAAGTATTTTAGCCGTCTTGGATAAAAATGGCATCACTATGCCAACACCTATTCAACATAAGGCCATTCCCATTGCTCTAGAAGGCAATGACCTCATCGGTATCGCTCAAACCGGAACTGGCAAGACATTTGCTTTTGGATTACCCATGATTGAAAGAATTAATTTGACCAAGGGCAAGGGGTTGATACTGCTACCAACGCGTGAACTTGCGTTGCAAGTCGAATCAGAGCTTGATAAAATTGGCCAGACTTTGGGTCTGCGTTTGGCTGTCTTGATAGGTGGCGAAGGTGCAAATAAGCAAGTTGCCGCTCTGCGCAGGAATCCACACATCGTGGTCGCCACCCCAGGGCGTTTGATTGACTTTATGAAAAGAGGGTTGATCCGTTTGAATCAAGTCAAGATTTTGGTCCTAGATGAGGCTGACATGATGCTTGATATGGGTTTTTTACCTCAGGTGGAGCAAATCTTGAAGGATGTTCCATTGGATCGTCAGACAATGTTATTTTCGGCCACGATGCCAGTAGCGATTGCTAAATTGGCTAGTAAATATATGAAATTGCCAGTCAGTATCGAAGTTGCTCCAGCAGGCACAACAGCTGAACGCGTCGAGCAGGAATTGTTTGTCGTGCGACGTGATGATAAATTTAAACAGTTAGTGACGATTTTAGATAAATATGATGGTTCAGTGTTGGTTTTTACGCGCACTAAGTATGCTGCTAAAAGCTTGACTAGACAATTAAAAGGTCAGCATTTTGCAGCGGCAGAGATTCATTCTGACAGATCGCTGCAGCAACGCAAAGAGGCCTTGCAAGGCTTTAAAGATGGAAAATTCAGGGTTTTGATTGCGACTGATATCGCGGCTCGTGGCATTGATGTTAAAGGTATTGAGTTAGTGGTTAATTATGATTTACCTGATTCGCCAGAAGATTACGTGCATCGTATTGGTCGCACTGGCCGTGCCGGTCAAACTGGCCGTGCTATCTCCTTTGCTATTTCAACACAATGGAAAGAAATAAAGAATATCGAGCGCTTAATTAAAATGGAGTTGCCAAAAACTAAATTTGCCGAACTTGAAGAGGCCCCATCAAAGCCAGTCGGTGGTGGACGAAAACCACCGCGAAATCGTTTTAGTTCGCATGGAGTTGCAGCAAAATTTAGGCCTTTATCCAAGCCTGTTTCAAATATTCGTCCAGCCAGTGGTCCAGCCATAAAATCACACACCGGTGAATATATTAGTGGTCAGGCCCCAAAATATCGATCATATGCTGAAAAATTAAAAGCCGAAAGCAAGGGGCGCTAGACTTAGTTTTTGATAGAAAACAAAAATCGACACTAAAAGTGTCGATTTTTAATTGTCATGTATTTACAAAAGTGAGTAATAATGTTATTGTAAATATAGCTTGTAATATTAATATTATGTAAACGTCTTATATTATAAGAGTCATTAAAAGAAAAAAATGTTTGAATATAAATACCGAATAAAAAGTATTAGCCAACCAGCCAACGATTTAGTATTAATCGATTTAGTTTCGGCTAATGGACAGCCAATTTTTAAGTATCGTCCAGGTCAATATGTGATGATTAGCTATCGCAATGAAGCTGGTCAAATCGAAGAGAAGCACTCATTTTCAATTGCGAGTTCGCCGACTGAACAGGGTGTTTTACGCCTTGGTATTAGAGTAATGGGTCGCTTCACTCAAGGTTTACTAAAATTAAAGCCAGAATCAGATATCTTAGTTTATGGTCCGTTTGGCACATTTAGCTTTGATGAGGCAAGGCATGCAAGTGCTGTTTTTTTAGCTGGCGGCATTGGTATAACACCATTTTTGAGCGCCCTTGCTTACGCCACTGACAAGAAATTACCAAATCAATTGTCATTACTTTATAGCAATCGGACATTGAAGGGTACGGCATTTTTTGATGATTTAAAAAAAATCGAAAGTACAAATTCTAATGTAAAAATGTTGATGTCGGTAACTGATGAAAAGTCTTTGGCACCAACAGCTGGCATAATCACCGAAAGATTTTGTACGTCAATATTAAAGGATTTTATTGGCGATGTTTATGCTAAGACTTTTTTCTTGTGCGGTCCAGCAGCCTTCATGAAAGGTATGAAGAATTGCTTGCTTGAATTGGGGGCCAAGGAGGAGCAGATATTAATGGAGGAATTTTCTATGACGGCTAATCGCTCAGCCTTTTCAAGATTGAATTATGTCGTATCGATGGCTGGCTATGGTGCCTTGGCGGCTTTATTGCCATTTTATGTGATCTATGCGGCCAATACCAAGGCTGAAAATCAAACGCCAATGCAAACGCCAACGCTTGATGTGGCAGGAAATATTGAGGAGCCTGAAACTATGATCGATAAAGCAATTGAATATTTACCGAATGCTTTGGATAAAGATGAAAATGTCACCAAAAATGCGGTTACGGGTGTGAACGGTACAGAAACTGAGGCGCAAGCCGTTGTTTCACCGACGGTCTACAATACTCTAAAGAAAATTTCTAATACACCAGCGGTGATTAAGGCTGCGGTGATTAAAGCTGCCACGCCGAATGTTGCAGCACCTAAAACGGCGTCATACAAAACGCCAGTACCTAAGACGACTAGCTCTATACCGGCTAATGAGGCCACGGCAAATTCTAATACTCAGCCAACGACGGCGCCAAAACCAACGACCGCCTCATCAATCACAACTCATACGACAACTCCAGGGCAGGCCAATCAGACACCTGCCAATACGACCCCAACGCCTAGTACAAGCGCCTCTGGCGCTACAACTGCTGGACCGTCAACGAATGGTGGATCAACAGCAACAAATCCATCAACCCCGACTCCGATAACCAACGCCTCTGGTACGGTTATTAGCGGTGGATCGACTGCAACAACTGGTACAGGGGCTGTAAATACTGGTCGAAACAGAGAAGAAGAAGATGATTAATAAAAAATATGAAAAATAAAATATTTACACTACCTATATTATTTTTAGCAATTACTGGATCAGCGCTGGGCTATTATTTTGGTGCCATTAATCAACGCAGTAAATCTATTGTCGTTGCTGTTAATAATCAACCATTAATTTCAGTCGGCAATACTCAGGTCAACAAGATAAAGTCAGTAGTTGCAAAGCCAGTCACGCCAACTGCATCAACCAAGATTTCAAACAAAACAATACCGACACCGACATCCTCAGCAATTAAATCTAAACCGATTGTTACGACGACTGTCAAAAAAACATCGGCTGTAAAAATTCCTACAAAAACTGTCGTGCCAGTGGCTAAGCCTGTTATTCAGCAGCCAGCCGCACCTGCGCCAACACCAGCGGCTGCAGTAACTACGCCAACTCCGACCACCAAGGCTTCTTAAAATATATGGAACTATCTTGGAAAAAATTCAATGCAATGGGGACAGAAATCGTGCTGCTGGCCGAGTTGCAACCCGAGCAGAGGTATTTATTAGACAAGGCTGTGTCGGCGATAAATGAGTTTGATTTACGTTTTAGTCGTTTTAAGGAGAAAAGTGAATTGAACGTTTTTAATAAATTTCAGGGCGGAACATATCAGGCTAGTGAAATGCTGGCTGATATTTTGAAACATTCCCAGAAATACTACAAAGAAACTAACGGCTTATTTGATCCGTTAGTTATTGATATCCTAGAGGCAATTGGTTATAAAAACACTTTCAATGAGACCGGCAAAGAACAACTTACTTACGATGAGGAATTAGCACGACGCAGTGTCGCTAAAAAAATTTTTGCTGCTAGGCCAAAGCTTGACCAACTTATAATTGACGGCACAAAGCTTGTGGTCCCAGAAGGTTTGCGCTTTGATACTGGCGGCATCGGCAAGGGTTATATAGTTGATATTTTAGCGAATGATATATTTAAAAATATAGACAATTATTGGCTTTCAGCTGGTGGTGATTTGTTAATCAAGGGAAGTGATTTGGGTAAAATTGGCTGGAAAGTTGGTGTGCAGAATCCATTAGTTGATAATCAAGAAAGTTTTTCGATTAACACATTGGGTGAGACCATGGGGATAGCTACTTCTGGTGTAATTAAACGTCAAGGTATAGTAGGTGGTATCAAATGGCACCATATAATTGATCCACGTACTGGTGAGCCAGCGGTTACGGATGTTATTTCCGTGACAATGATTGCTCCGACTGCCGAGGAGGCGGATATTTACGCCAAGACCGTTTTAATGTTAGGATCAAAGGAGGGCTTAGAGTTCGTTGAATCACGTGACGGTTTGGAATGTGCTATCTTTTTTCGCGATAAAGCCCCAATATTTTCTAGAGGGATAATAAAATACTTATAAAAATATGAAACAATTAGTTAAGATATTGTTAATTTTGGTCGTTGCCATCGGTCTTGGCTTTTTCTTTGGCGTTTATAATACGCCACAAGCAGTAGAAGTTTACAATGCTTCTGGTCAATTAATTAGTTCAACATCAGCGCAAACCATCGGTTCTGTGTTTGTACCAGGCTTGAAGATAGAAAGCATTCCTTGGTATGTTTCTAGATCTTCGGCGATTGCTGCTTATTTATTGTTATTCTCGATCATCGCTTGGGGCTTAGGTATGGCGATTGGCTTTACCTATAGATTTGTCGATCCGGCACGCGCCTGGCAGGTGCATCAAGATATGAGCATGTCGTTTGGTGTTTTGGTGTTTGTTCACGCATTTTCTTTGCTTTTTGATAAGTTTATGAACTTTGATATTTTTGATATCTTGATTCCATTTTATTCGAATTACAAAACCTGGTTTTTAAGCCTGGGGATTGTCGGTTTTTATTTACTGTTACTAATCATTATTTCTTCGGTATTTTTGCGCTTATCAAGTCCAAGATTCTGGCGTTTTTCTCATTATTTGGTTTATCCATTATTTTTATTTGCAACCATTCATGGTTTGCAGCTAGGAACAGATTCTAGTACAATGATAATGCAGACGGTTTATAAATTTGCAGGAGCGGTTATCGTCATTTTATTTGTTTATCGTTTTACTATTACTTTGTATCAAAATAGAATTAAATAAATGTTTATCCAAAATTTGATTGTTATTGTTGGCCTGGTTGTTTTTGAAGTTATTTCCAGTGTTGATAATGCCATTGTAAATGCCCATGTCCTAAAAACCTTGCCGGAGAAATACCGCAAGATTTTTTTATTTTGGGGTCTCTTGTTCGCGGTTTTTGCAGTGCGCGGTCTCTTGCCTTTTGTGATTGTTTGGCTCGTCAATCCAGCCTTGTCATTTACTGAAGTGTTTCGTTTTGCTTTTTCAGGTGATCCGTTAATTACCGAATATGTAGAGAAGTCTAAGCCCATACTACTGCTTGGTGGTGGTGTTTATCTTTATCTGACAGCTTTGGCATGGCTTTTTTTGGAAGAAAAAAGTTATGCTTTTTTGGTTGAAAAATTCATCCATCGTAATAGTGTTTGGTTTTATGCCATTTCTTCGATTTCCGTAACGGCAATTACTTTTCTGGCCTTAAAAATTAATCCGATCTTAGCCCTGTCGGCCTCGATCGGTGCCACGTTCTTTTTTATTACTGACGGTTTTAAGAAAAATGCTGAAGAAAAAGAGGAACAATTAATTAAAGACTCATCCATGTCAGCTTGGTCAAAGATTATGTATCTCGAGGTCTTGGATGCTTCTTTTTCACTGGACGGGGTAATTGGTGCGTTTGCTTTTACAATTTCCGTGCCGTTGATCTTGATCGGTAATGGTATCGGGGCCTTCGTAGTGCGTGAATTAACAATTCGCGGCATTGATTTGATCAATAAGTTTGCGTATTTGAAAAATGGTGCTATGTATTCGATTGGTTTTTTGGGTGCTATTATGGTTTTAGAATCACTCGGTCAACATTTTCCATTTTGGCTTTCGCCAGTAAATACTTTTGCATTGTTGGGTATTTTCCTGTTTTTATCATATCGCGAAACGAAATTGGCAGCACAAAAGTCTTAATAAAATAACGTGCTTGTATGAAAAAAAATATACCAAATCTTGGAGCACATGTTTCAGCAGCTGGTGGGCTGTACAACGCTTTTATTAATGCGGAAAAAATCGGGGCGACTTGTGTCCAGATATTTGGTGGTTCACCCAAGATGTGGCGCGCTAGAGCGCAGACCGAAGTAGAAACCAAAAAATATTTCGAGGCGCAAAAACTTTCTAACGTTAAGAGCGTTTATTTACACGCATCATATTTGGTAAATCTTGGTAGTGACAAGGGAGCTAATCGTGAGAACTCTGTACTTTCATTGATTGATCACATGATGATTGCCGAGCAAATTAAGGCTAATGGCGTAATCTTTCATATGGGTTCAAGTATGACTGGCACTAAGGAAGAAGCTTTGAAGTTTACGATTGCAGGCATGAAAGAGATTTTAAAACAGGTACCAGGGAAGACTTGGTTGATACTTGAGAACTCGGCTGGCGGTGGTAACAAATTAGGCTTGGCTTTTAGTGAGGTGGCCGCCATTATTAATGGCGTTGGCTCGGAACGTGTTAAGGTTTGTCTGGATACTGCTCATTACTTTGAGGCTGGTGGTATTGAGGAGTATAGCAAAGCGAAAGTAAAAAAGATGTTCGATAATTTTGACCTGGAAGTTGGCCTCGATCGTTTAGTTGCCCTGCATGTTAATGACTCTAAAACGCCATACAACTCTCATAGTGATCGTCATGAAAATTTAGGTGATGGACACATTGGTATCGCTGGTTTTGAAAATTTGGCTAATGACGAGCGCTTAAGAGACAAGGACTGGCTACTTGAGGTGCCTGGTATTGATAATATGGGACCTGACACAGAGAACATGAAACGCTTGCGCGAATTGTTTTAGTGAGATATTTAGATAAAAAATAGGCTCGAATCACTTCATGTGATTCGAGCCTTTTGTTTCTGTTATAGCTCCAGGTCTCTTAAGAGACAAAGCTTTTTGATGTCATTTGTGGCGCTAACAATCGCTTTTAATCCGATCCTAGAGTGAACACTTACTGTTGCGTTGGGTTTGCTTAAGTCGCAGTCGGCTTTAATTAATATGAAGTCGCCTTCTGGATGATTAATGTAACTGTAGTCGATGATGGCAACTAAACCGTGTTTATCTGATTCAGCAACTGAGTGATCAATCAATGAATGAAGAATTTTTTCTTCAAATTTATTGGTTGGTCTTGCGACATAGGTTGTGCCGGCATTTTTAGCATAAATTGCTTTGAAATTTTCGCCTGGAACGACAATTGCTGATGCAAATGCTGCATTTACAAGTGCCAGTGCTACGCCTACTGCGAATACAAATCGAAGAATGTTTTTCATGTCTAAATCCTTTTTTCCTTTGGATTTACCCTCAAATATGAGGATATTGAATGTTCATGATTATTAATATAGCATTTTTATCTAAAAGTGTCAAGTATTGTGGTGATGTGCGCATGCATATGGCAGTTTTTTGACTAAAATATGGCTAAAATTAATAGTTTGCTATATATTTGGCTTTACTTTGACAATATTTAATAAATATGCTAAATTAAGCGGTCATTCGTGACGATGCACATTAAAATCAAGGCAGTTAACGCTTCCGCCAGCTTTAAATTTTTCGAGAATGTCTACACCGAGGCTGAAGTCAAATATATGGCCCCGATGTTTTCACCCATGATCACTCAAAAAGGTTACCTGTTTTCGATGCTAATAAAGAATAACACTGACGTTTACTTTAAGCTTGAAGGTCAGGTGCTACAAATAAACCCCACTAAATAGTGGGGTTTTTATTTTAGATCGATGATGTAAAGTTTGCCATCGGTGAAATATTCGTCGAGCAGTTTTTTGACGATCGTTGGTTGATTGAATTGCACGCGACTCCAGCTGGCGATTTTTTTATATTCTTTGAGTTTCTCAAAAATAAATTCGCGCTCGCCGTCAATATTAGGATTCAAACTTTTTTTGATGATTAGGCGAGTTGGTCTTTTGGCGGCGGCAATGCCGACAAAAATTATTTTATTGTTGGGCGTTCTGAAATTAGTTTCCCAGAACTTTACATAATTTCTTTCATCTGCTGATTTGTGCGTAAAGGCTAGATCGTTTACTTTTGTTTCCCAGAAAGACGGCGCAATTGGTAAGTTGTCGTATTGCTTGACCATGAGGCCATTGCGTAGTGCCTTAACGAGCGCCTTGAAGTTTGGTTTGTCAGCTTTTTGCCAGCCAATTTCAGTAAAGGCACTTGCCAACTCGTCTTTATTGTTGGCTGCAATTATTAGACTAATCGGTTCTTGTTGGTCTCCGTCAAAGCTCTCACTATAGCTACTAAGCTTGTATTCATGTAGGCTGTCTACAATATTGTTGGTTGTGATAACAGGGACGGGCTCTAATTTTTTAAAATTAATGCGACTAGAGTAGTAGCCAAGAAATCCACTATAGAGAGTGATTGTTAGAAAAATCAAGATCAGTGAGACAAGTTTGAGGCCAGTTGAGAAGTGGCGTTTAAAAATCAGGGTTTTGTGTTGAAACCAAAAATATTGATTAATACCAATGCCGACAGTTAACCACATGGCACCCAGTAAATAACCAGCCATGACATCCGATAAGAAATGGACGCGCAGATACAAGCGACTAAAACCGACTAGTCCGATTAGGAGCGAGCTGAGAAAAATCGCGTTCACTCTTTTTTTGAAGGAATGTTTTCTGCAATAAAGATAAGTAATGTAGCCAAACATGGCCACGGCAACGGCTGAGTGAGTACTGGGAAAGGAATAAGAAGATTCATTGTAAAAGCTGTCGAGTGGTCTTGGCCTTTCAATGATAGTTTTTAAAAAGGCACTAGAAATAAAAGCTCCAAGAACGGCTACCCAATAGCCAAAGAGCGATTTTTCTCGACCCCTGATGTAGTAGGCAAGCGAGAATAAAATACTTAAGGCAATGACAATTTGCCAGCTTGCAATTGTCGTAGCACCTAATAATATTTTAATAAATAGAAAATTTTTAAAGGTACGCATTAAATTTTCAAGGCTTAAGTCCATTGCAAGAATTTCACCTTGATTAAAAATACTGTCAGTTAGTGAGAGAAAATTATAAAACAGCAAGATAAAAATTAAAACTAGATAGGTTAATTTTTTACCGGTAAATTTTGCTTTATCAAACCTCTCATTTAAAAAATTAAAAAAATAATCATGACGTCCAATAAATTTTTGTAAGTCGTGGTTCTGTTTTAAAGATTGCTTGAATGATTGCCAAATGGCAGATATGATTATATAAAGTTCTTTGCCGTTTTTTATTATCAAGCGCTTACTGAGGTAAAAAATCGCGACAAATGAGGCGATATAAATTAACATCACTTCTAAGCGACTAGACCATAACTTGATTAGCCAGAGCGCTTGGCCAAAAAAGAAGCCGGCTAAAATATGAATAGCTAACCAAGAGACAATGCTAATGGTGTTTAAAATAATGAAACGCAGCCAATTCATTTTGGCAACCCCGGCGATGAAGGGTGTTAATGGTCTAACAAAGCCGATATAACGACCGATGAGCACACTCTTGTTGCCGTGTTTGTTGAAAAATTCCTGACCCTTTTCCAGGTGAGCAAGCTTTAAAAATCTGGCATTGGCCTTGAACAGGCCTGAACCTTTACGTCCTAATGTGAAGCTAAGCAGATCACCGATAAAAAAGCCTAACGAGCCGAACAGCATGAGTTCTTGGAGTGAAAAAATACCTTTGGCGGCCAAGGTACCGATAATGAAAGCGATTATTGCGCCGGGTACGATTAGGCCGATACCAACCAAGGCCTCACCGAAAAAAATTGCAAAAATAATAAAATAACCCAATAAACCCAGATTTTGAATCTGGGGGAGGAGGGAATTAAGCCATAATGAAATATCTGATATATGCATTTATGCAAATAAAAATCGCCCCGTACTCCGAGACGATTTTAGATATTTAGCTAGTAGCTAGTTTGGCAAGTGTACGAATACAGCTCGTACAAATTTTTAAAGTTTCGCCTTCAACTTTCTTGGTCTGAAGGTTGATGTGCTGGCGTTTTAAGCTTTTGATATTTGAGTGCGATCTGGTTGCACCCTTGGTGGCACTACGTTTGCAGGCGTCACAGCGTTTTGACATATAATTTATATACAATTACTTGATTACGATGATTTTTACAATATCATAAAGGTTTGCTTTTGGCAAGAGGGAGTGGTAGAATTAGCCTATAAAAGTTCAATTCTAAGGCTTTAGAACTAATGAATAGCCGAATTGAGTCGCTTTTTCTGTTATTTATCTCGCCTATTGAGGGCGATAAATTTAAAAAATTAGCTAATATTAAATGTTAATAACTATTTTTCTGATAGTGGCTTTGATTTTTTCGGCCATTTTGCATGAATTTGCGCATGGCTTTGCTGCTTATTTGCTTGGTGATAATACGGCTAAAAATGCGGGGCGTTTGACTCTCAACCCGGTAGCACACTTGGACCCGGTAGGTTCCATTTTGATGCCAGTGTTGATATTTTTTACCCATTTTGGGGTGGCTTGGGCTAAACCAGTGCCGTATAATCCCTACAATCTGCGCGACCAGCGTTTTGGTGATTTGAAAGTCGGTTTGGCTGGTCCGGGTATGAATGCCCTGATAGCCATTTTTTTTGGCTTATTTAGTCGATTGTTGCCGATTGCCCAGACGGTAAAAATTGAATCGATTAATGCTTTTATGTCGGGAAATTATGAGTTAATTCAGTTGAATATGCAGGGCTCACTTGCGGTTAGTTTGTTCGCCTTGTCATTGGTGGTTATATTTGTCAATTTGCTTTTAATGCTGTTTAATCTCTTGCCGATTCCGCCGCTTGACGGGTCAAAAGTAATATTGAACTTTTTGCCCTATCATTTGCAATTAAAATGGGCTCAGCTAGAGACGTATGGCTTCATGATTATTATTACTTTGTCATATTTAGGGGCGTTTAATTTGCTTGAGCCCGTTCTTGGTTGGTTGTTTTTGGTTTTAACTATTTATTAAAATTAAAAAGCAGATCGAGTTGATCTGCTTGTTTTTTTGACATTTATTTCGAAATAACCTCGCAATAGCTGATTTTTAGGGCTATTTCCTTGATTTGCCTGCGATGATGATCAAGAAAAGGTGTTATTACCTTGTTGATGATTACCGTGTAGGCAGAAGTGTTATTCCAATCTACGCCGTAGTTAATGTCTGGGCCGGGTGGTGGATCATTTTTAACTGATTTCCAGTAAGTGAGGTTTTTGGTAAAGAGGCCGCATATATTGCCAAGATAGATGTCGTCACTCGTCACCACCTGATTGGTATTCGTACGATTCATACCGTGTGGATCCCTGGTGCTAATGAGCAATGTTTGAAGAATTTTTAAAATTTCAACTACTCCTTCAAAGTCTTTGATGCCGGAAAAAATTAAAATTTCCTTTTCAATGTCATTGCTCTCATCAGCCATTTTTGAAATAATATTCAAATACATTTCAAGAGCCAGAGTTGGTTCAAAAATTTCCGTATCCTTTATAAAATAATAGATTTCACTGTACTTCTGGATGATTTTTTGTCGCGCGTCTGTCGTTCGCCATTTTTTTATGGCGCTTTGGATGGATTTTAGCATTTACTGCCTCCTTTTGATTTTGTTGGTAAAAAGCAATTAATTTAACAGGATAACACAAAATCAAATTATTGTCAATAATAGAGTAAAATTCGCTAAAATTAGGTTGACACATATCAATAAACCTGATAAATTATAAAAGCACTAAAAAATATCTTTTTTAAGTATTATTTTAGGGTATTATCGATCGCATTTTGTGCTGATCCTAATTAACTACATAGCCAAGGAGCCAAGCTGCGCTCTATTGATGCTTTTCTGTTTCACTGACTTTCTTGTGGCGAGAAATGGGGGTGGATAGTGTTTTTATTTCACATGGCTAACATTGAAGAAATATTAACATGTTTTTTTATTTATTACTTTTTTAAATTATGCCAACAGTTAATCAATTGGTTCGTAAGGGTCGTACCTTGCAAAAAACCAAAAGCAAGAGTCCTGCCATGCAAACTGTACTTGATACCTTGCATCGCAAACGTTCAACTTTGCCACGTGGCGCAGCATTCAAGCGTGGTGTTTGCCTTAAAGTTACAACCACTACTCCAAAAAAACCTAACTCAGCTTTACGTAAAATTGCTCGTGTCAGATTATCAAATGGCGTAGAGGCAACTTGTTACATTCCTGGTATGGGTCACAACTTACAAGAACATTCAGTTGTTTTGATTAAGGGTGGTAAGACTAAAGATTTACCAGGTGTGCGTTACAAAATCGTACGTGGTGTTTATGATACTCAGGGCGTTCAAAAGCGTATGCAAGGTCGCTCATGTTACGGTGCTAAGAAACCTAAGGCAGCTGCCAAATAAATATATATGAGAGGAAAACCAGCAGTTAAAAGAAAAATTGAGCCAGATGTAAAATATAACGATGTTGATGTAGCAAAATTTATCAATTACATCATGCAGGATGGCAAAAAATCAACGGCTCAGCGCGTTGTTTATGATGCTTTTGAAATTATTAAGGATGTTACAAAGCAAGATCCACGCCACATTTTCAACAAGGCGATGAAAAATATCGCTCCGCTAGTTGAGGTGCGTGGCAAGCGTGTCGGTGGTTCAAACTATCAAGTGCCATACCAAGTGCGTGGCGATCGTCGCTTCGTCTTGGCTTCACGTTGGGTGATTGCCGCCGCCAAGGCTCGCGGTGGACGTGCGATGTCAAAACTATTGTCAGACGAATTACTGGCCGCCTTTAAAGGTGAGGGTAATGCCATCAAAAAGCGTGACGATGTTCACAGAATGGCTGAATCAAACAAGGCTTTCGCCCATTTTTCACGTTAAAGCTTTTAGTTTGCTTGTTAAATAATTCTATAATAATTCACGCACTATGCCATGGCTAGTGTGTATACATAAAATAATTTATGCCTCGAGAATATTCATTAGAAAAAACTCGTAATATCGGTATTATCGCTCACATTGATGCTGGTAAAACCACTGTTACTGAACGCGTCCTATTTTATACTGGTAAAAAGCATAAAATCGGTGAGGTTCATGAAGGTGAAGCCACTATGGACTGGATGGAGCAGGAGCAGGAACGTGGCATTACGATTACCTCGGCTGCTACTACTTGTTTCTGGAACAATCATCGTTTAAATATTATTGATACTCCGGGTCACGTTGATTTTACAGTTGAGGTTGAACGCTCACTGCGCGTACTTGATGGTGGTGTCATGGTATTTGACGGCGTTGCTGGCGTAGAGCCACAATCAGAAACAGTTTGGCATCAGGCTGAAAAATATAAAGTACCTCGAATTGCTTTTATTAATAAAATGGATCGCACTGGTGCTGATTTTTATAAGGACGTGCAATCTATTCATGATCGTTTGACCAAGGCTGCATATCCTATTCAGTTGCCAATTGGTGCTGAAGAGAACTTCTTGGGTATTATTGATTTGTTGACTCGTGAGGCTCATTTTTATTTGGATGATTTAGGTACAAAACATGAAATTCGTGAGGTACCAGAAGATATGAAGGCCAAGGTGGAGGAATATCGCAACCGTTTGGTTGAGGTTATTGCCGAAAATGACGAGTCTTTAATGGAGCGTTATTTGGCCGGCGAAGAATTGTCAGCTGAAGAGCTACTAGCTGGTATGCGTAAGGCAGTTATTAAGAATGCTTTCTTGCCAGTTTTATGCGGTTCAGCTTTGAAAAATAAGGGTGTTCAATTTTTACTCGATAATGTTGTGGCTTTGTTACCATCACCTTTAGATGTGCCACAGATTTTGGGTTACGATATCGATGATGTGGAAAAGCGTATTCCGGTTGAGGCTAGAGACGATGCGCCGTTTTCCGCGTTGGCCTTTAAGATTGCAACTGACCCATTTGTGGGTAAACTTTGCTTTATCCGTGTGTATTCTGGTGTTATGACCTCTGGTTCTTATGTTTTGAATGCCTCAAATGGTGAAAAGGAACGTATCGGACGTATCGTTCGCATGCATGCTAACACTCGTGAAGAAGTAAAAGAAGTTTATTCTGGAGAGATTGCCGCGGTTATCGGTCTGAAATCTACAACTACTGGTAATACTTTGTGTGATGTTGATAAGCCAATTATTTTAGAATCAATCGTTTTCCCAGAGCCAGTTATTCAGATTGCTGTTGAGCCAAAGACTAAGGCTGACCAAGAAAAGATGGGTATGGCTTTGTCTAAGCTTGCCGAAGAGGATCCAACTTTCCGCGTAACCTCTAATGAAGAAACAAATCAGACTTTAATTGCTGGTATGGGGGAACTTCATTTGGATATTATCGTCGATCGCATGAAACGTGAGTTTAATGTCGAGGCAAATATTGGTAATCCGCAGGTTGCATATCGCGAAACGATCAAGGGCTCGGCTGAGGCTGAAGGCAAGTACGTCAAACAATCTGGTGGACGTGGTCAATTTGGTCATTGTTGGTTGCGCGTTGAACCATCAGAGGTTGGTAAAGGTTTTGAATTTGTTGATGAGACTAAGGGTGGATCGATTCCACGTGAATATATCGCTCCGATTGGTAAGGGTGTTAAAGAGGCAATGAATCGTGGTGTTTTGGCTGGTTTTCCAATGGTAGATGTTAAGGCAACTGTCTTTGATGGATCGTACCATGAAGTTGATTCCAACGAAGCTGCCTTTAAGATTGCCGGTTCAATGGCCTTTCAGGATGCAGTACGCAAGTCACAACCAATTATTCTTGAGCCGATGATGAAGGTGGGTGTTATTACACCTGAGCAGTTCATGGGTGATGTAATCGGTGATTTGAATTCAAAGCGCGGACAAGTTGAGGAAATGACCGATCGTGGTCAGGTCAAGTTTATTATGGCTAAAGTTCCTTTGGCAAATATGTTTGGCTATTCGACTCAGTTGCGTTCCATGTCTCAAGGTCGTGCCAGCTACTCAATGGAATTCTCGCATTATGCAGAAGTTCCTGGTAACGTAGCCGCCGAGATCCAGTCAAAGAAGTCATAATTTTAGAGAAAATATGTCAAATCAAATCAAAAGAGCGCTTGAGCTGGCTAAAAAAACTGGTGATCGACTAATAATTTTTGATGGTCCGGAATCTGAAAATGCTTTTGTGGTCATGAATTTGGAGCAGTATGAGGATATTATCGAGGGTGGTTGTGGCGAAGATTGTGATTGTGGCCACGACCATGAAGCTGATTTTGAGGATGATTTTGACCTCGAAGATGATTACGAAAATGATGTTGCTAGCTTGACAGAAGAGGAGATGCTTGATAAAATAAATCGCGACATTGCACTCTGGAAAGAGGTGCATGGCGAGGAAAATTCGCAAGATAATTTAGATTCAAATGAAGAAATGCCTGCCGGTTTTGATCTGAAAAATGATACTGAACAGGCAGTTCGCAATAATCAGCAACGTAGTCGCTGGGCTATCAGGAATGATGTCAAAGAGGCAGCAGAGGAGATTATCGAAGAGGATCGACATTATCTAGAAGAAATTCACTTTTAATTAATTTTAATATCACGGCTGGGTGCCAATTTAAATAGGCAAAGAACTCCGGTAACGGAGGCCGTTAATAAACAATAATAATATGGCGGAAAAATTCGACCGATCAAAAACCCATGTCAACATTGGTACAATTGGCCACGTTGATCACGGTAAAACAACTTTGACAGCTGCGTTGTTGCAAGTTCTTGCTGCACGTGGATTGTCTGCATCAAGTAAATCTATCGACCAGATCGATGCAGCTCCTGAGGAAAAAGCTCGTGGTATTACTATTGCGACTGCTCACGTTGAGTACGAATCAGAGGCTCGTCATTATGCTCACGTTGATTGTCCTGGACATGCTGATTATGTAAAAAACATGATTACTGGTGCTGCTCAAATGGATGGTGCTATCTTGGTGGTAGCCGCAACTGATGGCCCTATGCCTCAGACACGTGAACATATCCTACTTGCTCGTCAGGTTGGTGTGCCATATATCGTAGTATTTTTGAACAAATGTGATATGGTGGAAGATCAGGAATTGATCGACCTAGTTGAAGAAGAGGTTCGTGATTTATTGAAAAAATATGAATTCCCTGGAGATATTACTCCAATCATCCGCGGTTCAGCTTTGCAGGCATTAAATGCACCTGAAGGTGAGTGGGGTGATAAGGTTATGGAATTGGTTAAGGCTTGTGATGAATACATTCCAGATCCAGTTCGTGATACTGATAAGCCATTTTTGATGCCTATTGAAGATATCTTTTCTATCGAGGGTCGTGGTACAGTGGTGACTGGTCGTATTGAGCGAGGTGTAATCAAAGTTAACGAAGAAGTTGAAATCGTTGGTTTGGGTGACACTCGCAAGACAGTTGTAACCGGTATCGAGATGTTTAACAAGTCTTTGGATCAAGGTCAGGCTGGTGATAATGCTGGTTTGTTGCTCCGTGGTACAAAGAAAGACGAAGTTGAGCGTGGTATGGTTTTGGCTAAGACCGGAACCGTTACTCCTCACACCGAATTCGAGGCTGAGGTTGTTATCTTAACCAAAGAAGAAGGTGGTCGTCACAAACCTTTCTTTAAAGGATACAAGCCACAATTCTACATCCGTACTACTGATGTTACTGGTGAGGTAGAGTTGCCAGCTGGCGTTGAAATGGTAATGCCTGGTGATACTGTAAGCTTTACCGTTAAGTTGATGGCTCCAGTGGCACTTGAGGAAAAGATGCGCTTCGCTATTCGTGAAGGTGGTCGTACCGTTGGTGCTGGTGTTGTAGTTAAAATTTTGAAATAATTTCAGATTCATCCCCGCTTTTCTGTGAAGAGCGGGGTTATCTGGTATTTATTACCGTTATTCATCCCTTGGATAATAATTTAAAAATTAAATAATAAGCTTTTGCTCATTAATTCTATGGCAGAGAAAAAAACAGAGTTTTCACAGAGACTCAGAATCAAAATCAAATCCTTCGATCACAAGATCATTGACCAGGCTACCAAGACAATTATCGACACGGCTATTCGTAGCGGTGCCAAAGTTTTTGGTCCGATTCCACTTCCGACAGAGAAGACAATTTACACTGTAAATAAATCAACTTTCGTTCACAAGGATGCTCGTGACCAATACGAGATGCGTATTCATAAGCGTTTGGTTGATATTCTTGAGCCATCTGCTCAGACGATTGAGTCGTTGACCACTCTGTCTTTGCCGTCTGGTGTTGACGTTGAAATTAAGATGTAATTGCTTATCGCTCAAAATAAAAAAATCCTACTTTAGAGTGGGATTTTTTGTTTACTTTAATTATTTTGTGTGTTAGTTTGGTTTTAAATAGTTCATTAAATTTTTTTGGGGGTGGGGTCATGTCTGGAAAATATAAAAATATTTGTTTTACGGAAATGCTTGACTTAATAACTGCAGACTTGATTCAAATAAAAGAAGTTGACAGAAGAGCCGTGATTAAAATTGTGCAAAACACTGAGTTCTTTAAAGATAATTTTATAAAAGAACATGAAATGTTGAATCTTGAATATCAAGAAATTATCAATAATCTAATTTTACTTTTTATTAGTAATGAACAAATGTTTAAGGAGTGTAAGATAAAGGCACTTGGTCAGATTAAAATATACCAACGAATACATCTTTTAGTTGAAAAATTAAAAAATCAAGATCGATCAGTTTATCTTTAATGCAAAGAGCTCTTTATGAGCTCTTTTTTATTTTTCAAAATTGGACAAATAAATATGGTCATAGTACATATATTAAGTATTTATTGCCCTCTTTCTACAATATTGGTATAATAACCACACTATGAATAAAAAAATCCTCCCCATTTTTTTAGCTTTTCTCTTTGTGTTTGCCGTGTTCGCCATCAGCCAGACCATCCTCGCCCAAAACTCTCCTGACGCTATCGCCATCCGTATCATGAGTAATCCTAGGCACATGAGTCCATTGCGTTGGTATCAAGACCAAGGATTTAAGGGTGCACCCCAGAACATAACCGTTGACGGTTATGATGCGATCCGTGATGGCAACACGGTCTATGTCAATACGGCTCATGTTATTGATGCAGTTCCACCATCTAGCACTGCGACCTTGTATACCAATGTTTTTGTGTTGACCACATCGGTTGGTTCTGACAATCAAACTCAGGAGATATTTAATCGAATTATTACCAATTTTAAATTTAATACAAATTTAACCGACGAGGTTGGTGAATATGGTAATTGTTTGCAAAAAGTTACTAGTACAGCACCCGAAACTTCAAATACTTGTTTGTCTACAGGTGAATGTACTGACAAGTTAGTTTGTACGAGTCGTAAAGCCAGGACTATACGTGACGTGAAACGCTTGGCAGATCTCGATTATCTCAATTATTTGCTAAGTGATTATAAAAATAAGCACGGCAATAAGTGTCCAGAGTTTGATGCTGGTAGTTATGAACCACGACGCACTATTTCTACTTGGAACAGCTGGCAGAATGGCCTGGGTATTTACTTGGGGGCTAAATTGCCTATGGATCCAGTAAATCAGCTTGGGCAATGTGAATTGGACGAGGCTTTAAATCTTAAATATGATCCTAGTACTTGTTGGGATGTGGCAAATAAAAAGTTCTCAACATCAACCCCAAAAAATCAATTAAGAAAAAATTTACCAGCTGATAGTTTTGTTTATACTTATAGCGTTAGTGAGAGTGGGATGCAATGTGGTTTTTATATGCAATTTGAGACCGGTCTTACTTGTAACAGTATTGGCAAGTGTGGTGTTTTAGATGAAAATAATCATGCTCCGATATTTACAGCCACTTCGTTTAATGGTCAGACTAGACAGGAATTTAATGGATATGCAACGGCTTTTGATGAGGATGGTGACATATTGACCTTCAAGGCTGTATTACTTGAGCCGGTTAATGAATCAACTTGGCTTGCATCGCCAAATAAGTGGGTCTGGGATCCTGGCTTTTCTGGTCCAAAAATTTTTACGATGCCGAATCCTAATCAACGACGGTTTCACATGGTCAAGGCTGGTAAAGCGAAATTCTCAAATCATGACAGATTGAGACTTTTTGTCAGTGATGGGCGGGGAAAGTCAAATAGTACGACCTCAATAGATGTTAATTTGCAAATTGCTGGTGTGCCAATGACTGTTACAAATCCAGCGGTTAAAACTATTACAATAGGTCAGGCAACTGATTTAGTAATAGCGGCCACTGATTCGAGTCTTGATCCCATTAATACATTTAGTTTCGATTCAGCTGAATATAATAAAAATTCCTCAACCACTTTAAATATCTCAGATTTGTCACTTCGCGGCTTTGATTTAGTGCCGTCAGCCCTAAAGCTCAGTGAGTTTTATGAGCCTGGTCAGAAGACTGGCAATTATAGAGTGGCAGTTTCTTTTTTGGATACGTTAACTTTAAAATCAATTAAGGGATATTTTGGAGTTAATGTAATTAATAATCCACCAATTTTTGATTCGGCTAAAGTAACTTTTGGTAATGGTACTGAGACTGATTGTTTAATCAGTAGTGGCGTCTGTGATGTTGCAATTGATAATCTTGAAAATGCTAAAATTCAAGTTGCGGCTCATGATAATGATCCTGGTCATAATGTAACCTATGGCTTTAAGTCACCTGTGCCATTGGGACTTAATATTGACAGCGTGACTGGTCTTATCACTGGGTTTGAAAATTTGAATGCCCATGGACTATTGCAAACCACGACATCTTTTAAGGTTGTGGCGAGTGATCAACATTGCATGAATTCGAGTAGTGAGGAGTGTTCGGTTGAATATGGCTTTAATGTGTCGGTTATGCCTTATTGTAATATTAATGAAGCCAGCTCTACGCTAAAGGGTGGTGATGCTACTGTCTATAAGAAATATAACAATGATATTGTTTATGAAAATATAGCTAATTTAAAAAATTGTTCCGCTGCTAAGGCATATACGGATGTAAAATATAATGGTGAGGCGCGCAGTAAGTCAATTGTGGTGGTAAGTGATTTGTCTGATAGCATGAATAACAGAACCCCAACGGCCGCTAGTCCAAAGGCAATTGACTCCTTAAAAGATGCAATTAAAAATGCTAATGGTTTAATTGATAGGCTATACAATATTGCCACACAACTGCCCACATCGCACGCTATAACTATTGGTACTGTGGCCTTTAACTCTAATGTAAAGGATTTTACCGGCATGGATAATATTTTGGGGGCAGGAGTTGTGACTAATAATGTTTTACACGTAACAAGTTATGCAACTAACTATCAAACCAATACCTTGAGTGGTCTAAATAAGGCAGAGTCGCTACTTTTATCAGAACCAGTAGTTGCAGATAAGGATAGGGTGGTAATTTTGATCAGTGATGGCAAACCAGTGGTTTCTACTACACAGGTTCTGCCAGGTGCTGAGTGTGTCTCTTATGAGGTGTGCAATCAATGTGGTACACTAGGAAGTTGTTTTGGTTACGGCACGGCAAGTTGTGCTGCAGGCGAAACGGCATGTTGGTGCTCTTGTTATCCGACTGATAAACCAGCATATTGTGGTGCTGATTGTAGTTATTCTTGTGGATCTTGTAGTTGTCCATCTGAACCTTCTGAGCCTTGCGTGCCAATAAAAGACTGTACAGGTGAGTGTAATTGTAATAATGGCTGTGGATGGATTACACCACCATGTAGCTCTAGAGGTAATAATGTGAATTTGGATTATTTTTCGATGCTAAAAAATTTTTTTAGTCCCTTGCAGGTAAATGCGATTACAAATCAATCTCAATGCTTGAGTACAGAATGTCCTGCCGTTACTTGTCCTGCTTGCGTCACTACAGTGGCAGACTCATATTGCGGATCATACTTTAATTGTAGCGTGCAATTTGATCCAAACTGTTCGATTGAGGCTGACACCAATGTAGAGGCAAGCGCTTTAAAAAATATTTTAAATGCAAAAATTTATTCAGTTTATTTTGACACGCAGCATAATAATTCTGGTAAATCAGAAATGATGAATTGGTCGTCAGATAATGGTAGTCCGGCTGGGCAGTATTTTTTTGGTGGATCAAATATCTCGGAAATGCTTGACAATGTGTTAAAGGATATTGTAATAAAGCCTAAAAATTTAAAGATTGGTGATACTACATTAGTCGACACTGAGCCGTTCTCTATTGCCAACACTACGTTGCAGGAAAAAATAGAGATAGGGGATATGTGCAAAGCTGATTACAACGGATTCAAGATTACGTATGATGGGTCTGGAACAGTAAATGTGCAAGCGTCTAATTTAAAATATGAATATTGTCCAGTTAAACTTCATCCCTAAAATATGAAAAAAACTTATTTATATTTAGTTTTACTGATAATTATAATTTTTGGTGTTTTTGGTTTGGCATTTTTTTGGGCAAAACATTCAAGTGTAAGAAGTAGCGTATTTAGTAACAACAAGCAAGCAGAAACTGAACAATTAGCATTAAAAAATTTGGACAATGCCACTACAACCATATTAATATCAACTACAACCATAGATACTACTGTAAATGATGCCTTACCAGGGTCAAACGATTATTTGCTCTACAATCAGGCAACAAAAGAGAATAATTCAGTGGCTTGTCGTAAAATTTTCAGTCAAAAGACGAGGAATTTTTGTTATAGCAATCTTGCTGTTAAGTTGTTGGATCGGTCAATTTGTACTCAAATTGAGGATTTGAAGATAAAAACCGATTGTCTTGATTTTGTCGGTGCTGCAGCTGCTTTGAAATCGGGCAAGGTATCAAATTGCAATACAATCACAGGCGAAATGGAGCAAAAAAATTGTGTTGAGCAAGGCAATTGGAGTATTAATGAGTGTAAAACATTAAAATCAAGTAATTTGGTTAATATTTGTTTAGATAAAATAAATTTTTTACTTGCCACTAACAAAGACGATATTAATTTGTGTCAAAAGATTGTTGATAGTGTGAAACGTGCTGAGTGTGAAATGAAAATCAAAAAAATAACTAATCCATTTATCGATAAGGATCATGATGGTTTAAACTACCTTGAGGAATTTAAAGCCGGCACCAATCCGGACAAGGCAGATAGTGATGGTGATGGCTACAATGATGGTGACGAGTTGAAAGCTGGTTATAATCCCTTGGGTTATGGTTTGCTTGACTCCAAGGAAAATGAGAAGTATATATTCTGTGAGCAGATAGAAGATAAATTGGTTCAGAATGCCTGCTTAATGATCAAGGAGAAGCGCATAGAAAAAAGGCTTTGTGAAAAATATGACAATATTTTGATCAGGATGTATTGTCGAGAACATGGAAAATGATGTACGAACGGATATTGATAAAATTATATGAAAATAAATATTGGAACAACTAATTTAGGCAAGATTGAAGCGGTCAAGCGGGCTGTTGCAGTTTATGATGCATTGTCTGGTTCTCTAACTGAAGGAGTTGCAGTTGAATCTGGTGTCAATGCTCAACCGATTGGGCTCGAGATGATCATTCAAGGGGCAATGAATAGGGCCAAGGCGGCTTTTGAAGTTAGTGAATGCGAACTTGGTTTTGGACTAGAGTCGGGTATTTATCCGGCCCCTTTTACAAAGTCAGGTTATTTTGATACTTGTGCATGTGCTATTTATGATGGCCTTAATTTTCACCTTGGCATGTCTTCGAGTTTTGAATATCCGCCAAAAATGATTGAGCTAGTATTGAATGAGGGCAAGGAGGTGACCGAGGCGGCTTTGAGTTTGGGTTTCAGTGAGGACAAGAGTTTTAGGGAGGGACTTGGGATGATTGGCATCCTGACACATGGAAAATTAACGCGTATCGACTATTCATTTCAGGCAGTCCAATCGGCGATGATCCATCTTGAGAATAGAGAACATTACGGTAATACATAAAATAAAAAACGGACGTCGACTTTTTGTCGATGTCCGTTTTGCAATTTAAAAATGAAGCAGGTCTAAAGGATTAGCTTAAAAGACGAAAAAACGAATTTTGGACAGCGGAATGGCTCTGACATGAGGGGTCGATTCGGGGGTGTTGCAAAAAATTTGTTACCGATTTCATCTTCTATCCAGTGGTTCATATCGTGGTGCTTTTCGTTCATTGAGCGAGCGCAAGACTGTAATGTTTGCAGGGATTCATTCCATGGACCGTAAAATTCTACGCCGTTGTGCTTATAGCAGCATACTAGACGATATGATTTTTCGGCCTTGTTGTTCAAGACAATTTTCATTTTTAACTCCTTTTGAGGTATTTAGTTTCTATTTGAAATGTTCATAATTTTTACTATAGCATTTTATTATATATTTGTCAATATTGATGTTGATTTGATAGTAGAGCTTATTGCGGTACACTCTTGACGTAATCGCAATAATCATGTAAGATTTAGGAGTTAAAACAAAATAAGTTTCTAGACAAATTATTTAACACTTCTTTTGGCTAATATTAGATAAAAGAAAAGGTCGAAGGATTTGGCTAGGACAGGAAAGAAAAGTTTCATAATAAATAAAAGTCAAATAAATAATAAAGTTCGAGCCCAAGAGGCCTTAAGAACGTATATTTTATTAGACTGGTTTGTTTGAAACAAAGCAGTTTTTGTTTTTTTCATCTAGACCGTCGGTAAAGATGACGCAAAGGTAGGAAATTAATTAAATGATACGGCTTGTGAATGAACCGCTTGGTTCCTCTTCAAGTCAGACAAGCCAAAACCGTATGAAGTTTATTCTCGGAACGAAACAAGAAATGACTCAGATCTGGCGAAATGATATCGCCATTCCTGTAACAAAAGTTAAACTTGAACCAGGTGTTGTTGTTCAAGTAAAGACTGTGGCTAATGATGACTACAATTCAGTAGTTGTTGGTTATGGTTCACGTAGAGCAAAAAATATTGCCAAGCCTCAGCAGGGGCAGACCAAGGGTTTGGGCAATTTTAGATATTTGAAAGAATTTCGTTATGTCAACAAGCAAGACATGACGGAGTTTTCGCGTTTAAGTCGCGGTTTGCAGATTTTAACTGATACATTCGAGGCTGGTGACAGCGTGGATGTAGTTGGTGTTTCAAAAGGCAAGGGTTTTCAGGGTGTTGTAAAGCGTCATCGTTTCCATGGTCACAATACGACTCATGGTACAAAGGATCAGGTTCGTATGCCTGGTTCGATCGGTGCAGGTGAGCCGCAGCACGTTTTTAAAGGTACTCGCATGGGTGGCCACATGGGAGATCAGCAAGTCACGATCAAGAATCTCGAAGTTATTGAGGTTAACGCGGCTGAGGGCTATATGTATGTTAATGGAGCTATCCCAGGTGCCCGTAATGGAGTATTATATATTAAAGGTCAAGGTGATTTAAAAATAGGTGAGAAGGTGGAGGTAGTTGAGACAAAACAAGTTATCGAAAAGGCACCAGTAAAGGAAGCGATTGCCGAGCCCGTGACTGAAGAAGTGGTAATTGAGAAGGTGGAAACTGCGCCTATGGCAGAAACTGAAGTGGTAACAGAGACACCCGTTGCTGAGGTGGTTGCCGAGGTTGCAGTACCAGAGGTAAAAAAAGATCACATGACTTTGTTTAATGAATTATCAAAAGAGGAGCAGGAGAAATATTCATCAGAAAAGGTTAGTGATATTATCGCAACTTTGGAGACTCAATATAGGGTTGACTTGGTGCCAGTTGTAATGAAGTTGGCAGTGAAAGAATTGACCCTAGAGAGCCTTGAGAGTTATTTGATTAACGATGCAAAACTTGAACCTATTCAGGCAGTTGAATTGGCCAAAGCTTTGAATGAGCAGATTATAAAATAGATTGATATTATATGGCACAAGTAAAGCTTTACAATCAAAAGGCAGAGTCTATCGGAGAAGAAACATTAAACGATAAGGTTTTTGCGGTTAAGATAAAAGAAGATTTGGTTCACCAGGCAATGGTAACTCAAATGGCTAATGAACGAAAAGTTTTGGCTCACACCAAGGATCGTTCAGAGGTTCGTGGTGGTGGTAAAAAACCATGGAAACAAAAAGGCACTGGCCGTGCAAGGTCAGGCTCTTCACGTTCTCCGATTTGGATCGGTGGTGGTGTGACTTTTGGTCCACAAAAGGATCGAAATTTCACCATGAAAATGAATAAAAAGATGAAACAAGCTGCACTTTGTATGGCTTTGTCGGATAAATTAGCCTCAAATTGTTTGGTTATTTTAGATAAAATCGAATTACCAGAATTTAAGACTCGCGCTTTTAGCACTGTTGTCCGTTCAATCGAGACCAATGTCTTAAATTTGGAGAAAAAGTCAAAGCGCAGTGTTTTGGTGATATTGTCGGCCAAACAGGATACAGCCTTTATTTCTGGCAGAAATTTGGTCGGAGTAGAGGTGGTAAATATTGATAATATTAACATTGTCGACATATTAAAGTATCGTAATGTAATTTTGACTGTTGATGGCGTTAAGAAATTAGAAAAAACATACGTTAAGTAAATCCTATGGCAACTGAAAATAAGAAAACTGAAACAAAGAAGGCGGAAACAGCAAGCATGCAGGATTTGTATGTTGAATCAACCGCCAAGGGCGACGTCAAGGCAGTAAAAGAACCGCGTGCATATTGCGTACTAGTAAAGCCGCTAATTACAGAAAAAGCGAGTTTACTTTCTGGCTTGAATAAATATGTGTTCATGGTAAAAAAGGATACAAACAAGGTTGAAATCATTAAGGCTGTTAGCGAGGTTTACGGTATTAGGCCAACAGCAGTTAATATAATTCGCATGGAGGGTAAAGATGTTCGCTACGGTCGTCATGCGGGCAAGCGAAGTGATTGGAAAAAGGCTATTGTAACCTTGCCAGCCGGTAAAACTATTCAGGTTTACGAAGGCGTTTAATAAGAATATTGATTTATAGTATATGGCTATTAAAAAAGTAAAACCAACTTCACCTGGCCGTCGTAATTTTTCATATGACGATTTTGCTGATATCACCAGAAATACTCCGGAAAAGTCATTGACTTTCGTTCGCAAGAGACGTGCTGGACGTAACAATACTGGTAAAATTACAGTTCGTCATCAAGGTGGCGGTGTAAAGCGCGGTATTCGTATTATTGATTTTAAAAGAGATAAATTTGATATCCCAGCTAAGGTTGCAACTATTGAATACAATCCTAACGGTGGTGCTCGTTTAGCCCTGCTGCATTACGCAGATGGTGAAAAGCGTTATATCGTCGCTCCAGTTGATTTGAAGGTTGGTATGACAGTTATGAGCTCGAAGGAGTTGATTGAGATTGTTCCAGGCAATGCCATGCCAGTGAAATATATTCCAGCTGGTGTGATGATTTACAGTGTAGAACTTGAACCTGGCTATGGTGCAAAAATTGCTCGAGGTGCTGGTACTAAGGTAAGCGTCATGGGTGTTGAAGAGAAATACGCTCAGTTAAGAATGCCTTCAGGTGAAATTCGCAAGGTTAAGGGTGAATGTCTATGTACAATCGGTCAAGTTTCAAATCCAGAATTTTTTAATATTATTATTGGTAAGGCTGGTAGATCACGTTTGATGGGCATTCGTCCGACTGTGCGTGGTACGGCTATGAACCCTAACGATCATCCTCATGGTGGTGGTGAGGGTAATCAGCCGATTGGTCTACGTCATCCAAAGACGAAATGGGGCAAGCATGCATTGGGTGTTAAGACACGTCGCAACAAGAAGCCTTCCACTAAATTAATTATTCAGCGAAGAAAGAAGAATAAATAAGATGAATCATGGATAACTTATCGTGAGAGACTCACGAATTAAAATCTATAATTCATAATTTAAATAAGATATGTCAAGAAGTTTAAAGAAAGGTCCATACATTAATCCACGTATCCTAGCCAAGGTAGCAAATCTGACTGCAGGTGATAAAACAGTAATTAAGATTTGGGATCGTGCCTGTTCGATTACGCCTGAAATGGTAAATTTTACCTTCGGTGTTCATAATGGACGTCAGCACACACCGGTTTATGTTGTAGAAAATATGGTTGGTCATAAGTTTGGAGAATTTTCTCCAACCCGTAAATTTACGGGTCACGGTGGTAAGATGGCTAAGGATCAAAAGGCCAAAAAATAATTTAACGACTAGTATAATACTATGGAAGTAAGCGCAAAATTAAATCAATTGAAAATGTCGCCTCGTAAAGTACGCCTAGTTGTGGACGTTGTTCGTGGCAACAATGTTGCCAAGGCCTTAGCTGAACTTCAGTTTATGAAAAAGCATGCGGCCGAGCCAGTAACAAAGTTGTTAAAATCAGCTATTGCAAATGCGACTAACAACTTTAATCTCGATGTTACGAATCTTTTTGTGAAAACGATTAATGTTGACGAAGGCATTACCATGAAACGTTGGATGCCAAAGGCTCATGGCCGTGCTACAAAAATCCGCAAGCGCTCATGTCATGTCAATCTTGTCTTGGGTGAAATCAAGGATTCTGGAATTGTTACGGCGAAGAAAGAATCTATCGAAGCACCAATTAAGTTGGGTGCCATTTCAGCCGAGGATAAAGCAGTTAAGTCAAAAGGAAAAGGTAAAAATGAAGTAGTGGTTGATTCTGTTGAGGATAAGGCTGGAAATCAAGCTGATTCGTACTCAAAGACGGCTAGACCTGGTCATTCAAATACTGAAGGGTCATCAAAGAGAGGATTTGTTGGTAAAATGTTTAATAGAAAAGCAGGTTAATAAAATACTATGGGAAATAAAGTTAATCCAAAAGCATTTAGACTCGGCATTACCCGTACCTGGACCTCAAAATGGTTTGAACAAGGTGCTGATTATGCAAAAAATCTTGAGCAAGACATCAAGGTTCGCAAATTTTTAGTTAAGGAATTGCGTGAGGCCGGCATTGATCGAATTGAAATTGATCGCAATCGTAACAAGATTACTGTTGGCATTTTTACTGCAAAGCCGGGTTTGATTATCGGACGTGGCGGTGCTGGAGCCGAAGATTTGAAAAAGAAAATTCATACTAAGTTTTTGAAATCTTATCGTACTGGTGATATAAGTTTAAATATTACAGAAGTTGACAGGCCAAATCTTAGCGCATTAATCGTTGCTCAGGGCATGTGTCAGGAGATTGAAAAGCGTATGCCTTTCCGTCGCGTCATGAAGCAAACCTTAGGTCGCGTTGAACGCGCTGGTGCCATTGGTATCAAGGTGCAGATCAGTGGTCGCTTAAACGGCGCAGAAATTGCCAGATCAGAAACTTTGGTTACTGGCAAAGTTCCTCTTCATACTTTACGTGCTGACATTGACTATGCTTTATTTGTTGCTCGCACCACTTATGGAGCAATCGGTGTCAAAGTTTGGATTAACCGAGGTGAAGTTTTTAATCGAGATTTAGTTGCTCATGCAACTGAGGCTAAGAAATAATTAGAGAAAGCGCATATGTTAATGCCTAAAAAAACTAAGTATAGAAAATCACATAAGGGTAAACGGGGTGGCAAGGCTAGTCGCATGAATACTGTCGCTTTTGGCGAATTCGGTATTATGAGTACAGAGGCTTGTTGGGTTACGGCTCGACAGATTGAAGCTACTCGTCGCGTTCTTAGTCGCTATTGCAAAAAAACGGGTAAGGTTTGGATTAGAGTGTTTCCTCACAAGCCGGTTACCCAGAAATCAGGTGAGGTGCCTATGGGTAAGGGTAAGGGTGGAATCGATCATTACGTAGTTGTGGTAAAGCCTGGTATGGTATTGTTTGAAATGGATGGTGTATCAGAGGCAGAGGCAAGAATTGCCATTACTTCTGCTGGCCATAAGTTGCCAGTTAAAACAGAGTTTATTGTTAAAAAAGCTTAATAGATAGCATATGGAATTTAAAGAATTAAAAACTAAATCAGAGAGTCAATTGCATGCATTGTTAGCAGAAATGCGCAATCAGGTTCGTGAATTGCGCTTTAAGGATGCTTCTAAACAGCTTAAAAATGTTCGTGAAATCAGAGTTGTGAAAGCTACGATCGCTCAAATCATGACATTGCTTAATAATAAAGTCGTCTCAAAATAAGTTATATGACAAAAGTTATTACAGAAAAAGTTCCAGCAGTGATCAAGAGTGCTATTCAACGTAAGTTCAATGGTGTTGTTGTCTCTGACAAGATGGACAAGACAATTGTTGTAAAAGTTGAGTCAACAAAGGTTCATCCAAAATACGGTAAGCGCTATATTAGATCGGAAAAGTATAAGGTTCATGATGAGACCAATCAGTTTAAGGAGGGTGATAAAGTGACTTTTGTAGAATGTCGACCATTGTCAAAAGATAAGCGTTGGCGAGTCTTGGCTAAATAGTAATTAATGTTTCCTTTAAAGAAGATTAAAATATTCCATAAGGATTAGATCTGAAATATAAAAATGATTTCCGTTATAACGGAAACGTCAGAAGAATATATGATTCAACCACAAACAATGTTAATAGTCGCGGATAATTCTGGTGCCAAGCGCGTTCAGTGTATCAAAGTTTTGGGTGCAACAAAAAAGCGTTATGCACGTATCGGTGAAATTATCACGGTTGCAGTCAAATCAGCTGAACCTCATGGTTCAATTAAGAAAGGTGATGTTGCTCATGCCGTTATAGTTAGAGTTAAAAAAGAAATTGGACGTCGTGACGGTACTTATATACGTTTTTCAGAAAATGCTTGTGTAATTATTGATAAAAATAAAAAAGAACCGAAAGCGACTCGCGTCTTCGGTCCTATCGCACGCGAAGTAAGAAAGGCTGGTTTTATGAAAATTGCTTCTTTAGCACCTGAGGTTCTGTAAGTTAGCAACTGATCAAATTTATGAATATCAAAAAAAACGACAAAGTTAAGATAATTGCAGGAAAAGATAAGGGTAAGACCGGAAAAGTCCTTCAGTTATTTCCAGAAAAAAACCGTGCTAGTATTGAGGGTCTAAATCTTAATATCAAGCATATGAGGCCGAGGCGTGATGGCGAGAAGGGTCAACGAATTGAATTCCCAGCCCCGATGGAGCTATCTAATATGCAACTCGTATGTCAGAAATGCGACAAGCCAACTAGGGTAGCTAAACAAGTGATTAAGGCAGCCGATGGTAAAGAAAAAAGAGTTAGGGCTTGTAAACAATGCAAGCAGGTAATTGATTAACCCATATGATGAGATTACAAGAAAAATATAAAAAAGAAATCGCCCCGGCTTTAAAGGAAAAATTTGCATTCAAGAATGTGATGGAAATTCCTAAATTGACTCAGGTAGTTCTGAATGTCGGTATCGGACGTCACACCAAAGAGCAGGCATATGCTGACAATGTTGTTAAAAACTTGACTGCAATTACTGGTCAAAAGCCAGTATTAACAAAGGCTAAAAAATCAATCGCTTCATTTAAGGTTCGTGAAGGTCAGGTAATTGGTGTTAAGGTTTCTCTGCGTGGAGCTCGAATGTATGATTTCATTGAAAAGCTTGTAAACGTTTCGTTTCCACGTATCAGGGATTTTCGTGGCATTTCAGACAAAATGATCGATAGAACAGGAAATTTGACAGTTGGCTTTAAAGAACATTCCGCCTTTCCAGAAATTAAAGTTGATGATTTAGATAATGTACATGGTTTAGAGATTTGTATAAGCACAACCGCCAAGGATCGTGAATCAGGCTTAGAGCTATTCCGCCAACTCGGTTTCCCATTTAAAAAAGATTAAAAAAATATGGCTACACAAGCACAGATTGCAAAATCGAATAAGAAACCTAAATTTTCCACTCGCATCGTCCGTCGTTGTTGGCGTTGTGGTCGTAATCACGGGTATATGAGAGATTTTAACCTTTGTCGTATTTGTTTCCGCGAATTGGCTGCTTCTGGTGATTTGCCAGGAATTAAGAAATCAAGCTGGTAATTGTTAAAGAATTAGATATTTATAAAACTACTAAGTAATATTATGATAGATCCTATTGCAGACATGCTCACCAGAATCCGCAATGCACAAGCCGTTAAAAAAGAAACGGTTGTTATGCCTATGAGCAAGCTCAAACTTAATATTGCCAAAATTCTTGAACGCGAAGGCTGGATTAACAAGGCAGAAGTGATTAAGGCTAGTGGCAAAAAAAATGAAGGCTCACAATTTGATGAATTGAAGCTTGATTTGAAATATGTTGGTAAGACGGGTGCGATTACCTCAATTAAAAGAATCTCTAAGTGTGGCTTGAGAGTTTACGCAGGTAAACTTGAATTGCCAAGAGTTTTAAATAATCTGGGAATTGCTATTATTTCCACACCTTCTGGTTTGATGACCAATAAGGAAGCAAAGAAAAAAGGCTTGGGTGGAGAGGTAATTTGCGAAATTTATTAATGAAAAATTATGTCAAGAATTGGTAAACAACCTATTGCAATACCTCAGGGCACCGAGATTAAAATTCACAAGAACACCGTTACGGTAAAGGGTCCAAAAGGTGAATTGTCTGAAAATATGAACGTACTAGTGACAGTAGCAGTTAATGATAATGTGGCCACCGTCAGTGTTAAGAATGAGGAGAATAAAACCGAGCGCTCATTGTGGGGCTTAAGCCGAACTTTGGTTGATAATATGGTTATTGGAGTTAATCAGGGTTATGAAAAAAAATTAGAAATCAATGGCGTTGGTTATAAGGCTGCGATTGTTGGAGATAAATTAACCTTGAATGTTGGTTACTCGCATCCAGTTGAATATATTTTTGAGCCAGGTATTACAGCTGAAGTTACAGGCAATGTTATAACTATCAGAGGTATTAACAAGTATCTAGTTGGAGAAACAGCTGCAGAGATTCGTAAAGTTAGAAAGCCTGAACCTTACAAAGGCAAGGGTATCAAATATAGTGATGAGGTTATTCGTCGCAAGGCTGGTAAGACTGCCGCTAAAAAATAATAATTTATTATATGGATAAGACAAAAGAGAAACAAATTAAACGCGACCGTCGCCATGCTAAGATTCGATCGGAAATTAGCGGTACTGCAGCACGTCCACGTTTGAATGTCTTTCGTTCAAATAGCGGTATGTTTTTGCAACTGATTGATGATGTTGCTGGCAAAACCTTGGCAAGTGCGAATGCTACTGAGGTTAAGGCGGAGAATAAAACGGCAACTGCCCTTGAGTTAGGTAAATTATTGGCAGAAAAGGCTAAAAAGGTTGGTATAACTACGGTAGTATTTGATCGTGGTGGTTATAAATTTCATGGTCGCGTCAAGGCTTCTGCTGAAGGTGCTCGTGAAGGTGGTTTAGTATTTTAACTTTTAAATATGACCGAAGATAAAAAACAAGTTATTCCCAAAAAGGACACAAATTTAGGTGCTGCAGCCGGTGTTGCAAAATCTGTTTTTGGTGATCGCCGCAAGCAAGGTGCTCAAGGTGGTCGTCGACCAATGGGCGGACGGGGTAAGCGCGATGAAGTTCAGGATGAATTTGAACAGAAGATCGTGGATTTGGCACGTGTTACTCGTGTTATGGCTGGAGGCAAGAGAATGCGTTTTCGAGCTTGTGTGGCTGTGGGTAATAAAAAAGGTAAAATTGCAATCGGTTTAGCAAAGGGTGCTGATGTTACTAATGCTATTTCTAAAGCTGTAAATCAGGCTAAAAAGAACATGATTGATGTGCCAATTATTAATGATACTATTCCACACGAAATACTGCATAAGTCAGGTGCCGCTAAGGTTTTATTGAAGCCAGCTCAGCGCGGTCGTGGTATTATTGCCGGCGGATCAACTCGTATCGTTATTGAGTTGTCTGGAGTGCATAACATCATTTGTAAAAATCTTGGCACGACTAATAAGGTCAATAATGCAAAGTGCGTAATTGAAGCCTTGGCCTTGTTAAAGAAAGTGGCAAAAAAAGAAAAGACTGTTGCTGCTCCAGTGGTTGCCCAAGTTGCAAAAGAAGTTAAGCCAGTGACTGTTAAAGCAGCGGTTAAAAAAGAAACTAAAAAGTCAGAATAAATAAATTTTTTATATGTTAAGTTTAAGCAGTTTAAAACCAAAACAAGGCTCGACTAAAAATCGTAAACGTGTTGGTCGCGGTAACGCTTCCGGTCATGGTACTTATGCTACTCGCGGTCTAAAGGGACAAAATTCTCGATCAGGTGTTTCTGGTTTGAAGCGCTTGGGTATGAAGCCGATGCTTTTGAATATACCTAAAAAACGTGGCTTTACATCTTTGGCTCCAAAAGCGATTGCAGTTAATGTTTTTGCTTTGAGCAAGGTATACAAGGACAATGAAGTTGTTTCAAGAGCGACCTTAATTAAAAAGGGCTTAATCGATGATTCGAAGCAGCCTATTAAAATCTTGGGTCAAGGCACGTTAACTATCAAAGGTTTACAATTTGAAAAGGTTGGCGTAAGTCAATCGGCACGTGAGCAGATCGAAAAATTAGGAGGCAAAATTCAATAATTTATTACTTATATGGTCATCCAAAAGCTTGAACAGATCTGGAAGGCTAGGGATTTGCGCAACAATTTGTTGTTTGTCCTAGCTATGTTGCTTGTTTTTCGTTTGGCCGCTCATATTCCGATACCTGGAGTGGACGTTCGTGCACTTCAGGATCTTTTTAATCAAAACCAAATCCTTGGTTTGATGAATTTGTTTTCGGGTGGCGGCATGGAAAACTTTTCTATCGTGATGATGGGCGTAGCCCCTTACATCACCTCTTCGATTATATTTCAATTATTAGCCATGATAGTGCCGTCGTTAGAGGAGATGAGCAAGGAAGAGCAGGGTCGTTCAAAAATTAACATGTGGACTCGCTGGTTAACTGTGCCGCTTGGCTTATTGCAGTCATATGGCATGATTAGCTTACTACAGAGATCCTCGACCGGTGTTTTAGCTAATTTGTCATTCTTTAACATTTTGACTATCATGATTACGGTCACAGCCGGTACAATCTTTTTGGTTTGGATTGGTGAATTAATTACAGAAAAAAAGGTTGGTAATGGCATTTCATTGCTTATTTTTGCCGGCATTGTTTCGGGTTTACTAAAGACTGCACAACAACTAACATTGTCATTTGATCAGCAACAAGTAATGACATTTATCGGCTTTGGTATCGTTGGCGTTTTAACGGTTGTGGGTGTTGTCGTAATCTCTGAGGGCCAACGTAATATTCCAGTCCAATATGCCAAGCAGTTTCGTGGCGGTCGCATGTTTGGCGGTTCGACTTCGACTTTGCCACTGCGAGTTAACATGGCTGGCGTTATTCCTATAATCTTTGCCATATCAGTGGTTTTGTTTCCGCAAATGATCGCTCAACTCTTTATGCGGGCTAGTTCTCCAGCTGTCGTGCATGCGGCTGAGTGGGTTGTGGCTTTGTTTCAGAATCAGCTGTTTTACGGTATTTCATATTTTGTTCTAGTCTTTGCTTTTACCTTCTTTTATACTGAGGTCATCTTTCATCCTGATCAAATTGCTGAGAATTTGCAGAAGCAGGGTGGTTTTATTCCTGGTATCAGGCCTGGTGTTCACACGGCTGAATATTTATCCGCAACAACACATAAGATTATTTTGGCTGGTGCTCTGTTTTTAGCGCTCATTGCTATCCTGCCTCTACTTATGCGATATATTACCGGCATTCAATCTTTGGCGATCGGTGGTACGAGTATTTTGATTGTGGTGTCAGTAGTTATTGAGACGGTTAAGCAGGTTGAAGCGCAATTAACCATGCGAGAATACGATAAAGTCTAAACAATTTCAGAATATTTAAAAAAGTTCAACCAAATGGTTGGACTTTTTTTTATTGAATATTACTGTTATAATGAAACTGTAAAAATAATTATGCAATATAAGCCATCAAATATAAATTCATCAGTTGCCAAGATGTCATCTAATGCTATTAGAAAGATTGGGGCGCATATTGGAGCTACCGGACTAGTATCGCATCAAAGAAGCGCTGTGGCGCAGTATGTAAAGACTAATAATGTTAAAACTGTAGCCAAGGTTTTGAAATCAGCGGTTAATAAATCTGAAAACGCTCAGATTATGGCGAGTTTTGCCGGTAAGGCGTCTAGTGGACCAACCGGTGATCAGCATGTTAAACTTGCCAGTATGTCGTCGAAAATGATGAAAGATACTATCACTGGCATGGCTAAAGCAGCGCTTCATAATAATCAAAACTATAAAATGAAGGAGTTTGTTTTGAATAAAATGGTGAGTGAGTTTAAGTATCTTGATAAAACCCTCTCCAAAGAAGATGGTAAGAAATTAATCGAAAGGGCTGAAAAAATGAAGGATGGAATGATTAAAAAAATGCTGACGGGCAATATGGCCAAGGATGAGACTGCTACTAAAATTATCGGTACTCATGATACGAAAGCTTTTGATGAAAAAAAATCAAAAAAACTAATTAACGGGCAAAGTGTTAATTATAAAACACCGTCAGGGACTAATATGTCGCTCATGTCTAGCTCTATAAAAATACCATCAAGCAGACCAACCTCTAATGACGCAGACTATGAATATACCGACATTAATCAGACTGAAAATAAACCAACTCAAACACCTGATAACCAGGTTAAGTCAAATATGGTTGATCCTGAGCCAGACAATAATCGTGGCGGTATAGATTATTTTTAATATAGATAAATGAAAAAATTATATTTCTTATTTTTTGGTGCTCCTGGTTCAGGCAAAGGAACGCAGGCGCAAGTATTAGGTGATTTGTTGAATTTCCCAGTGATTTCGACTGGCGATTTACTGAGGCAAGAGATTAAGGCTGGCACTAGGTTTGGCAAAAGAATTGAAAAACATTTAACGGATGGCGCCTTAGCCTCTGATGCTGATGTTCAGAATTTGCTAAATAAGCGACTAGTAAAAAAAGATATAAAAAATGGCGCTCTGTTCGATGGTTATCCGCGCCGGATTAGTCAGCAAAAATATTTGATTCACAAATTAAATGTCTTATCAAAATATCACGAAAAGACTTGGGCTGTCTTGATTGATGTCTCTGATAATGAAGTTTTAAAGAGACTAAGTGGGCGTCGAGCCTGTGTTTGCGGCCAAATTTATCATATTAAATTTAAGCCTTCAAAAAAGAGCGGTAAATGTGACGAATGTGGCAAGAAACTCTTTGTCCGTTCAGATGATAATCCTGAGGTGATTAAAAATCGACTTAAATTATATCATGAACAAAATCGTCCACTGTTAAAATATTGGGCTGATAAGGGGCGCTTAATTGTGGTCAACGGTGAGCAATCAATCGACATGGTTGAAAAAGATTTACTCAAGCAGTTAATAAAGACTGGATTACTTAGATAAAATAAGTTTTTTACAATGATTACTATAAAAACAGAGAAGGAGATTGACGACATTAGAGAGGGTGGTAAGATATTGGCTAACGTTTTGCAAGAGGTGGCGAAATTGGTTAAACCAGGTGCAACAACTGGTGAGCTGGAGTTACTTGCCTGTGAATTGATTTTAAAGTCTGGTGGTAAACCGTCCTTTAAAGGCTATCGAACCAGTAAAAAAGAAAAGGCTTTTCCTACGGCATTGTGCGTGTCAATAAACAACGAGGTTGTGCATGTTCCGGCCTTGCCAGCCAGAATGATAAAAGAGGGTGATATTGTCAGTATTGATATTGGTATGGAATATCTTAAGTTATTTACTGACATGGCCATTACAGTGCCATGTGGTGTTATATCTGACCAAGCAAAAAAGCTATTGGCAGCTACTAAAAAATCTTTAGAACTGGCGATAAAAAAAATAAAACCAGGGCTATCATTGTATGAACTTGGTAAAACTGTCGAGGATTATATTGATGAACAGGGCTTTTCGGTGGTACGTCAATTAGTCGGTCATGGTGTTGGCCATCATGTGCATGAAGATCCGCAAATTCCAAATTATGCCGTGGAGTCAAACAAAAATATCTGCTTGAAAGAGGGTATGGTTATTGCCGTAGAACCAATGGTTAATGTTGGCCGTTGGCAAATTACGGCCGATAAAAGTGGTTGGATAATTAAGACTGAGGACGGCTCCTTATCGGCTCATTTTGAGCATACAATTGCGGTAACTAAAAATGGTTACAAAGTCATGACAGAGTTGTAGTATATTGAATTTTGATTAAATTGATGAATTATTTAGGCATTGATTTTGGTACAGTACGAATAGGTTTAGCAATCGGCAATGATGTTATAAAAATAGCAATGCCTTTTAGTGTTGTTGAGAATCTTGAAAAAGTCCTTGAGGTGATCAAGACTGAGGGTATTGATAAGTTGATTATCGGTGTTCCATTTACAATGCAAAGTGAGTCTGGCAAGATGCAAAAACAAGTTGCTGATTTTATCAGGGAATTGAAGGAAGTCACGGATTTGCCAATCATCGAAATTGATGAGCGTTTAAGTAGTAAAGCGGCTGATGCTTTGGTGGGTGATAAAAAAACCAAAGCAGGTCGAGATGCTTTGGCGGCCATGTTAATACTGCAGAATTATTTAGATAGAACTTAGTATGGCCGAGGAAACCATGCGCTTGAATGCTATAATTCTCGACAGAAAGCCGTTTCGAGAGAATGATTTGTTGGTGACTATTTATAGCAAAGAGCGTGGCAGGGAGCAACTTATTGCACGCGGTGCCAGAAAGTTTAGGTCAAAAATTGCAGCACATGTGGAACCGTTTTGCTTGATAGAAGGTTTGTTAATAGTGGGTAAAAATAAAAATTATCTCGGCAGTGCGATAAGTACTAATGTTTTTGCTTATTTAAAGAGAGATCTAGCGGCCTTATCGTCTGCAGCCTCTGCTTTTAAGGTTTTTGAGCGGTTTATCAAAGAAAATCAGGCAGATGAGCAGCTTTATGACCTGGTTGTTGATTTTTTAACGACAATAAATCAACCTGGGGTTAATTTTGCGTTTTTATCATTAGGTTTTAAGTGGAAAATGTGCGCTATTCTCGGTTTTGCCATAGCGCCTGAGCATTTGACAAAAAATCCTGAATATGCTAACGTCTTGAAATTACTAAATGAATCGACCTTTGAAAAAATTGTTAATATTCCAGCAGTTGACCTAGATAAGTTGGATAAATTAGTGCAAATAAATATCAATCAAGGAGGTGGCAAATGAGTTTTTCATTCGTAGTTGAGCGTCAGGGTGGTGATGTAGATGAAAAGGAGCTGGAAATTTATGGTGACATTGAAATGGCAATCAACAAGGCCAATGAAAATGATGGTTCAAGAATTTTGCACGACGGCAAACTTTTGGCCATTGCACCAATAATTATTACTGACAAGGATTGGCGCGAATTAATCATAAAGTGGCATTATAGTTACAAGATTGTTTATGATGGAAAATATATGTTGCGACTCATCGAAAATGGTTTGATGAAAAAGAAAAAAGTTGATGCTAAGTATTGTGAACTTGCTAGGCGTTTATTTCCAGTTGATGATTACTTGCTGTATGATTTTTTTGGCCAGTTGGTTGATCAAGCAAGCATAGCTGAAGATCTTGATAATCCGCCTGTTTCAAACACGGAAGCAAATAGTTATTTGCCCGTATCGCCATTTGTAGTGTTTAAGTTGTATGGAGGTCCATGGCCGGGTATTAGCTGTCTTGATCGTGCCAAGCAGATAGCCAATGAACCTGGTGCTAGAGTGGTAGACTCAGGTGGGGTCACGGTCTATACATTTAAAGAGTAGTAAGAATTTACGAGCCAATTTAGATTGGCTCTTTTTATTGACTAAAATTAAAATGAGTTGTAGTATTAAGTTATCTTTACAAATAAATTAAAACCATTGGCTAATATTAGCCTAAATTTTAGTTAACACTAAAAGAAGGTGCGGAAAGAAATCGTCTACAAGCGAAATTAGAATCCGCCGTTGCTCTCGTCACGAGTTAAAAGAGTTGATGCGTAATTGGTTTGCCAATCCGCTCATTAATTAAGGTGG
>JBAWWA010000005.1:0-80586 GCA_037146995.1 bacterium
ATTTATGCCTAGTCCAGTCTTGCAGCCGACTAATTAAGCAGTAAAACCTAAAGAGGCACACAAAACAAAAACCTGTTAATAAAACAGGTTTTTTTATTTATTATAGTTTTTAACCCCTAACAACACATAATTTGGCATATTTTTGCCCAACAGTGGCCATAGCCGTCATCTCGGCGTGAGTAAACCTTGGCTTATTTTCCAATCCCCTACTCACTAAATCAGTATCAGATTTGAAAAATTGCAAATACCATTTATCAGCGCCAATAATCAACTGCCCCATCTGTTCAACGGCCTCAAGGTCATGCAAGCCAGGCACGAGGGTCGTTCTAAACTCATATGGTAGGCCTGATTTTTTTATGATTGCAATGCTTTCCTCAATATTTTTCAAATCAACGGTCACGGCGGTGACCTGCTCATATTTAGCAAATGGTGCCTTGATATCCATTGCCACGTAATCAAGTAAATTTTGACTGAGTAAATCCTTGAGCATAACGGAATTCGTCCCATTTGTATCGAGCTTGATCGCAAAACCCAAGTCTTTGATTTTTTTTATAAAAACTGGCAAGTCACGATGCAATGTCGGCTCACCGCCACTAATAACCACCCCATCTAGCTTGCCACGACGACTTTCTAAAAAAACAAAGAGATCAGACTCTATTATTTGCGAGTGATCTCTTTGATATTTCAACCTGCCGTCCTCAATGGGCCAGACAAGCATGGGGTTATAACAATACTGACAACGAAAATTGCAACCTTGGGTAAAAATAATAGCAGCTAATTTGCCTGGATAATCTAAAAGCGTGAGTTTTTCAATGCCACCTATTATCATACGAATTTTCCCGTCTCAGTTCTGAACTGTATTTTTTAACACTTACCTAATTGTTTGTCGTAAGTCTGACGATCACCGAACTCGCTCTTTTTGCCCAAATTCCAATTGCTAGTCGGAGTGATCCAACCGACAACGCGACTATAAACGGTGCATTCTTGTCTTTGTACTTCCTGTGGAGCCATACATTTTGTTTGTCCCTCTTTGTATTGAACGGGATTAGATTAATTTTTTAATATTTTAATTAACTAACTGTTTAATTATACCACACCTTGCTACACTTTTTAACATTCCTCGCAAGCCTCACCCAAATTGACTGCCCTAACAACATCCACCTCACCATGAAAACCTAGCTCCTCATCACACTTTGGACAATAGCGATGCTCACCACTCAAATAGCCATGTTTAGGACAAATTGAGAAGGTCGGAGTAATCGTAAAGTATGGCAATTTATAGTTCTCAGCAATTTTCTTGACTAGCATCTTACAAGTCTCTGGGTCGTTAATTTTCTCACCCAAAAAGCCGTGAAGAACCGTACCGCCAGTGTATTTGGTTTGTAACTCATCTTGCATATCTAGCGCCTCAAAAATGTCATTGGTATAACCAACTGGTAAGTGCGTCGAATTAGTATAATAAGGCGCCACACCCTGCTCCTTCCAAGCCTTTTCATTGGCCACGATTAGATCAGGATGCAATTCCTTGTCTTTCTTGGCAAAGCGGAAAGCAGCACCTTCGGCTGGTGAAGCCTCTAAGTTGTAAAGATTGTTGGTCGTATTTTGATAATCCATCAAGCGTTCACGCATAAAGTCCATAGCTTCCAAAGCAAATTTCTTGCCCTCAGGGGTGGTCATGTTTTCACCGGTAAGATTGAGCAAGGCCTCGTTCATGCCATTGATACCAATAGTATTGAAGTGATTTTGCCAATAAGTACCGAAACGGGCATAAATATCGCCTAAATAAAATTTTGAATAAGGATAAAGACCAGTATCAGTAAAGCGCTCAATAATTTTGCGTTTTATTTCTAAACTTTCCTTAGCTAAATCCATAAGGCGTCCTAATCGATCATAAAACTCTTCTTTGGTCTTTGCCAAATAACCAATGCGTGCCAAATTAATCGTTACCACACCGAGTGAACCAGTCAAAGGATTAGCACCAAATAAGCCGCCACCACGCTTGCGTAATTCACGATTATCAAGACGCAAGCGACAACACATTGAACGCGCATCATCACGATCCATATCTGAATTTATAAAATTTGAAAAATATGGAATACCGTATTTAGCAGTCATTTCCCAGATCGGTTTCAGGACTGGATTTTCCCAATTAAAATTCTTGTCGATACTGTACGTTGGAATCGGAAAGGCAAAAACCCTTGAAGTAGCATCACCTTCGATCATCACTTCGGCAAAGGCTTGATTGAACATGTCCATTTCTTTCTGGAAATCGCGGTATTTCTCTTCCATATACTTTCCGCCGATAATAACATGTTCATCCCCAGTCATTTTTGAAGGGGTGACATCAAGTGTCACGTTTATAAAAGGTGTCTGAAAACCAACCCGAGTTGGCACATTCACATTAAACATAAACTCTTGTAAGCACTGCTTAACATCTTTATATGACAAATTATCGTAACGAATAAATGGCGCCAAATAAGTATCAAAACTCGCAAAAGCCTGAGCGCCAGCTGCCTCACCTTGCAAGGTATACAAGAAATTCACCACCTGACCAAGCGTCGAACGAAAATGTTTTGGTGGCTTGGATTGCACTTTTTCTGAAACACCAGCAAAGCCTTTGAGCAAAACATCCTTCAAATCCCAACCGCAGCAATAAGGCGCGAGCAAGCCAAGGTCATGAATATGAAAATCAGCATTAACGTGAGCATCACGAATAGCCTCTGGATAAAGCTTATTTAACCAGTAACGAGCGGAAACCGAAGATGAGATGTAATTGTTTAAGCCTTGAACCGAAAAACTCATATTTGAATTTTCTTTCAAGCGCCAATCAGCTTGACCCAAGTAATCTTGCATTAATTTTTCCTCATCGATACGAGAATTTAACTCCCTAAGTTGTCGATGCTGATCGCGATAAATAATATAAGCTTTTGCCAGTTCTGTATCCTTACTCTCTATTAAAACCTCTTCGACTACATCTTGAATTTCCTCAACTGCGGGAATCGAACGAAAATGAAATTTCTTGGCGACGCGCTCAACTGACAAAGCCGTTAAACGATCAGCCAATTGTTTGTCTGGACGACCAATCGCCTCTGTTGCCTTATAAATAGCACTGACTATCTTGGCTGGATCAAATTCGACAATGGCGCCAGAACGTTTGCGGAGCTGAGTTATTCTTGTATTTTCTTGTTGCATGGGGTGTATTAAAATTTTGCTTTTAAACTTAACTTAACGATAAATTACTTCTTATCTTTGCCAACCAATTTATTTAACTCTTTTTTGAATTCAGCCAGATCCTTGAACGACTGATAGACACTGGCAAAACGGATATAAGCAACTTTATCGATTTTTTTCAGATTTTTCATAATAATGAAACCGATTTGATGACTAGTTACCTCGTTTTTACCGCTAACCTGTAAATCGCGCTCAATGGCATGCACTAATTTTTTAAAAATCTCATCGGTAATTGGCCTCTTTTCAAGTGCTCGCTTCAGGCCCCTGGTTAATTTTTCTCGATTGTAATTTTCCCGCCTGCCATCACGTTTAACGACCACTAGCTCAAGAATTTCTAACTCCTCATAGGTCGAATACCTGAAACCGCATTTTAAGCACTCTCGACGGCGACGAATCGAAAAGCCATCGGTCGCAACGCGAGAATCTATAACTTTGGTGTCTTGATGATAACAAACTGGGCACTTCATATTTTATTTCTATTTTTGAGTACAAAAAAACACCATATTTGCTTCAAATAACCTAATATTTTGAGCCAATGTTCGGTGTTTGATATGAGTCTGCTAAATTATCATGAGATACCATATCTTGTGCTTCTTGATTTAAGTATACCACCATATGTGGTAATAACAAGCCCCTGTAAGTACGCTAAAATTCGTGGTTTTCCAGAGTTATTAACAGGTGATATTTATAATTTTATTATTTTATAAATATTCACTAGATTTATAATAAAAAATCAATTTTTTTATAGAAATAAAATTACCACTTATTCAATAAAACCGCTTAGCGCGGTTTTATTGAATATTTACGTCTTAAATTAAACACTTATCGCCCATCTGGCGCTAAAATGACAATTCATACCTATATAGCTTTTATTTTAGCGCCATCGCAATGCTGCGCACGAGATTCCAGTCATTCTGATTTCTAGGACCATCCTTGTAAACTGTCTGATATTTTGCCAAGGCTTCTTTTTGTAATATTTGATCATTATCAGCAGAATTGGACAAGCCATAAGCGATTATATTCAATTGTTCACGACTTTTTTGATCATTTTTTGGCCTCATTTTATATACTTGTTCATAGCGTTTTTCCGCCCAAATATTTCTACCCTTAATTAAGTGATCTGGAGTCAAACCATTAGCTATTCTCAAGACGTCAAACCAATCTTGTGTAGAATCTGGCAATCTTCCATAAATTGCCTCATAAGATTTAAGGAGATAATAGCGCTTATTCCAACTTATTTTTTGACTACTTTTTGTACCATAAATAATAAACGTGTTTAACGTGTTAATTTGAGTTTTTTCTGTCATTTTTAGTCCGAAATTTCTGATATATTTTTTCAGGCCATATCGCTCACTCATAAGGCTACGCTTAACTCCCAAAGTATTTAAATATATTTTTTTATTTTCCTGACTATTAATCAACGCTTGTGCCTCAAGAGTTAGGCCAACCTCTTGATTAATTATTTTTACACCCTGTATTTTTTTTGGCACCACGGAGTCGTTCATTGATTGAATTTTTACCGTTGTTACAGGACTACTAACGCCAAATCTAGTATAAAATTTTGCATACAGAGTTTTAATCCCTTGGCCACTACTTAAAAGCCAGTCGATGGTTTCGTGATATGCCTCAAGACTAGCATTCTTAAAATTACTAAATTCTGAGATTGCAACTTTTGACACATCTGGGCCACCGATTAATTTTAATCTAATTATCTGGTCGTAAGTCTTTGAGATTTTTTCACCCGCCCTATTTATAACCTGGATAGCAAATTTCTCAACCTGCCCTTCAGTACCAACTGGTGGACGAGGCGGTTTATACATATCAATATTAATATTAATACTAAAATCAGAATCATAATTAATTAATAATGTACCAGATTCTGCTAACTTAAAATATTGATAAACTTCTTCGCCAAAATTATTAACAACCAAGACTCGATCATATAGGACACCATAAAACTGACTGCCACCCTTGGTAATCTTAATTTTATAACTACCATTTTGATCATAATCCAACCCGACCTCACTAAAGGTGGAAGTAGCCACATCTTTAAGAAACAACTTATAAAATGAGCTGGTGGAATTAAGTGGAAGTAGGGTTATGCTAAAAAGATTAGTCTCGAGTTTTTTGGCCGTAATGGTTAGTTGTGGCTGGTTATCAGTTGCCAAGGGCATATAAAATGCTCCTGCCGTTTTTTGATCAACCTGATTTTCCCCAGGAGTACTAGTTAAGTCAAATTGCGCCGCAGCATGATCAACAATCTCAATCTCATTCGCAGCCGCCTGAGAAACATTAATAAACTTCAAGCCTACATTATCATTGTTCTTATTATAATTAACAATCAAGTCTAGTAGCTGAACATCACCCGGGGCTAAATCATCTGACAAGGAAAATCTAACTTCGGTGGTAGTAGCGTGATTAATAAGCTCTTCAGCACCGGTCGTTGCAATCATTATCGCATTGGGCAAGAATATAGAGGCCTTGGGCTGATAAGCAATGGCTGAACCAACATTTTCTAATCTCACCTTCAAGCGAACGAAATTTTCTTCATGCGGTGATAATTTTTGTGTCGATAGTTTTTCACCAGTCGATTTACCGATAATTTCAGCAGAATAATTAGTTTCTAGATTTGCTCCAGCGGCCCGGACAATCCTGTATTGCGGATCGCTCATGCGTGCTGATTTTGTGAAAGAAAATGAATCAGTATAATCACTCTTTAGATTCTGATTAACCTTATTGTCTCCGTAGGGCAGATAAACGGAATGAGATCTTACGAGAAGATACAAGACGGCAGTATCAGGACCGCTGATTTGAGGAATTGGAAATTCACTAATTCCATTATCAGCCAAGCTTAAATTTATCTTTTGATTACCATTTTCAAGACTGGTTGTTGAAAAACTATAAGCTTCACCAAAATCATTACGACTATAGAGATTTTTTAAATTGGATTGTCGCAAAACCGGATTATTAGCAGCCGCGCGAAAGTTCTGTAATTCAGACCAAGAAATTCGCTTCACCGTCAGCGGATCAACGCCGTTCGGCATCTCATCGATTACAGCAATATTATGCGAATAACCACTAGTCCGAAAAACTTTACCCGCTCGACTGCCCTGATCTGTCGCATAAGGCACGCCAAAACGGATACTGGGTAGATTTAATTGATAATCGTGACTAACCGGATCATGTGGATGGCCAGGATATTTATCAAAAAACTTTGGCACTAACGAAACATTTATATCATAGGTCTTACCGCGCAGACTAGCAGGTAAATCACTGGAAACCTTTAAATCAATTGCGTATGTTCCCTTATAACCGTCGCGGATAGTTGTAACATTAATATTATCAAAATCAAACAAGATGCCGGGCGTACCAACATTGTGCGTCGAGGGCATAATCTGCACATAATCACTAATCTCAAGTGGAATAGCGAAGTTTAGAAAATTAAAGCTTGTTGGCTGCTTTATCGCGTGCTTAGTTTTAGACAATAAATCATTGGCACTAATCGCTTCAGCAGGTAGATCAATTGACTCGATCGCCATCTGCCCATCAGTGCTTTTAATCAGATTCCAATCATAACCAGAATTGTTAAATAATTCTAACTTGACTGTCGTCGTATCGCCAGGCTCAAGAATACTACCATTAGCTTTAAGATTATTGGCCACACCAACTTGAATGGACGTGACCGCATCACCAAAACCATAATTCTTTAGATATGGCGATTCAGTAAATTCTCGATCGGTCTCAACTTGATCGGCAATGGTAATTAAATGATAAATATCAGAATTAAAGGTCGGTACCTCAACCGGAATGATTTCTTTGTTCATGGTTATATTACTTTGCATAGCCTCAATAACATTCACAACATTATCAAGCACCAGAAAGGAATTTGGTCCATTGGCCGGATTCCAATAGGTAAAGCGGCCACCGTCATTAATTTTGGCAAAGCCCTCAAAATTTACCCCAGAAATCGGATTAAGCTCAGAAACAATATTTATGGTCTCTTTGGCGCCACCACGCAAACCCACACCAAAATATAGCCAATCTTTAGCATCGGTCTTGACCACATTGTTAAACTCATGAATTGTAGCTGGGTCATAAAGCAAATTACCACAATTATACTCAGTCAAACGAGCATCATTTTTCTCTAAATCTGGCGCAATCGGCACCACATTATTAACATAGACATTATTTGGATAGACAATTTTAGAATTAACTGGATCGACTTTCGCTCGACTACGATTAAACAAACAAGCATAAATATTGTTCATGGCTGCAGCCGCTTGCGGATAAGTTTGATCCATTTGATCAATGCGCACCATTTGTGTACCGAGCAACGATGACTTATCAATTGAAATACTATTTATGGACGCCTGCCCGACCAAAAGGGTATCATCCTTATTTTGCAAATTATCGCTCATCCAACCAGTAATCAACTGCCCATCAACATTATATAGTTGTGATTGGTAATTAGGATTATAGGACAAGCTATAACCAAGCCCCTTGTAAATCGGCTGTGCGACAATATTATGAGGCCGTAGTAAACCGTTGCGAACATTATCCATATTTGGTAACAGGTTGTCCATATGATACGAATAGCCCTTGGAAAAGGCGCTATCGTCATAATCATAATGAGTCAGGCTCCACATGGGCTCAGTAATATATCCCGTCGGATAATAATCAGCCACGGCTTGAGAATAATTCCAATTTCCTACCTCGCCCGAAGGACGTCGTGAAATTGTCGGCGTAGTACTTGATATTACAGGGCAATTATTTTCATGCTCACAGGTCGAAGCAGTTTTAATTTCATCACGCTGAATAGGAGTCAAAAGCTGGTTGCTAACTAAATCCCCTTGGCTCTGGTAACAAACGCCGTAAGTTGCAATATTTGATCGATGCAAATAGGCGTTTGCGACAGTTGTTGAGGCAAAAAAATTTGAAACGGGCAATACAAAATACTTACTAGATAAACCGTTGGCTAAATTAGCGTTTAGCAATACTTCGTTCGCCTTGCAAACTGTCGGCTCAAAATATTTTGGATAATTATTAAGAACTTTAACTTTGTATAGTACCTCTGCCTTTCGGTCACTCGCCCACTCAAGCTGTCGAGCACCAGAGGCTTTGTCACGTACTTCAAAGGTTGTGTTCATCATAAAGTTACGCAAAGGTGGTGGGATTGGCGGCACATCAGGCATGACCGTCCGAATCGGGGTTGACCACTGTCGCTTCCAAATATCCTGATAATCAACCCGAGCTGTTTCCTGGCTTGAGGGAATCACTTGCTTAATCCCAGTTTGTAAATATTCACGAAATGGAATCGAAGAGGCACCAATATTAGAAAAGGTCGAAAAACCACCATTACTCAAAACTAATCCTGGATCTGAAACTGGATGATTTTCCGCATAACCATAAACAGTTCGATGAGCTGCTAACTCTTGAATGTAAACACCGTAACGAACAAAAGGCTCAAAGTATTCATATTTTTGGAAATAACTTTGATCACTTTGTGCACCGCGTTTTAAGCGAAATTTCATAACCAAGCTCGGCAAACTCAAGAAAGGCTTTTTAGTTAATTCCAAATTATCAACAAAGACTGCTGACGTATAAACTGTCATATCTCCAGGACGACCGATGTCATAGTCAAGCTTTTCCAGCCCTGCTGTAATTGTAATTGGCTTATCAGTGTTAAGCCCTTCAAGATTTAAACGCAAGACATCTGGCTTGCCATTAGTCTGGTCCGGCATCTTACCACGAATAAAATCAACCCTAATCTTACTAGTGCTTGCTTCAAAATTAATCTTACGGACAGCGACGTGATCAGCGGATAAAGTAATTAAACCGCTAGCAATTGGATCAGCAGAAAAATTTACCCCATTAGGCAAAATAAAGGTAAAGCGCCCACCCTTCGGATTTGAACTCTGATCAAGTAGAAAATCAACTGAATGGGCTTTTATAAATTTAACCTCTGGGTAATTTTTATATTCTCCAGTTGTCGTGCTAAAATATGCCAGATCGCTAGCCTCTCCAATCTGGTCCTCACTGGCCACCGGAAATAAGTAATGAGAAACTTTAATTTTACCACCCGAGTAATTTTCTATTTGTGAATAATCTATTTTGGTCTTGTTATTCTTACACTGAAGGGCATTGTCATATTCATTGGCCTTAATCCCGCCAGCCTTCGTATCATTGAAATATCCAGCAGTCAAAATACCTTTAGCATTACCGCAAGTTGAACTGGCGAAACGATCAATCGTCAAATACGCATTTTTATCAGTAATGCCTTCAGGCAAGGGATAATTTTTGTTCGGATAAAAATAAACATCATTGCGAGCAAAAATCAAATTTTTCTTGGCCACTAAACCTTTTTGTAAATCAACGGGAATATTGCCACCATAATAACTAGCAGCTCCATTGGGCTTGGTCGTGTCAATGTAAACAAGTTGTCGTTGCGTTGCCTGCTCATAATAATTACTAGCATCAGCAAAATATAATTGTTTAGCCGCCAAGCTTTCACTATTTACTGTATAGGCATAATCTTTGCCAATAATTTGCTCAATACTTTGTCCCTGGCAGCCAGTCGCTGCCGGTAAACCAGCTGCACTTCGATTCATTAATATTGTTTTGACGGGCGTATCCCAGTCAGCTGACAAAGTGACGTCACTACATTTTAATGACTGATAATCTATATAATCATGATCTCGTTGACCCTCAAGCGAATTTATAAAGGGAAAGACAAAAGAATTTGCCGTTTTTCTGGCTTGATAATAGTTATCAGCAAACTCCAACGTATAGGCAAGAGAGCCCTGATTATTACCGTCGACCACGGGTGAAATTAGTGGCACAACCGCCACATGCTCCACCTCATTAGCATTAGTATCCTCTTTGTTTTCGGCCGTTAAAACATTATCTATATAAACCCCCTCACCCTTCAGAGGATAGAAACTCGAGGGATCAGGATTGTACTCTGACCTTATCTCGGCACCACGATAAGCCGTCAAATAACTACCGCCCGTCTGTAATTCCTCGGCTTCACCACTGGAGCGCAAATAAGTTATTTTTGCCGCCGCCGCCAGAATACCCCATTTTTTCTGTGTAATCGCAGCGTCGACTATCTTAAATTTAAAATCATAAGTCGTTGAAGCAAAACCAGCCAACGCAGACTGCGTACAGTCAATTTTTGAACTATAAAACTGGTTGTTCAGATTAGTCAGTATGCAACCGCTTGGTAAACTTTCCTGATCGTCAACTGAAATGCCTTTGGCTACATTAACAGAAGCCAAGACATTATGAATCGGCTGATTGAAATAATTAACAAGCTTCAACTCTCCGTTGAGAATTACATTGGACTCAAGCGCAGGTATCACCGTCTCATCCAAGGCCGGATTAGTCTTTTGAACGACTTTCAAATTTGCAATAATGTCCTTAGACATAGCACCAAAGACAGCATCTAAGACATAAGGATAATATTTTTCCGCACCCGAGGCTGGCTGTCCAGCCAAAATATAGGCCCCGCCCTGCCCAAACTTTTTATAACCAAGAGCCAAGGCTTGACCAACTGGTGTTGAAGTGGCACGCAACGATGTTCGGTCCTGAAAATAATAATTACTATCACCGAGTAAATCCAAATTAGCAATATCTATCAAGTCCGGATCAACTTCTGGTCGCACGAAAAACGAAGACAGGAAGTAAGTATTAAAATAACCATTTTCCGGAACTTGACCTAATTGCAACAAGTGGCTTTCAAAATCAACACCATTTGTAAACAGTAGCCGACCCTTATTTTGTTTATGCTTTATAAGAATTTGTTGCTCAACAGAGTTTATAGCCAAGATGCCTGCCTGCTCGAGCAGGAGGCTTGATTTACCAGAGGAAATTACCACTCCGCCCTTGTTTACAAAATCACTGATCGCCGCTAAACCACTCGAGCCGAGCTCGGCAATCGTTACGCCCTCTAGGCCCGAGGTAATGTCAGGTAAAATCAAGATCTTAAAAAAGGGGTTATTAGCATTTAATAACTTACCACCCTGAATATCAGCCGCATTCAACATAACCAAACTTGAAACTTCCTTATTGGGAACGTTGCTATCATTTTGGTAAGCTTGAAAATCTGCGAAACCGTGAAAACATTGTTCATGTTTAGCCAGATAAGTGTGCAAAATGTGGCAATAGGCCTCAGATTCATAAGTCAAATGACGATTTTGCCCATTAGTTATTTTGGAAATATCAAGTATGGCCATCGAACCATCATACAAGGCCCGAGCACGGCCAATATCAATTGTCGTTGATGATTTCAGAAAAGCAAAGGCACTGGCCCCTAATTCAGACAGCTTTTCCGGCTTTAAATCAAAAACAGCACCACCAAAAAATTGGGTGCTGCTGCCATGTTGATATGAAAAATTCTCAGGATAAAGTAAAAACTTAGAGCTATTAGGTAGAATTTTTTTAGCGATAAACTGGTAAGCGTGCTGCAACTTGCTGTAATCACCTGATTCTACCTGATCAGCACCAAGACCGATAATTGTCGGCTCATTAAGCGCGGAACCCTGCCCCGAATTAACACCTGTAATAAACTTTTCAGCTAAAACAATCGGAATATTATTTACTGTCAGACTTAAAAGCAAGAAACAATTAATTGCAAATTTAAATTTTTTAGAAGTATTTTTCTTCATATTGATTAAGTTAATAAATGCTGAGTCCAAAATAAAGAGCCCCCAATGAAGGCTCATGACTGCTTTGAACACAATTGCTCGCATTTGCAAACAAAAAAAATAGTTCAAAGTGACCGGTTGCGCCACTGGCTCCATATAATCCCAGGCGCCCAATATGGATTATAATTCATTGCCTTCACTTCTCTTATTAGCCTATTCCTGAATAATTAAAATGTCAAGAACATTTATGTCTCAACATCAAGTAATGTTAATTACTCAATAAACTTATAAATTAATTATTCAATAACTCAACTTGGATAACTACAATTACTTAAATAAACAAAAAATAGGGTGTGCCCTATTTTTTTATAACTATATTTACTTAAAAAACCAAGTGCCTGACTGCGGCGATAAATTACATCATTTTTTTCCGAATAAATGCTGGATAGCACTTTCTTTCTGATGAATTGCGAAAATCCACTATAATCTCACTTGGATTTTCAATTTACACCTCAATTATAGCATACGGGTGGGGGTTGGCAAGTCCAACCCCCACCTTTTTGGCTAAAAATTCATCAATCTTTTATGAATCTGCTTCAACTCCGGATTAACATAATGAGTGTATACTTGAGTACTCCGCAGATCACTATGCCCCAAAAACATCTGCACCGCCCGCAAGTCTGCTCCATTCTTCAACATATGAGTGGCAAATGAATGCCGAAAACTATGCGTAGAAATGTCGCTTCTTAACCCTGCCAACTTAACATACTTCTTGACCACCTCCTGAGCTGACCTCTTGCCAATCCTGCCTTTATTAAGCTCGGTCCATTCATTTCGCCTTCTGGTGAAGGTAAACAGTGCTGGGTAATTATCCTCTCTAGTTTTTAGATACTCACCAATCCAGTAAATCGCTCTATCATTAAGATAGACTGTTCTAATCTTATCAAACTTGCCCTGCACTATTATCTCCCCATAATTTATATCAATGTCCTTATTAAGCTTAATCATTTCCTCAAGTCTCATGCCAGTCGCAAACAAAACCTCTAAAATCGCTCGATTTCTCTTGCCCTCATTATTAAAGGTATTAACTGTACGAACCATTCGCTCAAATTCATCCTGATTGAAAAAAATAATCCGATCATCTGCCCGCACGCCCTTTGGCACTCGTGATGGGGCTAAAGCCTTAATTCCCTTTTTCTCCATGTATATCAAAAACATCCTAATCATCTTCAATTTCTCACTCACAGTGGATAACTTAATTTTACGATTCTTTTGATAAGCGTGATCCGTGTCCAATAAATGCTTCTTGTATTTCAAAACCAAATCCTCGCTTATTTTCCGAACCTCGAGATCACCTGTCCATTCATAAAAATGTCGAAAATGATGCTCGTAGTTTGCAACTGTCTTTTTTGAATGATTTTGCTCCACCTCACACCATTCAAAGAATTTTAGCCCTGCTTCCGATATCATCATACAATTATCACATCAACTAGATTAAGGCTCTCGATTGCAAAGTCGGCCAAATTGATGATCAATAATGAAAACATCAAAGCACCGAATGCCCTTTGAAATAACTCCACCCGACCTTTAAACCTTTGCAGGCCTGTCTTTGGCCTGAGGTAACTGTTACTAATCACCTCCTGCACTTGATCGACTGTTAAATAATGCTCTTTGCCACAGTCATGACACTCACCGAGAAAAATTTTCCCGCCATAGGCATAACGGCCCAAGGCTTTGTGGTTTGCTTTGTTCATAACACCTTTTAGCCAAGCAACAAAATAACACTAATATATTATTAATGTTGCCCGTGCTATAATTAAATCAACCTAAATGAAGAGTGCATTCTCTTTTTTAGGCGAGAAAAGGCGGACTTTTAGCCGTCTTTTCGGTTAATAAAAACTTATCCGGGGTAGATAGTAACGCTTCCCACGGATAAGTCAAATTAATGCCCTTAATTTGACATTAACTTGCCAATATAGCACATTATGGGCATAATTCCAGCAAAACCCTTGACAAATAGGCACTTTTGTGATAGCGTAAAATATTCAGAATCACTGAATTGAACCTTAAAAACAACTACTCGGGAGGATACAAAAATGAATATTTTAATTGTCGGCAATGATTATCATGAACTGGTCAAAATTGCTCGAGAAGCCGAAACGACTAGCAACAAATTCTTTTTTGCCCACACCTACAATGATGCAGTAAGTATTCTTGGGTGGATCAAATCTGAACATATCAATCCTGAAAAAATTGATGGCATTATCACCTACCTAAACTTTCGCAGATTCAATGAGTCGGATTTTGCTAGCGGTAATTTACCATTTGGACTTGTTATGATGTTTGAAGCCAGGACAAATAATATACCTTGCGTATTGTGTGTCGATATTGATCCCAACAACAACGATGGCTGGGAATACAGACTAACAAAAAGCATGCTAAGCTCCAACATTATCAAAGAAGATAATCTCGCCTGCGATGGTGAGTCAACAACGGCAATTGATAAAATGGCGAAGTTGCTAATAATCAATCAATTGCGCGCGGATCTAAATGAACCGATACAAGGCTAACTACGAAAAAACCTCGAACTAAAAAAGGAGTAACTGTTATGAACGTAGATACAAAAGAAACTCCGTTCTTTGTTTGTCCGACTGGTTGTGAAAAAACTACTTTCTATCAGGATGGCACACTTGAGGTTACAAGACATTTTTCAAGTGAAGGTGAAAAACTGGAAAGCAGTGATAATGAATATGGCTTCACTCCTAAAACTGAAATGAAATGCCGCAGATGTGATGCCGTGGCTGTCAAAAAGATTAAAAGAGTGACTATCACAACAGTCATCGAATAGACAAATAACACCCCGCCAATCAAGGTCGTCTAAACTAAAAACCTCGAACTAAAAATTCGAGGTTTTATTATATCTAACTATTTTATTTACTTCTGAAACTTCTTCTGACAATCAATGGCAATTTTTATGCACTCCTCCGGATCATAACCCAAGTCATCGCACCAACGAATTGTGGAAAATATTATATTGCCTAGCTCCTTTTTTAATTCCTCATCTGTATGCGTATTTGTATCCTTGATCGCATCTCGCTCCCAGCGACAAAGGTCACCAAAGACCTTGCCCATACGAACAATAATTTGGCTTAAACTTAATTTTTGGCCCGACCAGATTTCTTGACTTTGTTGTAATAGATTTTTTATTTCCATAGAATTATTTTAAACTTTTATATCACCAATTTTTTTACTAATTTAATTCCTGTCAAAATATAGTGATCAAAAATCTTCCTTTTAATAAATACATTTTTTAAGCCTTTTTGTAAATCAAAATTTTTAGCCAAATCTTGTATTTTTTCTAATCTTTTTTAAATTGTAGGCAATTTTTATTTGACATAAAAATTTTACTTTGAAAAATCAACAATAAATCTAAACGCACGATCATTAGTGGCATCAAATGAGTCATCAGACTTGAATTGACACGGACTTATGTCACCCAAATGATTAAAGTTTGCAATTGACCGTCCTCCTCTCAGCCGATATCCATCCAGCGTTTCATCGGAAAATAATTCCTCACTATCACTAAGTCCCCAATGACTGTAATGCATGTTGCCTAAAACATTAAATTCAATAGCTCGCAGTAATCTAACCTGTTCAGCTCTTACCTTTAACTTTTCAGCAACAGCTGAGACAAAATCACTATTATTAAATACTGCTCCTTCGATATTAAATCTACTGCCAGCATCTTGCTCCTTGCCACTAATTGCTCCGTTAGCTCGATAATACTTAATAATATCAGACAAATAGTCATTCTTGAATTCTCCTGCGTGATTATTGTAAGTATCACAACCTGGACGCTCACGCTTATCAACCAGCAACCATGAACCTTTTAAAGTAGCTGAATCATGCTGAATGTGCGGCCCCTTAGTTTTAAAAATTCCCAGTTTAGCATAATTCATCATTTGGTAGAACTCTTTATATGGTCGAAATTTCCAAGCAGCAAGCTTCGCCTTCTCCGTCATTTCAATTGACGGTAAATACCGTAACTCCATTTCCATTTTTTCCCAATGCTGGATATTCTCCAATGTAGCCTCAGCAGGTAATTCTGGCACATCAATATTTTTACCAAAAAATTTACTAAGATCTTTACATTCTCTATTTTTTAGCAATTCAATTTTTAATTCTTTACGTTTTTCAATAACACTTACTCTCAATTTAGAAATATTAGCCATGTTTCTATCGAAATTTAAGGCATCATTACTTTGAGCGCTTGACGCAATGTTGACCTGTTTAGCAACAATGAAAAATTGCTCTTTTAGAGAGCCAATAAATATTTTATGTTGCTTACAGCTTATATTTATCATAACAATTACTACTGATTAAGCCTAATCATAACCCTAAAACCAACGCCAGTCGATCTGTCACTAGCGGAGAATGAATCCACCTGATCAATATCCCGTGTTGCACCGAAAACAAATTTAAATGTTTTTCCGTCTTGACCACGATCAGAGCAATGTTCGCTTGAATTTGCCTGACCCAACTGAGGATAATACATATTTGCTAAAACATTAAATTCAATTGCCCTTGGATAATCAATGCATTCGGGGCTTACAGCAAATATTGACGCAAATTCTTTTTTAGTTCTTTCGTCTTCAAGCTCGTCTAAAGTTATGCTACACCTTGATTCTTTCTTAATTTTTCCGGTTTTTGATGACTCGGCTATCGCAGCCTCATCTACAACACCCTTGGATTTAAGTCCAGAAATTATAGCAGCTAGTAGGTCATCTTCATATTCCTGAGTTTCACCCATACTAATACGCCATGGCTTCTTGATATTTTCAATTAAAAACCAACCTGATTTTAACTGAGTAATATCTTTGGGAAATGTTCCTTTATTTATCATGTCCCACATTCCAAATGCCCCACTATGTGGCTTTTTCCTCCAACCCGGATACTTAGCGCTCTTGTTCATGTTTATCTCTGGTAAGTAATGAAGATCTAGACCGAGCTGCTTCCATTGTTCGAGTTTATCTTGTGTTATTTCTTTAGGTAAAAATGACACCTCAATTTTTTCACCAAAAAATTTTTCCAGGGCCATTGCCTCTCCTTTTCTAATTTCAAAACCAAATGGCAATAACTCTCGAAGATCAGTAATTAGAAACTCAAGAAACATCATCTTACCGTTTATTTTATCGGCATGATCACACGTGCTGGCCGTCTGAATAGATTCATTAATATCATCAATTCTGAACTTTAATTCGTCAAGTTGTTTTTTTAATTGTGGGCAATTTAGATTTCGCATAATTTCAATCTATTTCTCATTTTCTATATCTGGAATTACAAAGATATATTTCTGCTCCCAGTCTTGACTAGGTAGCACAGCTAACGTTTGTCGATAACCACCCAGGGAGGAATATCGACGATTTGTTAAACAAAACACATACTTTTGACTACCATAAGCTATTGGCTCCATCGCTACAGCGAACCTTTCACCTTCTGCTAAATGTAAATCCTCTCGCCCTAAATACAATGCTGTTTCGGTCTGACAAAGATCAAATCCGATATCCATAGCTTTTTTATTAACCTCATTGAGATTACTCAAGTAATCTACACCAAGCGTTTTATAGTCAATAAATGCTATTCTTATTTTTTTTGGAGTATCTGACAGAATGCAATTTATACTCCTAACTACTCCAATCCTAGTGCTTTCAGCGGGTCCTATAATTTCAGATTCAAGCTTGTTTTTATCAAGAGTGCCACCAATTAACAACTCCTTGGTCTGTATTTGCTCTTTAATTAAAAATTTTTCAAGACTAACATGTCGCTTAAATTCAAGAACAATATCAAGCAGCTCCTGTGATAAATCTTCAATCTCAGCGAAGTTTTTTCCAGTATCAATATTTGCAATATGCTCACCCATAATTAATACTTGCTCTTTAAGGTATTCTAATTTGTATTTTAGCTGTGGGCAATTATTATTGTTCATCTTTAAACTTTAAATATATATTCGCCAAAATTTGCCTGAGACTTGTAAGATTTTGCACTAATCAATGGATTAACCTCCTCAACTCTAATAAATATCATATTATTGTCCCTGACATCAGTGATTGGATCCACAGGAAAATTATACATACCCTGCTTTGCATTTTTTTGACTAGCGAACTGTTCAATAAAAGATACAATGGACTGTGCCGGACAAAGTTCGAAGCCCATACTCTGAGCCCTTTTTACCAGCTCTACTGACGTTGCACCGTCTTCCAGACCGATTTCATGTGCATCAACACAAACTAACCTTAATTTATTTGGACATGTCTCGCTCAAATCAAATCCTATCTGTTCGCGCGTTTTATGAAAGAGCGCAATATTCAATAGTGTGTCTGCGGCCGTTTTATCCATTTCAAGACCGAAGTTTTTCAATTTAGCAATAGTGCCCTTGTTGGCCAGACAAGAAGGATCTACATTAACCTCCACTAGACCAAACTTTTTAAATAGCTCGTCCTTGCGTAGTTGCACAAGATTTATTTTTAACTCACCTACCAAATCCTCTAATTTAGCCAACTTATCAAGCATAAAACCAATTTCGTTAGGTTTACAACTACCATCTTTAAGTATTTTAACCTCTGTATTCAGCAAATTTTTCTTTGCGATAATATTTACTAGCTGTTTTTTTAGTTGTGGGCAATTCAAATTAGACATAAATTATTTATCAATACGAACAACCAGACGAAAACCAATATTCTGACTTCTGTACTCGCTGTTAAAATGTCCAATACCGGAGAAGCCATTTTTTGTAGAGCTGCCAGAGCAGATCGTTGAGCCCAGACTAGCAAAATCATTGTTTAACCATTCCATAGTGCTGGTCTTGCTCCACTCAGGATGATGTATATTACCTAAAAAGTAATACTCTGGTAATCTTGGCAAGCCAACTTGAGTCCACTCTACATTTAACAAGTCAGCAAATGCTTGTTTAACACCAATTTTACTCTCTAGTTCTATTGGCGTTTGTCCATACCTTGATGACTGACTGATCTGCATTTTTTTGTCAGATGCTTGTTGCTTTGAGGCCTTAACTTTTGGCTCGGCCTCAAGTAACCCCATAGCCTTTAACTTAACAATTACTGGAGCCAAGCTATCATTATTATACTCAGTAACCGGCTCACTTATTTCCGGCTTTGGGCAAGTATCAACTAATATCCAACAGCCATTTAGCTCGAATTTTGAAAAAAATCCAAGTGATGCACCAAATTGATATAAACTATTTTTTAAATTATTATCAAAATCTTCAAAGCTCGTCTTAGGCAAGCAATGAAGTTTAAAACCCAGTCTTTCCCAGTTTCTTATTTTTTCATGAGTAACTGACTTCGGAAATTCTGGCAACTCAACTTCACGTTTGAAAAAACGGCCTATCTTTTGTCTCTCTCTTTTTTGCAACATCAAACCAACCGGCAGCAGTTCTTCAAGCTTAATCATTAAAGATGAGAGCATGTTTATCATCTTATCTAAATCAGATAAACCTTGTTTATCAACATCAACAATCATCAACTCTATATCGGCCTGAATTTTATCAATTTCTTGAAGCTGTTTTTTTAGTTGTGGGCAGTTTATATTTTGCATAACTATTTATTTTCATTCAATCTGGCCATTAATCTAAAGCCGGTATTATCTGAGCTTCGTTCGAAACCAGTTAGGCCAACAGACGATAGATTGTTATCACCAACCCAGCCCGCCACAAGATTTTTCACAATTAATTGGCTATCAGCCAGCCATTCATTACATTCCGTATCGCCCCATTCTGGATGATGCATATTTCCCAAAACACTATATTCTATCGCTCTAGGCAACCCCAAGCTTTCAACTGGCACGTTAATTACATACGCCAGTTCATTTAAAATACTCTGGCTCTTTAGTTCCCGAGCTGTAATATTAAATCTTGAACCACCCTTATCAATACTTTTGATTGCAAAAATGCTTCGCAAATATGCCAAGACGTCACCAAGTAAGTCATCAACGTAACCATCTCTAGATTTTTTAATTCCTTCAATAAGTATCCACCCAGCCTTAAGTCTTGTTGAGTTTGCTGGTAAAGTGCCGTCGGCAACTAAATCATAAAAACTTTTATCAAGCTTATTTTGCCAGCCAGGACAACCAACATCTTTTGACATATCCACATCTGGTAAGTAATGAAGCTCCATGCCAAGTTCTTGCCATTCCATATACTGCTCGGGCGTAACAGTTGCTGGCACATGCAGCACCTTAATTTTATTACCAAAGAATTTTTCCAAGGCAACTGCCTCTTGCCTAATTATCTTTCGGTCAAACAATAACGCATCAAAGGTAAGTATCGCATTGGTCAACTCCTCTAATTTATCATTTATATATTCAATTTTTACGTCCTTGTGGCTAGGAACCTGCAATAACTCAACAACACCGTTTTCAAGCGCTTTTAGTGTGGCTAAATTATTTTTCAGACTCGGACAGTTAATATTTGACATTCAATATATTTATTTAGGCCAGGTTTTTACCCAACTCTTGCCTTGTTCATTAAATCCAAAGATCATCTGGTTCTCCATGTTACCATCCACAAGGACACCACGATTTATCTCCGTATCTCTTTGCATGCTTGCCTCACCTCTAACATCAATACTCCCAGATTTAAGCATAAATGCATATGACAGACCGTCGGTGACCTCACCGGTATTTTCGTATTCACTAAAATCTTTTATATCGCCCTCACTAGCCATTAACATTAATAAATTCCCTTGCTGATCAATAATTTCAGACACCAATTTCAACTTGGCAAAATCATCACCCAATTCTGCAGTAAACTTCTTAAATAAATCAACAATTTCCTGTCGACTAAAAATAACCTTGCCGAGCATTTGCGAAGTTACGAACTGACTAACAAAATGCTCACTTTTTGGCATCAAGTCATCCAAGCCACGCTCTTTTTTAATATTTCGCACAATATCCTTCACACAATAAAGCTGAGCGATCGCAAATCGCTCTTTTTGTATTCCCTGATCCAAATCATGAATATCAACTGCCTGATCAACATCCTTAATACTCTCGCCAAAATCAACTAAAGCTTGGGCTAGTTTTTGAAATTCATTTTTTAGTTGTGGGCAGTTTGGATTATTCATAATTTATATCAAAAACCTTTTCACCTTTTTTATTTATATAGTAAGACGCGCCACCTTTACTAACAAACGCAATATCACCAACGAAGGGATTCGTTTTACTGAAAGAATCTTTTATTGCTAATTCGCCACTCTTATTGATATACCCCCACCTACCGTTTATCATTATCGAAGCAAGGCCTTCATAAAAATCAGATACTACATTAAATGAATTTCCATAAAAATTTTGACCACTTTTAAAAATAATATTTTCACCCCTATCTATTGCAATTATCTCTTCGTTAACAACTGCCCAAGCAATACCATCACTAAACTGTCGTAAAAATTGGTATTTTTTATTTGATACTTTTTCTCCATCAAGACCTACAAAATAGCAAGAATCTTTTTCTTTAATGACCGCCAACCCATCTTTAAAATCTGAAACAGCTTCACCATACATTTCATATAGCTCGTCTCCTGTATTGTCAATTAAGATCGTATCATCGCCAAATTTAACAAACGCTCTTTCATTATGAAACTCACCAGCTTCATCATATTCACCAAAAACCTTTTCACCCTTACTATTTATATAAAAACAATCATTGTCCTGTTTGACCGAGCAAAACCCCTCACTAAATCGCCCAACATCGTCATAGCATTCATCGTTCAAACTACCTCCATCTTTAGTCACAAAATTATATCCAGTTCCAAGATTCCAATGTGCAACACCTTCATAAAAATCACTAACATCTTGATAGCCAGATCCAATTTCCTCACCATTTTCATCTATCCAAGTCCAATCGCCATACATGCTTACCCTGGCCATGCCTTCGTGAAAATCACAAACCTCATCATAGTCAACTCCAATTTTTTGCCCTGACTTATCGATAAAAAATTGTCTATCACCCTGAATTACTTTTGCACGATCATCAATAAATCTACCAACAAAATTATAATTAAATTTCTCGGCTAGTTTAAGCCTATACTTTAAACCAAAAAACGCCTCATTTGTTTTGATCAGTTCTATTTGATTTTGAAGATCATCAATAACTGCTGAAAAATTTTCCAATTCACCAATATTTGTAGCTTCGTGAATATGACTAACAAAATTATGTGCCTTATCTTCCAAGGCTTTTATTGCACTTAAACTCATTCTAAGTTGTGGACAGTATAAATTGTTCATAATTTTATATAAATTTTCAACTGCGAGAAAAGACTACTCCAACATTGCGACGTGAATCGCTAAGCCCTCTGCCATAAACACTCGCACCGCCAAGATCAACATTACCAACATCGACTATATTACCAACCGAATCACAGCGCATCGTCCATGCCTTAGTATTTTCCAATAATTTTTCATCATTATTCTGTCTATAACTAAAAATATCATATAAAACCTCGGCGGGAGTTTGCCTGGATAACTGATTGATTTTCAATGCCGAGAGCTCACGTGCGTACTTTTTAGAGGTCGGACCACTAATTAAATCTTGAATCTCACCATCAGTTTTGCCTTTAAAATTCTTCACAAAGTAATCAACATACTCATCCATGGCTTCGATAAATTTTCTTGGTATAGCAGTGCCGCCACACTCTGTGTTGAATAAATCATCTACATAATCATAAAGAACTCTCGTTTGCTCGAAATAATTCTTATCCGTTGAGGCTGGAATAATTTCTTTGGAAGTTAGCGACCATCTGAATTTAATTGGATCGTTTTGCCAAAAATCTTCTAGACTAAACAACTCTTTCAAATCAGCTAATTCCTTGTAGGTAATTTTTCCTTTTTGACTTTCGTCATAACCACCGTCCAATAAGCTAGCTCGTACTCGCTCCATAGTCAATGGTTGACCTTCACGGTCTATATCAGAACGCAATACCAAGAACTGACCAAGCTCTTTGGCTTTAATTAATTCCTCTTTTGAGAATTGAATAGCCGGAATATTTTCTTTTGAAATCTCAATGCCAAAAGCTTTTTTGACCTCATCTGGCCCCAACACCTCCCTGGTACCCATGATTTCTTTGGCACGCTCAATTGATACTGGTGTTTGTTTTTTTAACTCTTTTAATAATACTTCGGCCTGATTCAAGTTTGCTTGAACATCAAAGATATTTTTTTTGTTAACAACACCAATCTCCATCTTAATTACTGATTGAAGCTTCTTGAGTTCTTTGAGTTGTGATTTTAGTTGTGGGCAATTCAAATTACTCATATTGTTTTAAGTTTTCCGTCATCACGTCTTCGATTTTTTCCTTAACCATTTTGACAAGTAGCGTACTGAACTGATCAACTATTTCTTGAGGCGTATTGGCTGAGATTACATTCCCAACACCCAAACGATCCTCAAGTGATTTTTTAGCTCCATCGCTACCAATGGCCATTCCGCCAACTCCTACATTCATTCTTCTTAACTTTTCGGCTATTTCAGCGGCTTCATAACCATCAATCTCACCATCAGAAATCTGAAATATCATCTCGGTCATTTTCTGATCTTTTAGCAAGCGCTGAATTATCTCATCTTGATGTTGTGCTTCGAGTATCTGCCAACAATCATCGTCCTGAGTACCACCCATAGCCTTTATTTTCTTAAATGAACGTATTGTTGAGATAGTTTCGTAGTCAGCATCTTGCGTTGGTGCTGTACCTTCTGCTTTTTCAAGAAACGACAAATCTTCTATATCAAAACGTTTCACTTGATGAGTACTACTCTCAAAACCAAGAATCTGCAGATCGGTTAAAACATCTTCCTTGGCAGCTGCTGGTCCAATAATACGCTCAAGCTCGTTCTTGAATAATACCCGAAAGCTACGGAGCGAGGAATTAATCAACATTACAGCCATTCTTACGGCATCAATATTACCACTCATACTACCAGACAAATCAACTAAAAGATTCACTCTAAGTAATTTTGGACGCAACTCTGCGACAATCTTTTCGATAAACTGTTCGTAGACACGTTTTTGGTCAAAGCCATAACCTAATTCAATTTCGGGCCAATGTCTTTGCAAGCGTTTAGCATCTAGTTTACCCTCGCGGTAATATTTGTCTTTAAGGATCTCAAATTTCTGACTAATATTGCGTACAACATCTGACCATGTCTCTGCCATCTTATTGGCATATGGTGCTAACTCGTTTTCAAGTTTCTTGAATTGATCATACAACTCGGCATCAACCTCAAGTGGATCTTCTTTATAGCCTCCGCTACCAGCCCCTGAACCGGACATTTTTTTTAAAATACGATCCTTGTCTCTCTCGGCAGCCTGTTTAGCTTGAAATTCTGGACTCTTGAGCTGAGCCTCAACGTCTTTGAGTGTTTTTTCTCGCTTATCTTGCGCCATCATATCACGCAATGATTTTTCCATATCACTCATTGCCTCACCCAAATCAACATCCTCCCCGTTTTCACCCGAAGACTCTCCACTACCATCACTCCTTTCCTTCTTTTCTTTTTCCTTCGACTGCAGATCTTTATCTTGTTGATCTTTATCCTTACTCTTTTCTTTTGAATCTTTATTCTTCTTGTCTTTTTTCTCCTTCGGCTCGCGTTTACGCTTATCATCTTTACTAACACTCTGACCACCATCATCAGCTTCATCGTAAAGCAAGATCAGTTCCTGGTCTGGACGAAAGAATACTTCTGTCTTAGTCGAAACGCCTACGCCTGAAGCCATAGCCTGCTCTTCATCAAAATACCTAACCTCAACAGATCTGACCCCATGAGTAGCCTCATCTGGAATTACATTTACAATCACTCCTTTCTGACCAGTTTTAGCATTCTTAACTTCGTCACCAGCTTTCCAGCTTGGCGACTCTTGATTTTCTGGTGAACTATCACCATCCTCGCCTTCACCTTCTTCACCTGGCTCTTTTTCTGGTGGCAATTTTACTTCGAAGTTATCATCTATAATGCACAATAAGGTATAAATAGGTTCAAGCACTTGACGCATAACTCGTGTACGTTCGGTTAGACCAAATTTAAGTGGACGAGTAGCCGAGTAGCCGCTAGCCGCCTTCGTTTCCTTAAACCGGTCAAATAATTCAATAAAGGTTAGACTATCAAAACTCTTGATACCCATACTTTGTTGAACGCGCCTAATCTTGGCTCCAAACTGAGCATTGGCCCACGCTGCATTAATGCATGGCTCAATTTGACCAGACTTTTGCTCCTTGTCAGTCATTAACACGCCATTATCATAAAGCTCACTCCCCACCTTTTCTGATTCACCGTTTTTAAGCGCAAAATTATTTACCAAATGTACTTGTTTTAGGAAACGCGAATAGCGTTCAAGCTTTTCCGGTTCGGCCTGATTCTTATTATTAACTATACCGAGCAATGACTCGTATGCTTCGGCGAGTGGCTTTCGCAATACGATACTCGCCGCCTCACTCAGATGATGTTTACCATTTGGATTTTCTTTTTCATCATAAACATCTTGTGGTTTCATGCCAATCATCTGGTTCTTGATAAAAAAAGTCAGAAACTCACCAGCATTTTTAAGTTCAGGCCTTGCTTTGGTAAAATCGATACCTTTTTCATAATCGACTTCATCAAGTAAACGCAAATCTCCAGTACCTGTCTCAACTTTATGAATCTCACCCTTTTCATTTTGCGCAAAGTCACCGCTAACTACGTCTTCATACAAAGAAAACATTTTGGTGGTATACATAGACTCGATACTTTCGGTACGCTTTTTACCCTCGGCTGTAAAGTTTGAGGCAAAGTATGCCGACTTCAGCACTAAGTGGTTGACCATGGCATCCTCAAGAATATTGTAATATTGACGATAGGTTGATGACAAAGATACGAACTTGCCAGGATTATCTATGCTCGGGATTTTTTTACTGCGTTCATAGTTGAACTGCTCCAGTTGGTTATACTTACCAGCTGGATCAAGCTCCATCATGGTCTTGAGATGGGCAAATTCATGACAACCAACAAAAACAAATTGTTCCTCGGTCATCTTGCCGCCTTCGCGCATGGCCTTAAACTCTGGTGTCGACAAAGAGATCTTGTCCGCACCTGGCTCATGATAAAAACCCATACCGCCAACGAGTTTGAATTTGGCATTGCGATTATCAAGAAAGGTTGTAAAAATATCCGACTTGGTGCGTGCCCATTCTTGTAGTTCATCTCTTTGGGTCCACAGTTCACGTGGTACACCATTTTCATCAAAGGGCTTTTCTTGTTTTACAGCATCAATTGATTCTATTTTTGGTTGAAATTGTTTCATGTAAATTATAAATTAATCATCATCCCAATCTTCCTCATATTCTGGCTCTAGCTTTTTTGGTGTAAATATTGTTTCACCTTTTTTGTTTATGTAAAAACTTTCATCACTTTCATCTTTGCGCACTTGCCATAAACCATCTTTATAGCCATAAAATTGAGCAATATCTCTAATAATTTCTTTACCTTCCATAGTATAACCATCATAGACCACGTCATTTCCCATTATTCTGCTGGATGTAAAAGTTATGCCATTACAGACATCACTTGGATCATATTCTGATTCGAAATTCGTAAAATATTTATTTAGCTGTCCTTGCTTGTCAATAAAACTCCAAGTCAAGAATTCTTCATTGCCAGGATATTCATTTTTCACCTTTGCATACCCTTCTTTAAACGAATGTACCTCAAATTGCCACACTTCAAGCAAAATAACCCCATTAGTATCTATGAAATTATATCTTAAATATTCCTCAGATTCGTCTGGTAAGTTATTCCCATGCTCATCTTCATATTCTTGAGTGAATCTTGTGCTCACTACTGCATAACCTTCAGAAAAAGATTTTACAGACTCATAGCCCTCAAAGCATACTTCGCCTTTGAGATCCAAAAAATACTCATTACCCTCAAGGTCCTTAACTCTTGTGTAACCATTACTATATCCGTCAACCTCTTGATACTCACCTTCATGAAAAACTTTTCTTGTCGCCACGTCATAAAATACAAACTCATCACCTTGCTTTCCGGTAATAACACCTTCAGAATACTGTGAATAGTTAAGACTTGGCAAATCACAAATCTGAGTGTAACTCTGATCTAATATCAAATCACCGCTAACGCCACCATGAATAATAACCACCCCGTCATTACTTTTGTCAACACCAAAACCACTACGAACCTCGCGGAATATCTTCGACTCCTCTTCTAGCTTGTTTCCCTTTTTATCAATAAAATAATAAGGTGATGAATCGATACTTTTTTTTACGATTGCCCGACCATTAGCAAACTGACTAGCATATACAAATTCTCCATCACTAAAACCTCCGTAACCACAAATATAGCCATCTTTATTAAGGTATACATGTTTATTTTTTATCTTCACCACCGCCATGCCATCAGAAAAGTGTGAAACCAAACAAGCACCTTTTGAAAATCTATTCTTTACTCCACCCTCTTGATCAACAATAAACAGTTCCTCATCCTTCTCACCAAAAGCGCGACCTTCGGAAAATTTACTTAAAAAATTAAAACCATGGATTTTGGCGATCCTGTCACGAAATTTGATTTGATTTGGATCACTTTTTTCCGATAGTGCGCAGAATAATTCAGACACTGAGGCAAAACTTGCTTCAATGTCTTTAAAGTCAGTTGACTTGCCAGCCTGCAAAAAGCCTTGAAACTCAAGCTCAAAATCCTCAAGGTTTTTCTTAAGTTTTTGAAGATCTAATTTTATCACTGAACAATCGGTCTGCATACTAAGCAGCAACCTCGGCCGTATCTGGGCAAAGCTCGGCAATTTCCTCCTCAAGTGACTTAATCTCCTCCTGCAAGCCCTTAAACTTTTCTACTAACTCCTTCTTTTGCATTTCAAACTTTTTTTGTTCTAGTGCCTCAGTGCTTTGTGTAAATGTTTCTTTTGCAGCAGATTCAAATCCGCCCATGCCTGGATTTTTCATAGATTTATTTATTAGATAATTTATTAATTAAATTTTGTGCTCTTTGTTCTGGTGTCATATTCGCAGCTTCTGCTAATTCTTCGTCACTAAGCATACTTCTTTTGTGCAAATACCCTTCAAGGAAGGCGAAGAACTCTTCATAGGTTTCAAGCTTCGCACCCTTCTCTGCTTCATCAAATTTGACCTCATACTCCTTAATCTTATCTATGACCATATCGAGCTCCTTAATACTGTCATATTCCAACCCAACCATAAGCTCCATTATCTTCTTGACCTGCTTAACCATCTCAAGTCCGCGAATTTCTGCCTCCGTGTCATCTTCACCTTCACGCATCTTGCCAGCTATCTTCTCATATTCCTCTTTTTTGCGCATCGGTAAATAGCCAAAGACTAACTGGGTCATTTCGAGCGAAGAAAAATATGACAACTCATATTGCCCCTGTGTATTGAGCATACTGACATAGTCGCCATTCTGGGCAATACGTTTATATTTCCCATCGACTTCACCAGCAACACCTTCATATTTGCCCAAATCTCGCAATGGATCAAAATTCATCATTTGCTTAAAATCAGTAACCGCCTGACTCTGATTTGAATCAACTCTCATATAATCAGGCCAACCACCGTCGGCACTAAAAAATCCTGCTTTATTTAAAGTCGCATAAATCACAGCCTGAGCCTGGGGGTGCTGGTCATATTTCTTCACATAATTCCACAGATAATATTCGATATCCATAGATCCACCCTGGTCAACATAAGCCCCCAAAATCTGATCCATCAATTCACGCATGGTTAGATTAGCACTACTCAAAGAACTAGCGATAAGGGCTGGTGTCACGTCTGCACCAAGAATTGGCTTCAAGTTATCAAGTCTCAAGCCACTATTTCCAGCCTTGCCCTCAAAAACATCCATTATCAAACGAGCACCAACACTTAGGCGATACATGTCCTTGAAAAATGAATAACGATCATCTTTTTTGACCAAGACCCTGGCACCCAAGCGCTGATTCATCATCTTCATGAGTAACACCTCAAATATCTGATCATTTTTAGCCAGCGACTTTGAATCATCAATAATTTTCTGTAGCTCCTCATCATCTTTAAACTCGTCAGTAATATGACCCAAGTTCAAACGCTCAATATCAGTTTTAGCCTCATTAAGTTGATTGCTTTGTGGCAAATAATTAACTTGCACCGGAATAATACGACTGTAAGTAGCTGGATCAGTGTCATTATGGCGCGCTTTGGTATAGCGGTCACCAGTGTTACCAGTCCAAATTACACAATAGCCGGGCTTAATTTGGAATTCACCAATCGAAGCCTGAGTTTTTTGTGTCTCGCCAATCTTCTTGGTTAAGAGATCGTTAAAAGCAATTAAAACTTCTGGGGGGATGGCGTTTGCCTCGTCAATAATAAGCGGTACGCCCTGGCGCATGGCTTCATACATTGCACCTAATACAAATCTACCTTGTACTGGATTACCATAGACACTAGCGAGTTGGCCATTAACCAACTCTTCTGTCTCACCTCTTAATTTTTTCTCATTTTTCTTAAAATACGCTTCAAAACCACTCTCAGTATCATCTTGATCTTCGGACAATGAATTATGATATTCCTGACGAGCCACCTGCATAAATACCGCCTCACGCTGCTCTTTTTCTGATCCTACCATGGCAGCAATTGTCTTGGTCAAAGACTCATTACTGCTTAAGTCCACGTCTTCGCCAAATTTCTTGGCAATAATTTTGAAATGCTCTTCTGGTGTCAAATTCTCAATCTTGAAAGTTTCAGTAAAGCGGTCCGGCTCTAAATATTTACTACCAGAAACAATAATCGGATCTTTTGATTTGCCGTTTTCATCTTTACCTGTCAGATAATTTCGAGCAATGTGAGTCGCCAAGGCAGTCTTGCCCGTACCATGGTCACCATGTAAATAAACGATAGTTGGTGACTTGCCCTCTTGCACTTTAAGCACTGGCAAAATCTTTTCGATAATACTTTTGATGTATGGCGTCTCAACAATTTTACCATTGTGTAGCATCTGCCAAAGATTACCCAATTCACGCTTGTAGTTTACGTAGGCCGGCAAAAACTCCTTTGCCACAATATTTCCAGACTTTTCATATTCAGTCTCCATGCCAACATTCAAATTCAAACCTAAATTCTTTTTGGCTAATCGAGAAAAGCGCTCATTTAGTTTACCAATTCTTTCCTGCTTCAACCTAGGTCGCATTGCACCAAGCTCCTCAGAGCTTCTAAGCATATCGACATTTCGACTAGACTTGCTTGCCGCCAAGGTAGATTTATTTTGCCTAAGTTTTCGTATCGTATCTCGAACATCTGGATACTGGGCTTGAGCATATTTTTCAATCGATTTCATTTCGTCATCAGAATATGCACCAAGCTCTTGATCTAATTCAAAATATTCTTCCAGGTTTAAAAAAGCTCGATGAGATTTACCAGCAGCTCGATTTTCTGCTTCGCGATAAGCATTACTACTAGTATTCTCTTGATCATGTTCAGATAAACTTGCCAACTCTTTGTTCTCAATTGACTGCATTATAAAGTCATAAAAATCATCACCATCTTCTGTTTCGGCTATTTTTAACAAGTCCTTAAAGACTTCAACATTTACATTATTCGTTTTATTCTCATCACTTTTTTCGACCAAGGCAATTTTAGCTGCTGTTAATGTTTTATGAATAATTTCTGGCGACATTTCTCTCGACTCAAGTTCTTTAGCCAAACCATCAATTTTTTTGAAATCTTTTGCATGAGCTAATATCTCTTCCACATCTTCACGATGCACACCATCGAACAATGATTGCAAGGTTTCACTCGATAAATCTTTTACGGTAATATTCTCAACCATTTCATCCATCAAGGCACGTGATTCTTCGAGTTTAGCCATGTAGCCAAAGGCTAAATCCTCAGCTTCAAACGTATTCTCTAATTTAGTATCTTTTGCCGCCTCGGTCGAACGTGCGACTGGCGGTCGATTTTCCTTAAACATAGGGTTAAAAATTATTGATCTTTAAAAACGTGTTTTATATGTTACTCCATACAAATTTTTATATTGACCTTCATCTATCTCCTCTGCTAACGTCTTGTCTATTACCACGAGATTATCATGAAACAAGGCAAAATCTCTATGGATATCTAACATCTCAGCTAAGTTGTTATCAATAACGAGTTCTGGCTGCTTGAAGGCACGGATCTCAAGGTAATAATCTTTATGCTTAATCAAGTCACAAAGCATTTCGCGGGTCATTGGATCGTTGGTTTCTATTACTAGTTTGCCCTTAAACTTTACTAATTCCTTACATATCTCTGGCGTTATGTTGCAATTAAGCGAAATTGCCTCATTGTGCTGCATTAATAATTTAGCAGCCTCAACGTCTGCCACCCCGCCAAACCGCAGATCTCCTTTAACATCTTCCAATGCCGATAAAGCTTCCTTGGAATAAGTTTTAAAATCGCCTAAGTATATTTTTCCGTCATGTCCATCAAGTTTCTGCAATGACTCAACGCTTATTTTGTCAAAAGTTTGCAAATTAAGTGTACCTACATGTTCGCTCAAGCCCTCGGCTGCCCCTGGCGTTAACTCTTCTAACGCCTCAAAAGTCAAATTACCTTCATGCTTCCCAAGCTGTTCTGCCACTTCTGGCGTCAAGTGCGACAATCGTCGGAGATAGATTTCATTACTCTTTCTTTTGCCCTTCAATAAATTAATATTTCCCATCGGCCCTTGAGTTAACGGGGTACTCCTGGCCGCAACCTTTTCATGTCGTTCAACCAAAAATTCAGCAACCTCAGCATTCAACTCAGTTATTTCTTCGCACTTATCCAGCTTACCATTCACAATCTCTTGCCATAACTTCATATTACGAAGTTCTTCTATCTGGTCATGCAAATAGATAAACAAATCCTTAGCATCGGTGAATTCGTCCCTTGATTTAATATCACACAACAAATCACCCAAAACTTTTTCGGTATTTCTAAGTGCTGGTAATTTTAACTTAAGACTAGGGCAATACATGGGGTTTGATATTTACTTTATTTTACCAACTTTTCACAAATTTGACCAACAAAAAAGAGGGCTTGCCCTCCTGTGGATATTATAGCAGGTTTTATATTAAAAACGAACCATAGGGCGGAAACCCATCGTGTTATCACGACGACTTTCTGGATAATAGTTAACATGCGAAAGACCGCCGTCAACAGAAATACCACCATAAAGCCGGTAACCTCCATCATATATGTCACTAAACCATTCGTAATTTGTGGTCGTGCCCCATTCCTGGTGATGTATATTACCCAGAACATTGAAATCAATCGCACGAGGTAACGTCATCTTATCTGCTTGAACTTTTAATACACTGGCTAATGTCTCTCGAACTTCTATTTTTTCTAATTCTTTAGCAATAATGCCGAATCTTGAATCCTTTTTCTCAAAATCATCTATTACTCCATCTTGACGTAAAAGCGCTAACGATTCAGCAAGAATATCATTCTCATACTGCATTTTTTGGCTTGGTTTTTGTCGACCATCAATCAATACCCAACCAGACTTTAATTCGTCTGAAGTAATAGAAATCTTTCCATCAAGCATACAGTCATAAAACCATTTTTTTGGCCTTTCCCTCCATCCGGGGTAATCTTTATCTTGGCTCATTTCTATTTCAGGCAAATAATGCAATTCAAAGCCTTGCTCTTTCCATTTCTCCGCCTGTTTAACTGTAATTTCTTCTGGTAATTTAGGCACCTCAATCGGCATACCAAAAAAGGCTTCGAGTTTTTGCTTCTCTGATTTTATCAATTCACGAAAGTGTAGTTTTTCGTTTATCTCATTGATTAGCTCCAAGGCGTCATTAAAAATAGCATAAACCTCGGAAACTTTAGACTCCTTGAAATTTGTTAAGTTCAATTCTTCTAGCTCAACAGCAATCGTATTTTCTTTGGCTTTGAGGAGAAAGAGTTGTTTTTTTAATTGTGGGCAGTTAAATGTCATAATTCAATACATTAAAATCTAACCATAAGGCGAAAACCTAGCATCTTATCTCGAAAATTTGAATCAACAACTCGAATATCAGAAAGACCACCTGCATCGCTATTTCCACCGCAAAGATGCCGATCATCATCAATCAAACTATCACTAAACCATTCGCGATTCTCTGTATTATCCCAATCTTGATAATGTAAGTTGCCTAAAATATTAAAATCAATGGCCCTTGGCAATGAGACGTTATCAGGTGACACGGCCAAAACCTCCGCCAGTAATGTCATAACTTCAACTTGTTTTAATTCATCAAAACTAATATCATACCTACTTCCAGTGTTTTTTGTTTTAATTTGCCCTGACTTCTCCAACTTAGCCAACGCATCTTTAAAACAATCATTCTCATATGAATGGGCATTAAAATTCTGCCCATACGGCTTTTGCCGACCATCAATTAATACCCACCCGGATTTTACTTCATCTGAATCAATTGAAAGGCTCCCAAAATTAACAGAATCGTAAAACAAATTATTAGGCTTCTTGGTCCAACCGGGAAACTCCCTGTCATTTGACATTTTAACATTTGGCAAATAATGCAATTCGAATTGTTGCTTCTGCCAAGCTTCTACCATATCCTTGGTTATTTCAGCTGGTGGGTTTGGCACATCAATCGAAAAACCAAAAAATTCATCAAGTTTAGCTTTTTCAGTTTCAATTAAATCCCTAAATGGCATTAGCTCTTTAATTTTATTAATCAAATTACTAGTCTCTTGAAAAGTGTCATAAACCTTATCAACGTTCGATCGTTCGAAGTTAGTCAAACTCAACTCATCAAGTTCTACAGCAATCATATCTTGCTTAGCGAGTAACTGATGAAGTAATATTTTAATTTGTGGGCAATTCTTATTTCGCATTTACTTATTTAAACTAAAAGTGAATAAAAAGACGAAAGCCCAAATTGTCACGTTCCTCATTGCAGGCCATATTTTTAATATCAGAAAACTTACAATTTCCATAGTTATCACCACTAACCAAATAGTCATTATTCCCAAGTTTATCATTAAACCATTCAAAATTGTAGGATTTCTCCCACTCCTTATGGTGCATTTGCCCTATTACATTATACTCGATTGCCCTTGGTAGTTCTATTTGACGTAAAGATACCCCTAAAACCTCACTAAAACCCTGCTTGGCTTCTCCGGTATTCAAGCGCAGTGGATTTGTTCTAAATCTAGTAGTGGCTGTTTGCGAATTATTCCTAATTATACCTTCTTGTCTCATTTCTGCAATTTTTTCGCCTAAGGCATCATTTATGTATACATCACCTCTGCTATCTGGCTTCTGTGTTGCGTCAACAAGAATCCAACCAGCTTTCAACTGATCTGCGCTAGCATCAATTTTACCGTTTTTAATATATTTATAGAATGAATCATTGGGCTTTTTCTTCCAGCCAGGAAATACATCTTTTTCGCCCATTTTGATATCTGGCAAATAATGAAGCTCAAAATTTTGCTCTTGCCACATGGCCATTTTCTCATAGGTCACCTCTGACGGCAAACTAGGCACCTCAATTGTCATGCCAAAAAACGCCTCGAGCTTTTGCTTTTCTGATTTAATCAATTCATTGAAAGGCAACTTTTCCTTCAATTTTAATACTAAATCACTAGTCTGCTCTAGCATCTTATAAACTTCGTCAGCTTTTGCTTGTTTATAGCCACCAGCCAACTGCAGTTCTTCAATTTCTACCTTTAAGGTATTCTGCTTGGCCAAAATAATATGCAACCTTGATTTTAATTGTAAGCAGAGTTTACTTGCCATAAATAATAACATGAATGAATTTTATAAGTTTGGCAGGTAACCAAAAATTTTGCCAACTTTTTTGCCAAACCACTAAATCATCATCAAGATTAAATAATAAGGAATGTAGTATAATGTCTGTCCATTAACTTCTTTCTTACCCAACTCACTCCTTGTAATTACAACTCCGAATTCAGTTTTTTTCTTTCTCATATAATCAGTAGTTGGCGTCAAGTCTCTCGGGCTAACACTGTTCGTAAATTTTACCTCAATTGGTAACTGCTTATCATCCTGACTCACTAGGAAATCTATCTCCTTTTCACCCTGCCTCCAAAAACTCAAAACCTCACTCATGCCGTTTCCTTTGTATTTTTGAGCCAAAACATTGTAGACAACATTCTCAATAATCTTGCCAAAAGCCTGAGGAACCTCATCAATATGACTTTCTTTATAATGATTTAGGGCGCAAGTAAAATTCACACATGGCGTGTAAATCTTTTTTAGTATTCTACCCTGCTTAATCGGACTTTTATGGTATTTATAGAGTATTTCAAAAATATAACTCTCCTTGAGATACTCGAGGTACTTATCCAAGGTCGCACGTGACAACGCAATCTCTCTGCCAATATTTGTCTGCTCAAAAACTGAACTAACATTATTCAGCAAATGTCTTGCAATCAATTTAAATTCATCAGGTTTGTCAATGCTAAATATTCTAATGCAATCTTCCAAGACCTTGCCAATAACCGATTCTGCAATGTATTCATGCCTCGACTCAACAGTTGGCAAATGACTTGTTTCGGGAAATTGGCCAGTAACAATATATTCGCGACTCAATTTAGCAACTTCAGCACCATGATAAGCATCATACGAACTTAACTCACCAAAAAATTCTGGCAACTTCAACAAGTCAAACTGCTCGGTCATTTTAACATTGCCGTAATTAATTCTTGCAAACTCCCTGAACGATAACGGTGGAAGATAATAATCAAAAACTCTACCAGCCAAACTTTCTCTAAACTTACCTTTTAGTAAAATGCTTTGGGAACCAGTTACGATAAACTTAATTTTTTTGCCCGACAAATCATAGTATCTTTTAAGTACTGACTGCCAATCCTCAATGTACTGCACTTCATCAAGTAAAACATAAACTTTTTCTTGCAATGACAGGCTTGGCTTATTAAGCACATCTTTAAAATACACCGATAACACCTCATCCAAGAACTCTGGCTTTTGTATTTGCGTAGAATAATCAAACAGGAAATAAAAAATATTGTCACGCTTAACATCTCGATCAAGCAATTGACCGATTATTTGTTTTAAAATCGTACTTTTGCCAACCCGTCTAAGGCCAACAATATTAAGCATCAGGGGATGATCAAGATTGTCCTCAATTAAAGAAAATAAATCACGCCGTGGCAATTTAACCTCTTCGATCTGATATTGATCATTTACCCACCATTCATTTTTTAAACTTAACTCCTGCCTTGTTATCATATGGATATGTAATTTATACTAGACATAAATATCTAATTTAAGTATACCGTGCCTACAATATCCCGTCAAGTCATTAAAATATGCTAATATTACAATCATTTTTATCAATATTTTTCACAAAAATACAGCCAAAACAGCTCAAAATGACGGTAAAAATCAAAAAAGACCTTCATTTTAAGAAGATCTCGTATAAAACTAACCATTAAATCTAGCTATTCAACCTTAAGCAAGAACGACAGAGCATCTTTGACTCGTGGATTTTTACCACCCAAACTCCACTGTTTAATTTGCTCAATTGGATGTCGACTCTTAAAATCATAGATTGTGAAAATCAAATCCGGATCACCGTTAATCATAAACGCCCACTCTGCCCTGATCTTCTTATCACTTGAATACCACTCGCCTTCATGAGAACAGTCGTGTGGCTCACCCAAAACGTTAATCAGTTCTTGAAAGCTGGCATGTACCGTACCGATGCGACCTGATCTGTATGTGTCTTGCTTCATGGCTGGTTTCAATGGCAATTGTGCGTAAAACATAATTTTATAATTGACTATTTAAATCCTCAATAACAATTTTTATTATCTCCTTTTTTGTTCGACTCTTGCCCCTATAATATAAATTCTCATAGATCGCTACGTGAGCATCAATATTCTCACTGATTATCTCGAGCAAGCTCGTGCCATTACGAATATCATCTCTAAGCGTTTTCTTTTTTATCATTGCTTTGATATTTAAACTTAAGCACCGAATAATTAGTAATAATTTTCTTGACCGTCTCCTGATCAATCTTACCGAGTTTGGCCACCATCTGAAAATCAAACATATTGGTCTTGCCCGATAGCCTGACTTTTTCAAACGCCTCAAATTGTTGCTTTGAAATATTAATCATATTGCGTTGGATGTTACCGTAGTAAAAAAACCTTGGCAAGAGCCGAAACCATTGCCAAGGTTGCACGTATATTTGCCTATTTTTTGAACACATTCGAACTTACCAGACTGCGGACAAACATAATATCCATATTCTTGCCTGGGCACGTCTTTTGAGCATAAGCCGAATGAAACACGATATTGTCCTTATTAATCCCATAACTTTTGACTAATTGCTTAAGCAAATCCCGCAATGCGTAAATCTGCTCCGGTGTAGGTTTTTCAATATCGAAATTGCCATCCAAACATACATGAACACATTGCCCGCTGTTCATATTCGCCTGATAACAAGCTGCTGTTTGCTCACCGTCTTGTCTTGCTTGTCTCTTTAAGCCTGACTTGGCAATCTCATAATTATAACCAAGGTAAAAGCCCATTGAACTCTTAAAATTCCATTGAGCCTTGTGATAATTATTGTTCGCTTCAAACTGATCAGCGTTTAGCGTATACGAAACCGCCGAATGATGGATCATGATAAATTTAGGTTTTTGCATATTAGTGTCTTAAAAATTCGTAAATTAGATTGGCAATATTACCAAGCCCCAAAAGACCTAAAAGCCACTTGAGATTTTTAATTGTTGTGGAAACTTCAATCCTAAAGGCGGTGTTTTTCATAACATTGCCATTAGTAAAATCAAGTCTTTTTTTAATCTCATCATGCTCGCTTGAGTTACCATCTTTAAAATCGTTTATTTTGTCGAGAATTAAATCGAGTTTGCTGGTTGCCATACTATTGATTGCCAAAATATTTTTTATAGAAACCTCGGGCAAAAAACACCCCAACACCGACCAGCATTAAAACCGACCCAGCGATAAGATCAGTCTTGATCAGACTGACACCTGTGCTAACGAAGATAACGGCAACCGTAAGTAAAAACTCTTTTGTGTAATCCATATGTTTTATTAATTAAATTATCCTAACAATATTCAATGTTGCCTGTGCGTTACCATTTGCCCATGCATCGGCATACGCTCCAGCCGTATTGGATATAAAAATCTGATCACCTGCTGATAACTGAATAACAAATGAATAGGTCAAATCAGTAATGATCGTGCCACCAATTTCATTCGTCCCCTGACTCTGATACAAAACATTATTCTTATATAAACCAATTCTTGCACCCATATCACCACTGCTATAATTTATGAATAAATAAGTAATACCGGTAACCAAATACACTCCGCTATTCTTGGCTGTGAATTTTCCAGTAGTCGGATCATACTCATTCATGTTGTCTGCAATTTTATTCTCAAACTTGATCGGACTGCCAAATCCGAAACTAACCTGTGAATTGCGGTAATAGGCGCAAAAACTGCCCGAGGGTAAAACTGCTGACGGAATCTCCCCTTTATCATTCAACTTGGCAATCTTGTTATAATCAGAATAACCTGCCACCTCAATTGCGTTGCTCGCACAATCAAGATATGAAGTTGCTCCATTACCGGTGATGTCCGTACCGGCACTAGGTGCTAATAACTTCAATATCGATCCGTTAGCCGCTTTTGTGGATGTAATCTCGAATCTGTTGGCCGTAGCATTAAACACACAAGTCTCGGTTGATCCAGTTACCAACCTCAACCTTGATTGCAAAATAAATGCCACATCTGCAAGTGTTGCAATGCTTAGCCAAGGATATCCTGACATTGAAAATTGTACATTCGCATTCTGCCACGCTCCATTGTATGCCTGACCGTTAGTATAACTGTAATAACCTGAACGATACTCAAATCTCGCACCTACATTTGCCGAGAACGTAAAGCAATAAGTTTGTCCCCTCACAACCTGAACGGGAGTGGCAAATGTCCATGTGCAAGGCAAAGTCCCTGATCCAGGTGAACCTTGATAGGCTGTGGCAATAATTGTGCCATTCATGTCCTTGCCGTTTCTAACATACATATAACCATCACCATTGCCCCAATAATCTGCTGTAACAGTAATTGAAGTGATGCAGCCGGTATCATTGGCCAAGAACGATTGACCAGCATAACCGCCACCATTAAACGAACCGCCACCGTTGCCGATCATGCCAGCAATTGTCGTCTGAACATTGTTCAACAAATCAATAGCCACATTATCGTAAACATTGCCATCGACTGAAATCTTGATCTTGCCATTATTAGCACCATTGGCTAAAGCCTGCCAAACTGCAATAGCACTTAGAGTTTTACCACCAAGCAACTTGCCCAAAATATTGATCGTATGACCAACTCCAGCAACTTCTGTCGCATGACTAGCACAATCCAAATACAAAGTCCCGCCATTGCCACTAATATCAACTCCACTGCTCGGGGCCATTAATTTTAAGACCTGACTTGCTTGCCCAGTGATGCCAGAAGTGATGACATATCTACCATTTGCAAATTTAACTGTTTCCAGTCCGCAAGTGATTGCCCTGATACCAGCCTGAACGGCAGAAGATATAGTTGTCGTGGTGTGATTGCCAAAAGTCTTGCCCATGACCTCAAACGTAATATCTTCACCTGAATAAGAAGTGCCATTATACCAACACTGCCCGCCAGCGTATGGATTGGTTTGTGCTCTAGCGATGGTCGCATTGTTCGTGCAAGTTCCTAGTTTTAAAACGTAGGTCTGTCCAGCGGTCACATTTAATGGCGTAGTGAGCGTAAAGGTGAACCAACCAGCCGCATTGACTGGCGAGGTAATAGTTACCGACTGCGTGTAAACAACTGAACCACCACCCGGCACCGAACCTGATCTAATTTCAAAAGTTGTAACCGGTGCCGTGCCACCGACATTAGCAAAATAAACCTTGAATGCTGTTAATTGCAACATGCCTGCCGGTATGGTTATCATTTGCTCGACTGCCCCACTATTTAAAATAAACGACACACCGCCATTCACGAGTTGTGAAATTAAATTGCTTTCTGCCGAATACTGAAAAAGATTGACTGCCACATTGTCATAGATTGCATTATCAACACTGATCTTAAATTTTCCACTATTTGCACCCTGACCTAAAGCATCAAAAACCGTTGTTGCACTAGGACTGGTGCCACCATTCAGATAGCCGGCACTTGTATTAATAATGCCGTCAATTATTTCTCGCCTAACAGACAACTCATTGTTCAAATCAGATGCGTATAATTTCTCACCAGCTACCCATTTTTTAGTTATAAAACCTAATAAGCCCATATATTATTCTTTGAAATCATCGGTCTTGGCTCTGCCAACCAATTCATTCGTTTTAGCATTCTTAAGAAAATGGCAAGGTTTAACCTGCTTGTCGAACTTCTCTATGTGACCATCCAAATCGGCACTGACAACCTGATGTTCAAAACCCAATTCCGAAACCACCTTATACGCCTCAAGTTCATCACTGACTTCGATTTTTATCTTTAAAATCATATTAAGCGTTTAATAAAGTGTATTTGCATGAAACAACCAAAACCACTGTGTTTGTCTTAACCCAATTCAGCCCAGCAATATGTGACCATAATTGACCAGTATTTGCCCCAGCTAAACCATCGATGCAATTGCCAAATTCGGTATAAGTACCAACACACTCGGTCTCGGTAAAATAGCCGGTCAGATAAGACACCTTGCCTGATGCTGTTGCACTTGCTGTATTGTTGCGATAAGTTTCGGTAAACAACTGCGTATCGGTTTCAGCTGGTGTACCACTGCCAGTGCCTAAAATCATTTTATTGATAATGCCGGTATAGGTTGTATCTCCCGCCAAACGACGTGCTACTGCATTAAAACCATTAGCACAAATAACATTTTTAATCTCTTCAGCTCTTACTAATTGCCCCAGCTGATATAATTTCATGATTGACGGCTGGTATTTGCGACATTTCAATAAAACCTTATTCAAAGCCACCTGCCATTCTGCTAAATTGCTCTGATCGTAAAACTCGGCTTTGATTTCTCCTGTCGCTCCAATATTTTGATCTAACTTGTTCATATATTTCTAGTTTAAAGTTGTTCTGTCCAAACATAGTTCACGCTTAGGATCGGTCTGACTGGTCGGCACATACGGTGCTAACACGAAATCTGGTCTAACCCCTGCTCCAAACGGATCCTTTATAATATCCTCAGAAATGCCAGCTGACTGCACATCAGCCATTTTAATTTTTAACGAAATATCCTCACTAACACCCACTTCTTCATTCAAAACATAATACTTCTTCAATACTGCATTCTCATTTAAAACCAACCTCTTGTTTTGATCAGTCAAAAGTTTCTGCAAGAAACTGATAATGCCCAAAGTTCTCATGGTGGCAAGTTCTGCCGTCCATTCCCCCTGACTGGCGGTCAACATCTTAAGCGACACCCGCATGATCAAAAAGTTTTCTGATATATTTCTGTTAGCCAAATCAATCTGAATAGTCTGCCCTGATGACAAACCACTCCTGTATGTCCTGAAACTGCCCTCCCTGATCGTATTAGCGTATGCTCCCAGCTGTGCCTCGCCATACATCTTCGCCTCTTCTGCACTTTTGATATTGGTGTCCACCTTGCTGAACTCAAACCGCCCATATTGAGCAATGCTGATCTCATCCTCAACTTGCACCATAATCGGAATCAAATACTTTCCACTAAACTCAATAACTGCATTGTTTGCTGGTGCATTTACAAAACGAATATATTTCTCATTGAAACTCCATAAACAATCGAAGTCTGCATCGTTATCCAAAAAATCCACGCCAACCCTAACTGCAACATTGCTCACCTTAACCGTAGGCTTGTTTGAAAATTTAAAATCAGTCGGAAAGCTCTTCTTTGAACCATTGCCCACATAAGTCGTGGTTCTCGGGTTATCTGAAGTAATCTCACCACCCTCAATGACCACGACATTCCGTAACTGGCTCAAATCGCTATCAATCACCAAACTGTCGCGAATATAGACTGTACTATCGGCATCGGTTAAATCAAACGGTGCTGGTTTGTCATTCTTGGCAAACAAATGAATGTCTTTGTCATAATCAATATACCAACTGTAATTCAACAATTCGCATATTTCCGAGATGCACTTGCTCACGCTCAACTGATCAAAAACAATTGTGGTGATTGAAATATTGCAATTTAAATTGTGACCAGTAATGCCTGAACCTACTAAATAATTGGTAATAATAAAACTAACAACCTGATTGCCGGTCTTATTATCAAACCGCTCTGTCACTAAAATCCTGTCCAAGTCCAAGGTGTAGTCCTTAGCCTCAATTTCATAAAAATTAACATCGCCTGAACTAGAACTAGCCACCCTGATAATCCTCCCGCCAAATATCTTCAATACCCCATCATAAACCTCGACCGTATCACTTATAGACGGCTTGAAACTCTGCCCTTCATAAACTCTGATCGTGAAATTGCACAAATTCGGTTGTTCATTAATATTGTCCTCAATGCCAAAACTCTCCCAATCGATCAGGTTCGTTTTATCTGAATTGTTGATTTTTACAATCACATTCATACTAGCCGAGCAAATTGCTTGCTTTAAGTTTCTTAATCATCATGTCACCGATTTTCTCTGCACTCTGCCTATCCAAAAAAGTATTGCCTGACATATTGATCACAATGCTCCCACTACCGCCTAAACGATTATTCGGCACGATATTGCCACCACCGCTCGGCACAAACAACTCGGGTCCCTGTTCACCCACCAAATAAGCCTGCCCGCCAAAAACACTGCCACCGCCCGCCCTTGCACCGCCGAACCCCAGCATTCCACTGACTGCATTCTTGGCATTGGACACGATGTTCAAACTGTTCAACTTATTAATCAGATTATCGATATATCCAATAACTGATGAAATAACGCCTGTTACACTTTCCCAGCCTGCCTTGAAAAAATTGATCCATTGCACCACCTTCTCGATAACAACCGTTAAACCCTGAATCAGAACAATCAAGTTGACCTCAATGATTTTGGTAACGGCAATTAATGCCCCAAGTAAGATAATGCCAATAACCTTGGCCAAGGTTTCCAAAAATGGCTGAAGTGGCAATAATGCTTGCCATAACTTCTGCAATTCCGGTGATAAATTCTGCCTAAATACCAAGGCGATATTATTCCAAGAGTTCTGAAAGATATCGAGCAAACCCTTATAGTCATTAATTATCTTCATGCCATCCTTGAACAAATCCGACAATTTTTTGTAAACATCAATCACCTCGATCACAATCGCCCGCATAACCTGAAATGACTGCAATATGACCTGCCCAATAAGCCTTGCTGTTTCCTTTAATTTCGGATTGACTTCATTGTCGCTGGTATACGCCCAATTTCTGAACGACTTGATTGCCTCGTAAACATAGGTAACCAATGGCTTCATAGCATCATCGAGTAAATCACCCAAGATGAGCTTTAAACTGACAATGCCGTCCTGAACTGACATCGATAACTTATACCAACTGCCCATTGCCTCGTGATATGACCCCTGCATGCGAGTAGCCTCCTGAACGACTGCGTTATACATTGCCTGCGTTTTTTGAGCATAAGTCATCTGACTTGTTTTGATGCCCAAGGCTTTGGAAAAATCACCGTAAACTTTGATCAGATTAACTTCAATACCATACTCACTCAACAATTCCGGTCGCAATTTAATAATTGACTCCATCATCGCCTTAATAGCATCGTTTGAATTCTTGTTCGAAGCGGCTGCAACATCACGACCACGAGTCACCAGCTCCAAGGCTTGCTTTTCGTTCATGTGGGTCATGATTGCCGTTTTGGTCAAATCAATAGCCGTCAACATGTCCTTGTTTTCATCCCTGATACTTTTGACCAAGCCATCGATCTGCTGGCGTGTCCAATCATTATTCTTGCCCAAATTATAGATAACAGCTTTTGACTGCTCTAACTGACCAGACAAGCCAATACTCTCCTTCACCAAGTCCGTAAACCCGCTGGCGACCTTAGTGACAATGCTGGCAAAAGCGTTATATGCCAAATTACCAACAGCCACTGCTTTTGTCATCACGCCAAAAGAGTCTGACGATTGTTTAACATTGTCATTCATGTTATTCATCGCCAAACCAACCTTTTTAATCTCGCCTGATGCTTCATCAACTGCCTTTAATATAATTTGTAGCTCTCTATTTTCCATTTTGTGCTTCTCTTATTTCCATAATGAATGCGAACACACCCCTGATGAATTCGACTTTTTGCCCTAAAAACTCCTCTTCAGTCCAGCCCATCTCTTTGCATAAAAACAACTTAATTGTCTGCTGATTCCACTCACTATATCGGACTGCCCGCTTTATCTCATAAACTAATTCGGAGTTACCGCTAAAAAACTCTTTAAGAATGAAAGATTGTCCTGAATGAACTTCAAATCAGTAAAACCCAATAAATTGACCGAATTGAAATCTACTGGCAACCTTGACCCATCTTCACCCTCTGCATCCCATTCGATAATCAAGCGAGTAATCATGGCAATCATCTTCTTGAACTCTGATTGCTCCCCTTCCAATGCCTCAAGATCGCCTGCCAACAAACCGTCCTTGATCTTTACCGTAATGCCACTCTCGGGCAAAACTAAATCTTTTATAACTCTCGTGTCTCTTAATACCGGCATACGTTTAGTAATTAGTTTCTAAATTAGTTAATACCGCCTCAATGCTTTTCGAGTCGGTGGATGAATACAAGCCCTTGAATCCAACCGTCACTTTGACAATGTCATTATTGTCACCACCCTCGACTGGATCCTTAAACTTGATCTTTGCCAAATCAATCTTTAATCTCGGATTGCTTGAAGTGCCAATAGTCTTGGAGCTATTAACAATATCAATTCGCAAGGCTTTCTGCGTGCCATTTAAGGCATAATCCTTGAGCGTGGTATCCTTGAACAGAATCTCAAGCGTACCTTCGATTGATAACTCCTTATTCAAGAAGTCATTCGGTTCATTTGTCCCCAATCGCTTGTCCTCCTCCAAGTTTTTCGCAATCGTCAAGGTAATCTTGCGGGCATCAATAGACGTAGCCGAATCAAGCCCTGATAAGCTATCAGCTAGCTTAATGCTGACATCTTTGCCCATGAAGTAATTCTCGGTCACATAACCTGCACTATTAGCCGATACTGCACTTGTCTTGCCCTTTAACTTAGCCTCAAACTTCACATAATCATGGGCTTGGCTCTCAATCTTCAAACTTTCAATCACACAATTGCCATAAGCCTTCTGCTCCACATCACCCCTTTTAACCTCAATCGTTAAGGTCGGGTGTTTAGCCGACTGCAAGACTGAAAAGGTGTGATCATAAACCGTCACATCACCCACCTTGGCAACACTCGACACCTGACCCAATGCCCCTAAAATAAACAAACCGAAACTCTTATCAAATGCCTCACCTTGAATCTGACCATCGGAATATTTATTCTTAATGATCATATCTTCCGAATCCTCAATGACTCCGCAAGCCCGCTCACTGACCACCGTCTCAATCTTGTCATTGTATTCAGCCGTCAATGGTTTTAACCAATACTTCGGCACGACTTTCGTACCTCGAACAGTTTCCCGCCCGATACCAATATTATATTTTCTCTTGATTGACTCGCTCATATATTTTCTTGATTAATTATTTGATTTAACTGCTCATCGGCATCCTCTTTATTCAATGCCTTGATCGTGATGTTAAACTCCGGATAATTAAACTCGATTAATTCCTCACGTTTCTCCGGTCTGATTGATTTGTCTTCAATCTCGCTTTTTTTAATAGACATAGTTTTAATTTAATTGTTTAAGTTTTGTGCAAACGACTTCTAACTGTAAAACCCGCATGAGCAACTCCCGATCATCCCAAGCATATGAACTAATAACCGACACATCATCACAAATTCCTCCCAAGGTGTCATCTTCATCAAACATATCGTCAATCCGATCACCAATCGCAATAATCACATCCTCACCTGACTCCTGACCCCTAGCCTCCTGATTAATCTCCTGAAATATCTGCACTTTGAATTTATAGGTTTTCTTAACCGTCTTAATACTCTCCCGCTGTTTAGTGTTATCACTGCCCAAAATGACTGCTGTCGGAAATTTCGTGAAATGCCCCTTGTTATACTTGAATACCGCCTCAATGCCCTCCATGTTATATAACTTCGTGTATAAGGCGTTTAATATTTCTGATCTCATATGCGTTTGATTATATTTTCTAAAACTTGGCTGAATATTTGTCTGACTTCCCCCTCCGCACTTGCTACCGTTCGTTCAACAAACGGATTCGGCTTTGTGCCTTTTTTGGCAATCGACCGCTGAACTGCGTATGGATTAATGCCTTTCTTAATCGCCCAAATCCTCAAAGGATCTCGTGGATTTTTAACCGACACATAATGTGGTGGCGTACCTTCGTGAACATCAATGGCGTAATTCTTATCCGGTGCAATGGTCACATTATTCGGTACCAACCTCATCATGATACTTTGCCGTAATTGCCCACTGACACCAATTGGCACTTCTTCCTTCTCAATGCGAGTGATTAATTTACCCGCTCGCTCCAAGCCGTCCTGTATTTCCTGATCGGCTATGCTCGGAAACTGTCGAAATACCTCCCTAATTTCGTTTAAATTTTCAAGATGTATTTCAAATGGCATATTAATTACTTGGCTTATATATAATCGCTTCAGTCCATCTAAGAGCCTTATCTCCAACCCTTACAATATTTTTAATTATATATTCTACCCCTTCGCAGATTAATTTATCAGTTTCGTTAATATCGATTTTCTGATCAGCATACAATTTGGCCATCTTGGCCGGATTACCTTCACTTATAAGCAAATCTTCAGCTTTTATCTGCCTGATAGATACCTTGCATTCTCCGTAATATTCGTACGCCTCCTTGGTCTTGCCTTGATCACTGACTAATCGGTAAATCATTGCTTTTTGTTTGAAGTCATTCATATGCCGTATAAACGATATTTCAAAATCACCTTAAAAGCTGGATCAGACAAATCCTCTTCCCAAATAATTTGAGCATCGGCAAATTTTTCATTCTGAATGCCATCACTTTTTCTTTTATTCCAGATCTTTCCCATTATCTTTAAAATCGCTAACTTCAAATCAAGGGGCAGATTTTCAGCCTCAAAACCAGCAGTATAAGTAACACGATAATTGCGATAACCATCAACGCGAGCCTGAAGCATGACCATACCACCTTCAATAAAGGCGACATATTCCCATTCCTCCAACTCAACCCAACCACCATTCCGATATTGATCAACCTTTATATTTTTAATATTGGTGGTATTCTCTAAAAACAAATCATCACTGTTGCCATCAAATATTTCTACAAATTCTTTAGCCTTAATCGAATTACTACAAAATGCTTCAGACCAAGCAATTACTCCTGGCAAGATTAATTCGATCGCTTCATCATCATCATCTGTGTCGATGCCTGCATAAGTTTTAAAATCGTCTACTGTGATAATCATAAAGTTAAAAATCTTATTCCAATCCCGAATTGCTTCGGGATTGAGTAAACCTTTTAAGCCTTGGAACAAATCTTCTCTTCAATCAACTTGTTGGCCATTACAGGCTCAAAGCCTGCAACTTCTCCCTTTAAATAAGGTGTGTGACTTTTATTAAACACTACCTTCACCAACTTTGACTTGGCAGGCTTTTCTTTAACTTCTGCTCTTTCACTGCCTTTTTCGCCATTTGATTCACCTTCATTCGGATTTTTATCCGCTTGCTTTTCTTTGTCATTTGCCATAGATTTAATTCTTTATTATCTAAATCGTTCCCGCCTCAACCACCCCATGCTACGGCGAGGCGGGAACGATATTAGTTATTTAACGCCGGTCAATCTCTTGCCAGCATCGGGCATGGTAAATACACCATCAATTGCTTCGGCAACAACCACCTCGGTCTGCAATTTGCTGATAACCTTGTCAGTATCAATGAACATCTCCTCACCATCCTTAATCCAGTAGTACCAAGGATCGAAGAACAAGATCTCGGTTTCATCCATTCCATCACCTAAGTTAGCCGGAATATCAACGCACTCCAATACCGGGCGATTGAATATCGTCTGATCTCGAACATCAAATATCGGCATATTATTCTCATCAGTCAAAGACCTGATTAATTTCATGCCAGCTCCAGAGGTCATGAATACCGCATTTTGTCGATACTGCTCTGGCAACTCATAATAGAGATTTACCAAATCTTTATACTTGAAAGCTGTATCAAATTGAGCAATCTCCGCAAGTCCTGCGGCTCTTACACCGGTAGGCTTACCCACACCATCACCTGCCACAAATGCCGACTCCTCTGAATCTCTTAATTTCCTTGAACTCAACTCACCAATAAAATTGACAATGTTATATGCCGAGGTATTCAACAACTTGCGAGGAATTAAAACCCTGGCCGCCAAGTAGAAATCAGACAGACTTCGCTTTTCAATTGTTGGGTCGCTGTCCGTGATGGTCTCATTGTCGTCTACCCAATATGCAGTGACTCCAGTCCCCTCAACTGGCAACTGAAAATTGCCGCTTAGCTTAAAGACATAGGCCAACTGGCGAAGTCTAGAAATTTTATCTTTTTTAGTAAGAATAAAATTAGCTAATTCGGTTGGAACAGTGTATCCGAATGATGCGTTGTTAACACTTACCACCTTCTCCTCAATTTTGCCCATGCATACGTCTTTAACGAACTGGGCTGCTTTTTCAATCTTCTCATCTTCAGTCACGACCTTAAAATCCTTCAATCCCTCTTGAGATTCCTTTAATATCTCCTGCTTTAGCTCGACTGCAACCTCCTTAACTCCGTCAGCGATTAGGCCTTTTAATTCTTCCATAGTCACTTCCATGACTTGGGCTTGCTTTTCTTTTGGATCCATATTTTTATCACTTAGTTATGCGGAGCAAATACTCCGCCTGTTTATCAATTTGTTTAACCACCTGCCTAATACGGAGAACTTTTTGTGTGTCCGCAAGAGTATCGACCTTTTGCCCCTCTTCATCAAGGGATTTTAAATAAGCGATATATTTATTGCTCATCTTTATGCTTTGCTTTTCACCACCCTTATAAAACAACTTCACTTCTTTGCTTTTATTATCCACTTCAACAAAATCAACTATTTGCTCTGCCTTATTATCATCTTTCACGCTCACTAACTCAGTATCAGGATTGGCACCAGCCAAGACCGGTGACCATTCGTACAACTTAACCTTTTTAATGATCCGATTATCTTTCTCATCCCATTCGTAATCAAGAATCTTAAAACCAATACTAAATTCATCGATGATGCCAAACTTGATATCCGAGTATGCTTCTTTACCCCGCTGAGTTTCCAAATTAAACTGTCCCTGAATAAACAAACCCTTGTTGTCCTCATACGCCTTCAAGGTCTTGGCAATCGGTTCATCCCAATTGTGCATCCAAACACCCTTGGGTAGTTTATTATTCAAACTCTCAGAAAATGCCCCTCGGCGGATGATGTCGCCCACCAGATCAATGTTGTCAAAGATTGAAACATAGGCCTCAACAATGCCTTCTGACTGTGCATCCTTTTCCTCAACAATCTTAATATTAGCCTTAGCCTTAATCCTGATCATCGTATTTATATCAAAATTATTTTGGCCTTGTTTTTTAATTGTTTCGCTCATATTGTTTTGTTAATTATTTATAATGGCGTAAAATCACACTTGCAGTTCGGATGAACTGGAATCTGTCCTGCTATATCCTTAACTGTCCACCCCTGTGTTGCCCTGTCTTGGCAAGTTGAGCATGCATCGGGCGATAATAGCCACTCAACATCCGTAAAACCGTAATGCTCATATGTTTGCCGATGTGCCTCTGCCACACCTCGTGATGTTTCGGTACGAGCAATCAATTCGGCACGATAATCAACCGCAAAATCAAATACTTTTTCAACCCTAGTCTTTAACTCCGACAAACTCTCACCCGCCGAAATACCCTCGTTCATGGTTTTTTCAAAATCGGCAATCGTAGTCTCGGTAATGCTTGTGCCAATTTCTTCACTGACCTGATCGAGCCAGGACTTGATGAAATCCATGTCCATGATCACATCTTGGTCAATCAAGGCACTTGCCCCTGCCACGCCAGTCATCACTGTCTCATACATTAATGGGCTGATAACTTGAATCGTGGCTGTCACCTCATCCGTCTTACTAAGACTTTTAAAATCAACGCCGACTTGATCGCTTTTCTCAATTGAATTAATAAACCGCTGCTCTTGCTCCACGAACAAACTTGTCATTTTGCTTTTCCACAAACCTTCTAGCTTTGATTCACTCAACATTCTCTCTTGATAAAACTTGTGTTTTTGCTCGTCAGTTAGTCGCTGATTCTTATTTACTATCTTTAAAATTATTCTCTTGTTTTTAAACAAACTGGACATTGCCTTCTTAGTTGCCTTTTCTGCCAATCTTTTCATTTTCAAGTTGCGATTTAGTACTCGTTTTTTGACATACTCCTGCTTCTTCAAATTAACTCGACTGGAACTGAACGCCTTGATTTTGATAATCTCCTTCTTCTCACCGCCAATTAAAGGCATATTGGATAACGGCATGTAAATATAATCACCACCTGCGACTGGTTGCAGTCCCTCATCAACCCTAATCTCATTCGTGGTCAACCATTTATTCCAGCCCTCGACTTTACGTTTTAAATCCATTTCCTCATCTGCTCTGGCGAGGGGAGAAAAATCAAGCCACAAGTCACTACCAAACATTGGCACTAAAAATTCATTCAACTGCTCAATTAACTCGGTGGCCAAGGGTTCTAACGTCCATTTATTGAAAGCATATTCTGCCGCAACAGCACTGGCACGATTAACATCCTCAAACACGCCAAGAATTGGCTTCGGCACACCAAAGATCGACAAGATCTCATCCCTATTCATCTTGCGACTTTCAATGAAATCCAAATCCTTTGGCGGAATTGTTGCCGGCTTGAATTTCATACCTGCCTCCAACACCTGAACATGATACGAATTCTCATAACCCTGAAACTTTTCTTTGAATTCTTTCTTTAGGCGACTGATCATCCCTTTGCTCGCATTGCCCTCAAGTTCTAAAAATCCCGATGGTCTTGCATTGTTTTTAAGTAAGTTGCTATTTGATTGAACGATGTAATCATCGTTCTCGGCTGTCTGCCTTACTGCTTCAATTACGCCAATGCCTTTGTCAGGATTACGTGGATTATAATTCTTGAGCCAGATAACCTCCTCCTTGTTAAAAGTACGTTTATATGTCCCGATTTCATAAACATAATTCACCACCTGTCCGTTATCATCACGATTGACTCTGAAATACTCTGGCCGAGCCAAATATATATTTGAGGGATATTTATCGCTTTCATTAGCCTTAGTTAAAATCCAAGGACTAGCACCCAATAAATCACGATAAATAAAACTTAATTGCAAAAAATTGTATTTAGTCATCTCAGGATTAATACGATAAAGTAAATCCAGCAACTCATGTTCAATAACCTCCTCCACCTCACCATTCTTCTTATTTCGATACAATTTAAAATCAATCTGTGCCAATCCCATGGAACGACGTGCTACGCAAGCATAAATCCATGACTTGTAAAAATCTAAAGCATCGGCACGAGTAATTACGTTAGACATCATGCCGCTGTTCATAAAAAACGAGAATGGCACGCCTTGCGTTGCGGTTTTAAATAATTTATTCCAAAAACTCATACTATTTTGGCAAATCGCTTTTAACTTTTATTAATATGTCATCAAAGGTCACGGTTTGACCATCCTCAAAAACCACTCGAATCTCACCGTAATACTTACCCACCTCATCAAAGTCACCAGCCTTCACTGTGTACTTAATCTGACCTTGTGGTCCATCAACAACCACCATTTCTCCCTCGAACTTAATCTCATTTGCCCTCTTTTTCTGGACTCGCAACTTGATACTAGATGCAGCATTGAGATTAATAGCATTGCCATTGAAGTCACGCAAAGTGAAATCAAGGTCGAAGCCCACATCATTCTTAATTGTCTCAATATCCGTTCTCATGCTTTTGACTTTAAAATAAATTGGCGTGTCTTATCTGTCATCTCATAAATCTTTTTACGGGCACTGGAAAATAGCTTGGCAAATGTCGATAACTTAACTATTGAAAATACAGAACAACTCAATACCAACTGCCAAAACATGATCGGCACTAACGCCACTACTCCAGTGGCCACCTGACTCAGAACTTTGAATCTGATCGAAACCTGCTTCAAACTAATAGCACCAGTACCAAGTAAACTGATCGACTGTTTTATTACCGGCTCGGTATAATATACTTTGAAAGCAAAATCATGACTCGGATGTGGCGTAGTATCAATGTACGACATGCCATCGGGATACGGATTACCAAAAACGTTCTTGCCCCAACTCATGTAACTGCCACCTGGCCTCTGCAAATTAATGTAATACATCTTGCCTGGCGTAACTGTGAAAACTGTGTCAAACCAAAACTCATTCCAACCCATCTGCGTAAAATGCACTGTCTGATAATACAATGCCGGTCCAGTCAGGCTGTCTTTAATGGCAATAGCCATATAGGCATCGTAAGGTGAGCCATCGGCATACAAATCCATCTTGCAAATATTCTTCATGCCGGTAGGAATAAGAATCCCCTGATGCCACGAATTATTAATAATGGTCGATGAATTGTTAATTGAAGTCTGGCTAATGCCTAATATCGCCTCCATATCACTGAATTTCAAGAATTATGGTAAATTCCACCTTATCCCCGCTATTTACCCCAATGCCCACAAAATCGCCATGTATGAGCAAATTTCCGGCCGTAATGGCCGTAAATAACCCCGCCTCGGTGATCGTTTTAGTCGCATTGGCCGTATGCATGGAAACCCACTGTATCTGATCGGATCTCGGTTGTGTTCTAGTGGCCGATATGCGAGCCTCACTGGACTCGTTAAACAAAGTGGTGTTATTCTTGGCAATCGTCCCGGCACCGGTTCCCCAACCCACGTACTCGCCCGCATTTAAGGTCTGGCCGTCAATCTTGTCGATAATCCAGTCCTCGCATGCATTGGTCAACACGACTGCAAAATACAGAAAACGATTGATCAATTTTTGTAGTTTATTCTCGATGACTAAAATCATATTGTTTATTTATAAAATGTTTTCTAAATTTAAGTCCTTGCTTTAACAATCTCGATTCACTCCACTTGCCTTCACCCGCTCGCATGACACGTGCGCAGATACTGGTTCGCTTGACTACTGCCACTCGCAGATGACCGCCCAGTCGATTGACGAATCTCAATAAGGTTTTAAATAATTGTCGTTTAATCCATGTCATAAAGTTATTATTCTAGGCACTGATTGATTTCGTTTATAATAGGTGAAGCATAGGCCGTCCCAAAAGTCTGGACTTGGTACGCCTCGGGCAATCAACTCATCCTTGGACTCCATTTGAATCTTGCCGTCCCCACCACTCGCTATTTTCCACTTGATCTCATCTACTTCGGCAAACTCCTTGCCATAGATTTTACCACCCTGCTCGGTGAGCATCTTCTTGGCTTGAAAATTTGCCTCAGCTTTTACGTTAACGTACACATCCTTGCCTGCATCACTGGCTTGATCGTTAGCCCGACAAGAATTAACAAAAATACCATCCTCTTCTAGCCGATCAACCACACCAGCCCCTACACCGACCACATCCACAAAGACATCCAAATAATCAATATGCTCTTCTCGACAAATCAACTTAATCTCTTTGGCCACATCCATGATGTTCTTCGTCTTAATCTTCCGCTTTACGTATGCCCTAGGTAGACTTGAACCTTCCTCTAAACCTCGGATAATAAATGCCGTCCAATTACCACCCCTTGCCACATCAACACCTAACCGTTTACCCTCCCGCTTCAATTTAGGTCGTTCCTCGCAATACATCACTTTCTGCTCTGTTGAAGTCATCAACTTTCGATAACCCTTAGCATCAACCTCATTCTCATCCGGGAACTTGCAACGATACAGGATATCAGCCAAGGGTAACTTCAGGGCTTTGCTTAAGAACTCCGGCGTATACCTGCCCTCCTTCAAGGCCTGATCAGAATTTATAAAGATTTTGAAATAATCCTTATCCTTCCATGACCGCTTAAAATGATTATTGTGAAAGGGGTTGCCGATCTTGATATAGCACGACTGCTTGCGTTCTTTACCCACCTTCTGCTTACCGGCAATCATGCGAAAAATCGTGGCTTCAATTTCGTCTGGGATCAAGGCACTCTCATCCTGAATAACAATACGACCACCCTCACCCATAACTGCTTTAACTCCATTAGCCGCACTTCTAGCCTCAACACTTAAAGCGAATAGACCACCACCATTGCGTAAAACGATTCTATCCTTACTGGCCTCTTGTCTTAACATGTCGATTCGATCTTTCTTTTCGAGCAAGGAACTAAACAACGGGCTATCATCGATATGCTCGATGTAGTAACGCATAATCTTCTTGGCCTGTTCTTTTTTCGGGGCAACCACCGGTATCAACTCGCCCTGAATACAACTGACCACAATACACGCCAAGGCAACAATTAAGGACTTACCATACTGGGTACATGCAATGATTTGAATGTACCCATAGTGCCTGAACACGATCGCCCAGAAAATCACCAGCTGACCTTCCGATATCACCTCATTCGCCGGTTCACCTTCTAACTTGAATTGTTTTAAAAGAGCGATGCATGTCTCCCTTTCGCTAGTCGGTATGATTGGCAATTGGGGGTTTTGCATTATTATCTTGCTTTAACTGGTTTATTAAATCACTGAAATCTTTCCTCATTTGCTCCATGTCCGCTGAATTGCCGGTATCGATTTCTGACTTTACTTTGTAATTTGGATGTCGACATTTCAGATAGAAAATAATCGAAGCAGTATCATCATTAGCGATTTTTCCCAGTAACTTACCCTCGACATAGTACCGCTGTGCCCACTCAACCACATCAACCTTCTTGGCAAACTCCTCATCTTCTTGTAACCACAAATAATAGGTTTTAGGCGAAATGCCAACTTTTTTGCATGCATTCCTGACAATGCCCATGTTCTTCTCCAGCTCGTCCAGAATCTTCTCTTTGTTCTTGATAATCCTCAGTTCGATTTTCCCCTTTTTTATAGTGTTACATTTGTTACATTTCTCTTGTTCCATACAACTTCAGACTCACACTGTTTAAGAACTTTGCCTTGACGGAAAAAATGGAGTTTAGCCGACATTTCGGTCTTGAAAAGGCGATAATTACCCCTACACTCCCCCATACACAATCCGAAGGCTTTCTTAGTATCTATGACCTCTCCAGTTTTTATACAATAAAAATTCATAACTTTTTGACTTTCTTATTGGTAAATTCCTCCCAGCGCTTAATTATTACATCAACATATTTCGGATCCATTTCCATCGAATAGCACACTCGATCCATTTGTTCACAACTCATCAGTGTTGAACCTGAACCACCAAACAGATCGACCACAATATCCCCACGCTCACTGTTCTTTTTGATGCCCCTTTCTGCAAGTCTCAATGGTTTCTGTGTCGGGTGAACATATTTCTGCGTAATATCCCGTTTTTCGTACCAAACATCCATCATCTCGCTGTAATCATCAAAATCAAGATTGAATACGTCCTTGAAATTTGTGATCTTCCGATTTTTGTAATGCACCTTTTTGTTCTTCCAGCCAACCATGCAAGGCTCATACTGACGGTGATAATCTTGACCTCGCGAGAAGACCATCGAATTCTTAAGCCAAATAATGATCTGACTCATATGCCAACCTGAATTGTCAAAGGCATGCCGATTAATACTGTTATTCTTGTTGGCAAACCACCAGTAAATCGTCACATCATCAGTACTAAAGTCGAATAGATTCTTCAAGACATCGATGTAAAACTCTAAGCAATCCTCGTCCGATTTGTTATCATTGAAAATCTTGCCACCTGTACCACCGAACTTGGTCGAACTATAATCTAGACCTCCGGGTGATTTATAGTCCACGTTGTAAGGCGGATCAGTAAAGACTAGCCTTGCCTTCTTTTCCTTCATCAAAACCTCCACGTCTGACCGCTTAGCCGAATCACCGCACATCAAGCGATGTCTACCTAACTCGTAAACATCTCCGGTCTTGGCTTTTGGCTCCTTGATCTTGTCATACTCCTCCTGAGCATCAAATCCGTCCTCCCTAACTTCAGTAATGATGTCCTCATCGAAACCAGTAAGCTTAAGCATCTCATCGTCCAACTCCTTCAACTCCTTAATCACCAGCTCCATATCCCAAGGACTCTCGTTGAGCTTATTATCAGCTAAACGATAAGCAATAGCCTTCTTGGCCGGTAAGTCAACAATGATGCACGGCACTTCTTTGAGCTTTAAAAGTTTAGCTGCTTCGAATCTGCCATGACCGACAATAATGACATTCTTCTTGTCCAAGACCATTGGCTGATTAAAACCAAACTCTCGAATACTATCAGCTATCAGTTTGACCTGCTTGTTCGCATGCTTTTTGGCATTCCTCTCGTATGGCTTGATCGCCTCGAGTGGTATCATTTGTTCTGTTCGCATATTTTACTATTAAAATTTTTGATATTTCTCGATTATTAAATTTGCCATCCCTGACTGTTTTTAAAATTGCACCCTCTAATCCCCTCACTATTTCCTTAACCTTCTGATTGTAATTTTTAATCTTCATTCGATCGGTTGCCTTAACTCCCTGTAAAAGTCGTAGGAACGGATCCTTGGCGACTGACAAAGCGTAATTGATTAATGCCCGCTCGTTGGTCCCATCTTGATAAAAAACGGCCACCTGAACGACTCCGATTAAAAAATACTTGGTACCAATAATGTCCCCATGCTCAGTTTGCTCGACCGAATTATTGAAATCGACACGCAAAATGAGATTTTTCTCAATTAGTCTTTTTAAATCTTCCATATCGCTATTTATTTGGTCTAAATATTTTAAATCCTGCCTTCTTTGCCAAACCCATTGCACATGCTCCCTTGTTCTTGGCATCCACACTCTCTGACACATCCAGTAGAATATTTTGCACTTTTTGAAATCCGATCTGCCGAACAACTCCAACCCATGCTTTGTGATTTTTTTGATCGCCTATCCTGCCCAACAGATAATGCAATTTGCCACTTTCCTCGTCCGATAGTTTATCCACAGTTTTCTCTGTAACGTTAACGTTGTTTTTATAACTATTAGTATTATTATCGTGTTCGTTTTCGCGAATAGGTAACCGTTCGCCAAACTGGACAGTTTCGGGATCTTTTGTGTTGTGACTATTCGTATTCGTGAACAGTTCATCGACCTTGGGTAAAAGCCGTACATACAGTCTTTGATGAATTATCCGGCAAGCAACATAACCCTCCTTTTCAATTTTTTTAATTCTTGGTGTAATCGCACTTTTGCTTTTAATACGCAATAAAGGCATCTCTTTCATAAGATGCTTATAATTCACCCATGTATAACCGTCTTGACGCTCCTTCTCTATTTTTTCATTGAGAGAGGTGCAGATGAAACACAAATATTCAATAATAGCACTCTCGATAAGATCGAGTTTTGTGTAGGCTAAAACTAATTGATTTATTGTTATCGTGTATTGCATGTGACAAGCATGGATTAAAAGAGTTGTGGGCTTGTAATACGAGAGGTGAATCAGGTCGAAACCCAATCCCTGGACTAGCCGACCTCTCGCCTTACAAGGCCACAAAGGCCTTGTGTATTGCAAGTCAGAAAAATAAAAATGATTTATATTTTCTGACCATTGGTTTTTTATTACGTTCTGCCAAGATATTCTCAATCTCTGCAATTCGCTTGCTATCTCTATCATTCTCCCGCTTCACAATTTGCCGAAACTCTCCCAAAAGATAATTCCGAGATTGGATGCGAGATTTAAGCCTCACCTTTTCTGCGATTAGATGAGGAACGCTTGGCTCGCTAGTTAACATCTTCGTCACCTGATTTTTTAGATGACACCTTATCTGGAAAATCAACAGCCAAGGCATCCTGAATTACAATCTTCAAAGTTTCTAGTCCAGCATCAAGTTCTGATAGTTTTTTAATCTTTATCTCCTCCCAACTATTAGTACCGAAAACAATCTCTGATGCCTCAATTCGCTTTTTCTTATCAGCTGCTCCGGTGCTTGGCCAAGCCTTAACTAATTCATTTGAGATCTTTTCCAAAACAATCTCTCGTTTACGCACATATTCACGTTTATCTTCCTCGGTTTTAAACAAACCAGTTGAGTCAGTTTCAACAATCTCCCGCTTAACTGGATTAGCCAGCATATCATCAATAGCAGGTTCAAAATTAGTAAAATCTGGATTCATAAATGTTTTGCCATCAATCAAAGTTGAGCGGTCTTTAACAATTGTCGCTTGACGATATACTTTCTTGTCCTTACCCAATATCTCCTCGAAGCGTTCCATTAAAACCAAGATGTCAGGCTCGTAGGCTGTCTCCCCTTCTACCTTCATCTTCACACCTGATTTATAGATTTCACGTTTGCCGGTATCTGCGTTGATTTCATTTTCATATTCGAACCCGGCACGACCGCACATAATAATATGATATGGATCACGAACAAGCGGGTCAGAAAACTCTGCCTTCCACATCGGCTTCAATATGCCCCAATCCTGAAATTGCAGATGAGTGCGTCCAACTTTGCGTTTGTACGATTCGACGGTGTCCTCCCAAACGTGGGAGATTGAATCGATGATAAGAATGTCGGAAACTTGCTGATCACGCAAAAGCCTCATCGACTCTTTAAGATCGGCGAGCGTGCGTGATTCCTTGACCAGTAACTCAATGCCAGCCTCGTTAAATACTCTCTTCAAAAACTTGGCCGCTTTTTCTGTATCGAACATAACGACTGGTTTTTTTGATTTGATTTTCTGATGAAGTCCGATTGCAACCAATGCAGATGTATAGGTTTTGCCTGAACCAGCGAAACCCTCAAAAGCTGCTTTGAAGTATGGCTTGGTGTTAGCGACTTCCATAAAGAAGTTGCCGTATGATTTAGTTGCCTGCTTAATAACAGGTTTAGTCATAGTTTTTGTTTGCATAAATTTCTTGATCACCCCCTAAACAAGGGATAATATTAAATATTTTTCTTAAAATTTATCAGCTTGACTAATAAAATCGTTGCTGATAAGTTTGTAATTGATCCTTTCAAAAAGTGCATTTTTTGATAGGAGTTCATAACACCTAGGACATCCACCCCACAAAGGGTGGGTGTCTTAATTTATTCGACCTAATCTACGTCTGGCATTTTCCAACCTTTGTAAATCACGCCAAATGTCATAAGGCTCAAGAGATCCGCCTAACGGATAGTCTTCAGAACAATCAAACGTTTCGGACATCTCTTGGGGTACTGAATCCATAAAATCACCCCCTTTCTCATCATTTCGAACTCAAGTCGAAATGAATTAATAGTTAAATTTTCAAAATAAACAAAAAACCCGCAAATATGATCGATAAACTTTTTTTATCGATTTATTTGCGGGTTTTGACTAGGTTATCCACAAAGAGTGGAAATGCCCAATTTTTAACTCCCAACAATGGCAATCAAACAAAAAAAGCTATGACCGTGAGGTTATAGCTTTTTTATATGCGAATATTGCACTAAATATTGATTTTTCGCTCTACATCATTTTTTTCCGAATAAAGGCTGGTATTCCCAAATCATCTTCTTCATCAGTCTCATAACTATCTTTTCTTCTGGCTGGCTCGGCCTGTGCTGCCTTAACTGGGGATATTTTCGGTCTTGAGGGTGAAACGTAGTTATTGTTTTCCGGCGTTGAATGACTCATAGAATTAGTAGCACTAACCGGTGTACTAATTTGACTCTGCTGACCTGAAGCAACCACTGGATTTGGAATATAAGGATGGCCACCCATACTGCCAGAATAAGTCTCAACTCGACGACCAGGTGTGCCCTGATCAAAGCCAGTAGCCACGACGGTAATCTTGACCTCATCCTTCATTTTTTCATTTGTAATAATACCGAAAATAATCTTTGCATCTTCATCTGCCGAGGCCGTGATAATTTTGGCGGCCTCCTGCACCTCACCCATGCCCAAGTTTGAACCGCCTTGAATCGTAAACAAAATGCCTCTAGCACCATCAATCGACATTTCAAGTAATGGCGAATTGATGGCTAATTTGGCCGCCTCTATCGCGCGATTTTCGCCGGTGGCCTGACCAATGCCCATTAAGGCTGAACCTGAATTCGACATAACAGCCTTGACGTCGGCAAAGTCGACATTAATTCGACCAGGCACAGTAATGAGTTCGGCAATTCCCTGCACTCCCTGTCGCAAAACATCATCGACTTTAGAAAAAGATTCAAGCAAAGATGCCTTTTTATCTATAATTTGAAAAATTCTATCGTTAGGAATGGTGATAATGGCGTCAACCTTATCAGTTAACTCCATCATGCCACGATCAGCCAAATTTTTGCGCTGATTACCCTCAAAAGCAAAAGGCTTTGTAACAACGGCAATGGTCAAAGCACCTAAGTCTCTAGAGATTTCTGCCACAATCGGACTAGCACCTGTACCAGTACCTCCACCCATACCACAAGTCACAAAAACCATGTTAGCATCCTTTAAAACCTCTCTGATTTCATTTTGGGATTCTTCAGCTGCTTGACGACCGAGCTCTGGATTCATACCTGCTCCTAGGCCGCGCGTCACGCCTTTGCCAATATGTAATTTTTTACTCGCTTTATTGGCATGAAGAGCTTGAATATCGGTATTTATTGCAATAAACTCAACGCCTTTAATACCCAAATCAATCATGTGGTTAACAGCGCTACCGCCGGAACCGCCTACACCAACGACTTTAATTTTTGCGAAAGTTTCAATTTCAGGCTTAATTTCTGCCATATATATAATTAAAATTATCTATTACAATAAATGATATCTTATGTGACCCAAATAGGCAAGGCTAAATAAATTCGCAATAATTTATTTAAAATACTAAAATTCAACCAACTAATACCAGGCCTAGGGCTTAAGCTTGCCTAAAAAACCCTTGACCGAGCCGAGTGCTCCTCCAAAAAAATTGCTCGCCTGTCCACCAAAACCTTTTTTCTCAACCACATGTTTTGAGCCCCAAACCACTAATCCTAGCGCCACCAAATAGGCTGGGTCATTAACTTTATCTACAATAACAGTAGCATTTTTGTTCGTACCGAGACTTGCCGGTAAGCGCAGCTTCAGTTTAGCTACCTCAAGTAAATCAGCCAAACCAGAGCCGCCACCAACAATAAAAGCGCCAGCTGGCAGCATGCCTGATCTTTCGACTTTTTTCAATTCATCGTCAACTTTTTCAAAAATCTCTTCAACCCGAGCTTCAATAATCTCAGCCAAATAATGACGAGAGACGTCAACCACTTCATCCTCAGCCAACCCCTCATCGGCCGCTAGTGGCCGAACGTCAACCTCAGCTGTATTATCAAACCTGGTTGGCTTAGCTGAACCATATTCTAGCTTTATTCGTTCTGCTAAATTGATTGGGCAACGAAGTCCTAGGGCAACATCAGAAGTAATATGAGCCGAACCAATTGGCAAAACCGCGGCATGCAAAACCTCACCTTCCTCAAAAATAGAGATACCAGTAGTTGCAGAACCCAGGTTAATAACCACTGCGCCCAATTCTTTTTGCTTGCTAGTTAACACCGCCTCGCCTGCCGCCAAAGGGGCTAAAACTAAATCCTCAATCTCTAAACCTGTACGGTAAATTGCCTTGGTTAAATTGTTGATTTGCGAAGATAGTGCTTGAACAATTAAAATCTCCACTTCAAGCCTAACACCATTCATACCAATTGGATCCTTGATATCACCCTGACTATCAATCGCATAGCTAATTGGTATAACGTGAATAATCTCAAAATTTGGCGGAACGGATAGGGCTCTGGCCGCCTCAATGGCGCGCTCTACATCTTCTTCGGTAATTTCACCATTATTTTTACCAACAGCCACTACCCCCTTACTTCGTTCACAACGAATATTTGGAGCGTTAACACCAACAAAAACTTTGGTAATTGGAATTCCAGTCAATCGTTCAGCCTTTTCCAAGCAATCCGATATAGCCGCTGTTGCACCATCTATGCTTGTAACCACCCCTTTGCTGATACCGTCAGAAGGCACACTAACAGCTCCTATAATTTGCAAATCTTCACCCTTTTCCAATTGGACTTTCTGACCGATTACAAGACGAACTGCAGTTGAGCCAATATCAAGACCGGCAACGATATTTTCTCGCATAATTAACTCTTAAACAATTTTTAAATATAGAAATATTATACCAAATTTATGCTAATGCTACAAGCAATGCATAAAACTTAGGACCAAAAATAATTAACCCGACAATTACAGCACTTATGGAAGCAAGTAAAACCGCTGCAGCCATAATATCCTTTATTTCCTTTACGTAACCATGGATTCTTGGCTTCAAAATATCAGTCACTCTTTCAACAGCACTATTAACTACCTCCATTATTACCACCAAAGTAATACAAAGAATTAAAAATAACCACTCAATAGAAGATAAACCAAACAAAAAACCGATTAAAATGGTAATAATTGCCATCACCGTGTGTATCTGAAGATTTTGCTCTTCGCGCCATGTCTTTACTAACCCCTTAAAGGCATAGGTAAAACTTTTTATTAATCTTTTTAGGCTCATATTTATTTAATACTATCAGTACTAGGCGTATGTCTGGGACTAATTTTTTTTATTATTTTTGCACCTAATTTCATCATCTTTAATCTATCACTATCAACCCCATCTTCATGTCCCAGTAAGTGCAGAATACCATGAACCAAAATAAAAATTAACTCATTTTCAGCTGATTGCTGAAAATTCGGGGCTTGATCAATAATTTGCTTGTAACAAATTATTAACTCCCCTAAGTCGTTACCATCACCAGCATATGATAAAATATCTGTGACTTTATCAATACCTCGCAGTTTCTTGTTTAGTCGACGTATAGCCGACCCGGAAACAAACGCAATAGAGAGATTGCAATCATTTTTGTCAAAATATTTCAGAGTTTCAGTAGCAATAAACTCGATCAATTTTTTATCAACCGCCAACCTAGTAGTATTGTTTATTTCTATCATTTGAGGCTAAAGGTATTAGCAATGACTTTAATAATATTGGGAAAATTATCAACATTCGTCACACCTAGATTATAATTAATTGCCACAATATTTTTTTTATTATTATCCATCAAATAATAGGTCAAATTGTCTGCCGTCCTTATGCCGTTCCATAAAACCGTACCAGCAGAATTTGTTTGAGTAAAAATTTGATTGGCACTTATTTGTGATACACTAAACTGCTCCTTGTACCAATTTTCCAAAGTCAAAGCATCGGCATTCGCACTCAAGCTAACCGTAACCGACTGTCCGTCAGGAGTAGTCAGTATTACGGAATTATTATCTTGCGCCTTAAACGGCCAGCTGCGAGGATAAGTAAATGCAAATAATGAATTGGAATACTCGGCCATATTTGGATTTTCAAGTAACTTACCAGTACCAGCCGGGTTGTATCCCTTGGTCACCTCAACAAGATCAGCGTATGTATCTCCATCAGAATCAGCCGCATTAATATTTGTGCCAAGTAATTTTTCTTCCGGATCCAATAAACCATCAGCATCAGAGTCAAGAGCTTGACTTAGGGTTGCTGTTGCAACTTTTGGCTCAACCACAAGGGGCTGACTGCTACTAGCCGATGTCTTAGCTAAACTTGCTTGCGTGTTTAACATATCTGGTGTTGGCGTGGCAATTACGGGTGTTTCAACTACCGGCTCGATTGCAATTTTAGGCGTTTCAGTAACAACTTCAGTCTCAGCTTGATTATTTGTCTGAACAATTGGAGCTTGAATAGTATTTTTTGGAGCAAAAACAAACCAGCCTATGCCAGCAAGGACGACCAGAAAAACTAAACCACCGCCAGCAATAATAAGCATCCCAGTTTTTTTGGCCTGTTCTCCATCATGATGCATTTCCTTGTAACGTGTTGGCATTGTGTGTATTGCCACCTCATCAAAAACGTTATAAGTTTCAACTATTTTTTCAGGAGTCATATCATCGACTGGCTTTTCGTCTTTTGTGGTTGTTTTTTTTGAACCAAACATATTTTTTTGTATTAATTTGAAATCTTGGATGACTTACCGGTCACGTCAAATAATTTACCCTTGCCTAAGGGATTGTAGCCTTTGGAAACTTCTTCACCATCCTTGTAGCCATCTCCGTCAGTATCTGCCTTTAGTGGGTCGGTGCCGTAAATCCTAACCTCCTCCTTATCTGTTAGACCATCGTTATCTGTGTCCTTGCTGTTAATATTAGTTCCAAGCTTTATTTCTTCAGCATCAACTAGGCCATCTTGATCAGTGTCAGTTACTATTGGGGCTGAAATTATAGAACTATTAGGAACTGTGGTAGTGCCTTTATTTTCGTTTGATGTTGTCGAGACAAGATTAGAAACATTTTCCGTGTTGTTTAAGGTCTCCGGTGGCGTAACTGTTTTAATTTCATTATTTTTTTTCACCTCAGCTGCAGGATTTTCTGCGACTGGCACACTTTTGTTGGTTGATTTAATCTTGGTCAAAATTAGCAAAGTGCCGACAGCAACCACTGCTAAAACACCAATGATACCGAGCAAGATGTAAATATATTTTTTGTTCATGCCAGCACCTGAAGTGGCCGCACCAAGTTCAGCATCAGCAGCAATACTGTTAATCGACTGAATGAGCTCTGGATTATTTTGATTTGAACCACTTAACGGGTTAAAATTACCCTTGTCAACACCAGCAAATATATCTTCGGTAATTTTTGGTGGGACCATAGCATTGTCAGTCTTGACCGACGCAGGAAAGCTGGCGTTGTTTTGTTCTTCAAACATATTATTGATTAAGCTTTAATTATTTACTATTAATATCTTTAGGATTAGTATGCGTCACATTTATTTCTTGTCCGTCACTTACGCCGTCATTGTCAGTATCAGCTTTAAATGGATCGGTGCCTATTGATTTTTCTTGGGCGTTACTTAATCCGTCCTTGTCCGAGTCTAGTGGTAAAGCATTGATAACCGTCTGGCAATGATTTCTTAGATCAGCATCTGTTATTTTATCACACGACTTTAAATCACGCGAATTTATGGCCAAAGTGTGAGCAACAATATTTTGACACTTCTTGCTATCTTTAAAAATTTTACAGTCAGTAGTCTTTTTAAAATTAACAGAAAAGGTGTCCATACAAGTTTCAATATATGGACTAGTCAAATCATTACATCGTTCTGGCGTGCTACTCGAGATTATCTTTTTTAACACAATATTACTAGCGCAATCACTGGCCAACTTTTTATCAGAGACCAAATCACACATTTTCTCATCTGTTACATATGATGCCACTGAATTAATGCAACTATTTTTGTCTGCCGCTACAACCACCTTGTTGCACTCATCTATTCTGTTAGCCAAAACCGCCTGCATGGTTCGATTGTAATCTTGCGCCGTTTCTGCCTTTTCAACAATTTTTTGTTGATTCACGGATTTGCTTAAAAAACCCTTATCACCACTTCTAATAAAATAAAAACCAAGACCAGCAAAACATATTAAAAATAGGATACTAATACTAATAATTTTTGTACGATTCATGTTTATTTTATTCTAATATTAGAAACCACCGGCGTGACACCAGTATCATTAGATTTTAAAACTACTTTAATTTTCAAGTACCTGCCCATGTGATTAGCATCAAGATAACCGGTAGCATTCCAGTCACTGGCAATGAACATACTACCATCGAGCAAGGCTGGATTATCGTTAGCAGCTACGTATACCTCAACACTGGAATTCGAACCAGGCTTAATGAATTGATCCCAACTGATCGAACCCCATTTACCACCGGCAGAGCCATGATCCATTACCTCACTCAACCAAGTCCCAGATCGCATAATCTTAGCTCTATTTAAGCCAGCCATATCGGCATAGGTATAGACAAAACTACCTAAGCACCCACCAGGACTCGAACTAAGGCCAGAATTGTCGGCTGTTTTGGCACAAAAAACATTAGTGCCACGATCAAGCTGAGAACTTGTTGTCTGACCGGTAGCTGCATCAACAAAATAAATCCTTGACGCACCAGCCTCAGGATAAGCAATACTAAAAACTAAGCCATCAGAGGTTCCACTAATACCATGCATTTCAGTCGTGCCAATACTAATGGTATAAAGCTTTGAAACTACATCGGTAGTAGAATTGTAATTAAGTCCAACAATGTCCTTATTTGCAAACCCTGAGCCCCAAATACGGCCATAAGAATCACTACTGACACCACTTACAAAACCAGCAAAGGGATAGTATTTAACCTCATTCGTCGCCTTTTTATACCTATATACCCCACCAGAACCAGAATAAATACCGAACCATGGTGTATCAGATGAATCAATGGTCACTCCGTATATAGCACCACCACTAAAGTTAAAATATTCAGGTGTTGGTGGCGTTAAGTTGGTATTAATTTTTGTAACTTGACCGGTACTACACCAAGGACAACTTTGCACCCACAGATAACCCTTACTATCACCAGCTAAGCCATAAATTTGCTTGCCGATATTAACATGATTTAAAATTGTACAAACTCCTGGAGTGGCAGTGGCAGAAAATAAAGTAATATCACCAGTATACATGTTAGCCGCCCAAGCATTACCATCCTTATCCAAAGTTACACCACCACCATTTGCGCCGCCAGTATGGGCAGGGTCCGTAAAACATGTTCTAAGAATTACCCCCTCATTGGTAATCTGGCTAACCGTTTGCTGTGATCTGTTGTGCACCCAAACATCACTGGTTTCGACGTTAACAGCAGTGCGCGATGGGAGACCACCACCAGAATCAAACTCTCCAAGTGATTGGCCAATTTTTTCCTGAAAGGCATTATCAATTGAACACGAGGACAAACCATTGACTGGATTTAAGGCACAGATTTTTTTCGGACCGTTAGTAACTCTGAACTTAATGACTTTTGCAGCATTAGTGTCAGCTAGCCAAGCATATGGCGTAGGTTGGATACCACTTAGTTTCAGGTATTGACCATTCGGCACATCATTAGCGGTAGTGTAATTAGCATTATTATCATAAACGACGGCATTGGCGAGCGAATCAATAATGCCGTTACCGTTAAGGTCACCAAAAGTATTAATCGCACCACCGTCCTTTGTCCAGACGCAACTCAAACTACAAGCACCAGCTAGGCCGCACATAATATTACAAGTACTAATTTTTTCACTTTCGTTACCAGCACTATCGATAGCAGTGACGGCAAATTTGTATGACACGTCTTTATTCAAATATGTACTGTTGATTTTTAAGGAATACTTGCCCGAATTATTTTTACTAACAGCCAATGAAGCAGCATAATCTGACATTAAATCAGTACCGCTGGCAACATAGTAAACTTTAAATTTAACAGCATCACCGTTATTGTCTACTAGATTATTATCCCAAGAGATAATCGCCGAGCCATCAGCCTCACGAGTACCTTTTAAATTTATTGGAGCATTTGGAGGCCAAGTGTCGGCAACGACAGCTGAGACCTCGGCGGCAGGCTTGCTTTCAGCTCCAGTATCTGCTGAAAGTTTGGTAACCGTAAAATAATATTTGTTAGTATTTATCAAGTCCTTAAAGACGTAACTAGACTGAACGCCACCCTTAATTACTATCGGGGGTCCATACTTTTTACTTGCCACACCGTAATAGATCTTATAACCTCCAGCCAATAGATCTGAGGTCCAATTCAAGGTTAGAGCACTGCCTTTAGCTTCGGGCATTGCCGTTAGATTCAAGGCACTGGCGTCAGGCAGTAAATCCCTCATGAAATAAAACTCTTTATAAACTTGCCTGCAAGTGCCGCCAGTCTGGCAGTCTTGGTCACTACTACAATTACCGCCAACGCCACCACCTGAACAAATATTATTGACACAAGTCTTGACGCCAGCCGGCGCATTACAATCACTTGAGGCAGTACAATCAAGCTTGTTTTTGTAACCAGCGTCACACATACCTTTAGCTAGACCGCCGATTGGTGCAGAAGTGTTATTAACGGCTGGATAGTCACTATCGATAGTACCTCCATTGTCACGACAGTAATAGAACTCAAATTGATTATTGTCACACTTTACCAAATTATTAAAGCCGCAATTTGCATTACCATCCTTCCAGGGCCAAGTTGCTAGACTTAAAATCGGTGGCCAAGGATTATTACAGATAAAGATTCTAGCCAAAGCGTTCGCTGTTTTAAATTGTCCGACAGTGCCATTTATAGCGTCGACGTCTATGGTTGTTGAGGCATTGACCAGAGTCTGACGATCTGGCGTGCCATCGACAGCCATGATTTGCTGGCTACTAGCATTGCTAGCCAAATCATAGGTCGCACCGTCACCAATAGTTACGACGCCAACATTACTCGAAGACCAAGACCAGCTCCACGAATACACACCAGCGATACTGGTGATGGGCTTGTTGTTTTTATCAAACGTCCTGCCGTAATAAACCTTATCATTATCATTATTATTACTATCAAAACTGGAGTTCGGCGGTAAAATCTTGTCGTCATTTTTATCCTTTTTCAAATTTTTAAACAACCAGCTTTGGCCACCACGACCATCGGTGTCAATCGTTATATGGTCAAGCAAACAAACCCCTTTGTTATCTGAAGCGTCATTGAGAGTGGTAAATTTCCAAACATAGCCAAAATATTCAATTACGTTAAAGACATCCTTGCTCTCGGCATAACCAGGCGTCAATAAGACAGTCCCTGATCCGCCATCAGTATCATGAATACCAGTATTGATGGCCGACAAAACCCCCTCGTGAAGAGCATCATTTTGCACAGCGTCACCACGAATTATGACGTAATATTTTTTACCGCCATCAAGTAAATTTTTTGGAGCAAATTCAACTTTCTTGTTGGCATTCGTCATCGTCACAACACCATCAACAGTACAATAATTATGCCCAATCTCGGCATATGCCGTATCACTAATATTAAATATTCGACGGGCAAACATAAATATGCGTTCTAACCAACTGTAACTATGACCTTTTATTGTAGTTAGGTACGAGCCTGTCGGACATGCCGCGGAGTCATTGTCAGCTACAACTATGACATTGCCCGCAAAGCTACCAGGATTCATGGGTTCATTGAATTCCATGGAGATGACTGTATTACGACAAACATTGTTTGAGTTATTATTCGGAAAAGTTGAGGTGCCGAAAGGTCTAGCGCGACAGCATGTTTCTAAATCACAACTATCGGCGCCACCATTGCATTCAGCGTCAGTAGCACATCCACAAAACAAGCCACGTGACGCACCGCTACAAGAACCCTTGTCAGCCTCACATTTCAAAACCTTATCATTATTTTGAATATCCTTGACGGTTTTGGTGGTGCCGGGCGTACAACAACAACGACAATCCTTGTTGACCGCTAATGGATTGGTCAAGCACGATAAATTGGTATAACCACTATCGCAACTATCAGCCCCAACCAAACACTGTGCACCAGCTCCGGTGTCAATGCATAATTCCCCGGCCCTGACCTCACTGATAGCCGTTGAAGTCGCGACCGGCTGACACGAACAACCATTAGGATCACAAAATAAACCAGGCGCACAGGCGGGCAAACTCGCATTTGTACAAAGACCATCAGCGCCCAATGCATGGGAGCCAGCATAACTAACCTTCGTACAGGTATAATTTTTACCAGCGGAAGTTGTGGCTGCACCAATATTTTTACTATCGCACAAAGCCAAATTACTAGCTGTTATCTTAAGATAGCTACTATCTTTGGCTCCAATGATACACCAAGGCTTAGTGTCTGCCGAAGGTGAGGTGGCGGAGAGTGAAGTATTGACAGGACAAAACTTGTTCGGTGCCTTCGGAATCATCCAGTAACCAGTACCAACCGGAAGGCCGGCAACCGCCTGACAAGTCGAGGTGCTATTAGTAATCATGCCACCCTTAATCGAGCCAACAGGTGTGCATTTCGCCAAATCACTTAACTGCCCCACTGTACACTTGCCATTATTATCAAGATACGTGCCAACAGGACAGCCAGCAGCCAAATCTGTTTGCCAGTGATAAACCGTATTTCCTATCATCGGACCTTTAGCATAGGTAGTTGTGGCCGTGGTTGTACTTTTTACCTGCTGAGTAACAAAAGGTTTCTGCCAAGCGCTAACTTTTTCACAAGTCACCTCTGACAAATCGGTGCCGCCAATGGCTTTTTTGACCGTAGAAGTGGCACCATAAAAGGCACAAACTTTTGGCATTCGATTTAAAGTAGTACTGGCAACTAAACAAAAACTATTAGCCTCACCTGACAAGGTGGACATAAAAGAATCGTCTGGACACGGTGATTTATCAGTAAATACCCAGTAATAATCACCTGGTACGCCCAAACAAGTAGCAGTCTTGCCATTAATAGTCGATGTTGCATTAAGCACAGAGCAGGTGCGTGGTGTATCAACAAACATGAATTTTGTACCGACTGGATTATCCTTAAATTGACTATAGCCAGCAATTATTCCACTGGACATCCAATAACCGATATCAACGGAGCTCGTAGAGATGTAACTATTAGAAGAGTTGGTAGTTGAATCTGCCGCCGCAATCGCACTGCAGGGCTGATCTTCTTGTGCTGCATCGACACAAATACCACTAGGATTATCCTTCCACTCACCATTTAGAAAAACTTTTTCATCAATGTTGCAAACGCGCTCAGCAGTACCCGGCTTACAATTACAAGCCAAATCAGATGCGGCCTGGTCATATGAACCACCCACCATAACCTTACAACCAGTGCATTGGCCATAAATAAACTTACTACCTGCATCCTTTTGATCATTTGCACACAAACCACCCGTGCAGGTTAAGCCAGTACAACAATCCTGTGCCTCATTCCCCACCTTACAGCAACATTCACAAGTAAAATCAGCAACACATTTTCCAGCCGTACACTTTGTATCACCTTCACAAACTGGCTTATCAACAATGCACTTGTTATTATTACAGGATAAACCATCACCACAGATTGAACACAATTTTGGTACGAGTGGCGTACCGATTGTACATTTACCATTTATATCCAAAAACGTTCCTATTAAACAAGATTTGCCCTGTACATCAATTTGTGAGACGCCTTTACCACCAACACTACTACACATAGTAGGGGTAAAAATAACATCATCCATATACTCCTTATAACCAGAAGGGTCTGCATCACCTGGCGACATATAGTTCAAACCGACAATCAGTTTTACAAAACGAGTAGTTGGTCTAAAATTATTTATACCATTGCCAAAGGCCTCGCCATTAATAAAGCCTGTAAAATTAGTCCATGTTGTAGGTGCATCCTGACCAGATGCGGCAGTGTATAAAAATGTACCACCAGAGCTATGATTCATGACTTTGGTTACATTCGGAATTACCGGAAAGGCCGGTGGCAAGGCTGGAGCATTTAACTTTATTTGATTGCCAATCAATGCATTATAAGCACCATTGGTTACATCTAAATCATAATATCCAGCAGTAGTCCACGCATAGGCAGAGGTTATCGCAGGTTCAAATATGTCTTTATAAATATCAGTATCCTTTGGTAATTTAGTTGTATCGCCATCATAATAAAAAGCGAGTGAACGATTACCAGCAACTGAACCAGCACCGTTCCAGCCAGCAAATGACCCGTCTACTGTAATAGTGTCGCCCAACATAGAGGTTATTGTTACTGGACTTCCATAGCGAATAACCTGCCACGCAGAAATACTTACCTTATCTTTGTCATAAGTATCAAAGCCTAAATAAGTATGAGCCGACTTTGTACCCATAGCCTTGAATCTGCCAGCTATATAGTAAGATCTGGTTGTGTCTACTGGTATATAATCACTAAAAGTGTACCAATGACCCTGACCACTAACCGCATAAACCTTGTTTGGACCTTCTGATTCAATAGTTAAGCCAGAGGTTGTGTTAAATTTTGATAACGGATCAACGCCGTCTGCGTTATAATACCCATATTTAGCACCTGACAAATCAACTGTAGTGTTGCAAGTCTTACCTTTTAAGAAGCAACGATTATTTGCCACATCGTACTCACAATCGCCCCCACATTCCGAATATTTTGTATTGCAATACGTATCCGTACAATCGCCATGTTCTCCGCCATTACCAGTCTGACATGACCCCGGCGTATTCGGACAGCTAGCCGAGAGCATACAAGCATTAAAATTGGTGTAACCTGAACAGGTGGCTTTCAAGGTATCAAGTTCGGTTGAAAATGACCACTCAAAAGCACTCAATTTAATACTAGTAAAACAAGCATCTTGTAATTTATCAGTTGCCGTACTACTAGCCTGGCGACAAGTTTTAGCGAAAGATGAGCCATTCGGACAGCAAAACCAATCAGCCGTCGAGCCGCACTCCGCACTAGGAGAAGTCTTAGGCTCGCAAGTGCCAACTTTAAAGGCCAAATCATTACTATAACCATTTGTCGAGTGAAAAACCCGAACCTGACCTGACTCCGCTTTTTGCGGAACACTGGCGACTGCGGATGAGGCATTACCAAGACTGGAAAAAACCGTGGCACTGCTTGAGGTGGCTAAACGTTGAAAAATAACATTACCGGTCGAGGTACTAAAAGGAAAATATTCGCCTGACAAGGTCACACTATCGCCAACCTGACCGACAGTCGGGGACATCTTACAAAGACCGGGTGATAATTTAGCGGCCGTATTAAAGGTAAATTGTTTTTTAATAGATTTGACGTTAACTGTATTGTCACCGTTCAAATCAGCCTCTGCATTATTTACAATGTAAGCCTGTGAGATAATATTATAAAAAGTCGAGGTAGCCACTGAATCTGGAAAAATCAAACGTAAAGTGTAGGCAGTTCCATTGGTCAAACCGACTGGTGCTTTAACAATAATTTGCTTGTCAGTCCACAAGTTATCTGAACAAATATCGGGAAATTCATAACTGGCTTCAATGCCATCATCACTGGAAGTGGCAAAAAATACCCCAAATTTTGGTCCAAGTAACTGGGCCTTACTCGCATAGCCAAAGCCCATGCCGGAAATGGTAATATATTGACCAGATTTGCCAGCCGTCGGCGTAAAACCAGTAATCCGCGGACCAGTATACACCTCTGGGATCTTAAAAAAACTTAAATAATTACCGTAAGTCTTGCCACGTAAAGCAAAAACCGTGCTCGTACCAGGTCGAACACTTGGCACAAAACCATCGATATTAGTTGTATTATTAGTAAATACCCCTCGATAAGCTAGCGTCCTATTAAGCACAGCACCAAAATAACCAGTCGTACTCGCTACAGCGTCCAATAAATTTAACCCTTTATAGGTAAATGGTGCGGTAGAGGTGCCATAATTCGGGGTTAAACTACATAGGCCCGGCCTGACAATATCATTAACAACCAATCTTTTAATATTTGGCCCAAAACGATCTTCGGTTGAGTCGTACCATTTATTAGCTGTAGTATTTTCAACAATTTTAAAAGCCGTGGTTGAACCAAGCGTGAAACCAGCTGGCATCTTGATGGTCACCTCGGTATCGGTCCAAGCGGCTGGACACTCGACTATAGTGGTAGTGGCCTCAACTGCTCCAGTCCAATCGTCAGTTATCTCAGTATAGGCTGGAGTTGAGCTAGTGGCTGGGTGATTAATCTTTACTACTGACGAAGAGGCAATAACAAAGACCGAGCCTGCCACATTGCCAAAATTCCTACCAGCAAACGTAATAAGATTCCCTGCTGCCGAGTTGGGTGTATTCGTGTCACAACTATTTTTGGGGTCAGCAGCGGTTGTATGATCAGCATTCCAATGTTGGCAGTCATCCGTAATTAAACACGCCTCAGAGACGATAGCCACATCACTTGAATCTCGACAAAACCCGCCAGCTGGTGACATGCTCGTGATCACTGGGCGACCAATGTCAAGAGAGTCATTAGTGGTAAAGGTTATGAGACAAGGATTTTGAGCAGTGCATTGAAGTGACAAGCCAGAAGGCGTAATCAGACTGGCTTTGGCCTCAAACTGATACTGGGCCCAAGGCTCTAAACAATGTTCATAAGTAGTAGTCGCGCTGCCATTAAAATAAGCGCAAGTCGCATTTGCCACCAAGCTCACAACACGGTAAGTCGAGGTGGCCACGCTGAAAGGCACGTCACAATTTACAGTACAGTCAACAAAATCGGTAGTTGATGATATTTGGCGCTCACTTCCCTTTAGGTAGTAATTTCTTTTCTTTAAAAAGGTAAAACTAGACGTAGATACAGCATCTGCCGATACATCCAAATTAAATTCAAAAGAAGGTTTGTCATTGATGAAAACATTTTCTTCAAGATTACGCGGCGCAGTATAGGCAACATAAAAACCACCGCCACCGCCACCAGCCGCATAACCAAAAGTACCACCACCGGTTCCTTCACTATTCAAGCCAGTTGCCCCTATAAGCGAGTCGATTATGTAAGCAGCAATTGCAAAAGCTGAAAGAATAATAACCAAACCAATACCAGCATTTTTGAGAATACGCTTAGCATCCTCCATTTTCTTTTCCTCGCCATTAGCTGTCATATAGAGCCAGCCGGCATACATAATCAAACCAACAGCAATCAAACCCAAAAAGCCAAGAGTAACCTGAATCAATCTAGCGGCGATGATGCGAGGATCACCAGAACCCATGAAACGTGAAAAAGTGGTATTTAGCTCAGTTTTTTGATCGACGCCTCCATACAAGCCACTACTGTCAACTGCTTGAGCCATGGCAAATTTACCAGCAAACGCCAAAGCTAAAATAAACAAACCGCTAAATAATACTTTTCGCCAATTTTTCATTTACAATAACTTAATGTAGATAATTAGGTTTAGGTACGCCATCAACACAGGATGGTTGAGCCTGGGTTACACTGCAGGCACCAGCAATACCGGGCCCCTCAGAAGGTTTGAAACAATTCTGATAAACATCATTAATGCCAGAGCCATTTTGTGACCAATATTTCATACTTGGATCAAAGTCCGTGTGAGCAATTTCCGCCCAAGTTGTCTCAATCTCCCCATCATTATTAGGATCTTGCGGCAGTGACTTACCCCAATAACCTACCGCTGCTCCACTATAAGCGCCAATATTAAGCAATTTATGATTAATAATCGTACTTGTGGATATTATAGCATTTCGGGCACCAGAAGTTAAAGTCGAAGACATCATAACTTCACTAAACTTCGAGATCACTCGGTCGGTAGACTTGACATTAAGCGCATTTATCGCCGTATTGGTTTCAAGCGTCAAGATCTTGGGCGGATCAATTTTTAATTCACTGCTTGTCCAAAAAGTAAAAAAGTAATTATCACCTGTCTTTTGTGCGTTAGTCAAAATATCAGCGCCAAGGCAAATTTCTCCCAAGCCGCAAATTGCGATTTCATTTTCCTTGGTGCAGGCCTGACCCTTGCGAGGACTTGAAGCAGTACAAACACCATAAATCTGATTTTCATTAAATCCCGAAACCGCGCCATTGGCACTACTATCACGATTGCCATTTAGAGCATTAAACGATGAGTCCATCAAACCGCCATTTGCTGACATAATATTAGCGGTTGAAACAGGATAATTAATAATATTGGTCGTTGAGGCCGTATCTTGGCAAGTCTTATAAGCAGTAGCAGCTGTGACACTGCCTGCTGGCAGATTGCTACAAGTCTTGAATGGTAATCGAGTCGAGCAGTCAACATCTGTCGCACAAGTCTCCAGGTCTGGTGATTTTAACCACACTTTAATATTACTCTTGGGCGGCAAACAATAAATCTTTTCTCCACAACCATTAACTCCACACTCAGTATCTGACCTAAATTCAACCGTCTTATAAACATTCGAAAGCTTAAAAACTCCACTTAAATAATTGCCGACACATTTTTTTGGCACTCCATCACATTTAAAAGACAAACATTCGCTATCGAGCGCACAAATATCACCAGCAACTTTCGAGCCGACGGCGTTAACTACCTGAATGAAATTACCAACCTGTGAACTAGAACCAGATAAAGTTAAAGGATTCATAGCTTCACTAAAATTAATCTGAATACCAGAATTCATCGGTTTGTCTTTACGACCCTTGGTGGTATTAATGACACTCAATGAAACACCACCCAATAAGGTGCCACCAGCTGATGGGAGTAATTTTAATGGATCTGAAGTTAAAAGTGCAATTTTGTTAGCATCAGCATTGGCCATTTTACTCGCAAGATACAAAGTTGAGGCGAGACGATCAGCACTAAAAGCAGGATCTGTCTGGCCATTTATCACAGCCATTAAATTGTCGGCCGTTAGCGCTGTGGTTAATCCAATCTTGAAACGCTTATTAACTAGGTCTTGCCCGCCAGTTGTCGGAAAATACTTATCATTGCCAATCTGAACCCAATCACCGGTTGTGGCTGGAGTAATTTCAATTTTCCATTGATTACCAGTAATAACATTACTACTAGTAATATAACCACTCAGGTCTGACTTGAAACGGTCTCCAGTCAAACACAAATTAAGACCACAAACATCAAATATTAGGCATTTGTTATCACTTGACAAAGTATTTGAGCCGCCAATGGGCGTGGTAACACCGGCAACCATCTTGGTAATCGTGGCATAGCTATTATTGATAGTTATTTTAAACTCAGAGTCGCTACAGGCAGCATTTATCGTGGCCATGGCGGCTAAGGTTGGACCAGTTTCAGAAGTCACTGCCGTTACGACAGCTGGCGCTTCGACGTCCAGTGTGGTGGTTAAAATTTGCAAAGTACCTTTGGAAGTAGTGGCATTACTCGTGGCGCCTTCGATGTCCTGGTCATTATCTGGCGCAGGAAAGGTCTCACCAAAGGAAACCTCAGGTGGCGTCAAATCTATTTTATTTGAGACCTCAAAACTCCAACTCTGATCCCGAACAGTGTCATAAGATCTAAAGGCATTGTCACCGTTTAGTTTTTTCAGGTAATCGGTCAAATAAACCGTATGCCAAATAAACTCGGAAGGTGATCCAAGATAACTTTTAGGTTTAAAAACAAAGGTTTTACCATCTGTTGAATAAACAGTAGCGTCATACCAACGACAGCTTGATGAGGCAATAGCACTTTCCTTTTCGCAATTCGTGGCCTCAATAGTTTTATAAATTCGAACATTTGGTGCAAAAAAGCCTGCTCTAACCTCTGACTGAGTAATACTTTCCCCAAAACAGGATGTTTTCGAGGTGGTGGCACAAATGGTCGAAGCGTCAATCGGCTCTCTAAAAGTCACGATAATGCCGGTATTTCGTGCGACGTCAGTCTGATTTGGTTCCGGATAAACAGTCTCAATAATGCCATTACCCAGACCGCCGATGCCAGCACCATGCTGGCCGCCACCGGCCGCGCCACCCAAAAAGTCACCCGAACCTTGAAAAAAATAGCTAATAATAAAAGCAACAACACTCCAGGCAGAAAAAATAATCAATAAGCCAATGGCCGTATTCTTTAATACATCTTTGGCGTGTTGAATTTTTTCAGGATTGCCGCCCGAGGTCATCCAGAGCCAACCGCCGTAGAGTATCAAGGTGACCGCAATCAAGCCCAAAAAACCAAATAAGACATTTATAACCTTGGCTACGATTGCTCGCGGGTCTGAATTCGACTTACCAATAACCCCAATTGCCGCCTGAGTCTGGGTCTTTTGATCGACTCCGCCGAAAGTGCTGGCATTATTGACCTGTGCATTTGCCGCGATACTAAAAAAAGCCAAATAAAAAATTCCCATCAAGCTGATACTAGATAGTAATTTCGTTAATACGTGTTTGTTTTTAAGCATGGGTTAAATTGAAACTATTTTGACTAATCCACAATTAAGTATTATTATACCATAAAGATGCTCAAAATAAAAAGTGTTGAATATCAGCCTAAAAACACTTTTATTTACTGGTAGAGTGACCATAAAATAATTTTATGACGATTGAACAAATAATAACTCGAGTCAAAGAGAATAACCCTGAAGCTGACATTGAACTACTTGAACTCGCCTTTCAGTATGCTGACCATGCACACGAAGGCCAATTCAGACGCTCGGGCGAACCATACATCGAACACAGCCTGCATACCGCCTTTATTTTGGCCGAGATCAAGGCTGATCTACCGACGATTATGGCCGGATTATTACACGATGTACCCGAAGACACGGAATATGACCTTGAAGACGTCAAAAAGAATTTTGGCGAGGAGATTGCCACTCTCGTTGAGGGTATAACCAAACTAAGCAAGATAAAATACCGTGGCATAGAAAGATACGCCGAGAGTCTGCGTAAAATGTTTCTTTTTATGGCCTCTGATATTCGCGTCGCTCTTATAAAATTTGCCGATCGTTTGCACAATTTACGCACCCTTGATTCCCTGCCGCCCGAAAAGCAGGTACGAATCGCCCAGGAAAGCATTGAGATTTATGCTCAATTAGCCGGTCTACTCGGCGTTTGGCGTCTCAAGTGGCAAATTGAGGATCTGTGCTTCAAATATCTTCACCCCGAAGAATTCAACAAACTTCAATACAAATACGAGGTCGAACAACGCGCCGAACAAAATCAATTCATTCAAAAAACCAAAGAAAAACTGACAAATGGCTTGATTGAGGCCAATATTAAAGGAGAGGTCTCGGGCCGTTTTAAGCATTTGTACTCGATTTGGCTAAAAATGCAGCGAAAGGATCGGCGGTTTGATGAGATTCAAGATGTTTTTGCCCTCAGAGTCGTTGTTGACGATATTGCCGATTGCTATCGTGCCCTGGGTGTCATTCACTCCATCTGGCGACCAAAAATCAATCGCTTTAAAGATTATATCGGCGTACCTAAACCTAATGGCTACCGCTCGATCCATACCACAGTTTTTGGTATTGACGGCAAAGCAACCGAATTCCAAATTCGCACCAAAGAAATGAATGTTGAGGCCAACTACGGTATTGCTGCCCATATCTACTACAAAACTGGTCATGCCGAAAAACAGCCGCGTTGGATCAAAGAAATTATCAATCTGCAAAAAGATTTTGAGAATAATACAAAGGATTTTATCAAACAGGTTAAGTTCGAGATTTTTCGTGATCGAATCTTCGTTTTTACGCCTCAAGGCGATGTCTATGACCTGCCCTCTGGCTCAACGCCAGTCGATTTTGCCTTTGCCGTCCACACCGACATTGGCAGCCATTGCTCAAGCGCTATTGTCAATGACCGCATCTCACCGCTCGACACCAGCCTCAAATCTGGCGATCATGTCGAAATCCTGACCGACAAAAATCGCAAAGGCCCAAGCAGAGACTGGCTGAAATTTGTCAAAACCTCGAGAGCCCGCAACAAGATAAAATCCTACGTCAATCAATCACGTTTTGAACAACTCAGAAAATTCATTCCTGGCATGAAATAAAAAAACACCTTAATTATTAAGGTGTTTTTTGTATTTACTACTTAACTTCAATTGAAGTCTTGTTGATCGCCATATAACCTAGACTAAAAAAAGCGGCCACAATGAATGATAATAAATACGGCTGATAATCAAGCCAAAAAATTAACAGGATAAACGGCACAAATACGACGCGTGTAAAGTCCATCATGATTTCACGTTGGACTATGAAATGAAAATAATCGCGCTTGGCCGCCAAATCATAGGTATAAGCCGACCAAGGCAATTGCAGCATGTTGCCTGTGATTTGTTTGTATGAATCGATGAAGACCGCCGAAGTAAAACTATCAGCAAATAAACGTCCCAGCCAACCAAAAAAATAAAGGATATTACTAATCTTGATAATATGCCTCTTGTCAGTACGATCGGACATTTTACCCATCAGATAAAAAACGACAAAAGTCACACCAGTCACAATTGAATTCAAAGCGCCAAAGGCCTCGGTGCCTTGCACTATCTTGAATAAAAAAATTGACCAAACGGCAAAACCAATCCATTCCTCAACTGCATATCCGCCATAACTCATAAACAAGGGCGTGTTGACCTTGCGAAACAGATCTTTCCAGAGGCCTCGGGGATTGAATGGGATCGTATTCTTGACCCGCTTAAGCATTATTATCGGCACCGCTGAAGAAAAAATCAAGATGGTCGCAACGACAAACAAGGTTTTAAAACCCACCAAAGCAATAATCATGCCACCAATCAACGGCGCCGCAATCGATGCAAAAAGCGCCGTGGCTTGCAAGGCGCCAACTTGTCGACCACGATGGGCCGAATCGGAATGTTCAACAAAATTCAAATGATAGCTAAGGGCCGAGAATTGCGTCTTTAAAACATTAAAAGTCGGCAAGATGGCAAATAGCCAGCCATGGCCGGGCAGCAGTCTTAGTGAGATTAAAAAACAAATCTTGAAAACTGCCGAAACCAAGATCGAATATTTCACGCCAACTCGCGCCACCACCTTAGCAATCGTACTAGCG
>JBAWWA010000006.1:0-79083 GCA_037146995.1 bacterium
GGTTTAAATTTATCTCCATTTTTTTTATTTAAGTGAATTTATTATAACACTTTTTTTATAATTTTGAAATTAGCCAAGAGCCGTCTGGTTGTTTACTGGTCTTGAAGACTATATCAACTTTTCGACCCATAAAGCCTACATAAAAATTATTGATATAAGTTTTTTCTGTTTCGGTTGCGTATTTTAATTCAGCGCCTGACACGATATTTGCCCAGGCAAAAAGCGCCTCGTTGTTATTTTTTAAATAGTTAAGATTATAATTAGCAATCAAGGAGGCATTGACTGAGCACAGGCTGGTGAGTTTGTTGTTATCTTTATACCTAATAGCTTCGGCTGCTTGAGCAAGAATGTCACTATCGATATTCGGCTCTTTTTTTATGGTAACGATTGGGTGTAACTTTTGTATTAATTTATCAAAACGATTTTTGTTGCCCACAAAATAGCGCTTGTTGTCGTCAGGATTCACATACCAGAGTTGACCATTTTTATTGACTTGAAGTAAATACTTGCCGGATAGTTTTTTGGCAAAATTCAGATCAATTTTTATTTTTTTAATACCTAAAGGATTAAAATTATTTTCAATTTCTGTTTTATCATCATAACCATCGCCATCAGTATCTTTTTTATTTATATTAGTTCCGATGGCTAATTCAAGCTCATTATCTAAGTCATCGCCATCAGAATCAAGGTAACCAAGATTTATAATGCCAATAGGTATTTTTGATAAATTAATATCATTTATGCCAATGATGCTGGCAGGTGCGATTGGTAAATTTGTAGCTCTGCTTTTATTTGGCAGTGCAATTATTGCAAAAGAAATTAATAGGGTGAGTAGTATTCGTGATTTGTTTTGCTGTGTCATAGTTGCTATAATTATAACAATAATTTGAAGATATATGAAGTTTAACTTTAATTTAAAAAAAATAGCCACATTATTGCTAATTTGCTTTATTGTGATGGCAGGGCTTGACATTGGTAATGGTATTTTGTTTTGGCATAAATATAGCCAGGCAACAGCTGCTGGTGCTTGTCCAATCTCCGAAGGTGGTATGGTGTCAAAATATACACCGTTGTGTGTGCTGGACACGCCAGTCGTCGCTCCGACAACGTGTGCTATTAGCTGCCCCTTAGTAACTGCTAATGTCGGTACTGCATGTGTTGGATATTCTGAATTGGCCATTGCAGGACAGATGGGTAATATTGTAATAGGTATTCCTGTAGGATTTGCAAATATGACCGGCATGCCAAAGACTGGTCAATTTTTGGCCTGTTTAGCATCGCCGATGGCACCTATCGCCTTGGGTTTTCCGACTGGATCAGCCATGCGGGTGCAAAAATTGGTTAAAATATTGACTTTTTTGCATTTGATGTGATTTTTTAATGACTATTCTCTCCAAAACCGAACAACTTTGCAAATTGCACAATATTACCCCTCAACATTCAAAGGGGCAGAATTTTTTGATTGAAGAAGTTTTTTATGATCAAATAATTACGGCAGCCGGAATTACTCATGATGACTTGGTTTTGGAGGTTGGACCAGGGCTTGGTTTTTTGACGGCTAAACTGGCTAAACAAGCGAGAAAAGTGGTCACGGTTGAGCTTGATGACAAGCTGGCTTTGTTGTTAAAATCGACCATCAGTGAGCAAAAACTGGCTAATGTGAGCATTATTAATGGTAATGTTCTGGATATTGACGTTGGCCAGAGCGAAGAAGATTACAAAATTGTGGCCAATTTGCCGTATAATATCACCTCAGTATTTTTGCGCAAATTTCTTGAGCAGGTAAAAAACAAGCCGCTCAGCATGACCCTGATGCTGCAAAAAGAGGTGGCCGAGAGAATTGTGGCTAGGCCTGGAGCGATGAGTATTTTGGCCATCTCGGTCCAGTACTACGCCAACGCCGAGATTGTGGTGGAAAAAGTCCCGGCCAAAGCTTTCTGGCCTGCGCCAAAAGTGGATAGTGCCGTAATTCACATTACTACGAAAAATGTAACGCCCGACATTAAATATACTAAAGATTTTTTCCGTTTGGTAAAAATCGGCTTTAGTGCCAAGCGCAAGAAGCTGTCGCACAATTTAGCGGCTGGCTTTCACATTGAGAAAGACGAGGCGATTTTGTGGATGAAGGGTGTAGGCCTGAGTGAGAGTTTACGTGCACAAGAGTTATCGCTTGATGACTGGCGCAGGTTAAAAAAAGAGGGGATTTATACTTAATGCTAACAAATGATGATTAGAAAAATAATAGAGAAGTTTGATGGCCTTATTGTCTATATTGAAAGTGAGCGAACGCCTTTAATTTATTTTTTTAGCTCGTTTTTCTTTATAGCCGCTATACGCTTGCTTTTTGAACAATTTAGTGGTGAAGGAGTTTATTATGATTATGATAAATTTTTTCACTATGCGTTAGCATTTTTATTTGGAGCGTTGTTTGTGACATTCTTTTTGGTTGAATTTTTAAAATTAGATATAATCAAGACGCTCAAGGTGGTATTTTTTGCTTTTGGAGTGATTATTTTCCCGCCAATAATTGATCTTATAGTTAGTTTTGGTAAGGGGTATCCGATCATGTATGCGCCTTTGACAGAATGGTCGGAGTGGCCATATTATATTCTGACTTTTTTCGGTCATTTTACTGGTGAAGGCGTAACACCTGGAATCCGCATTGAGGTAGCCATAATATTGGTCGGCTTGTTTTTTTATTTAAAAAATAAAACCAGCTACAAATTGGCAATTTTTGGGGTTGCTGGAGTTTATGTATTTTTCACGCTGTGGTTTGCGGCAACTTTTTTGATTAATAAATATTTGAGCTTTTTTAATTTTAGCCTTGATTATCCTGATAATTTTCTGACTCAGATTTTTTTAATTGGAGACATTTTACTGATATTACCACTTTTATTAAGATTAAATTATAAGCGATTTGTCTTGTATTTGCAGGAGATGTCTTGGTTGCGAGTTGTTCATTATATTTTCTCGGTATTTTTTGGCGTTATTTTAGCCATGACGGTGAGCGGTACAGGTTTTAAAGTTAACCTACCGTCCTTGATTTTGGCAATTTTTGCTTTGGTATTAGCTGCTTATTTTGTTGTTGTGATTAATAATATTTTTGATCAGGAAATTGACAGAATTAGCAATCAAGAACGGGCGCTAGTCGGACGCAAGGTGAGTGAAGCGGAATACAAGAAGCTCATTTTACCACTGTTTGCCGGTAGTCTGTTTGTGTCTGCTATATCTTCTGTTCATACTATTTTTTTCGTGCTTTTATTTATTGGCTTTTATTATATTTATTCTGCGCCGCCGTATCGCATTAAGCGCTATTTTCTCGTTTCTAAGATGATAATTTCCTTTAACTCGCTCTTAATGGTTATGCTTGGCTTTCTTTTGTCTGGGCAACTGCTAGACGCCTTTCCTGTTGAGATTGTTGTTTTTTACTTGTTGATCGTGACGATAGTTGTCAATTTCATCGATCTCAAGGATTATGAGGGTGATAAGGCGGCTGGTATCAAGACTTTGCCAATTGTGGTGGGTCTCAAAAAAAGTAAGATAATAATCAGTTTGTCATTTTTCGTTGCTTATGCGTCAGCGTATTTTGTTTTGAGGCTCGATTTTATTTTTTTAATACCTATTGCCTTGGTTGCGATTTTGCAGATTTATTTTGTTATGCGTGAACCATATCGCGAGCGGCCAGTTTTTTTGACCTATTTGGCGGCAATGCTACTAATTGGTGGTGCGATGTTGTATTCTTTGTAGTTTTTTCTTGCAAGCTTTGAGTGTAATATTTTTTTGAATAATAAGATTTTAGGTTTTTAGTGATTTTGTGTTATAATGTTGATAACTATAAAAAGACTTTTTTTACTAGGCAATGGTCTATTTGCCTAAGGTCCTAATGGAACTTGAAACAAAGCAAGAATTTGATGGCGTCGAAGGCTCGCAGCTAATATTTTTGAATAAAAATCAAAAAATAGCTGTGGTTTTTTTGTCTTTATTTTTTATTGGCGTGGTTATTTATTTCATTTATCAACTAAGATCTAATTTGAATAGTGCTATAGATTATTCGAGAGGTGATAAAAGGTCGCTTGCGGACGTTGAAAATGTTGCCTCGTCATCCGACGCTTATTTAAAAAGTAAAGATTCTGATAAAGATGGTTTAAGTGATTGGGATGAATTAAATTTATATGAAACTTCGCCATTTCTATCAGATACTGACAGCGATGGCATAAGTGATTTTGATGAAGTTAAGGCTGGTACAAATCCGAAATGTCGCGAGGGGCAAAATTGTAATGAGGTTAATTTTTTGACCGATATTAACGCTACCGGCACGCCAGTAGCAAGTAAATCTGCTGGCGATATTTTTAGTGACGAGCAAAAAAAGCAAATGGCGGAAGTTGCTCAGTTAGCAGACCTCCAATCACGCGCGATTGGCGCTACAACAACGACTGAATCTGGGTCCAAGCTGAGTACTGACTCATCAGTTAAGACTAGTGCCGCGACTATACTGAATGGCAAGGCTGACGCCAGTAGCTTGCGCAAAGAACTTTTGAACTCTGGTATGAGTGAGGCTGATTTGAACAAGATTTCCGATGAGGTATTGATGAAAAGTTATCAAGATATTTTGAATAAAAAATAATTTTAATATAAATGTTTAGCCCTAAATTAGGAAAAATAGTTGCCTCCAGCGTCATGCTAGCCTTTATCAGTTTTGGAGTTTTTTTTAACTCGATTCCGGTCTCAAATGCTCAAATATTAGTCAATGATACGCAGCTAGGCGCTGCATTTCAGACTTTCATAGGTCAGTATCAAGCCGCCAATAATACAAGTTGGTCATTGGACCGTTTGTTTAGTGTAACTTTGCCAAAGATGGCGGCCAAGACTTTTAACTCTGTGCTTTCGACGGCTTTAAAGCAAGTGGCCTATGATACTGCTACCTGGTTAGGTTCAGGTGCTAAAGGTCAAGGACCAATGTTTTTGACACAAGGTTGGGGGCCATATCTTAGTAATATTGGCGACGTGGCAGCCGGGCAAATGATCGAGGGTTTTGCCAATGAGGCGGTTAAGTCACTAAGTAATGGTAAATTAGCTAATTTTAGTTTTTGTAGTCCATCATCGATGTCTGTTTCGATCAAAATTGGGCTCGGACTTCGTAATCAGGAGCGACCACTGACACCGACCTGTACATTGAGTAAAATCAGTAAAGACCTCGGCAAGTTTTCTAGTGATAAGAGATTTTTGGGGGCAGTTCAAGATATGTTTGATCCAACCTCTAATGATTTGGGTGTAGCTCTGAATGTTAATTTTTTGATTGATAAAGCTAAGAGTAATTATAAAGAGGCTGCTGCTAATGAGCGAACAGAAAATAAGGGTTGGCTGCGAGTTGAAAACTTGCTCGGTGACGGTACTTCAATTAAATATGGTGATGGAAAGTTTTCGCCAAAAACGACAGCTCAACGTGACGCTGAGTATAATGCAAAATTTGATCAAGGAACGGGCGTGAAAGACGTGAATGATCAGTTAATGGGCTCAATGATGGATTCTTATAATTCAGCATCTATGGCTTCTGAGTTTAACGGAGGCAATGCTAGCGAGCAGAATGCGGCCGGCTATGAGGCAGCCTTAAAGACTTATAGTGATGCTCCTGATACAGCCGGATCAATGTTTAATAAAAACTTAGGTGTGGCATACGACCGCATGCTGGTTGGGACGGGTGATGCCTTGGTTGATGCAGCCAATACTTTCTTGAATCAATTGGCTTTGACGGCGTTTCAGAACATGATGAAGAATCTTGGTGGCGGTAAGGGGACGGGCATTGGCGGATATGCCGGTGATTACGGCGCAAAGTTTTTAACCAATAAAGAAGCTGGTGGTTATAATCCTGGTGTGGCTGGACTTGAGCGTCAAAATTCAAAGTTGCTCGTTGCAAATTACGGCACCAAGGCTGATTATGATATCTTGGCGGCCTTGTCTTTGTGTCCAAATCCAAACAAGGCTGGTCCGACCGAGTGTGTTTTGAGTGATCAGTTGCGTCAAGCCATTGAGGCTAAGAAGTCCGTCGGTCAAGCTATGGAGGAAGGTAAATTATCTGGTGATTTAGTTTTTGGTTTTTTGAATGCTGAAAGTGAGCCAAAATACAATGAAGGTTTGTCTTACCGCTCAATGTTGATTATGCGCAAATACCGAATTTTACCAGTCGGTTGGGAATTGGCTGCTCAGTATATCAAAAAGAATATTGGCAGCCCGACAGTGCCTAGCGCGCTTACCCTGAAGGATTTGGTTAATTGTTTTAGCGATACGGATCTGTACACTGGTTATAATCAGACTTGGTGCCATGGCCTAGTTGATCCGAACTGGGTACTCAAGGCGACGAAGCAGTATTGTGGCAAAGAAGGTTTTGGTAGCGAAATTGCCTCGCAAAATATCGATAGTGAAGGTAATTTGACCGTTGACAGAAAAGGCGATTATTGTGCTGATGAACAGTCATGCATAAAAGAAGGTGCCAATGGTATGTGCGAACTTTATGGTTATTGTACTGAGGATCGTCGCACTTGGAGTTATGGTGAAAACGCCGCCTCATGCGAGCCGGTCTATAATACCTGCAAAACGTTTGTAAACGCCAAGACTAAGGGCTCGGTTTCGTATTTGCAAAATACTTTAAATTATAATAATTGTAATATCGATACGGTTGGTTGTGCTGATTATTGCAATAATATTTCTTTTAATCCAGCTACTAAGTATGCCTATAATTGTGGCGTGGCTTCGGCAGTAGCGGTAACAAGTAATGGAAGCGGAAGATTCTTTTTTGACTATGATGCCAAGGAATGCTCGGCCAATGACGATGGTTGCCATCAGTTTATTCGTACAAAAGCCGGTCTCGGAGTTAATTTACTCGTAAACTCTGATTTTGAGGCTGGTGTTCCAGAGGGTTTTGGGGTCGCCGTGGGTAGCGTGGTTGCTGGCGGTTATAACAGTACCTCTAGCCTGCGTTTAGCAACCGGATTACACTCTTCTGTTATTACCGTTGGTCGAAATATCTACAATCAAGCTTTTACTTTGAGTTTTTATGCTAAAGGTTGCAGTGAAAATGATAAAGTAACCTTTAAAAATGATGCTGGTTTTGAGCAAAGCTTTTTTGCTACCTCGACCAGTGATTGGAGTTATGTCAAACATACGCGCAGCTTTGCTATGTCGAGTTTGGGTGTGGGTAAGGCTGCTGAGCTCGAAATTAATTGGAATATTGCGGCCGCTGATCCTGATTGCCGTATTGATAATGTTAAGCTCGAATATGGTAGTGAGGCTTCCAGTTATGCAAAATATGGTGACAACGGCATGATTTATGAAAAAGTCGCCCCTAGTTATTTGGGCTGTACTGGTGCTGACACTGATCCGTCAGAGTGTGCAGGTTTTGCAAGGATTTGCGGCGAGCATGAGCTGGATTGCGAGCTATATACTTCAAAAACTGATGGTATCGAGATGCCAGCTAAAGTTTCCTATAACAATTACTGCGTCAAAGAGTGTGTCGGCTACAAGAGCTACGTACAAACTGAGACTCGATTTGACTCAGCGCGCACCGAGAATATCATGCCAAATACGGCCACTAAATGTAGTTTAGATTTAGTCGGTTGCGATGAATTTACGAATTTAGCTTCAACGACGGCTGGCGGTGAGGCCAAAGAATATTATTCCTATCTCAAGCAATGTGTGAAACCTGAGGATACTCTTTGCAGGGACTTCTATACTTGGCAAGGCTCCACCGATACGGGTTTCCGCTTGGTGACCGAAAAATTAAAGGCAACTGCTGGTGGCAAGGAGCCAGCTGTCACTGAGGCTGATACGGCATTATGTAATGAGGCAATATATAATTTGGCGCCCTCGGCTCCGGGCTACAATCCAGACTGTCTGCAGTACTACGACAAGGATGGCAATATTAGCTACCACTTGCGCGAGCGAACGATTACTTGTTCTGATAGTTGCCAACCCTACAGAAGAACGGCGGTGAATTATGATGAAGCAATTCCTGCCGCCGCTTGTGCTGGCATTGATCGCAAATGGGACGCCGACAAGGGTCAATGCATGTTGTGTAAGAATGGTGGTGAGGCTAAGGGTGATGCCTCAACTGGTGACTTGGGTTGTGTTTATACCGCTATCCCAAATCAAGGACGCAGCTGCTCGGCCGCACAAAATGGTTGCCGTGAATACGTTGGCAATCAAGGTGAAAATATGCGCATTGTCATGACCGAGGATTTTGAGAGTGGGTTGAATGGTTGGGCAGGTAATGCGCCTATTACAATCGACAAGGAGAGTTTGTTAAAGGGTAAGTCATCGTTAAAAGTCTCGTATTCTGCTGCCTACAGAGCTATGAATTATGCCCTAGTTCCTGGCAGGACTTATGTTTTAAGTTTTTTAATCAAGGGTATGCCTGGCAAGTCATTTTCCGCCTATACTCACCCAAATAACTGGACAACCGGTGGGGCGACAGATATTATTTTGAATAGCAAGCCATTAACTGGTGAATGGCAAACATACAAGGAAAGCTTTACCGCCTCTTCAACCTATGACTATACCGCTCAAGATTGGTTGGTGTTTGATGGTGGTGCTGTCGTTGGTGACACTTTCTATATCGACAACATCCGTCTAACAGAAGTTTCCAATCGATATTACCTACTCAAGGATTCCTCAAAAATTCCTGAGTCATGTGATCAGGATTTACAGGGTCAACCAGATTATGCCTACATGTTGAATTGCGATGCTTATACCGATCGTGATGACATGACTCATTACCTTCGTTCATTTGCTGGGTTATGCGCACAGAGCGGGGCTGGCTGTGAATTAATGATTGATACTCATAATTCAGACTCTGCGGCCAGTTCAATTACGAATGGAGTGACCACTCCGGTTGATAATTATGAATATGTAGTTTTTGACAAAAACAAACAGTGTAGTTCGGGCAATAAAGGTTGTTCACGTTTCGGGTTGCAAAATATTTATGCTGGTACGGAATTAACATATACTGAAAAATTTATAGTTAACAATCCTGATAACTATAGTAAAGCCTTGTGTGCGCCTAATAATGTTAATTGCGAGATGTATACCGGCACAGATGGTAGTAGTAATTATTTTAAGAATCCGATCAATGACGTCTGTGAATATCGAGTAGTTGGATCCACTACTGCTTGGTACAAGCAAAAAGTCAAACGTTGTAAGAATGGTCTGGAAAGCGAAAAAATATGTACTGCAGACAATGATTGTACGGTTGGTGGCGCCACCTCGACTTGTGCGGAGATGAAGACAGATATATTATGCCCAGTTGATTCTGGGACTAAAACAGTCGGTCCAGGGATGATTAGAATAAATCAGCCAACAAAGGCCGGCCTAGTAAATTGGACAGGCATCTGTGACGCAAAAAGTAGTGGTTGCACGGAAATCATAGATCCAGTTAGCAAGCCAGCGGCTAATATGTTGAAAAATCCGACTTTTGCCGATTTGGATGCCAATGGCAGTAGGGGCGATAGCTGGACTGGTCTATCACAGGACGTAATTTTAAATCCTAACACTCTTTATTATCTAGCAGGCAAAAATACGACAGTGGCAATGAGTGTTTCGGGAATTTCGTTTCAGTCAATGGCTGATTTGAATGGTACTCAACCCTTGAATTTAATCGCTGGCGGCCAGAGAAGTCGTTTGCTGTATACCACTGCCGCTATTGGTGTTGGTAAGTTGAATCTTTCGGCAGCCCCTACTGAATCAGATGTTGAGTTGATCTTGAAAAAGGCAACAGTAAATTACCAGATTATTGATAATCTCGACCAGAAATCATGTAATGGCGTGGTAAATTATGATAATGGTTGTGTGCCTTTTAATGTTCGGTCATATGACGGCGGCAAGTTTAGCGATTTGAAATTTGACGCTGATCAGAATGATTATAATAAAATTGTCAGCTCAATGATCGATATCAGTGCGACTGAGAACGATGCTAATGCTATTTTAAAGGTAAACTCTGATCGAGTCTGTAATAAATGGTTGACCTGTTCAAGCAAGATCGTGTTCAACGATGTTGATGGTAACGAAAAAAATTACTGTACCAGTCTTGCAATGTGCGATAATTTTAATACCGATGGTACTTGTGCTCATGTAGTTAATACCAATAAGAAAAATATTCAAACCGATCTTGGTGCCGGTATCTATGGTGATTGGCTAAATTATACAGGCTATACAAAGGCCGGTTATATTAATGAAAATGGTTGGTGGGGTGATTATTATTTGGGTGATATGAAGCAAAAAGGTGAATTTTCTAAGGTGCCAAATGGTGATTTTGAAAATTATGTTGTTTTCAACGAGGTTGATCGAGGTAATGCCAGTAAGGGCGCGCCAAACTACAAGCCATCAAGTTGGGAACCACCGCTAGGCAAGGCCTGGACAAATGGTGATTTTACTTTGGTTACCAATGCAGTTGAAGCACAAAAAGAGGGTATTTTGTATCCAGTATCGGGCAAGGCCTTCTTGAAGCTTGGCTCAGCCTCGGTGGCCGAGTCGGCTCAAATTAAATTTGGTGGACGGCCAATGTATTTGTATTTTTCAGTTAATACTAAAAATTTACATGGCGGCTGGGCACGAATTAGTATTAAAAGTGGAGGAGCTAATATTGCTGTTTCGGATACACCCGCTGGTCTTGATTGGACAACTAAGCGTTTAGCCTTTACTACGAATGCTGCTGCCAATGTGGTAATCACCACCAATGCAGCCGATACTGGCTTGATTTATGTTGACAATGTGCGTCTGACTCCTGGGCTAAATAGTACTTGTACCGATGGCACGCCGAATAGCTCTAACGGTTGTGCTGTGGCCTCAGCTAATCAATTTGATACGCCTGCAGACTGTAGACTTTACCCGGAGAGTGATTCCTTGGCCTGTGAATATACCAAGACTTCTGGCTTGAATGCTAAGGGTCTGTATGGCTATTGCTTGGAGCATGATCGTTATCCGGGAAATGGCAATACTTGTTTGCTTTGGTGGCCAGTAGATAAGATCAAAGGGGACGGTATTTCCGAGGAAGGTGCTGGTTATCAGGGGCCAACCTCTGTCTACTATTGTAGTGAGGCCAATGCTTTGGTGCCGGTAGTTCGCAAAAATCATCGTCAGGCAGTGGTATATACTACTGGTTATAACAAAGATTGTAGTATTCCGGTTGCTGGTGATCCTCTTTGGTCACTTTGTAATAAGGGTTATGATACTGAATTAGTACTTACGGCGCAGGGGCGTGAACCAGCCTGGAATCACCACTCTACATCTGATCAATGCAGATTTGCTTGTTCACCTAATGGTGCCCTGGTTGTTGAAGATGCTCTTGTTAAAAATTCTCCCACTAGCGCCGCAGATGTTGGTAATTTTGGTTGGTATGAGTATCAAGGTGATGGTGTTTTTAATGCCAACATTAGTGTAAAATATTTAGATAGTGGAAATATAAATTTGACTGGTCAAATTATAAAATTTTATGACCCAGCAACTCAAAAATTATACGATAATCGTATTGCCTACTGTACTCAGGTTGTACGTACGGTAACTGAAGCTGGAGAAAATAAGTTTTGGAGCGGACGTGTTTATGCTAATTCGCCATACAAAGTACAGGATCTGAATTATATTTATTATACGGATCTTTATCCCTTTGGCAGTATGGTTACACCCAACTCTCTTGACCCTGTTTCTTGGAATGGCAGTGATGATCCAACCGAGGCGGCACCGATATTGATTAGAGGTTTTGCTAAAGATGGCGAGCGACAAAAAAATGTTAATGGAAGTGTGCCTTATAGGCTGAAGGATGGCCAAAATCGCTTAATTCCAACCACTGTTTGGAAGCCAACATATGATGCATTGCCAACCTCTGATGTGACATGTACTTCATTCGCTCCGAATGCTGCTGGTGCAGCTCCGCAATTGTTTTGTAAGACTAGAGATAATTTTGGTGATTTGCCTGGTAATTGTTCTAGTTGGATAAATATCATTAATAAATGCCAAAATGAAGATGCGACTATGCCATTTTATTCGGCTGTTTGTGATTGTACGGCCACTACTACTATTTCTTGGTATAATGGTGTAAATGTTCCAACAACCACTTGGGCTGCAAATGCTGGCGCTCCAAATCAAAGTATCGGCTATTGTGTTAAGAAAACTTCCAACGTCCCGCCATGTGCGTCAGGTGAATTTGTGATTGATGGAATTTGTTCGACGGGTGGTAGTTTCGATATGTGTTTGAAGGGTTTGCCTAGTATTGCTGATTATTCCAGCTTGATATGTAAAAATGGTGAAGTATGCGTTAAATTTCCAAATTCGCCGACAACTGGTGTAGACAAGCTTCGTAATATGTACGCTCAAAGTTATGGTGTTTGGGAATATGATTGGGGAAATTATCGTTATGAGAAAAAATTAGCCCAGGACTGGTTTGCGCCAGTGGGTAATGTTTGTCCGTTTGGAACTGTTTCGGAAAATCGGGACGCAAGTAACTTGTGTGGAATTTTACCCACAATACCGCTGGCAAGTGCTGATAGTTTTGGGGCTGGTAACATGATAATCCATCGCAGCGGTTTTGCTAGGTTGGTCTTTACATCGGTAGTGGATATGCAGCAGCGGCCATTAACTATGTATGAGGTTCAATGGGGTGATGGCGAGAGTGATCAAGTGGCGGGCGTTCAATTGTCAGACAGACCTAATACTAGTTATCCTCACAAGTTATTTCATTTAGTTGATTATTGGACTTTGAAATCAAACGAAGGTATATGTGGCGCATCATGCAACATTAAATGTATTGCTGATTATTGTGAAATTCAGCCAGATGTAATGATAACGGATAACTGGGGCTTTTCAAGTGTTTGGAAACAAACTTCAAATAAAATCAGGGTTTATGTTGACTAGTATTGAAAATGTAAATTTATCGATTAAAAAATTTAACTAGCAGTATGCAACTCCCATTTAAGGCACAATGTTATCGAACGGCGCCACTAGCCATATGGCCTACGGTTTTATTGGTAGTTGCATATTTGCTAGGAGGTCCAGCTTATCATCATCTAGTGCTAAATATTTTTCAGGTTTACTTGTTGTTTGTCGTAGTGCCAGTCTATTTGTTTTACTATTTTTGGCGTAGTCGTTTTCGGTACGAGATTGATGAGGCCACAATTAAAATCACCTCGGGCTATTTTAGCTTAAAAACAGAAGTTTATTTGCGAAAAAATATAAAGGCCATTTACAGGGAGGACTTTTATTCGAAGCTATTTCAATTAGCGAGAATAAATTTTTATCCACTTGATGAGGCTGGTTTGAAGCCAGGAAAATTACCGGTCGCCTTTATAGTTATTAAAATAAAGGACAAAAATAATTTTGGAGATTTACTCAAATAATGGTAAAATATAATGAGTTCAGCAGAGGCGCAATATTACAATACATTAAATGGCTTTCCAAGTGATTTTATTGAATCTGACAATGATCAGGTGGATACTTTGGGTGGAAAATCGGGTCAATTGAGGCAAGAAAAAAGACAGCCGGCAAACAATGAGGCTGACTTGTCTGAGTCTTTGCGTAAACAAGATCAGCTCAATCAGGCTAATTTTGCGCAACGTAAAGCTCAGAGCCGCTCGATTGCCAAGGTAACGTCTGCCGCAAATAGTAATTTGCCTGGTGGTATACCTACCGGCAATCCAGTGGCCCAAGGCGCTGAAGCTCTGGCTGAAGGTGATTTGGTAAAAGCGGGGGCGATTGCGACGGAGAATTTACTACTACTTGCCTCTGGTTTTGCGATGACGTGGATTATTGTTATTCCGATTTTGGATATTGTTTGGTTGATTAATTTATTTAAAAAACAGACAAATTACGTTAATTCCTTTCGGGTTTTGGGGGTGAGTGCGATATTTTGGAGTTTGGTTATGGTGGCCTTGGTCATAATTGCACTGATTAATACTATGGCGACTGGGAGCTTGATGGAACGTTATCAACTATTACGAGACATTGTCACCTCGATAGGTCTGGGTCCGATTTTAACTTTAAATAAATAAAACATGGCTTCGATATATAACCTGCTTGCAAATTTATTTTACGCACTGACGACAGCTATGGGTTATGTGTTAGTTTTTTTATTTGACATCTTGGTTAAGATCGCGCAATTCAGTACTTTTTTGCAAGCACCACCGGTTTTGACTGGTTGGCCGATTGTGCGCGATATTTGCAACATGTTTTTTATCTTGGTACTTTTGGTAATCGCCTTTTCGACGATTTTGCAGATCAATAATAATTGGAAAAAGGAATTGCCTAAGCTCTTGATGGCGGCGGTGTTGATAAATTTCTCAAAAACGATTGCCGGTCTCTGTATTGATGTGTCACAAATTTTCATGTTGACGTTTGTCAATGCGATTGCGCAAAACGGGGCTGGTAATTTTGCTATTATTTTTGGAGTCGACAAGACGGCTATGCTACCTAGTACTAATGACGCCTTGACCGGTCTGAAAACAATGGCTGGGGCGATCGCTGGTTTTATTGCTTCATGTATTACGGCGGTTGTTACTGTCTTTTTACTAGCAGCCCTGGTTAGTCGTATTGTTAAGCTATGGATTTATTTGATCTTGTCGCCGGCACCTTATTTGTTAAACACCTTTTCGCAAGGTAAGAAATACGCCTCGACTTGGTGGGCTGATTTTTCCAAGGAATTAATTTGTCCGCCGCTCTTGATGTTTTTTGTTTGGCTAGCTTTAACGATTGGTTCAATGTCTGATACGCAATTTGGTAGTATGGGCCTACAAGGTAATTTGGCTACAGACACGACAATGACGGCTGTCGTTAATGGTGGTATCGCTTTATTTACTGACGGTCCTTTTCAGCGCTATTTGATTGTTATTGGTTTCTTGATGGCAGGACTACAAATCAGCAGTCAGTGCGGCGGTTCGGTTGGTAGTGCCATGGGCAAGGCGACTAAAAAGGTGACGAGCGGCCTAAATATGGCGGGTAAAGGTGCGGTTGGTTTGGGTATTGGGGCAGCTGCCCTAGGTGCTAGAAACTCACTACGACTAGGCGGGGCGGTGACGCAAAAAATCGGTGACAAGACTGGCTTTACCCCACTGAGTGACGTGGGTAGGCTGGCTAATACCTGGGGTAATGAAATGTCAGAAGCCAAAGACAAGCAACGCAAGGAAAGCGCTAAAAAATTCTTCAAAAAAATTGGCTTTGGTGAAAAGACTTTTGATGCAGCTGCTACAGCTGAAAAAGGGGCACGTGACTTTTTTGTCGAAGGGCCTAAAAAGGCTTTGGCTGACACTGTGCGAAGCGTGGGCGATTATGCCAAGTCCAAGAAATTTGATCAGACCGATACCTTGATTTCACAAAAGAAGGCGGCAGCCGAGGCGATTACCAAACAGGCACTGACTCAGGTGGCTGGAGCGGATGCGGCACGAAATGCAGCCATTGCTGCGGCAGCCGCTCCGTTAGAGCAATTAAAAAATAATCTTAACAATAGAATTAACACAATTGAGAATAATGCTACAATGCCTGACGCAGTGAAAAAGGCGAGAAGGGCTACATTACTTCAGCAGTATGAATCTGATAAAGCTTTAGCTGAGGTGCCATACAATGCCGCAAAGGCAGCAGCAGATAGTAACTTTGAGAGCATTAAAGCCAGTATTAATTCGAATCGCGATAATGATATAAAAAATTCAAATACTGGCTATGACGGTAGACTTAGAAATGAGGCAACTCGAAACCAGGCAGATGCTAATATTATTACAAAATCATTGGATGCGGCCCTAGACGGCGTAGCTGGTACCGCGAAGTTTACCGGTACGCAACTAGACGAGCACAAACCCCTTGGCTTTATTCATGAAGCCTTGCAGGGTGAGGTTAAGGACAAAAAGAAGCGTGAAAAAATTCAATCCAATATGGACTTGCCAGAAAATGAACGCTCGCATTTTACCGATACTGGGGCTGCGACTTGGTATTCTGAGAGTGGCATGAACGCCAACCAGACAGCTATGTTCAAAGACTTGGCTAACGGCTCCGAGCGTTCAAACAGGATACTTTCAAATATGGAAAGCACCCTTAAGACGCTTCAAGCACGCGGTTGGGCAAATCTCTCTGGCGGTGAAAAGGCAACTATTGTGGCAATGAAACAGGGTATCGCGGCTAATTTGAACGCCAAAAAAATAGACATGGCACCGTTTGAAAAATTATATGAACCGCTAAATAATCTAAGTAGTGGCAACTCCGGTGAAAAAGAGGGTAAAAAAATCGAAGAACATCAAAAAACTGTAGTTTAAATATATGTTAGTAGCTGAAGCAATCGAAAAATTTAAAAATCTACCCGAAGTAGTGCTCTTTGCAGCCACGGCTGACCAATATACAGAAGTGCTTGATCGAATAAAATCCAGGTATGACTTGGTTTTGAATTCGGTGGTCATACTTGTGATAGTTGGTGAACTGGCTGAAGATAAAGTGAAAAATTATCTAATCTCAACCTATGAGTTAGACGAGGCGACGGCTGAAAATATAACCAAGGACTTACAAGATAATTATTTTTCACCTCTACGTGATAGATTATTTTTGCTGAATGGCAAACCGCTAGCCAACAAGACGGCGACTATTTGGCATGTTAGGATTTTGCTCGAAATATTTGAGGGTAAAATACTTGATGAAATAAATGCGCCGCGGGCGATTTGCGAGGCTTTGAATTTTCGAATTTTTTCGATTTTACCACTAGATGAAAATTTTTCCCACGAACTTGAGCGCGCTTTGAGTAATAATCAAGAAATGATCGGTAAGAAGCTTGTTATCGATGGTCGCCCTGTACCACCAGTTATTGCCAATTGGCTAAAAGACTTTGTTAAGACAATTGGAGCAGTGATGTTTGACCAGTTGCAGCTGACTCAATACTTGATTAATTCGCCTAATGTGAAGCTCCTGACCGAGCAAGAGCGCAAAGTATTGAGTCGAGTCTTGAAGACTTATCGGAATATTAAATATTTTCCGGCCAGCATGCCGAATGATAAGGGTGATGGTTGGGAAATCATACCAGTTGAACGACAGATTGAGTCGGTAATAGTGCAAGATTCGACTGATGTTTTTGCTGATTTAAATGCGCCAAATAGTTCAATAGATGACAATCAAGCAAGGAGTCAAGTTGTGCAGGCAAACGTAAGTGAGGGCTTAGAGTTGAAGGGCAATACTGCCGCCGATAAGGCGCAAAGCGTAGTGAACGAAAAACGCCTAGCTGAGCTTTTGGCCTTGTCGGCCACTTATGCCGAAGGTAGTCTCGAACGGCGAGCGGTCGACGAGGAGATAAAAAGGAATTCATAAATTTTAAAATTGATCATGCTAGAATATTTGCAAAAATTTAAAGCCTTACCAGGAGAGCTACGTAATGTGGTTTCAGGGGATGAAGCGGTGGCGATCATTAATGTTCTTGAGGCCCGTTACGGCGTCAGCTTAGCGGATACGATAATCCGCTTGATGGTTAAGGATATCGCCATCAATGCTTTACCAGCCTTTTTGGTAATGGATCTAAAAATGGAAATGGCGCAGGCTGATTTGTTGTATAATGAATTGATTAGCGGCTTGCTGGTACCAGTTATGCCGTATTTGAAAGGTGGTAGTCAAGTTGCAAGTGGCGCTGCCCCATCAGCAGAGATTAATAATATTAAGGCGCCCAGCGAGGTGGCAAAATCACCATTTTATTTTGATCCAGAGGATGAAGCTGAGGTGAGGAAATTTGCAGAAAAAGCTAAGGCCAGTAATGTCGAGGCTTTGTATAGGCAACAAACCAAAGATATAATTGCCAAGACTGAATTGTCATTTGGCAGTGAGGTTTTGCTTGAACGACTTCAACATATAATCGAGACTTATCTCTCGGGCGTCAGGAATCGGATTGACACTAAACTAGCCTTTAACAAATCGATCGAACAGGGCGGAGTAAATCTGGATGAGGCGACTATTGAAAAAATCTTCAAAGCCGCCGATCAATTCACTAAGCCGGACGGCTTGGTTCAAGATCGGAAGATTCAAGGAGTGACAGGTGTTCAGGATGAGTCAATCGAAAAGGGCAGTAAGGAAGATTTTGAAAAATTAAAAGCTCTGGGAGCACGTGATTTTGAGTATGACCTGGGTGCGCTCGAATTAAAAAACAAGGACATTCAAGATAAAAAAGAGCTCGCCAAGCCACTGGGTCGGCCCAAGCAAGAAAAGGAATCATTTGATGTTTCTGATTCTGACCCTTTTGCGTATAGGCGACCAAAGGAGGCGGTCGGCAAGACGATCATGAGTGATGTTAAGGTTAATCTGCCGAAAGTGATGGGGCCGATCGATGAGCTGCATTATCTAGACTTGGTGGTTTTTCGACGACTGGCTCGTTTACCGGAAGAGGGTATTTTAAAAATAAAAGACAAATTTGATCTGCTCGAGGCCGAGATGATCGGTAAAAAATTCGAGGGCATCAAGGCCTGGCGCCTCTCACCAATTTATCAAGAGTATTTGAAAATAGCCGAATCTTCTATCAAGACTGATCGTCCGGTGGTTGAGATTATTAATGAACAATTAAAAACGCGACCTACTGGTTTGAATTTGGCTGAATTTGAGGCTATAATAAAATTAAACAAGCAGATTAGATTCTAGGTTTACTCCATGCAGCAATTTACAGTTCCCCAATTCATTGACGTCGAAGACAAGATTATCGGGCCGATTACGACCAGACAGTTTTTGATTTTGCTGGCCGAGACGATTGTGGCGGCGATTTCGTATTCACTTTTTGATTTTTCCTTATTTATAACGATTTTTGTTACATCATTATTTACGGCTTTTGTTTTTGCATTTGTTAAGGTTAATGGTCGGCCATTTCATTTATTTGTGCTCAATATTTGTCAAACCTTGAGTCGTGCACCTCTCCGAGTTTGGTTGCTTGTTGCCTTGCCAGATTCGATGATTTTGCCTGATGAAATAAAGAAATCAGAAAATATTCCGACCAAAAAAGTTAATCTCCAAGCGTCGAGACTTGATCAACTGTCCTTGATTGTTGACACCTCTGGTCAGTATCGGGGTGAAGATTTGATTAAAAAAGAAATTAAACCTAATAATAATGTCCGAAAATAAATTAGCTAAAGGACGATTAACCACCTCAACTCAGCAATATCTAGATATAGCTGAGATCCGTGACAATACGCTGGTCATGAAGGATTCGACCATGCGTTCTGTCTTGTTGGTTTCTAGTATTAATTTTGCTTTGAAGAGTGAAGATGAACAGAGTGCTATTATTTCGGCCTATGTTGGTTTTTTGAATAATATTGATTTTCCAATGCAGATCGTTATTCAATCGAGGGAATTAGATATTGAAGGTTATATTGTTAATTTGCGAAAAAAAGAAAAGGAGCAAACCAATGAGTTGTTAAAAATCCAGATCCATGACTACATTCAATATGTTTCAGAATTAATTTCAATCGGCAGAATCATGACCAAACGTTTTTATGTAGTTGTACCATTCAATCCCTTAACGGACAAAAAGAAAAACTTTTTTGCTTCAATGATGGAGGTTTTTAAGCCGATTAATTTGGTCAAAATGAAGCGTGACGTCTTTGTTAGACGCCGTGAAATGCTAAGTCGACGCGTTGATGGCGTTATTTCCGGCCTGGGATCAATCGGACTTAACGTGGTTGAACTAGATACACAAAGCTTGATTGAGCTTTATTACAACACTTATAACCCAATGACTTCTGGTAATCAAAAGATGGTAGATATTGATAAGTTAAGAGTAGGCGAAAATTATGTTTAATTTGAATAAAATCAGTCTTAAGGACGCAGAAAAGGCGAAATTGGCCAATAAAGGTCAAGAAATGTTTGCTAATGAGCAAATGGAACACGAGGCCTCAAGCTTGGTCGCCGAAGAAAAATCTTTTCGACGAGGCTTACTATCTATTCAGGATTTGATCGCGCCAGCTAGTTTTCAAGTATTTCCTGATTACTTGCGTCTGGGTGAGATGTATGTCCGTACTTCATTTGTCATTACTTATCCGCGCTATATTAGTGTCGGTTGGTTTGCACCGATTCTTAACCTCAATCACACTTTTGATATTGCTATGTTTTTTTATCCGGTCAAAAGTGCGGTTATTTTGAAACAATTAAAGAATAAAGCCGGTGCACTTGAGGCGCAAATCGTCTCTGACGCGGAAAAGGGTGCGGCTCGTGATCCGTTACGTGAGACCGCCTTGCGTGATATTGAGGGGTTGCGTGACTCATTGACTCAGGGAACGGAGCGCTTTTTTCAATTTGCTTTATACGTGACGATTTACGAAAATTCCAAAGAAGATTTGGATCGTCTTTCTGATGAGGTTGATAATATTTTCGGTTCTCGTTTGGTTTTTTCACGCAAGGTTTTTTATCAGGCTGAACAGGGTTTTAACTCAACTCTGCCTCAGGCTAATGATGAGCTCTATATTTGTTTCAATATGAACTCGTCACCAATCGCTTCATCTTTTCCTTTCATGTCCTCGGAGCTGACTAGTGACAATGGTATTCTTTATGGCATTAACAGGCACAATAATAGCTTGATTTTGTTTGATCGATTCAGTTTGCAAAATGCTAATTCAGTGGTCTTCGCGACTTCTGGTTCGGGTAAGAGTTATTGTGTCAAGCTTGAGATTTTACGTCACTTGATGATGGGCACAGAGGTGATTGTGATTGATCCGGAGTTTGAGTACAAACATTTATCCGATGCTGTTGGTGGTACATATATTAATGTCTCGCTTTCGAGCGAGAGTCGGATTAATCCGTTTGACTTGCCGAGATCGATCGGTGGCAACTCCAAGCCGGAGGATATTATTCGTGGTGCCGTTATCACCTCTAAGGGTCTTTTAAGACTAATGCTTGGCGCTATGACCAACGAAGAGGATTCGATCATCGATCGAGCGCTAATCGAAACTTACGCCAAAAAAGATATTACCCCAGATGCTGACCTCTCCAAAGCAGAGCCGCCAATACTGCAAGACTTTCAAGATATCCTTGAGGGTATGGAGGGTGGTAATAGCTTGGCAGAGCGTTTAAAAAAATATACGACCGGTACTTTTTCAGGGCTACTCAATAATCCGACCAACGTTAAAATGGATAATTTATTGGTTTGTTTTTCGGTGCGAGATCTTGAAGATGAGTTGCGACCGATGGCAATTTATACCGTCATTACTTATATTTGGAATGTCGTACGCTCACAAGTTAAGAAGAGAATTTTGGTCATTGATGAAGCTTGGTGGATGATGCAACATGAAGATTCGGCCAAATTTATTTTTGCTCTCGTGAAACGTTGTCGTAAGTATTATTTGGGCGTAACGACAATCACTCAAGATGTTAATGACTTTTTGCGCTCGCCTTACGGTCAGGCCATCGTGACGAATTCTTCGTTGCAGATACTCTTAAAGCAGTCACCAGCTTCGATTGATAATATTCAAAAGACTTTCAGTTTGACTGATGGTGAAAAATATCTACTGCTTGAGTGTGGTGTGGGTGAGGGCATATTTTTTGCTGGACCAAAGCATGCGGCTATCAAGGTGGTTGCCTCATATTCAGAGGATCAACTCATCACGACTGATCCGCGGCAACTTTTGGCCATTGAAGACGCTAAAAAAGAATTTGCCGCCAATCAAGAAGGCGCGGAGGATGACGGACTCGAGGGGATTGATTTATAATTTTAGTTAATTTTATTTATTAGATAATAAACGATATGGATAGAAAAAAGGTGGGTATTGCAATAATAATCATAGGAGCCTTAATCTTGATTGGGATTATTTACATGATGTTTTTTTATAAAATTGGCTCGCCGTTGGTTTCTGATCAGCCACAGGTTTCGACTGGCGAGAGTGAGTCGGCCAAGATTAAGCCGAATGAGATCGATGCACGCACCGTCACCGAGGTGCCTGAAAAAAAAGTCGTTAAGAAAAATGATGAAATTGAATTGACGCAGATTGCTTATTCTTTTGCCGAGCGTTTCGGTAGCTACTCTAATCAGTCTACATACCAAAATATGCTCGACCTTAAGGTGGTCATGACGCCAAAAATGGCCAAGTGGGTTGATGGTTATGTTAACGAGCAAATCACCAGCAAAAAAGATACCAGCGTTTACAGTGGTTTTACCACAAAGACGGTGAGTGTAAAATTGGTTGGCTATAGCGAGACGGCGACGAATGTGACGGCTGAAGTCAGCACTCAGCGTCGTGAATCGACTGGTGATAACAATAATAGCGCTAGCTATGGTCAAGTTTTGAATATAAATTTTGTGAAGGATGGCAAAGACTGGAAGGCTGATGAGGCGAGATGGCAGGATCAGAAACTGAAATAGCAAAATGCTATTCTTGAGCTATATCATCAAGGCATGTCTTGTTGCTCGAGACGTGCTTTTTGATTTGATCTTTCCTATTCGATGTCAGGGGTGTGGTGACTATGGCGAGCTGCTGTGTGCTGCGTGCTTGGCTGATTATAAAAGTTTTTTGCGTGTTAGAAAGATCGAACTAGATGTCGATGAGGGCCTAGATGCTGTTTATGTGGTGGCTGATTTTAAACATAAAATGACGCAGAAATTAATCAAAAATTATAAATATAATTTAGTGCGGGATATTGGTGATATTTTTGTTTTGTGCCTCAATGAAAAGTTGGTAGATGTGGTGCTTTTTAGACAAGCTGATCTAGTGACCTCAGTTCCACTTCATCCTCGACGTTTAAGGTGGCGGGGTTTTGATCAGGCTGCAATGCTTGGTTCTGGTTTTGCTGATTTTTATCGTATAAAATTCCTGCCAATTCTCGTGCGTACTAGATATACAGAGCCTCAAGCTAGGTTGGGCAAATTAGTCAGACTGACGAATATTAGTAATTGTTTTTCAGTGAATTACGAGGTTGAAGGGACTACAATTTGGCTAATAGATGATGTGGTAACTTCAGGGGCGACCCTCTCGGCTTGCGCAATCGCTTTAAAGTTGGCTGGTGCCAAGCGCGTTTATGGCTTGTGCCTGGCTCATGGCTAGTCTTTACAAATAAGGGTGGTTGTATTAAACTATATTTGTTATGAAAATAGCCAATTATGGTTATTTTTCTTAATATCTAGTCAATATATTTTATCTGGAGAGGTGCCTGAGTGGTTGAAAGGGGCACCCTGCTAAGGTGTTAGGGTAGCAATATCCTCGAGGGTTCGAATCCCTCCCTCTCCGCACATAATAAAACAGACCTGAGTAGGGTCTGTTTTATTATGTGTTGGAAAGTGAGGGTGCAGAATTTTGGCTTGATTATAGGCGAAAATTCACATCGATTTAAACAGGGAGTAAGATTATTTTAAAAGGTGGCTTTTATACGTGACAGTCGGAGGGTTTAACCCTTTCGAATCCCTCCCTCTCCGCACATATAAAAAAAATCACTAATTTAGTATTGGTGATTTTTTGTTAAAAATAATAACATGTATTAGGATGGTGGTCTTTTGTTTAAAACTCCAATATTGTCATTAAGCGCAATTTGTGACATAATAAAATCATGGAAAATCAAATAAACTCTGAACAATTAAGCTGGGAGGTGCCAGAATATGAGAAACATGACCGGAGCAAGCGCTGGTATGTTATTGCAGGCTTAGTCGACTTATTTTTTGTTTTTATTTCGGTCATTACGCCCAATTTGTTTTTTGATAAACCGAATATCTTATTTTTGGGTATCGTAGTTATTGGTTCGGTGATCATGTATTTGAATGATCAATCTGAGTCAAATATGATAGGAATAGTTTTGGGGGATGAGGGGGTGACCTTCGGCCACACGTTTCATGATTATGACGAGATTAAGGATTTTTCGGTGCTCTATAAGCCGGCGCAGGGGCTCAATCATTTGTATATTGAGTTCAAAAGTCCGGCCAAGCTGAGGTTGTCGATAAATTTGATGAATCAAGACCCAGTAGGGGTGAGGCGCTATCTATTGCAGTACTTGCCAGAGGATCTAGAGCGCATAAATCGACCAACTTCAGAGACTCTTGTCAAAATGTTAAAATTGTAGTTAAATACTAGCAGAGCAATAAAAAAGGCAGTTGCCTCTTTTTTATTGTAAATTATTTCGGTATTTTGTTAGGTAAATACGGTAGGATAAATTAGCACTCGTCGTTCAACGGATAGGACGCAAGCTTGCGGAGCTTGCAATCTAGGTTCGATTCCTAGCGAGTGCACAATTATAAAAACCACCCTTATGGGTGGTTTTTGGTTATTTAGGGCGTTTTATGGTAAAATATACATATCCACAGGCTGGATATTTTTAGCTATTGAATCATGAAAATGAATTAAAATAGTCATTAAAAAGGTAAATTTAATATTTTTAATATGGCTCGACGACGAAAGAAAACTTATCGCAATTTTTTTGGCAAAAGCCCCCTCGAAGGTTTGATGCCGGAATTTGAATTCAGTCAGGAAATCCGCAAAGGCATTTGGGTGGTTTTATTTATTTTATTCGGTATTATTAGCTTGTTATCACTTTTTGGTTCGGCCGGCATGATCGGTGAATATATAAATAGTTTTTTTGTCGCCTTGCTTGGTTTTGGTAGTTGGTATTCTCCAGTCATTTTGATCGGTATTGGATATTTGCTCTATGCCAAGGAAAAGCGGGCGGTCCGGGGTAGCGTTTATTTGGGTTTATTTTTCTTTGTGGCTTCGATGCAGGGCTTGTTTCATATTTTTTATGATCAGACTTTGTGGGTGTCTAATATTGAGATTGGTACTGGTGGTGGGTATATCGGCTATTGGGTGGCCTCATTGTTTGTGACCTTGATGGGCTTTTGGGCCTCGTTGTTTTTATTGGTTGGTCTACTTCTGATTGCCCTGATGTTTGTTTTTAATAAGCCGCTCAATGAGCTAATCGGTGGTGATAGCTTCTTTGGTAAGTTGATGTCGCCTTTTAATTGGCTAATCAGAAAGATCTTCCGCCGTGGTGAGCAAACAGACGAAGAAGAAAACGAAGAGGAAGATGAGAATGAAGAAGAAGAGGTAGACGAAGAAGAAAACGAAGAGGAAGAGGAGAATGAAGAAGAAGAAAAAAAAGGCTTTAGCAAAAAATTAATCCCGGCCTTTATTGAGAGGGCTAAAGTAACTAAAGCGCCATTAGCTGAAAATATCTGGAAAACGACGAATGTTGAAATCGATTTCCCGATGGACTATTTGTCAAATAAAGTTGGCAAGTCAGTAGCGGGTGATATTAAAGAGGCGAAAGAGATTATTCGTTCAACTTTCCAGACTTTTGGTATCAAGGTTGAGATGGGCGATGTTGAAGTCGGCCCGACCGTAACACGCTACACTTTGAAGCCAGCCGATGGTGTTCGTTTGTCAAAGATTACTGAGCTTAATAGCAATCTCGCGTTAGCTTTGGCTGCTAGGTCAATTCGTTTTGAGGCGCCTATCCCAGGCAAAGCCCTGGTTGGTATTGAGGTGCCCAACAAGACCACTGCCGTTGTTGGTTTGCGTGAGGTCCTAGAGAATGATGAATATCAAAATGTTACCGAAGAGCATCGCAAAAAGCGAAAGGGCAATTTACTCTTCGCCCTAGGCAAAGACGTCTCTGGCGAGGTTTGTTTTTATGATTTGGCGGATGCGCCGCATTTACTGGTCGCAGGTCAGACAAAATCCGGTAAATCGGTCGGTATTAATTCGATTATTTTGAGTCTATTATCACAGAATGGGCCGGATGAATTGCGCTTGATCATGGTTGATCCGAAACGTGTTGAGCTAACGATTTATAATAATTTGCCGCATTTATTGTGTCCGGTTATTACTGATGTGCCAAAGACGGTCAATGTGTTGAAGTGGTGTTTGGGCGAGATGGAGAGGCGCCTGGATTTGATGAGTGAAAAACACAAGGTTAATATAGTCGAATATAATCAGGCCTCAAAGCAAAAATTACCTTACATTGTGGTGGTGATTGATGAGTTGGCTGATCTGATGTCATCAGGTTCGCGCAAAGAGGTTGAGGGAAATCTGGTCAGACTATTACAAATGGCTCGTGCCGCTGGCATTCATTTGGTGCTAGCAACGCAGAGGCCAAGTACTGACATTATTCTTGGCACGATGAAAGCTAATTTGCCAGCGCGTATTGCGTTTGCTGTTATGTCTGGTATCGACTCCAGCACCATCCTTGATCAGCGCGGAGCGGAAAAACTACTTGGCAAGGGAGATATGCTGTTCTTGTCGGCCGAGATGCCGAAGCCACGTCGTATTCAAGGGGCTTTTGTGTCAAGCGCAGAAATTAAAAAAATAGTTGACAAGATTAAAAGCCAAGGTGAGCCAAACTATATCGATGGCATTACTGGCAAGCAAAAAGCTGGCAGTTCAGGTGGTGGCGGTGGTGCAGGTTCTTTTGATGGCGAAGGCGCTGATGATGAATTATTTGAGGAAGCAAAAGAAATTATTATCAATTCTGGCAAGGCCTCAACATCGTATTTGCAACGACGTTTGTCGATCGGCTATGGTCGCGCCGCCAAATTGATTGATATGCTTGAAAACGCTGGCATCGTTGGTGCGCCTAATGGTTCAAAGCCGCGCGAGATTCTAATCTCGAAAGAGCAGTACGAGCGCATGTTGTCACAAGGCGTCTCTGGGGTGAGCGTTCATGATCGTGACAGTTTTGAGGCGCCAGAAAATTATCTAGGCGACGATGAAGATGATTCAGAAGATGAGGCTGAAGTTTTTGAGGAGGCAGAGGAGGAAATTTTAGAGGAGATGAATGACGAAGAAGAAATGGATGAAGATTTAAACGAAGAAGATGGGGAGGAAGAAACCGAGGATGAGCCTGAGACTGAAGAAGATGATGATGAGTCATCTGAGGATGATCACGAAGACGAAGATGAGTCTGAAGAGGAAGAGGAGGAAGAGGAGGTGCCAAAAAAGAAAACAACTAAAGCTAAAAAACCGGTAGCAATTAAAAAAAATTCTTCGAAAAAAATAGCCAGTGCAAAATCAAAACCGGCTTTGAGTGAAGATGAATTTGATCGCTTGTTTTCTAAGTAGTTGACTCATGAGCGCTGAATCTGATAGCAAGAATGATTTGGTAAATTAATTTGAAGCAGTTAATAAAAATTTTAAATGCAAACCAGTCGAGATGATGAAATTGCTATTTTAAGCAAAGAATATCAGTTGAAAATAAATAAGATCAAAAATGATGCGGTAAAAAAAATCAATGCCGTTGTTCGGGCTGCTGAAAAAAGAAGGCTAGGTCAATTAAACGTCGGTATAAAAGCAAATTAATAATATGGCAAAAGGTGAACCAAAATTAAAATTACATGCGGTCGCTGAACAATTTAAGGGTCTTGATCGAAATTCAGCGCCTCAAAAAATTGAAGAAACTGTTGAAAGTATAAAGAATCAGGCTGCGGACGTGAAAAAGAATATTATTGACTATGCTGCAAAATTTGAGGGCACTGGCTTGTCGGTGGAGGATAAGGAAATTATTAACCGTTATACTAATGAAGCATGCAGCCAGGTTGACGGGGTTTGCGAAAGTTATTCTGAACAAATTAGGGCAATTAATGATAATATTTGGTCTAATAAGCAGCGAAAAAAATATCAAGATGGCGATGTGAATGAGATAAACAATCTTTTAAATTCATTTGGCCAAGATAGTAGTAAAGCGGAACAGGGTTTTAAGGGACGCTTGGATGGTGATTATGAGACAAGACAGACCACCGAGTTACGTAAGGATACACTACTTTCACCTCTCAAATTAGAGGCCTGGCTCAAGAAGGAGTGCTTTGATGATTTTGGTATTATAAATTTGACAGAATATCTAAAGATGAATCCAGTCTTGGCAGAGCAAGCACGTTTATTAAATTATCATTTTGACAAAAAACAAGCTGAAAATGAGCGGATAAATCCTAAAACTTTACCTTTGCGCAATAATGTTGTTGATTTTTTGAATTTACTTTTGGATGAATGTGACCGTTTACGCGAACAAGGCAAGGAAGTCGAGGTTGATGTTGATAAATTGACTAGCTTATTGCGCAGCCTATCGCCCAAGGCTAGAAATGACATTAACAGTAAACGTCGTGCGGTAGGTGAAAAACCCCTGGCAGCTGGAGAAGGTAAAGCGGTGGGAGTGCGCGAAAAGATGCTGCTTTTTGGAGATTATGAGGGATTTGTCGATAATGTCAAATCAGCTTATTCGGAGGCCAGTATTTTGGCATTTTATAGTAAGAGCGCTTACAAGGAACGTGCCAAAGGTTTAAGAGGTGAGAAGCTGGGTAGTTATGAGCAGTTATTAAATGGACATCTTGGAAAATGTCAAGAAGCATTAAGAGTCGCCCAAAGTGGTCAATTCGCTAATGATAGTTCGGGTCAAACCGTTATGAAGTTTCTTGAATTACTGCGAAAACGTGGCGAAATTGATCGAGCAGAGGCTATAAAAAATAAATGGCTCGAGTTTCAAGTTAATGATAATAAAAATCGCATCAGAATTATTAATATCTATTTGGCGCAAACATTGTCAGAAGAACAGGATAAGCTTGATAATGCTTTCGAGACTGGAGATTATAAAAAGGCTAACGAAGAGTTTAATAATTTGGCATCTGCTAATTTGGCAAGAGGCATTTCCTCCTTGTCAGCTGAAGATTTACAACTTCATTTAGAGAAACTATTAAACAGTCAAAAAGCTTATAATCCAAAAAAACCAATTAGGACAATTGAAGTTTCGCATACGGTTAAAGGCAAGGTTTATGATTTTAAATTGCCAGTCCAGAGTGTTATTGGAGCGATAAACGCAATCAATCCAGACATAATCAAAAATTTTAAGCCAGTTAAGCCAAGGGGAAAGTATGCCACCATGGGTAAAGCTGAAGCGATTTTTAATCTTTTTGATAAGGGGCGGATTATGTCTGCTTTTATTCCAAGTAATGAGGGCGTTAGTGGATTGGAAGCTACTGATCACCAATATGAAAAGTGGGAAGATAGGGTTAGAATCGAAGGTGATGGATATGATGGCGAGCAATTGACAGTCGAAAAGCTGAGCATGTTGGGTGTTAAACCGGAATTTCAAGTTCAGATTGCTGGAACGAATATGTTTTTGTCTAAGGTGATAACCGGCGGTAGTAGGCTATCGCTGGTCGTATTTGTTGAACAAATTGAATCTGGCAAAAAAATTTTAATACCACGTGGTTATTATTTTAGTAATTCGCAGGGTGTTTGGCGTCATGCACCCAATTATGATTTTTCCTGGATTGGCAAGGGTGGATCTGACAAAAATAGCGAAGATCATATGACTGCACCATTTGAGCTGCAGCAAAAAATTTCTAGCTTGATTTGTGTTGATAATGTCAAAGAAAATTGTCTTGAACTAGGGCGTAATGATAGGAATTTGGTTCTTTATGGTAGTGGAAAATTTTTAAATAAGGGTGATTCTCTGTACAAAGGACTTGAAGGTGAGATGAGTGAGCCGATTTATCTGCCTGGTAATTTATTTTCAAATAATGGTAAAGAGCTTGTAAAGCCTGAAGTCTTGGATGTGCCAACTGAATATCAACCAGAATTTTCAAATAAAATCGCATCTTGGGGCTTGCCATCTGATTTGTATGGCTTTATAGAATATGAAGCTTTTAAATCTAAAAATGAAGATATAGTCTATACGTTTTGTACCACCGGTGATGGCAAGGTTTGGATTGGCAGCATCGAAGGTTTGGGTGAATTAAATTCGCATGGTATTAGGCGGGAGCCAGTAAGTGCTGGAGATTTAACTACGCCTGCCTTTGAGTATAATACAGCAACTGCCAATCAGACTGGTGGGTATGGTGGTGGTGAGCTTAAAGGTGATTATGAAAATATTAGCGAAAATTATCATAAAAATATTCCGATAATTAAAAATTACCTGGCCTACAAAAGGAACGTGCCTGTAGATACTACTAATGAGAGCGAGCAACACGTAGTAACTGGTAACAATAAGGCTGGTAATACGAATGAAAAATTAGACTTAACTCAAGAAGGTGAGTTCGCTGGGCTTAAAAACTTTCAGGCGATTTTTGAAAAGATAAATGAGATAACTAAAAAGGGCCTAGGTGGTTTTCAAAAAGATTTGCCACTAATCTTGAGTGTCATTAAGGGTGAAAAAAATATCAATACCATAACAGAGTCAAATGGATTGCGGGCAATGGTCGAAGGACTTAAGCCAGAAGTGATAGATAAGGCTCAAGAACTTGTGGCCAGAAGTATTGAAAATGATTTTCTAGTCGAGGTAAGCAAACAAGAGTTCTTGCAACAAGAAATTGATCGGCGCAATGAATTAATCGGGGAAGTCTACAAGACGGGTGATTTTGGTAAAGCAGCTGAGTTCTCTGCAATGGTGTATTGGTTAAATCAAGCCCTGAGCAAGGAGTTGGAGTTGCAAGATTCCAAAGCCAAGGAAAATCCAGCTGAGGTGATAGCCAAAACCTCTTTTAAATATGAGGCTGTGGTGGCTGATTCGCGTTTGCAAATTACGGCACTGCGTGAGCAGATGGAGGCGGCTAAAACTGAGACTAGTTGGGCGCGAAAGATTTTTATTGGACTAGACAAGAGTGTAAAATATAATGAGCTTAAAGCGCAATTTGAACAAGCGCTTGCAAGTCATCGTGAGCTACTCCTAAGTAGCACTAGAGAATTTGTTCAGGCGCAACCAAGCGGTGCGAATGTTGAAAGTGTTAAACAGCAGGTGCTTGATACGGTTTTGTATGAGGCTGAATTTCGCATGGCCATGCAGCCGAAGGATGCTCGAGTGGATAACATTATGGGCTGGTTGGGCTCAGAGTGGAATGACTATCAAACTCGAAAAGGTTTGGTTGGTAAAGGTGCTGAAAATACAGTAAAAACTTTTAGTTCGATTTTTGGCAAAATGTCAAAGGGGCTCGAAAAAGGCGTGGCTAAAACTGTTAGTCTGGGTCGAGGTGAAGAGGTTGAGAAAAAAACCGCCGAATGGCTAGAAAAGAAAAAGGCTGGCAAGTATATTATGGCCGGCTTAGGCATTGCAGCGACGGTGGGCTTTACTGGGTTGGCTGTGGGTGGCGTTAAGGGTTTAAGGTATTTGGCAAGTCTAGGCATGGGTGCAGTAGTTGAGGCCCGCAATATTAGTCGATCCAGGTCTGCAGACGAAAGAGTAAGTCAGACAAAGGAGGACATTAGCAACGCAGAATTAACTGACGACTTTTTGGCTTCACTTGACTTGCACATTGATGAGTATTCGCAAAAACTTGATGAAATGACCAAAGAGAAGTCTCGGTCAAATCGAAATAGAATCTTGGCTGCAGTGGCTATCGGTGGGGCTAATATTGCCTGGAGTCTCGAGCATCTTGATAGTATTGTCGCCAAAGACGGTGCCACTGGTTTGTACGATAAAGTAATTAATGGCAAGACTAGCCCTGTTGCACCCAATCTTGATCAATTAAGAAGTCATGATGCGCAGGCAGATTCAGCTCATCAGGTCGCTGCGAAGCCTGAAACGGCCGAAGGCATAAGAAACACAGCCGAGGCGGTAACCGCTCATGAAGCAGAAGTAGTAAGGATTGAGCATGGCGACAGTGCTTGGCGACTTGTCAGACAACACCTAGAGCAGCAAGGTACGCCAAAGGATCAATTAAATCTCAAAACGCAATCAATACTCTTGAAGAATGGCTATGTTGACGGTCAGGGTAACACCTTAAAAGGACTACGTGAGGGTGGGGCTTTTTCGCTTGATGAAAATAACACGATTCATGTTGGTAAAAATAGTGAGTATGATTTTCAAAAATATCAAGTTGAGGAGGTGGGGGCTGTAGAGTCGACATCGGCAGTAGAAGAGGTTGAAGACCAAGAGATAGTGATTGAGTCAGCTGGACCGTATGATACAGCAATAAAAAATATTCAAGACAAATTCGGCTCAGAATTAAAAATTATTGGTTACGATAAGGATTTATCACATATAATCATTAGAGACAATGCTGATTTTGAGCATAGGATAGGACTCGCAAATAGGCCTGAGGCAGAGATTAAATATGAAATTGATAATGTCTCGAAAAGTTTGAGCTCTTTGCGTGAGTCTGTTGGTACAAAAGTTTTAGAATTAAAAGACGATACTGGCAATGTGTTAGAAAAAAAGGAAGTTTTTGGAATTAGTCCGGACAGTGCAGCTAAAATTTTAGGCAAAAAATCTATCATAAATTTTGATGATGCCGACTTTACCGTCTTGAAGTTTGTTAATAAACATCTGCAAGAATTTGATGGCAATACTAATAGGGCGGCCGAATTTGTAGCTATAAGTGAAAAAGCAGGCTTTCCTTGTAATTCGGCTGACGATCCTGAATTGCATAAATTTCTAGTTGAAAAATATAGATTCCTGCCTCAGGGCTTAACTGTTGATGAAAAAGCGGGTCTGGCCATTCTCGGTCATGACGACATGCGAACTGACATGATGAAAAGCGGGGCGATAAAAACTTTTGGCAAGGGCATACTAGGGGTAGATTCGGAGATTGTGCGTTCAAAAAATGGTGTGGTAAATATTGTTAATGCTTTCGGTCACGATGGTTATGCTTTGCGAATCTTTGATAATAAAATTAGCATTATTGGGCCTGCAAAATATCTTTTTGGCGAAGACGAGGTTTTGGGGGCGACTGACATAACGGAAAAAATACTGGCTAGTGGTAGTAATGAATTGAATATTATTATTGCCAAAACTATTAAGGCAAGAGCGGACATGGCTGCCGTAAATCAAAATTAATTTTAAGTAAGAAATATATGCAAACACAACTACAGCAAAATATATTAAAAGAGTTGGGCCTAGAAAATATGGCGCCCGAGAAAAAGGCTATAGTAATGGAAAAAATTGGCAAGGTAATTTTTCAGGCGATTTTGATTCGAGTTCTTGAGGGCATGTCCGAGTCTGACAAGGAACGGTTTGATGAGCATCTGAAAAATAACCCAGATGACATGGAAGCACTTTTTGGATATTTGGAAAAAAATGTGCTATACTTTTCAGACGTTGTGGAACAAGAAATTCTGAAGTTCAAAAAAGAAAGTTTGGGTATTTTAGGGCCATTAAATAAATAAATTTTTTAAAATATAATTAAATTAAAATCATGAAACAAGCAAACTTTAAAAAAGGCGCGATTTCGTTATTAGCACTGACCGTGCTAGTGGCTGGTATGCCAGTGTCGGCTGCCACAACAATTAATAACTTTCGATTGCTTAAGGATACGGTAGCAATGGATGGTTCTATTAATACAGGTGAATTTTATGGTGTTCAATATGATGTTAGTGACCCTCTAGGCTTGAGATCAGCTCAAATTGAAGTCGCCACGGCAGACAATGTCGGTGATATTACTGGTACAGCACTTATAAATTTGGAACAATATTTTAATGAGGCACCAGCGATTGCTGGTGTTTATCCTCCATCCTATACTAATAGTGCAGCTAGTACGATTAAAATTGATCCAGATTGGAATAATGGCACAACAAGTGTTGTTAGGCGTTTAACTTTGGTTACAAAAAATTCAAAAATGGAGCAAAAAAGATCAGCTCCAATTTGGGTGACAATTTTTGGTAATCTAAAAATTACTAATTTTGATGTTGACGGCAAAACTCAATCTGGTGGTTCTGGTCTTGACATTTCACCTGTTATATTAAAACAAGACAAGAATTTGACCACGGGTAATATCTTAAAGGTAATGTCGACCGTTAACGCAGCAACAAAAAGAACTTTAACTGCCGGATCTAAAAAATTTCCAATTACCTTAGATGCACAGGATATTGATGCAGATGCGATGCAAACTGGTAAATACAATGTACAGTTATCCGCAATTGCTACTGCCGGTTTGAAGGATAAAACGGTGGTTTCGAAGCCAATTAGCGTAACAGTGTTGGGTATGCCAGAGCTTAAAGATCTTCGCTACAACGATACTACTGTGGCTACAAGTGTGGCTGGAGCAGTTACCGTAAAAAATGGTAAATGTAAGTTGTCAGCAACAAAACGAAATACTGATGATGTTGAATTTTTGTGGACTGGTATTAATTTAACTAAGTTGGCATTAAATGTTGATGGTGTGGACTATTTATTTCCTAGTCCAAGCAGGAGAAATGCAACAGTATATTTTCAGCCTGATTGTTTAGCTACTACAGTAGCTGGCACAACCTATCCTTTTACATTAAAAGCAGAAAATACAAAGGATTATCAAGTTGCAACTGTTAACGGCAGTCTTTTGGTTAAGCCATAATAGTCGATTCTTTATTAAAAAAACCGCCAATCTTGGCGGTTTTTTGTTTTTATTAAAACCTTGCCAAATATCAAAAAATTGGCTAAAATAAGAGAGTAAATTAAGAAATTGTAATTATATTCAATTAGTTTAAAAGTGCTAATTTTTCTTTTTGTTTTTGAAGTAATTATATTATTGTAAATAAATTAATATATGATAATTACCTGGCTCGGACATTCATCGTTCAAAATTCAAGACAAGACAACGGCTGGCGGCGTTACCTTGATTACCGATCCGTATGCTGACAGTATCGGTTTTAAAATGCCAAAACTTGAGGCTGACGTGGTCACTATTTCTCATGACCATGAGGATCATGCCAATTTTGGTGCAGTGCGCGGCACTCCCTATCTAATAAATTGCGCTGGTGAGTATGATGTTAAAGGTATTTTGATTGAGGGGGTAGAAGTATCTCATGATGAAAAAGGTGAGCGCGGTAAGGTTATTGCCTTTAGAATAGATTTAGATGATATTACGGTAGTGCATCTCAGTGACCTAGGCACGACATTGACCCCAAAACAGCTTGAGCCATTGACTGGGGCGGATATTTTATTAATTCCTGTTGGTGGCAAGTACACGCTCGATGCAAAAAAGGCCGTAGAGGTGATCGCTCAGCTTGAGCCTAGAATTGTTATTCCGATGCATTACATGGTGGACGGTTTGAAATATGACCTTGATCCGGTAGAAAAATTTATCAAAGAGCTGGGGATTAAGCCTCGTCATGAAGAAAAGTTAAAAATTAGTAAAAAGGATTTGCCAGTTGAAGACATGGAGTTGGTTATTTTGAGTTTTTAAGTATAATATGTTAAGGGGGAATAAGAAAAAAATTAACAATCTGATTACGGAGGCTGAATTTGAGGCCATGGCCCTGAAAATTGAGCACGAAAAGCGCTTAATTTTGTATACGGGAGTCAGTTTTTTTATGATCTTGTTTATTAGTATGTGGTTTTTTTCTTTTAGGCAGGAAGTGCAAACTAGCGTGCCGGAACTAAAAGCTCAGGATACTGTTGACGGCATGCTCAGCAAACTTAAGCAAAGTTTGTTTGATACTCAAGATAGTATTAATCAAGTTAAAAAGCAAGTTACTAATTTGACTGGTACTACGACCGAAGTAGTGAGCTCAACAACAAGTCGGGAATTAGATATCGATGCCTTAAATATCGAAATTAAAAAGAGCCAAGCTGAAGATTTGAATATGGCCACCGGTACGTTAAATTTACCAGTTAGTGAATAATTTATTGTCAATGTTAAAATAATATGCCAAAGAAAGACGAGGAAAAAGCCAAGGCTAAGAGTCAAAAGCCAAAAATAAATCATGACAAAGAGCCTATCGAGGATGAGTCAACGACCAGTGAGAAGGAGGCGGTAATTGAGGCTGAGGATGCAAGCGAAGAGGTGGAAAAAAATGAAAGCACAGATAGTGGATCGAGCCTCATTGTTACCGAGAGAGGGATGACTGAGTTCGGTATTGTAGAACCTCAACCGATTGTTACAGAGATGCGTAAGTCGTATCTTGATTATGCTATGAGTGTGATCGTCTCCCGAGCCTTGCCTGATGTTCGTGATGGCCTCAAACCGGTACATCGTCGCATCTTGTATGCCATGTGGACTATCGGGCTGCGCTCAAATGCTAAATTTCGCAAATCAGCGACTGTCGTCGGTGAAGTGCTGGGTAAATATCATCCTCATGGTGATAGTGCAGTTTACGAATCAATGGTTCGTATGGCTCAGGATTTTTCTTTGCGATATCCGCTGGTTAGGGGGCAAGGAAACTTTGGCTCACTCGATGGTGATAGTGCCGCCGCCATGCGTTATACAGAAGCTAAATTAGCGGCGATTGCCGAAGAAGTCTTGTTTGATTTGGACAAAAACACGATTGATTATATCCCGAACTACGATGGCTCACACAAGGAGCCTCGCGTCTTGCCTGGTCGTTTGCCGCAACTACTTTTGAATGGTACGGTCGGTATTGCTGTCGGCATGTCGACCAATATTCCGCCCCATAATTTGCGGGAACTGACTGGCGCCATTAATTGTATTATTGAAAATCCTGATGCAACGGTCGAAGATTTGATTCAACATGTTAAAGGACCAGACTTTCCGACTGGTGGCTTGATTTATAATAAACAAGATATTCAGCAAATTTATGCTACTGGCAAGGGCGGAATCGTCTGTCGTGGTGTGGCTGAGATAGTTGAGGCCAAGGCTGGATATTTTCAAATTGTCATTACTGAGATTCCTTATCAGGTAAACAAGGCGACCTTGGTAGAAAAAATTGCTGACTTGGTCAAGGATAAAAAAATTGACGGCATCAAAGATTTGCGCGATGAATCTGATCGTGAAGGTGTGCGCATTGTCGTGGATCTCAAAAAAGAGGCCTATCCTAAAAAGATTTTGAACGCTTTGTTTAAAATGACGCAACTTCAAACGACTTTTCATGCCAATGTTTTGGCCTTGGTGGATGGTATCCAGCCTAAGGTTTTGACCTTGAAAATGGTTTTGGTTGAATACATCAAGCATCGCGAGTCTGTTGTTCGTCGTCGAACGCAATTTGAACTGGACAAAGCGCTTGACAGGGCTCATATCCTAGAAGGTTTAATGATTGCTCTGCATAATATTGATGCGATTATTAAGACCATTAAAGAATCAAAAGACAGAGAGATAGCGCGTGAAAATTTGATGAAAAAATTCAAATTATCCGAGCGTCAAGCGGTGGCTATTTTAGAAATGCGTTTGGCTAATTTGGCCAATCTGGAGCGTCTCAGAATTGAAAATGAATTAAAGGATAAGACTAAATTAATCAAGGAATTAGAGGCAATTTTAAAGTCAGTACAAAAAATCAGAACCATTGTTAAGGATGAACTGAATGAATTGACTGAAAAATTTGGCGATGATCGTCGTACCAAAGTGATTGATCATGCAGTGGGTGAATTTTCAGTTGAAGATTTGGTGCCAAACGAAGAAGCAGTGGTGGTTATGTCGAGAGACGGCTATATTAAGCGTGTTGCCCCTGATACTTTCAGGGTTCAGGGACGTGGTGGCAAAGGCGTAATGGGTCTGTCGACGAAAGAAGAGGATATGGTTGAGTTCATGTTTACGATTATGACGCATTCGGACGTGCTGTTTTTTACGACAACCGGACGGGTCTTTCAGCTCAAGGGCTATGATGTGCCGGTGGCTAGTCGTACTTCCAAGGGCAACGCTATCGTTAATTTCTTACAATTAGCGCCAAATGAAAAAGTGACCTCGGTTTTACCGCTTGAAAAAGTTGGCGATCGTAAATTTCTATTTTTTGCTACCGAGAAGGGTTTAGTTAAAAAGGTTGATATTCACGCTTTTGATAATGTTAGGCGCTCTGGCTTGATTGCCATCAAAATAAAAGAGGATGACAAATTAATTTGGGCCAAACCAACAACCGGCAATGATGAGATTCAGTTAATTTCGGCTCAAGGTCAAGCCATTCGCTTCCATGAAAAAGACGTTAGGGACATGGGCCGTGGTGCAGCTGGTGTTAATGGTATGAGGCTGCGTAAAAATGATGCCGTGGTTGGCATGGGTATTATTACGACTGACAAAGAAAAGTTGAAAAAATATCAGATTGTCTCTATAATGTCCAAAGGTTATGGTAAGAGAACTGGACTACATCATTATAAAGTACAAAATCGTGGCGGTTCTGGTATTAGAACGGCTAAAGTAACTGACAAGACTGGTCCGATTGCCAATGCTTATGTCATTAATTGGGAGACTATGAAGGATAAGGATTTAATTATCATCTCCTTGAATGGTCAGGTTATCCGTTTGCCATTTAATACTGTTCCAGATTCCGGTCGTGATACACAGGGTGTGCATTTGATGCGTTTTAAAGAGGGTGATGATCAGGTGGCGAGTGTAACTTGGGTTTAGTGAAGTTTTTGAAAATTAATTAATATAATAATTAAAGCAGTACGTAGCATTTTGCCACGGTGATGATGGAGGACAACCGTTAGAAGCTCTGCGTATAGCGAAATATGTATGAAAAAACTGATTTTGGCTGGTGTGGTTTTGTCATTTGTATTGACTGGTTGTACTCTTGGAGAGTTCAAGAAGGTTGGCAGTACAAATAAAAAGTTGACGGCGACTGAGATTAAGGTCAAAGCCGAGAGTTTTATTAACGGGACTTTGATGCAACCTGGTACAACTGCTACCGTTGGTGAGCCAGTACTTGAAAATGGACTTTACAAGATTAATGTTTCCTTTAAAGATGGCAAGGCAGTCGATGCTTACATGACGGTTGATGGCAAGACTTTTTTCCCACAATCATTGAGCGTTGAGGAGACTGAGAAGCAGGCTAATGCTAAAAAAGATACAACGGCTGGCGCTACCGACACTCAGGCACCATCTACGGTGACTAAAAAGAGTAATAAGCCAGTGGTTGAGGCTTTTGTTATGAGTTACTGTCCTTATGGAACTCAGATCGAGAAAGGCTTGATTCCAGTGGTTAAGGCCTTGGGTAATAAAATTGATTTCAAGATCAAATTTGTTAGCTATGCCATGCATGGTGAGAAAGAGGTTAAAGAGAACTTGTTGCAATATTGTATTCAAAAAGAACAAACCGCTAAATACAACAACTATCTTGCTTGTTTTCTTAAGGATAGTAAGTCAGCAGATTGTATGAAGTCTACAGGTATTGATGAGGCCAAGTTGAAAGTTTGTACTGATGCTTCTGATAAGAAGTTTGATATTACCAAGAACTTTGAGGACAAGAGCACATATCAAGGTCAATTCCCTCCATTTAACACAGACAAGGCAGACAATGAAAAATACGGTGTTCAAGGTTCACCGACTTTAGTTATAAATGGCAGTCAGGCTGATGCTGGTCGCGATTCAGCCTCACTTCTAAAGGCTATTTGTGGAGCGTTTAATAAAGCTCCAAAAGAATGCAGCACAAAGTTGTCGTCTGAGTCGCCTGCACCAGGTTTTGGTGAAGGCACAGCAGCAGCTGGTGCTCCAGCTGCAGGTTGCGGACAGTAAAGTATTTTATTATATATAAAAACCCGCTTTTATAAGCGGGTTTTTTATTAGCAAGATTTTGACGAAAGAAGTGCAGTTTATAGCACAGCGTCTTTAGCTGCCTTGCCTAGGCGGAATTTAACCACAGTTTTAGCGGCAATCTTGATCTTTTCACCAGTTGCAGGGTTGACACCCATACGAGCTGCGCGCTTAGCCTTGATCATTTTACCGAAACCTGGGACTAAGACCTCACCATTCTTTTTTACCTCTTTGTAAGCCAAGGTAATGTAAGCATCAAAGAAAGCGTCTACCTGCTTTTTTGTTAAACCGGTTGTCTCTGAAAGAGTTGCAACTAATTGTGTTTTGGTCAATTTGGCCATAGTGTTTTGGTTGTTTAGGCAAATTTATTGCATAAACACTAGTAATTTAATAATAACTATCCACAGTATAACACTTTGGATGAGTTTTTGCTAGGCATTATTAAATAGATGTCAATAGTAGCTAGTATTAATGGGAGTTTTATTAAAAAAATATTTTTTAAAATAAGATAAGTTTTTGACATTTTAAATGCTTGGTTCTATATTATAAAAATATGCAACAAAAAACTTGGGAAAAAGAATACAGTAATCCGCAGCTCGTGACAGGTACTAGCAATGAACCTATCGCCGATGTGGAGCGTTTTGTAAAATGGTACAAGAAAAAAGTTGCTAAGCCGCTTGGCTTAGCGGTTCTTGATTTGGGTTCTGGCAATGGCAAGAATGGTAATTATCTAGCCCGGTTGGGTGCTCAGATAGAAGGTATTGATATCGCCCGTAACGCTGTTGATGTGGCTAATAAAATTGCCAAGGAATCAGAGTTGTCGGCTACTTATCGACAAGGTAGTATTGGCGATAATTTGCCATTTAGTGATGGGTCTTTTGATATGGCAATTGATGCGACTGCCTCGAATTCACTCACCGAAACTGAACGAGCGAAGTATTTGACCGAGACAGCGCGATGCCTAAAACCTGGTGGTCATTTTTTTGTTAGAGTCTTGACCAAGGATGGAGACAAAAACGCCAAAAATTTGTTAAAACTTTTTCCTGGCAAGGAACATGACACCTATATAATGCCTGGAGTTGGCTTGATTGAGCGAGTCTGGACTGAAGCTGACTTTCGTGAATATTATAAAGAATTTTTTAATATTATTTTTCTAGAAAAAAGAGAGCATTATACGCGTTTTGCCGGTCAAAAGTATAAAAGGCACTTTTTGATCGCGTATTTGGTTAAAAAATAGGATTCGTGTATAATAATGAGAGTAAAAATAAAATAAAATTCGTATGAAAAGCCTACAAGAAACATTTAATCAAATCCAAGAAATCAAAAAAAAGCAAAAGGATCTACGTAGCGCCTATAAAGAGGCATTAGAGCGCTTGCCATCACATAAAGAGGCGACTGAGGCCATAAAAGCGCTAAGAGAGAAAAAGGTTAAACTCGAGGATGAAGTTAAGCTAGAGTTTAGCAAGGAATTTGATAAATTGGATGAATTGAAAATCGAACTTGAGGAGGCTAACATGATGTTAACCGATATTGCTATTTCCGAATTAATGAAGGGTCAGACGGTGGAAATTACCGATCAAAAAAGTAATATCTATGAGCCAGCTTTTGCGGTCCGCTTCAAGCGTACCATGTCTGGCAGTGTTTCAAATCAATCTGAAAGTCAACCTATTCAGGAGCGAGCCAAGGCTGATGATATCCCGGAAATTAATTTGTTTTAAAATGAAATTTACAGTAATTGCCTTTGGTAAATTGCGGACGAAAGAATACAAGACGCTTTATGACGAGTACATGAAGCGTCTTTCGCCTTATGCTAAAGTCGAGACCATCGAATTAGAACCTGAAAGTTTTAATCCGGGCGAAGAAGAGCGGGCCAAAAAGAGAGAGGCGGAAAAACTGCTTGACTATATTTATCGGCATAAATTGGGAACGGTTATACTTTGTGATGAAAAGGGTAAAGAGTTCACTTCGCATGAATTTTCACAAGAACTAGAAAATCAAGGTTCGGTGGTCTTGGTCATTGGTGGGTCACTCGGTTTTGGGGAGTCGGTAAGAGAAATGCACAAGGTCAAATTGGCCTTATCAAAAATGACCATGCCCCATGAGCTCGCCCGGGTGGTTTTGGCTGAACAATTGTATCGAGCGGTGACCATAATCAAGGGCAAGACCTATCATTATTAGAATTTTGTTATTTAAATGAGAAAAAAATAATTGAATTTTAATAATTTGAGTGGTATATTGAAAATATGAAGCAAAAAACACTGACAATTAAAGAAATTAAGCATCAAATAACGCCGATACTAAAAAAAAGCGGCGTGGTTCGTTCTGCCTTGTTTGGCTCATATGCTAGGGGTGAGGCAACCAGCAAGAGTGATGTTGACCTGATAATTGAAATGAAAAAGCCTCAAGGCATATTTTTTACTATTGGTTTAAAACTGGATTTAGAGGAAAAGTTGAAGAAAAAAGTTGATCTGCTTACACCAGGCGCTATAAATCATCGTTTGAAAAAATATATCAATAAAGATGTCATCGAAATCTACAATCAAAGAACCCGTTGAATTTCTATATCACATTTTTGATAGCATTAGCTACATCCAGAAGTTTACAAAAAAAGTAACACTTGCAGAATTTAAGGAAAATGTCGAAAAGCAGGATGCGGTAGTTAGGCGATTCGAAATTATTGGTGAGGCTTCAAATAATGTGACAGAAAAAATTAAGCGTGATAATCCTGATTTGCCGTGGCGCGAAATGAAGGCAATGAGAAATTTTGTTTCGCATGAATATTTTGGTATTGATTATGAGGATATTTGGAAGGCAGTAAAAAGTAATTTACCACCGCTTAAGAAACAGATTAAGGCTTTAATAAAGGCATTGGAGTAGTTTTAGCTATTGAAATATAATATGTTTAATCGAATATCAAGTTTTGGCTTGTATGTAATTTTAACTAGTGCCTTGATTATTTCATCTCTTTTGTGTGGATCCTACTTGGGTCAACATCCGCACCCGCTACTTATTTTAATCTTACCAGTATTCATCTTTTTTCTGATATTGATTATTCATAATTATAAAATTTATTCAAAAATAGCACTATTTTTTTTACCAATTATTTTAGGTGTTGTTAATATGATTGCAATTGAATTTAGTGCGACAAGATTAAATAATTTTAATTCAATTACATTATTTTATGCTATTGTTGGTGGTGCAATAATGGGGTTAATTTTAAGTTTAAATTATTTATATTTTTTTGATAAGCCGATATTGACTGACGATATTAAATATAAGCCACTATTAATATTGGGTTTAATAATACCACTTGCCTCATATGGTCTTAGATTTAGTTATGTCAATACATACCAAAAGGAAGATGTGATGCTTTATTTAAATTGCGGTAGTATTTTTTTAGCATTGCTTTTTATCTTTTTAAATAGAAAAATTAACGATAGCTGGGGATGGAAAATTCTGGCACTGTTTGGAATTGTTTTTTCGATATTTGTAACTAATGGAGTTCTTAGTGGATTGCAATATGGATATGGGGATTATGATTATACGCAAAATGAATTGCCATTATGCTCAAGCAGCATAACAAATAACTGTCATCCGGGGCTTAGTGAAGATCGATATGATTTAAGATAAAATAAATTTAGATATATTTAAAATTTATTAGTAAAGAAAAATACTGCATTAATTATGAATGGTTAAAAGTGGAAAGCTGTAGTTAATGGCATTAGTGCTTATGTGTTTGGATTTAATAAAAATGAACTAGCGCTAAGCGTAATTTTTAATAAAAGCATGGGTAGTATTTTAATAAATTACCTAAATATGGGAAAGGTTAGATGAAAATATTAAAAATTTACAATAATAATTAGGTGATTGCAATAAACACATAATAATTCCAAGTTTTCTTGACAATTTCGGGCTTTTACATTATATTTATAGTGTTAATTTACTCTCTGCGGAATGCAGATTTTTTTGTCTAAAAAATGAATATCAGAAATGTAGCGATTATCGCCCATGTAGACCACCCCACGTCGCTAAAGCTTTGCGGGGCGAGACTCAATAAATCAATCAATCAATAAATAATTATGAATATCAGAAATGTAGCTATTATCGCCCATGTAGACCATGGCAAAACCACTTTAGTTGATGCTTTGTTGCGTAGTGCTAAGGTAACTTTAAATAAAGAACAGGCCTCTGGTGACTTGATCATGGATTCCAATGAGCTTGAACGTGAGCGTGGTATTACCATTTTCTCTAAAAATGCCTCAGTTGTTTATAACGATTTGAAGATTAATATTATTGATACTCCCGGTCATGCTGATTTCGGCGGTGAGGTGGAGCGCGTTTTGTCGATGGCCGATGGTTGTTTGTTATTAGTAGATGCCAAAGAGGGACCAATGCCACAAACTAGATTTGTTTTAAAAAAGGCGCTTGAAATGAAACACAAGGTGATTGTGGTTATTAATAAAATCGACAAACCCGATGCTCGTCCGCAGTACGTATTGGACAAGACTTTTGATTTGTTTTTAGAGTTGGGAGCCGATGATGAAACGGCAGAATTTCCGGTTATCTACGCCTCTGCTAAAAATGCCCTAGCTGGTCTTGAGCCAACTCTTGAATCAATGACCGACATTACTCCTATTTTTGAATTGATTGAAAAAGAAATTCCTGAACCAAAGATGGACGCCTCAAAACCGCTTCAGTTAATGGTTACAACCGTCGCTGCTGATAATTATAAAGGCAGAATTGCTATCGGTCGCATTTTAGCTGGTACTATCAAAGCAGCGCAGGAAGTGATTCATTTTAATCGTGAAGGCTTGCAAAAGAAGTGTCGCATCTCTTCGCTTATGACTTTTGCTGGCTTGGGTCGTGTTGAAGCGACTGAAGCTTTTGCAGGTGACATTGTGGCTATTGCCGGTATTTCTGATGTGACCATTGGGGAAACAATCGCTGACTTAGTTGACCCAGTCCAATTGCCGTTATTATCTATTGAGGAGCCAACCGTCAAAATGACATTTAGTGTTAATGATTCACCCTTTGCTGGTAAAGAAGGTAAATTTACAACTTCACGTCAAATTCAGGAGCGTCTAGCTAAAGAACTTGAGACTGATATGGCGATGAAAATCGACATGTCTGAAGGTACAAGCTGGGTAGTGTCTGGTCGTGGTGAACTTCATTTAGCCATTTTGCTCGAACGTATGCGTCGCGAAGGTTTCGAAATTCAGGTTTCTCGGCCTCAGGTGGTAGAAAAGATGATTGACGGCAAAAAGCAAGTACCTTTCGAGCGCGCCTTTATTGAGGTGCCAGAAGAATACTCTGGTTCAGTGATTCAGAAGCTAGGTAGTCGCAATGGCTTGATGTTAGAGATGCGTCTCGAATCTGGCACGGCCTTTTTGGAATTCGTTATCCCGACTCGTGGCTTGTTTGGTTATCGCGCTGAGTTTTTGGTTGATACGCGCGGACTAGGTATTATGAATACGATGTTTGAAAAATTCGATACTGATCCAGGTAATTGGAAAGAGCGTGACCAGGGGTCACTCGTCGCTCATGAGACTGGCGCCTCAAATCTTTATGGTTTGACCAATGTTCAGGACCGTGGAGTTTTATTTATCGGTCCGGCCGTGCAAGTTTACAAAGGCCAGGTTATTGGTCAGCATCAACGTCCTGGAGATTTGCGCGTTAACGTTTGTAAAGCTAAGGAACTTTCAAATATGCGCTCTAAGGGCGATGGTCCTGCCGAACATTTTAATCAACCAAAGCTCATGGAACTAGAAGATGCTTTGGAATATATTGGTGATGATGAATTGGTAGAAATTACGCCAATCAATGTCCGTATTCGCAAGATGATTCTTGACGAACAAGATGCAAGACGAAAAGCTCTAGGTATAAAATAAACTATACGGAGGTGCAGCTTGGATAAAAATCCCGAAAAGTTTAGAGATTTGTGGTGGTTACTAGGAATTTCTTTGTGTATTTTTTTGGTTGGTCCGTTGTATCACGAAATTTTTCAGTTTAGCATTAGCTCCTGGCCACTCACTATTGGTGGTGCTAGTTTAGCCTTTTGCCTATTACTTTTTGGTTTTTTTATTAAAGAGATTATTTTGTCGATTTTAGAGAAAAGTAAAAAGTGAGAAAAAATTTTAACCCCCTTCATTAAGGGGGTTTTTATTTATTATTGAATTGTCTTATTCTCAAATCGAGCTCTGATGTTGTTAGTTTTTAGAATTGTATGAGGGTGCATTGTCTACACCAACCTATCTCATTGTGTTATAATTAAAAAATGCAAAAACAAGTTTTTAAATTAATATTTTTGATATCTCTCTTTTTAATTTTGCCTAATCTTACTCAAGCTGCACCCATTCCAGTACTAAATTTCTCGGACATTGATTCAGGTCCAAAAGTCGGCAACACAGACGGAGTCGGATCGGGCGCTATTGTAACTATCTGGGGTAATTATCTTGGATCGGCAACGGGAACCTCAAAAGTCTATGTTGGCAATGTCGAGGCCACTGCTATTTATTATTGGAAAAATGCTGATGGTCAACTGCCGGGAGGACCAGCTGAACTTTACAGTTATCATAAGATGCAAGAGATTGCTTTTGCCATTCCAGCTAGCGCACCAGATGGCTTGACTACTATTAAAGTTGTGGTTAATGGCATTGAAACCAACACACTGCCTTTTACGGTTAGATCTGGAAATATATATTTCATCAAAGCTGGAGGCAATGACACCACCGGCAATGGCAGTTGGGGAAATGCCTGGGCGACGTTGCAGTCAACGTTTATCGGCGGAAATAATAAACTTACAGCAGGTGACATTGTTTATAGTGTTGGGGTTGGTACAAATGTTGGTCTTGAGATCGGTAAAAATCTTGGAATTAATGGTACTTTGGCACAGCCAATTTCGATCGCTCAATATCCTGGAACTAAAATTAATATTTCTGGCAACACTAACATTGCCAATACTATTTACTATTATAATACTAATGAATTTTGGAATTGGTCAAAAATTTCTGTTACCACAACAGTTTCAGCTTTTGCGTTGTCTAGAAAAAATCGAATTGTTGGCGTAGAAATAACTGGGCCGACGGTTTATGGGGGTTATTCTGGTGCCCTGGGTGGTGGGTGTAATGGCGATATAAATTGTTTTGGAACTGAGGGGGGCAAATACTTAGGTTTGTACATTCATAATTATGGAACTGATAATGGTGTTCCGTCAATTGGTAATATTGGAACTGATCCTTCAACTTGTCCGTATTCAAACCCTGCCTGTAAAAGCACGTGGGATCGCTTTCAGCATCTTTTTTATATTTCTAATCGGTCTGGTGGGCCACGAGAAGCCTATGAAATTGGCTGGAATAATTTAATAGATAATCCAATTGCACCAGGTATTCATATTTATGATCAGAGTCCTTGTGGTGATTGGACTGGTACAATGGAAATTCATAATAATGTTATTAAGAATCAGCGTGGCTCAGCAATTAATGTTGATTTGAGCAATTGCACGCCACGACTTTTGGTTCCATTTAGGATATATAATAATATCATAATTAATGATGCAACTGTTGCTTATGGTGGAAGGGGTATCACTATAATCGCCCCTGGTAGGGCGGAAACTCCCTTGGATCAAATTCAGGTTTACAATAATACTGTTTATGGTCAAATTCAGTCCAGTAATTTTGTCAATTTTCCAACTAATCAAGTTTTTAAAAATAATATCTTTGTGGATACACAAAATGTTGATTTTTTTGAGCAATATGGAGGAAGTCCTTTAGTCAGTTCAAATAATTTATTTTATAGTTTGTTTGCCAAGGCAGCACCATCTTGGACTGGCACTGGATCAATTATGGCTAATCCGCTTTTTATTGATGCTGCAAATTTTGACTTTCCCTTGCAGCCAACAAGTCCAGCAAAAACTGCTGGCTCAGATGCTACGCTTGCAGTGGCGCCCACTGATTTCTATGGTCAATCACGCCCAGCTGGTAGTGTCAGTATGGGTGCGATTCAATATGTTTCAGCTGTGGTTGACACTATTGCTCCTGCTGCACCAACTGGTCTTGACGTAATATGATATAAAAATGGAAAATAAAATTCTAAAAATATTTTTACTACTTTTTTTCTTTTTAATCCTGCCTAATTTTACACAAGCAGCCTTAAGTGTCCCGCTTACCATTCAAGAAACACTTCCTGCTGGAGTTACTGGCTTAGATAGAGCTAGTGAAAATTTTTCATCTGGAATTCCCTTGGCGCAGGATAGTGGAATTACCAATGTCAATCAGCTTGGACTCACGAATTCAACAGCTGCTCAATTTAGAGCCCTGGCTTGGTGGCCAAACGGAAATATTAAATGGGTTTTAGTCGATGGGCAATCTTCAATATCAGCTGGAGGTACAGACACAACAAAAGCCTTGACGGATGGCACAGGAAACTTTGGAGGATCAGATTTGGCAACCGACAATGGTGCAAATATTTCAATTAATACTGGAAATGCTCAATTTGTCATTAGAAAATCGGGCTTCAATATTTTTGATAATGTGGTTGTTGATGGACAGGAATTAGTAATAAGTGGAAACGCTGGCAGAATTTCTGCAGTGGGTCTGGATGGTTTAACTTATACGTCAATAAATGATGCGCATACTCAAGTTGCGATTGAAGAAAATGGTCCAGTTAGGTCTGTAATTAAGGTGATGGGTGCACTTGAGAATTCTTCCAATGCGAGATTAATGGATTATACTTTGAGAATTCACTTCTATAAAGATAGTTCAAAAGTTAAAAGTTTTGTCACACTTAGAAATGCCAGTGCTGTTGCTAAAACAGACGTGGCTTTCAATAACCTTGAAGTTGTCGTTCCACTTTCATTGTCGGGACAAAAAACTGTTTTATTTTCTCGTAAAACAGATACTATTTCGCGCACGCTTGGAACTGGTGAAAGTGCTTACATGTATCAGGGATATAATACTACAGTGCCAGTGATTAATAATTTGGATTGTTATTATTGGCATATTCCAATTCCTGGGACTTGTAATGGATCAACATTGACTCCAGACATAAATTATCTTGGCATGGCGATTAAGGTGGGAAATGAATGGGTAAATAGTGTTGGGACGACCACGGACTCCACACAAGGGTTTGCTGATATGAGTATCGGTGGACGAGGAATTTCAGTTGCAAGAAAGTGGATGTCAGCCTATTGGCCTGCTGGTTTCGAATTTAATGATAATGGTGAGACAAGTATTGAAATTTATTCCAAGAACAATGGGGCTGAAAAAGTTGGACTGGGTTTTGGTCGTCATTTTTCGAGTGAAATTATGTGGGATTTTCACGTGACATCTTCTGATGGTAAGAGTGCGCTCTATGCTTTGCAATACCCCTTACTCGCTCGTGCAAATCTCGATTATTATGGAGCAACTAAAAGTATTTTTGGGCAAGATGAATTTGTGAGCGAAGCGCAACAAAACACTTTTTTCACAAATTTACATGTTGGTCATGCTGCGCCAACATATTTGATTAATCCAAGCATGCAGGTGATCAGATCGTGGCAATGGGATAACACAGGTGGTGCTAATCAAACTGACACACCCTTGCAATGGTTGACTGACTATTTGCGCACTGGAAGGGGTGGATTTTTTCAACTTGGATCACAACGAACTGTTTGGACTATGGAGAATGCTATCGGTATAGCTGATGATTATGTTGGTTTTTATCATTTAGATGCCAGTATTCTTCATCCTTTTGACAATACGAGTAATTACCCGGCATTTCCTGGTGGGACAATGAGCAGGATAAAAACCGGTTTTGCTGACACTGAGCATGCGAATTTTAGCTCAATACCATTTTATTATTTTTTAACAGGCGATGAGAATATTAAAGAAGGCTATCTGAAAGCGGGGGAGCGTTGGAAAAAAGCCAATGACATGGGCTATTATGCTGTGCCAAATATAAACACACCACTTCGACCAATAGGAAAGCAATTTCGCAATATGGCCTTGGCCTATGAATTTTCATGTCAAATTGGTGCGTGTAATAATTCTTGGAAAACCACAATTGAAAATGCGTTAACGACTTTTTTGGACATGCGAGATAATCCGTCTCAGGGATGGGGAACTGACGGAACTCCAGTTGGTAGAAATATGGAAAGAGGTTATGTTTGGTGGGACAAGGCTGTTGGAAGTCAGGGTCAGACCTCCACGCCATCAACCAGACTTATTCATGAGTTTTATCAGACGCAGATTCTAACCGAGTGTATGTATCAGGTTTGGCGAGTTATGCGAGATACAGACTGGAATTACAGTAAAATGCTTTACTTTCAAGATTTTCTAACTGGCCTTTCTCAATTTATTTTTAATGAATTTGCTCAGCCAGTAACAGATAGCGGTCCACCAGCTGCTTTTTATGGCTATCCAGTTGATTATCAATGGGCATTCTACAAGGAATACGCCATCGATCAATTGCAATCAACTATAAACCCCTTAAATGCTGCAGATAAAATACGCATGAGTGTGCATGACGTTTCACGTGCTGCGCGCTGGGGCTATGAGCATACTGGCGATTCTTCTATTTTGGATAAGGGCAATTCTTTTCTTTGGGGTATTCAATCTGAAACTGGTTGCACAGCTTATCCTTCAGAATTACAAGATCAGACACTGATGTATGCATATTTTAATAAAGCAACAATTCCAACATGGCAAACTATTGTCCCCAATGTTGTTGACAATGGGGGTGGATCGTATACATTAAATTGGACCGTTCCTGCTGGCGCAAAAGAATATCAAATAAAATACGCAGACAAACCAATTGTCGAGTGGCTTGGTTTTGACAAAAACACTAGGGCATATCAATATGATCCTGCAAATTACACAGCATTTTTTGCTGCTAACAATATTACAAATAATCCAGTGCCAGTTACTGCTGGAACAGTCCAGAGTATAACACTTACGGGATTGCCAAGTAATCAGAATTTTTCCATGAAGTTCTTGTCTGACATTCCAGATATTATTGCTCCAAATGCACCAAATGGTTTGAGCGTGATATAATATATAAATGCAAAAACAAGTCTTAAAATTAATACTTTTCCTATCATTCTTTTTAATCTTGCCTAATCTTACTCAAGCTGCACCCATTCCAGTATTAAATTTCTCCGACATTGAATCAGGTCCAAAAGTCGGCAACACAGATGGAGTTGGGTCAGGAGCTATTGTAACCATTTGGGGAAATTATCTTGGATCAGCAACGGGAGCTTCAAAAGTCTATGTTGGCAATGTTGAAGCAACTGCTATTTATTATTGGAAAAATGCTGATGGTCAACTTCCATCTGGTCCAGCAGACCTATATTCATCCCACAAAATGCAAGAGATTGCTTTTGCCATTCCAGCCACTGCACCAGATGGCTTAACCACCATTAAAGTTGTGGTTAATGGCATTGAAACTAACGCACTACCTTTTACGGTGAGAGCTGGAAACATTTATTTCATCAAAGCTGGAGGCAATGACACCACCGGCAATGGCAGTTGGGGAAATGCGTGGGGGGCGTTGCAAAATGTTTTCAATGGCGGTAATGGAAAATTAATTTCAGGTGACATCGTTTACACTGTTGGAGTTGGATCAACTGCTGGATTGTCAGTGGGATTTGGCGGTGCAATTAAGGCCACGCAATTAAATCCAATTGCATTAGTTTTATATCCAAACACGGCCTTGTTGATGTCTGGACATGCGGCAGGTAATAATTATGGTTACGTTATTAATAACTGGTATAGTTCAAATAGCTTGTATTCAAGTGAATATATTAATTTTTCTAAAATAAAAATCTTAGCTGAAGGTGATGGCACTGAATCAAGTTCAGGCGTGCATACTTTTAAAGGTAATAGAATTGTTGGTCTTGAAATTACTGGTCCAACTGTATATGGAGGATATGGCGGAGCAATTTCTGGTTCAGGTGGGTTTGGCGGTGCTGGTGCAGGTGAAAATGCTGGTGGTGGAAAATATCTTGGAATCTATATGCATGACTATGGCTGGAAATCAACAACGGCGGGAGTTGGTAATTATGGCTGGATTTTTGTTAATAATGCTAGTGCTTGGACTGGACCAAGTTGTGTAAACAGAAACCCAACAGCATGCGCTACTAATTGCATAGCTGGAGCGGATTGCACAACTGAACCCGGTGGCTGCACCTATGCCAATGTTAAATGTAAATATAGCGTGGATGGTTTTCAGCATCTTTACTATATTTCAGATCGTTCACCGGATGCTATTAATGGTTATGAGATTGGTTGGAATAATTTAATTAACAATCCAATCTTATCAGGCATACATATTTATGATCAGGGTCCTAATATCGGAGGCTGGAACACGCCAATTATTATTCATGATAACTTAGTTAAAAATCAAAGAGCTAGTTCCATTGATGTGGCATATCCGAAAGCGGATGTTGGTCCAAATGCTGGAACAGCTGCGCCAATCTATATTTATAATAATATTATTGTTAATGATGAAGGGGGTATTGATAATGGTTGGGCTTTGAACATTCAAGGCTCTGGAGATGCTAAAGTTTATAATAATACGGTGCATGGATTTCGCTATATTAACATTATGCGACCTGCAACTTCTGATTATCGCAATAATTTGATGGTAGAAGCTGATTTGCCAATTGATTATCATTATTATATTTACGACACGCCAACCACTAAAAGTAATAATCTTTTTTACGGCACTCATTCATCTCCCATGCCAGCTTGGTTTTCTGCTGGAGCGGGGGATTTAAACACAGATCCTCTTTTTACTAATGCTGCAAGTTATGATTTTTCCTTGCAAGCAACAAGTCCTGCAAAAACTGCAGGAACAGATGTCACACTTGCAACTGCTCCAACTGATTTCTATGGTCAACCACGTCCAGCTGGCAGTGTCAGTATGGGTGCTATTCAATATATTAATAATGACAAGCTCTTGCAACAATCTGATCTGGAATATTTAGGAGCTTTTCGTGTGCCCAAGGGAAAATATGGTGCTTCTACTGGGTCAGCTTCCTTGAGCTATGGCGGCGGTCCTATTGCCTATAATAAAATAAATGATTCTTTGTTTATGTATGGACAAGGAAAATTGCTTTTAGAGATATCCATTCCCCAAGTTTTTAATACCACTAATATGGCCGCACTTAGCACAGCCAATTTGCTTCAACCCTCGGTGGATATTGCGGATGGAAATTGGAATAATGTCGGAACTGCATATGCGCCGATAGGTAACGGTGCCGTGCCACGAGGGCTATTGCTTTGGAATGGCAAATTATTAGGCTCTGATTCTGGTGTTTATGACGCCGACAATCAACAGATTTATTCGCATTTTCTAGCCAATGCAAATTGGAGTAGTAGCACGGGATTCTCGGGATTTTACAAACTGAGCACGGAGCCGATTGCTGCGATTACTAATAGGGCGGGTTTTGTGGCTGGTTTTATGGGTGATATTCCTGTTTCATGGCAGAGTGGGCTTGGCGGAACAGTGCTGACTGGTGAAAAAACCCTTAGTATTATTGGAAGGTCATCCTTTGGCCCAGCAGCCTTTGCCTTTAATCCCTCAGACATTGGAACTGTTGATCCAATTTCAACTCAAGGATTAATGTATTATCCCGCAACGCATCCAACATTGGGTCAATATTCTGTTGATAGTATAAATCCAGCCTTTAATAGAGCGACTCAAATTAGTGGGCTGGTTTTTCCAGAAGGAAGTCGTAGTGTTCTTTATTTTGGATCGACTGGTCTTGGCTCTTCTTGTTATGGCGAAGGTACGGCCACGGCAACCTTAGATAATACTTTTGTTAGCGAAGTTGTAGCCAGTAGTGCCTCAACCTTGACTATAGATACATCGTCCAAGGTGTTGCAGATTCCCGCTGGTCTCAATACTACTGATGGCGCGTATGTAATGTTGAAACCAACAGCCAATTTGACAAATCATGTTTATGGCATAATTACGGCTTACAACGGAACCACTCTAAGTTTAGATGTTGTAACAGGCGGTATTCTGGGTTCAGGAACATATAGCGACTGGGAAGTGCATCTAGCGACAAGCAGTGGTCTTAATTCCGTAAGATATTGTTATGATCCAACTAGTAGTAGCAAAGGTGACCATGCTTATCCGTATGCTTATTTTGTCTGGGCTTACGATGCTAATGATTTTTTGAAGGTTAAAAATGGTGATATAAATCAAGCCACCGGGTTAGCCTATAAGCCATGGGAAATTGTACCTTACGCCACTTGGCAACTGGATTTTCCATTTGCTATTGAGTACAAAGATATTTTAGGTGCAGCTTATGATTCAAGTACACAGAGGCTCTTTTTGTCAGAAAAATACGGAGATAGACCGGCTGGTTCGGAGCCATATCCTCTAGTTCAAGTTTATCACTTGAATTTGAATCCGGTGGTCTCGGATAAAGCTGCTCCGCAAGCACCTAGTGGCTTAGAGGTTAGATAATATTTTTTTGAAGTGATTTCTTTTAGCTGCCTTACCTCTCCACTGAGAAGCTTGGTTTTTATTGGTCAGGGTGAGAAATTTGGTATTTTGTGACAACCTTGTATATTTTGCGCTAAAATTATATAATCTTAAAGATTGAAAAAGTAATAATATATGATGAATATGAAAATTTTTGTTAAACAATTTGCCCTGATTTTTGTGGTTTTTGTCCTGATTTCAGCGGCTTTTAGCATGTACAAGGGGGGTGTCAAACCTGAGCAGATAGGACTTGAGCAGTTGGTTAATGAAATAAATGCCGGCCAAGTCGAATCTATAGATATCAGTGGTGATATTTTGTCTATAAAATTAAAGGATAATAAGATTCAGTCAGTGACCAAAGAGGCCGGTCAGCCATTATCCGAACTACTCAAAAGCTTTGGCGTATCACCAGAAAAAATGACCGCGGTCAAGACAGCGGTCAAGACGGAGAGCGGTACTACTTATTGGATAAATGCTTTGTTACCGATTTTGTTGCCATTCTTGCTGATTGCCGTGTTTATTTATTTTATGATGCGTCAGGTGCAAGGGGCAAATAAAAATGCCATGATGTTCGGTCAGTCGCAGGCTAAGGAGTTTGATTCCAAGGGCAAGGAAAAGGTTAGTTTTAAGGATGTAGCTGGAGCTAAAGAGGCAAAAGAAGAATTAAAGGAAGTGGTGGAATTTTTGAAACAACCGAAGAAATTCCTTGACTTGGGAGCGCGTATTCCGCGTGGTGTCTTGTTGCTTGGTTCTCCAGGAACGGGCAAAACTTTGCTCGCCAGAGCCGTGGCCGGTGAGGCTAATGTACCATTTTTATCGATCTCAGGTTCAGAGTTTGTGGAGATGTTTGTTGGTGTTGGTGCCTCTCGAGTGCGAGATTTGTTTAAAAGGGCTAAAAAAATGGCACCTTGTATTATTTTTGTTGATGAAATCGATGCCGTTGGACGTCGTCGTGGAGCTGGTCTGGGTGGATCGCATGACGAACGCGAGCAGACGCTCAACCAAATACTGGTGGAAATGGATGGTTTTGATCAAAACGCCAATGTAATTGTGATTGCCGCTACTAATCGGCCTGACGTACTTGACCCAGCCTTGCTGCGTCCTGGTAGATTTGATCGTCAGGTTATGCTTGATGAGCCTGATTTGAATGATAGGGAGGCTATTTTACAGGTTCATGTGACTAAAAAGCCACTCGACACTGATGTTGATTTACGTAAAATTGCTCAGCGAACACCAGGCTTTTCTGGGGCTGACTTGATGAATCTGCTCAATGAGGCGGCCATTTTAACAGCCAGGCACAATAAGAAATTAATCACCATGGATGACGTTATTGAAAGCATCGAAAAGGTTATGCTTGGGCCTGCCAGACGAAGTCGAGTTATTACCCAAAAAGAAAAAGATATAACTGCTTATCATGAAGCTGGGCACGCCGTAGTGGCACATTTATTACCCAACACTGACCCTGTGCATAAGATTTCAATTATTTCTCGTGGACGGGCTGGTGGTTATACTTTGAAATTGCCAATTGAGGATCGACATATGCGCAGCCGGACAGAATTTATTGAGGAGGTGGCAGTGCTGCTTGGTGGTAATGTCGCCGAACAGGCTTTTTTCGGAGATGTGACGACTGGGGCGAGTTCAGATTTGCGCCGAGCGACCGAGGTGGCTAGACGCCTAGTGACCGATTACGGTATGAGTGCCAAATTAGGTCTGCGCACCTTTGGTCAGAAGGAGGAAATGGTCTTTTTAGGTCGAGAAATTCACGAGCAACGTGATTATAGTGAAAAAACAGCTGAATTAATTGATATTGAGATCAGTGCGATTATTGAACAAGCTACTAAAATGGCAGAGGATATTATAACCAAGCAGGCTGACAAGATAAAGGCTGTAGTTGCGGAATTGGTGGAAAAAGAGACTATTGAACAGGATCGTTTTATTGAAATTGTGGGGCTAAAAAAGGGGGAGTTTGCTAATGTTGCTAAAAAATAATAAATAATTATTATAGTTATAGAATTAAAAAAGGCTTACTGCATTTTTCATTTTATGTTATAATATTTTTATAACTTATTAACAAGGAGATTTATGTCGCTTTATCGTAATATTTTAAGTCAAGCTCTAAAAACCAGTTGGAACAATAAATATTTATGGTTTTTTGGTTTATTTGCTTCACTCATTGGCTCCGGTGGTTTTGAGATAGTCGGACAAAGCGCAAGTAGTAGTTCTGAAACGGTCATGCAGATCGCTCAGCTCCTGGATAAGAATTTTTTTAGCATGCAGACCTTGGCCAATACCAAGGATATATTTGTCAATCAACCGCTGAATATGGCAATATTGATTCTGGTCTATCTAATTGTTTTTGCGATTGCATTGTTTGTTATTTGGCTGGCGACAGTTTCGCAAGTGGCGATAGTCAAGGGTAGTGCAATGGCGATTGCCAAGGAAAAACACAGTTTTTCTTCAACGATCGAGATTGGTACGAAGAAGTTTTTACCAGTCTTGATGCTTAATGTCATGATTAAATTGGTTTTTGTAATCATGCTGTTTTTTGTTAATTTGCCTTTGTTAATCGGTGTTTTTAGCGGTCAGTCAACCGGTCTTAGCTTTTTGTATATTTTGGTGTATGTTTTGGTGGTGCCGACGTTGCTTTTATTCTCCTTTATTATCAAATACGTTATTGCCTTTGTGGTTTTGAAGAACGATGATTTAGGTATGGCTATCAAACGCAGTTTGCAATTATTCAAGCGTAATTGGTTAATTAGTATTGAAATGTCTTTACTGCAGTTCGTTATTAGTTTTGTGGTCTCTATATTGGCGATTCTGATCTTGTCTGCGATGTATTGGCCAGTTGCTCTAGTGGCGAGTGTGGTTATGTCATCAGTTGGTATTTTTGGCGCTATTTCCATTCTGTTTATTGCTGCAGTTTTGGCCATTATGTTTTTGGCTTTCGTTGGCGCTTTTGACTCGACTTTTCAGATTGCGGCCTGGACTGGTTTATTTGTCGAATTGACCGGCCGTGGCGGTGAAAGTAAATTACAACGAGTTTTTAGAAGAAAATAGTCGACTTTAAATAGTAAAAAATACTAACCCTGAGGTTGGTATTTTTTTATTTCTTAACTCGTGGGTGTATTTTGCTCAAGGTGTAGTTTATGCTATAATTTAAGCGTAAAATTGTAATATTATATCTATGCCTAATGGCATTCAATCAATAGAAGATTTAATTCGGGCGTCTCGCGGACAAATCAAGGATGATCAAAGCGCTCAGGCGAAATTTGCAGCCAAACAGATTCAAATTAGCGTCAAAGACAAAGAAAAATCAGCAGCTATAAAAGCTGCTAGTCTGGGGTTGCCTTATATGGATCTTTTTGCCTTTCCTATGAGTCCGGAAGGCCTGGTTTTGATACCCGAAGAGCAATCAATCGCTCAATCGACCGTCTGTTTTTATTTTGATGGCGGCAGCTTTAGGGTAGCCACCACTAATCCTACCGAGCAAACTCTAGAGATTATCAGTACGATTGAAGCCAAAACTTTTGCTAAAGGTCAGTTATATTTTATTTCTGAACGTAGTTTGAAGTACGCTCTGGATATGTATAAAATTATTCCTAAGGTTGATAAGACGGCTTCGGGAGTCAAGATTGAAGCGGCGGATCTCGAGCGTTTCAAGGAGCAAATTGTTGATTATCGCAGTTTGAATGAAATGATAAATACGGTCAGCATCAGTGATATTGTAACTTTGTTGATTGCCACGGCCTTAAAAGTGGGGACGAGTGATATTCATATTGAGGCCGAGGAACGTGGAACGGTGGTTAGGTTACGTATTGATGGTATTTTGCAGGAGGCAGCGGTGATAGATAGAGAAAAATGGCCGCGGATTATTTCTCGCATGAAGTTACTTGCTAAGGTAAAATTGAATGTAACAGGCAAGCCGCAAGATGGTCGCTATAATATTGAAATGCCGGATGAAAAGATTGCCGTGCGCTGTTCTTTTTTGCCGACAAGTTTTGGTGAGTCGGTAGTAATGCGTTTACTCAAATCCAGCTCTGTTGGTCTACCCTTTGAGGAGTTAGGCATGTCGGCGCGCGCCTTTGAGATTTTGGGTAAGGAAATTGAAAAACCCAATGGTTTAATTTTAACTACCGGTCCGACAGGGTCTGGCAAGACAACGACATTGTATGCGATTTTAAATAAAATCAATCAACCAGGGGTCAAAATTATTACGTTAGAGGATCCGGTTGAATTTCAGTTACCAGGTGTTAATCAAAGTCAGGTCGATGCTAGTAAGAATTATACTTTCGCCAATGGTTTGCGATCGATTTTGCGCCAAGACCCTGACGTGGTGATGGTGGGTGAAATTCGTGATCTTGAAACAGCTGAAATATCGGTTCAAGCGGCTTTGACTGGCCATTTGGTGTTATCAACATTGCATACCAATGACGCCTCTGGGGTTATTCCACGTCTGATCGACATGGGGGTGAAGCCATATTTTTTGACGCCATCTATTAATGCCGTCATTGGTCAACGCTTGGTGCGCAAGCTTTGTAATAGCTGTAAGGTTGAAGATTTAGTTAGTGAAGAGGATTCGGAACGGGTTAATAAGATATTGGCAGTTATTTCCCCCAACGCCGGCGTTGATATACCGGCTGTCATGCCAAAATTGTACAAAGTCGGTCCAGGTTGTGATAAGTGTAAAAATAGTGGCTTTAAGGGGCGTGTTGGTATTTATGAGATATTTACGATGTCAGATGATCTCAAACAGCTAACCGCCGATGGTGCGCCAGCTTTTAAAATCATGCAAAAAGCTATAGAGAATGGCATGGTGACTATGCTTCAAGACGGCGTCTTGAAAGCGATGGCGGGTCAAACTAGTTTAGAGGAGATCTACCGTGTTATTGGCAAATTTGACTATATCGATGCATTGTATGATGTGGTCGTCTCTAATACTGTAGGTCGAGGCGTCAAGATTAAGGCTGATATTTATGAGCAGGCCTTAGAGTTGTCAAAAAATCTCATTAATCTTGGTTCAGCCCTCGAGGCGACGCCAACCAAGCAAATGCTTGATTTGATTTTTGCTGTGGCTATTCGCGTTGAGGCGGGTGATGTACATATTGATCCGACTGAGCATGGCGTAAAAGTGCGCTTTCGTATTGATGGCGTGATGAATGATATAGTTAAGCTTGGTAAGGAGCATTACATTCCCTTGATGTCGAATATCAAGAGTCTGGCTGGTTTTTCGATGAGCGAAAAAAGACCGACTTACGATGGACGCTTTTCAATTACCGTGGCTGAAAAAAATATGGATTGTCGATTATCTATTATCTCTGGTGGCTATGGAGAGACGGCAGTTATTCGCGTTTTAGCCAATGAGGCGGCAAATCTGGATATGGAAAAATTAGGCATTAACGACGCGGCCTTAATGGCACTAAAGCGTTCGATCAAGAAAACTAAAGGCATGATCGTGACCACTGGTCCGACTGGCTCGGGTAAAACGACTACACTTTATAGTGTTTTAAATAAGCTAAATAGCTCTTACGTCAAGATTATTACTATTGAAGACCCGATCGAGTATCATCTCGAGGGTATTATGCAGACTCAGATTGATACGGCAGGTGGCTATACTTTTGCTGCTGCTTTACGCTCTTTGATGCGCCAAAATCCTAACGTCATTATGGTAGGTGAGATTCGCGATGATGAAACGGCTAAAACCGCTGTTGAAGCGGCCATGACTGGTCATCTCATGCTCTCGACCATCCATGCCAATAGTGCGGCCGGTGCGATTGCGCGTTTTGTTGGTTTGGGCGTCGAGCGTCAGGCTTTAGCGAGTTCGCTTGAGTGTGTGGTCGGTCAGCGGTTAGTGCGTCGAATTTGCACACATTGCAAAGTCTCAGATGAATTATCGAGTGAGACAAAAACCGAGCTCGAAGTGTATTTGACACAAATGAGAGCTCAGGGTACCTTTGATTTGCCGGCTGAATTGAAATTTTTCAAAGGTGCTGGTTGTGCGGAGTGTGGCGGTATTGGCTACAAAGGCAGGGTTGGCTTGTATGAGGTGATTGAGATGTCACCAGATATTCAAAAAATCATTCAACAAGAAAATGTCACTGACCATGATATCGAAGAGGCAGCCATGAAAAATGGCACGGTTTTAATGTTGCAATACGGCATCATGAAGGCACTCTCTGGAGAGACTTCAATAAGTGAGGTCTTTAGGACGGCAAAATAATAAAAAAAGTAACAATAATCTAAATTATGTCCACAAAATATTTTGAGCAACTCCTCAAGGATTATTCATACTTTAACAAGACACGACGCGAAATCATTGGCTTGTCTGCTGACGCTCTGCATAAATCAAAAATTGCCATTTTTACGATGCATCGCGGTCAATTTAATGAGGCCAAGATTCTATTATTAGAGATAGAGACGATATTTAAAAACTTAGAAAAAAATTTCAAGCAAAGTCCTGGATTACGTTATGAAGGGAGTTATCGGGCAGCGCTCGAGGAATATGCCGAGGCCAAGATTTTTTGCGAATTAGCAATCAAAGGTCAGGCAAGTGCGATCAAAGAGATAAAGATAGATTTTGATACCTATTTGGCCGGCTTGTGTGATGCGACAGGTGAGATGGTTCGACTTGCAACCAAAGAAGCAACCAATGGCAACTTGGAGGAGGTAACCAAAATAAAAGACCTGGTGACTGAAGTGATTGGTGAATTAGTCGTTTTTAACTTGACCTCATATTTGCGGACGAAGTATGATCAAGCCAAGACGAATTTACGCCGACTTGAGCAGATGGTTTATGAAATAAAACTTAGAGAAATAAAATAAATGAAAAAAATAATCGCCAAAGCCAAGTCGATGCAGGCTCTGCATTTTTTATCAATCCTGATCGGCTTTACCGAGGCCCTGGTAATCTATACTGTTTCGTCTTATTTTAAGGAATTTTCAGGCCGTGAGGCTGTTGGAATTTTTTATGTTGGTGCTTATTTGATGTTTCTCTTGACGTTATTCAATTATCATAAGCTCGTCAAGACGTTCGGCAAGACCATGATGTTTAAGTCAGTTTTGGTTTTTCAGTTGTTTGTTACTTTGATTTTGATTTTCAGTCCTTTCGCTTGGCTCAAGTTGGTGGCCATGATGCTGTATTTATTATGTGAAAATCTTTTACTGGTCAATCTGGATATTGTTATCGAGTCTTTTTCAACTGGGCATAACTCTGGTCGCATGCGCGGTTCGCATCTCACGATTTTGAATCTGGGCTTTATTTTGGGGCCAATGCTCTCGGCTTGGCTCTTATCTTACGGTGGCTATATATTGATTTTTGCGATCGCCCTGATTTTAAAAACTGGCCTACTGGGTATTTTGTGGTTCAAATTGGGTGATATTGCTAATAAATTCCGGGAACGAGTCACAGTCGGCCAATTAATCAAAAAAGCCTTGGCCAATCAGGACATCAGACGAATCTATTATATTTCTTTTATTCTCGAGACATTTTATGCTTTGATGATTATGTATTCGCCAATCTATTTGCGGGCACTTGGGGTGTCTTGGGCTGATATTGGCATTATATTTACCGTGATGCTTGTGCCATTTCTGTTTTTTGAATATCCGATCGGTTGGTTAGCCGACAAGGAGCTAGGCGAAAAAGAGATGATAATTTTTTTTCTTTCCTGGATGGCGCTATCAGTTGCTTGGGTCTATAAACTAGATCAACCAGACGTCTTCAAATGGTCACTCGCCTTGCTAGCCACGCGCATTGGTGCCTCAGCTATCCAGATTTTACGGGATTCTTATTTTTATAAAAAAATTGACAAGGATGATGTTGATTTGATAGATTTTTATCGTACGGCTATGCCAATGGCTTATATTATTAGTGCTGGCTTATCGGCCTTGATTGTGAGTTATTTTGGGGTAAGAGAGATATTTTTGCTTGCAGCCGTATTATTGATCACGGCCTTAGTGCCGGCCTGGCGCCTGCGGGACAATCTGAGTGAGCGTGAAATACTTCTTGAACGGAATTCAAAATTAGAAATTGCTTAAATGTTATTTACGATTATTGCCGATGTTCACGACAATTTAGTTAATCTAGAAAAATGTCTTAACTGGTCAATTGACCACAAGGTAGAGGCGATTATTTGTTGTGGAGATTTAGCCAATGCTGAGACCTTGGAATTTTTGGCCGCTAATTTTAAGGGTAAAATTTATCTAATAATGGGTAATTGCGATAATTATGACGAGCTGGCGGTGCTGAATTACAAAAATATAAAATATTTTGATCGCAAGGGGGGTAAATTTGAGATTGATGGCAAGTTAGTTGGATTTTGTCATGAACCATATCACATCAAACACTTATTTCATTTAGCCAAATTCAATCTGATATTTTATGGCCATACTCACAAACCTTGGGAGACGTCTGAAAATGGGGTTAGGTTAATAAACCCGGGGACGCTCGGCGGGGTTTTTCAAAAATCAACCTTTGCCACTTGGGACTCAAAGGAGGATGTTTTGTCACTTAGGGTAATGGAAGAGCTGAAATGATGAAATTTTAAACTGCAAAATTTATAAAAAACCTGATTTTGTGATTAGGTTTTTTATTTTTTTATTTGGTTGATTTATGGTATAATAATACGAAGATGTTTATAACTTTTGGTTATCAAATATTATTTATTCGTTATAATATATTAGCTAATATTAAATAAAACACTTGTACCCATGTCTCAAGTGCTAAAAAATGTTTTATCGCGATGTTTGACGCTCTATCATGAGCGGCAATATTTTTTATTTAAGTTTCTAAGGCGACTAGCTTTTTTGCGTCGCAAGCATCTTTGGCATGGCGCGATTATTGTCTTTATTTTTATCAATTTAATTACTGGTTTTAGTCCATTCGACCTGGCAGGTCAAATGGTTAAAGCCTTTGGTGGTCACGAGGTAAAAAGTATTAATTTTTATCCAAGCAAGTGTGTTGTTGATAGTGCTGATGCGCAAAACGGTTGGCAAACAGCAGAATTGGCTAGCGGAGAGCCAAGTATCGAGCTAACTAAGCCTGATAATTTGTATAATCGGCAAAACTCTGCTTATTTCAATCAGGGTACGAGTACTATTTTGTGTTCAAATTTCAGCTTAGCTGAGTCAAAAGATAATAAAACCGAGGATTTGGAGATTGTTGCCACTACTAGCGAAATCACAGCCACTGCGACGCCTATATCCGAGGCTAGTCCTGAGTATGTTGCTACTGGGACTTTGGTTAGTCTTGATGGTGAGACTAAAGACGAGGTAAAAAAAGGTGATATCTCCACTAACGCGTCAGTTACTCCAAAGATGCCAGAAATTATTATTGAAGAGGTGGATGCTTCATCGAGTGAGGTAGTAATTATTGATCCAGTTAAAGCAACGGATACTGAGGTTGAGATTGTACCGACAGATAAGGGTGGCAACAATACTGAGACGTCAGTTATCGTGAGTTTTTTAAATTCAATCAAGTCATCAATTAATTTTGCAAAATTGGTGATTGGTGATTTTGTGACCCGAGTGCAAGAGTCGGCCACAGCAGAGAAGCAAGAGGTAAATCCTGCTCGCTATGAGGATATCGGTTTTTTGAAATCTGCTAAGATCAATTTGTCGATGGCTGAGGTCAACCGAGTGATACCGAAAATACTTGTTGATAGCAAGCCGGCAACAACATCATTAAACGTGGCTTCAACCTCCGATGAGTCTCCTGAGGCGATTAAAGCGATTGCCTCGACAACGCCTCAAGAAAAAATTGATACTAGCGGTGCGGCTTCGACAACAGAAGATAATGCGGTGATAGTTGATTTGTATGGCAATAATGTCGAGCAGACGAAAGAAAATGAAAAGGTGGGTGATTTGAGTGTCTGGTATTCGGTTAATAATAGTGAAGAGGTTAATAATGAGGGGCGGATTTGGTGGAAGCTTGGTGAGTTGCCAATTGATGGTATTTTGAGTTGTCAAAAATTTAAAAATAGTGAGGCGAATAGCCGTTGTTTGGCCGAGGTTCTTCAGGGGCAATTGAGTGCTGGTTTTTTCAGTTTTGAGGCACCAGTCATCAAGCGTTGGCAGGATATTACCAATCTTCAAATTAAAATCGAATCAGCGGCGAGTGCTGATAAATATGAAATCTATCTTGATAGTTCTTGGGTTAGTGTCAATTATACCAAGGAAGATGACGATTCTGAGGATGGTGGTTACGCTGTCACTGACAAACTGGTCGTTGGAGATCAGACAATAGATTTGTCCTACACTGATGAAAATGCCGACGAGAATTTGCTCATCAAAACCAATAGCAAAGACTACGTAGATATTACGAACGCCACCGTTTATTTTAGTGTTGCCAATCAAGCAAGTGAACCAGAGAATGTTAATGTGCAAGTACATTTTCCGGCTGACATGGGCTCAGTCTACAAACTCGAGCGACTGCGGCATGGACGCTGGGCGCCAGTAGAGATTAAAGATCAGCCGATAAGTGAACCTAATATCGTGCAAAAAGTTTTTGGTAGAGGGAAATACAAGCGCAAAAACATCAAAGAAAATATGCGTGCCAAGAATAGTACGAATGATGGCGGTATTTTGATAAACCCTGGTAGGGCTCAGTATTATCGGATGGTTATTCAGTATCCGGCCATGAGTAAGGGTGAGTTTTTTATCGAGGCTGAAGGTGACAAGAGCGGCTATGGCTTGCTTGATCCGTGGTGGGATGGTTATTGGCATTACAAAATGCCAATCACGATTAATAATGCTTCGAGTACTAGCGCTTTGACTGATTATCAGGTCTTGATCAATATTTCTTCGACCACACCAAATTTTTGGAGTGGCGTGACCGCCAGTGGTAGCGATATTCGCTTTTTAGACTCGACTGAGACAACGCAACTAACTTATTGGACTCAGTATTTTACCAAGGTTGGCTCCAGCACTTCTATCTGGGTTAAAGTGCCGTCAGTACCTGCTAATTCAAGTACGACGATTTATCTATATTATGGCAATCCAGTGGCCGCTTATACGAGCGATATGTACTCGACGTTTAGTTATAGTGTTTTGACGCCGGCCTTTTATATGGTCAACAATGAGACCGCGACTGCGACCTTGCGCGTTACGAGTTTAATTGATAATAATCAGATTCAGTTAGACAATCAAACTGCTGTTAATTTGAATAGGCAACAAACGGCCACACTGACCAGTGCTTATGCAACTTCGGTTTTGAAAGTGCTTGGCCCAGTTATGCCAAAAATCGTCAATCGCGCGGCAGCTGAAAGTATGGTGCCAATTAGTTTTAATTCGACCGAATTTGCTGTGCCACAAATACTCGGGGCCACGGAAAATTTTTATACCTATTCGCCCTTTGGTCGGGCTACGACTTCATATTTCAATGGTAATGTAGTTAATAATACTAAGGTTATGGCCACGTCAACGGCTACAACCTCATCTTTTGCAGTAGCCACCGCTGGTATGGTAACTTCGACTATTCCTATCTTGCTTTCATTTACCGATGCTCAACCGACCAGTCTTATTCCATATCCCACGACCAATCAAGATCTTTATGGTATTAAATCTAGTACTGTTTATATAGGCGCTAGTGCGACCAGTTCAGTTAATGCTTTTTGTTCAGTTGGAACGGGCGGCGTCAATACGGTTAATCGCGGAACAGTCTTAACCAGTGCTAGATGTACAGGATCGGCAGCTGGTGCTGGTTCGGCGATGCGGTTAACCCAGATTACGGGTAAAATTGCAGCGGTGCAGTACAATGATGGTGATGGTCTTGAGACAACCAGCTTTTTGCCAGCTTCAGAGTTAGCCACTGAGTATATGGTGCCGACTCAGTCTCAATACATTGCTATTGCTTGTCCAGCCAATAATGGCACGGTCAATATTGCTCGTTACAGCGAGGCTAATGTCTTTGTCTCTTCGACAACTTGCGCTTCTACTGCTACTAATCCTGGCAAGGCTTTGTTCACCGCTACAACCTCGGCCGGTTCACGTGTTGTCTCGACTGATGTGCCGCCTAAGCCATTTTATGCCTACTATGAAGATCTTGATGCCACTGGTACGGCTGGCGGTGATGAATCTAATCTCTGGGGAGCGGTGCAAGCCAGAAAGGATAATTACCCTGAGCCGGTCATTACTTTTGGGGCTCAGCAACGCTACGTCATAAATGTCTCTGGTAACATCTATAAGCGTGATCGTTCGACGCCGCTGTTGTCGGCGCCGGTGATTAATTTGGTCTACGGTCGAAGCCTGATCGCAACGACAGCCGCCTCAATTGTTAATGGTAGTTATGTGTTTGGTGGAGTTGTGGCGCCAGACATGAGTACAACTACCCTTGTCTATATCGCGAGCACTACGGTCTCTGGTGTGGCCTATAATCGCTATAGCGGATCTGGTGACATAACTGGCTTTGACGTCTATCAAAATGGTGTGATTATTCGTCATGACGATAGTGGACCCATGACTAATACCAATATTGATAGTTATGACTTCAATCAGGATGCACAAATAAAAATGACCGTTACGAGTCCGAATGCCGTTGTCGCGGCTGGTAATTTTTTATACATTTGGCCTAATGACACTTATTTGCCGGGTGGTACTTTGACGACCACCAAGGGCACTTCTTCAAACCAGGCGGCTGACATCATTATTGGTGCTAGTTCAACGCTGAACATGGCGGCTTTGGCAATCACAGCGGCCGGCGGCTGGTATAATAGTGGTAGATTGATAACTTCTGGCGTGCAAACGACGACCTTCACGGCAACCTCAACTGGTTATAATATTATTAACAATGGTACGAGCACTTTTTATAATCTGACCATTAATGGCACGGCCGGTGGCTGGACTACTGGTGGTTTGATCGATGTGACAAATGCGTTTACTTTGACGGCTGGGGCACTAACCTTGGGTTCTCCTTCAAATTTGATTGTTGATGGCGCTTCTGTTGTAACCGGTACAATCGGTGGTGTCGGTGATGCGAATTTTTATGGTAATCTGACTGGCGACGGCGCTATTACTATGGCAAGTGGAACTTTTATGATGGCCAGTACCTCAAATTTGGCTGGTATTACGGCGAGGAGCTTTTATAATTTGACTTTTGGTGATGGCAGATTAACACCAGCCACGACGACTAGGTCGGTTTCAACTGGCGGTATTACCGTGAATCATGTTTTGTCGATTGCGCCTAATCAATATTTTGTGGCTGGTTCGGCCAACTATACTTTAAATGGCACGGGCACGCCATTTAATCTCCAGGGAACGTTAGTCCCGCAAACATCCTTGTTTCGTTATGCCGGCACCTCTTCGCCAGTGACAATTACAACGACCCGTTATAATAATTTGCAATTAGCTCCTGGCACTGCTGGTGGTCAATTATATACGATTAACACTGGAGCCCTTTATATGAATGGCTATTTAACCATTGGCGATGGTGTTAATGCTGCCACTGTTAATGCCTCAACGACTAATCCAATAATCGATATGGTTGGCAATTTTACTATCAGTCCTAATGCGACTTTTTTTGCTCCGACCTCGAGTTTATTTGCCATTATGGGTAGTTGGGCCAATTCAGGTACTGGTCGTTTTGTCCATGCGAGCGGTACAGTGACTTTTGACGCCTCAACTACGGGCAAGACTATTGCTGTGGGTACAGCCTCACCATTTAATAATGTTTATTTTAATGGTGTTGGTGGCGGTTGGACCATAAATGCTAATGCTACCACTACTGGTGATTTTACCCTGGCAACTGGTACGTCATTTTTACTTAGTCCAACAGTGACGCTTGAAGTGCGGGGGAATTTTTGGAATAACCTTAAAAATGCCTCAACTACCTGGACAGGTTCTACTTTGTATTTGAACGACACGGGTAGCTCGACTATTAATTCAAAGCTGATCGGCGGGGACAATTACGCCACTTTGCGTCTAGGTGCCAGTGCTAATATTAGAATGTGGGATTCAACCTCGACTATTTATACGGTACCAACTAATGCCTCATTATATTCAATGGACGCCAGTACGACCCTGGGTTCTCTTTGGATTTGGGGTGATTATTATATTTCGACTGGTACGACCGAGTATTGGCAAAACAAGGTGGACTTTGATGGGGCTGATATCTCGGCCGCACCACGCCAGGTTAACGTTCGTCTAGCGGCCAATGCGACCACCACAATTAATGGCGGTAGTTTAAATATTATTGGTTCATCAACCGCCACGACCACGATCGCTTCACAAAATACCAATGGCTTTCATACTTTTAATATGACCGCCGGAAATTTGAATGCCAATTATTATCAATTCAGAAATTTGACCACTAACGGTCTGAATTTTTCTGGTAGTCCTTTAGTTAATTCATTGAATAATGGTGATTATCAGATGTCTATAGCGCTCGGTAGCATGATTCGTTTAACACCGAGTGTCCTAGATACTAATCCCGGGTTGATTATTAATAATTGCAGTTTTGCAACCTCATCGTCGGTGAGCACCGGTTATAATGTTTATTTGTCAGCCAGTACTAGCAATGAATGGCATTTTAATGGCCTGCTAGGCAATAGGTCTGGTGAGTCATTTGATTTTGACCCATCTGATCCGCGCGGTAATATCGTTTGGGATGATAGTCCGAGTTATACCCCAAAATCACAGGATTGGCGGTGGTATTATGATGAATCGCTGGAAACTCCAGTTAAGCCGGCGGCAGGTGTTAATATTGCCCCGTCCAATGTCATAGCTAGTAGCACTTTGAAGTTACGTATGGATATTAAAGAAACTGTCGGTTTGGGCGCAGGTAGCGTTAAAATGCGTCTTCAGTACTCAACTTCGCCGACTTTTGCCACAAATGTGAATTTTGTCGGTGAAATTGGCTCAACTACGGCTCTTTGGACTTATGATAATGGTATTGATATTGACGGGGCAATGCTTTCGACCACCACTTTAGCCAGCTCGACCTTGGCTGGTACTCATAATGAATCAGGTACGACCACCTCAAGCTTTACGCAAACAGCTTTTTCGGTAGCCGAGTTTGAATTCACTCTCAGGAGTAATGGGGCAGCCACTGGAACGATCTATTATTTTAGGGCTTACACCCAAAGTGCCAGTGGCAGCGTCGTTTCGAACAATACCGGTTATGTTTATCCAAGTATTGTGCCCGGCGATAGTGCTATTGCCTCAGTTATAAATGGGTTAAGTTCCGGCACAACAACCTGCGGTGTTTTGACTAATGTAAGCTCGGCGGCCAACACGATTGGCTTCGGTTCGATAAATTTTGCTACACAGTATTATGCGGCACATCGCCTGGCAATTAATACTAATGCTGAAGGTGGTTATCAGATATTCGTTTTGCAAAATCAAGACTTGACCAAAAACGGTAGCTCAACTATTGCTGGCATTCCTGCTACCAATGACGCCCCAGCCGCTTGGAGCATTGGCACAAACGTTGGTGGTTTTGGTTATCATACTTCCGATCCTACATTATCCGGCGTCTCACCTTCACGCTTTGCCGCCGACAATACCTACGCAAGACTTGAAAAAACGATGCAGGAGATAGGCTACAATCCATTGCCTTCACTTAATGATAGTCTAGATATTATTTATCGCATGGAGGTAACTAATCAACAGCCAGCAGGTGATTATGTCTCCTCGGTTGAATATATTGTTGTGCCAACCTATTAGTACTAAAAGGAGATTTTAAAATTATTGCAAATTTAATCTATGAAATTTAAACATTTCCTTTTTTTGCTTATTCTGGTCTTTACATTGTCTGGTTGCACTATTTGGTCAGATGAAAAGGCGGGTAGCAATACCGTGCCTGTATTATTAGCGCAAGAATGTGGACTGGATGGACTCAAGTGCTGTGCAACTAGTCCGAGCTGTAATTATGGTCAAGCGTGTTGTGTCAATCCGAATAATACCAATGAAAATATGTGTGCCGATAAATGCGACTTTGGTAAGCTTGAGCAGTTTTGTAGGTCAGATAGTCAATGTGATCAAGGACTCAAATGCATTAACGGCACCTGCAATCTTTGTGGCACAGAGGGTGAGACCTGTTGTCATGGCGACAATGACCAGGAAAGATGTTTCGGGCGAATTAAGGAGGGTAATTTAGTTTGCGTGGATGATAAATGCCTTAAATGTGGTCAAGCAGGTAATCCGTGTTGTGCGGAAAATAAATGCTTTAATCAAAATCAGTTACTGGGCGGTCATGTTGAGTGTCGGCAGGGTGCTTGCGTTGCTTGTGGTCTTGATGGTCAGGCAACTTGTAATAATGATAAGAAATGTGGTGAAAATTATTTAATCAATGATGGTTCATGTCTGAGCTGCGGTCAATATAACAAGCCGTGCTGTAAAAATGAGCAGGGTCTAGAATTTTGTGATTCTAAATTAAAATTAAAATGTCAGCTAGGATTTTGCAATTGAGGTAGAAGTATACGTGAAAATTATAATATTGTTAACCTGTGGATAAAATTGACAGAATTAAAATAAATAGATTTAATAATATTTTCTTTGTTCGTTTTTTTAAAAAAAATGGCTAGTATTAATAAAAAAAAATAATTAAATTATCACCACACAATTCTTCTAATTAAACAAAATTGTGTTATAATTAATTTAAAGTTTCATATTCTGTCACATTAATGTGGTAAAAGTCGAAGAAAAATGAGCTTTTTCATTACAAAAATTAACAATAAAAACAAGTAAAACAATTTTAAAAACAATTTAATAACATAATCTTAAGTACTCCCATGCTTAATTACAAACGTTTCATTGCTGTTGTTGCAATCCTCTCCCTGGTAACAACCAATCTCACAAACGTTGCAGACGCTGCCTCACTATCTAATGCTAAGGACTCTCTTAGTACATCTGATTTGGGCGTCGTCTCAACGCACACGGTTACTTTTACGAATCATGTCGCGTTAAACGCTAATGATACGATTGAGATAACTATGCCAAGTCCAGCTAACGTAACTCCTGGACTGGTCACTTGTCCACTGAATTTTACCGCCTCAGCGCCTTTTGCTAATACGGCACGTTGCACAGCTTCGACCAGTATTGCTACCGGTACTTTTACGGTAATTATTCCAAGCATCACTAATCCATCCACGGCTGGCAGTCAAGATGTTACCATCGTCACTAGAGCTGGCGGCACGACTGCTATTGAGTCAATCACGGTTAGAGTAGCGTATATTGATAAAATTAATGTATCAGCTTCTGTACCATCAACGTTAACATTTTCGATTTCAGGTGTCTCATCTGGTACGGCGGTAAATGCTGCCACGACAACCCTGACTTCGAGCTCAACGGCCCTGGCTTTCGGCAACTTACAGGCTGGTACTAGCTCTATTATCGCTCAGCAATTGTCAGTTGTTACCAATGCTTCAGCTGGATATAGCGTAACTGTTCAGCAAAATCAGAATTTAACTAGTAGTGGTGGTTCGCAAATTGCGACCTTTAAGGATGGTACTGCCACAACTTCTGCTTGGGCAAATCCTTCAGCAGTTCTAGATTCTACTAATACTTACGGACATTTTGGCTTGACCTCAAACGACTGGACTTTGACGGCTGGTGACACCTTCGGTGCTTCATCAACAGCAAAATACAGTGGCTTTAATGGTACAGCCCCAATTGAAGTTCTCTATCATACCGGAGTTGCTGATGGTGTAACCATCAGCAAGGGTATGGCTCAAGTGGCATACAGATTACAAGTTTCCGCCCTTCAACCTGCAGGTGATTATTCAAATATATTGACTTACATCGCCACGCCGACCTATTAGGTATTAATTATCTTAATAGATAGGCAAAAAATGAACATATATCAGCTTTTATAGCTCGTGTATGAGTCTGCAAAATAAAAGAACGCCTAGGGAAGAGGCGTTCTTTTATTTTTATAAAATGACTTGTGGATAACTTTGCAGAACCTGAAATTTAGTCATTGCTATTGTAATAAAATAATGATTTATTAGTATTTTGTAAATAGTTAAATATTTGCTAATTATAAATAATAAAATAGGTTTTTGTGGTTGTGTCAAATCTTTATATTTGACACTCTAGAAAAAAAGGACTCTTCGTGATATTATAATTTCATACAGTGCTAGAAAGGCACAAGTTCATCTGAAAATTTAGTTTGAAGTCGCCGAATAAATCGCGATGACAAAAAAATAAAAAAAGATAATTCATTTTTTAAAAATTATAGAAAATGAAAAAAGGACTTGCCAAAATCAAAATCAACAAAAAGACAAATAATAAAAATATAACATGCAAAAACACAAAAAAACACTCGCGCTGTTAGCGATTTTATCGCTAGTAGTAACAAATGGCTTTTATAGTAGCTTGGTAAATATTGCCAACGCTGGGTCCTTAACTAGTGCCAAGGACACAATTTCAAATTCAAACGTGAGCGCATCAGCGACTCATGTAATTAAGTTTACTACAAAAACAGCTTTAATTGCTGGTGACGAAATTCAGGCAAATTTTGCCGGTGGCTTTACCAACGTTTTAGCTGTTAACACGACTTGTACTGGTGCTGCTTTTGCAGGTGGTACTTTACCGGCTGCAAATACTGTTAATTGTGCGGCTGCTGGTGTAATCGCTACGAATACAGTTTTAACAATTACTGTTACAGGTGTTGTCAATCCAGGCACGGCTGGTAGCCAAATAATTAGTTTAAATTCCAAACATACTGGCTTTGGCTCACCAGCTATCGATCGTGCTGATGTTATGGTAGCTATAATTTCAAACGTTGCTGTAAGCGCATACGTTCCTTCGTCATTATTGTTTACAATTTCTCCGGTTGCTACTGGTACCAATGTTAATAACGGTGTTACTACTTCCATGTCAGCCACAACTTCATTGGCTTTTGGCACTTTGACCGTTGGTACTTCCTCAATCATGGCACAACAGTTGGCCGTTACCACTAATGCGGGCTATGGTTATACGGTAACAGTTGAACAGAATCAGGATTTAACTTCAAATTCAGGCGCAATAATCGATTCGTTTAAAGATGGCACCCCAACTAGAAGTGTTTGGTCGGCACCATTAGGAACTTTAGACGCCACAACTACTTATGGTCATATGGGCTTTACTAGCGATGATGCGACCTTGCAGGCGAATTTTGCAGCAGGTGAATATGATGGTTTTATAGGTACAACACCAGAAGAAGTTATGTATCACACTGGTCCAGCTGATGGTAGCACACAAAATAAAGGTTTAGCTAAGGTTGCATATAGAATTCAGATCAGTGCTTTGCAAGAAGCAGGTGACTACTACAATACTTTAACCTACGTCGCCACCCCAACTTACTAAGTTTTTGCAGACTTATATTATGCAAAGCCTCGGCCTCGGTCGAGGTTTTGTGTTTTTTTGTTCAAGTGCTTAAAAAATGCTATAATGAATTCGTATGTTGATAAATTATTAATCGCAATTTTTTTTATGAAACTATGTAAAGGGGCTTCAGTGACAACAGGTTTATTTTTAATCTTAGCTGTTTTTTTTCTTCAAGTTAGTCAGGTGTTGGCAGCCGGAGCATTAAAGGTTAGTCCGATTAGGGTTGATGAATTAGCTAATCCCGGCGATGTGATTTCACGAAGTGTAACCGTTACAAATGATTCAGATACTCCGACCACAATTTTTGCTTATATTCGAGATTTTAAATCTGAGGGTGAGGAAGGTCAGGCACGCTTGATTGAACCGGGCAGCGAATCAGGGCCTTATTTATCGTCTTGGATCCAGATTACCAATGCCGGTGTGAGTTTTGCTCCGCATGAAGCAAGGGATTTTAGCTTTAAAGTTTCTGTCCCGCAAAACGCTGGTCCAGGTGGTTATTATGGTGCTTTAGTTTTTGGTACCAAAGCGCCAAATGTACGCATTGACTCCGCAGAAAAGGGTGCGGCCATTGGTGTGGCTCAGCAAACGGCAGTTTTGGTTTTGATTCAGATTGCCGGTCAAGTTAATGAAAGTGCCATAATTCGCGATTTTTCGACTGACAAAAGTTTATATAACACACCTTTTACGGCCACCTTTTTAACTCGAATAGAAAATCAAGGTAACGTGCACATCAAGCCTCGAGGTATTGTTCAGGTTTATAACATGATGGGTAAAGAGGTTTCAAATATACGTATTAATGATAAATCAGCTAATGTTTTGCCAAAAACTATTAGAAAATTTCAAGATAATTGGCAGGATAATTTTGGCTTTGGTCGCTACAAAGCAGTACTTTCGTTGAGCTATGGAACTTCACTCGAAAATGGTGGCACGGGCATGCAGTCACTTAACTCGATTTCTTATTTCTGGATCCTGCCGTTCAAAATTGTGGGTATTATTTTGTTAATACTTGCCGGTATATTTTTGTTCATATTCAGTTCCTTTAAAATGTTCAAAATGCGGGCCATGAAAAACATGATGAAGGAGCTTGGCGTGGGCGGGGCTAATGTTAAAAGGCGTAAGAGCAAGAACGCTGATGGTTCACTTGGCCTAGTTTTGTTTATTGTTTTAAGTTTCATTGCTTTATTGGGTCTGGCAGTTTTTTTTCTAGTTAGTTAAATAATGAGAATTTTTACTAAATTTTTTTTCTTTTCGCTTGCTTTATGGTGGCTGGTAAATAGCCACCCAGTTTTGGCGCAAGGTGTAACTATTTCTCCCGTCATAGTTGATGAAATTTCAGTAGCTCGAGGTTTGGTTGAAAAAAGTATTAATATTCAAAATAATACGACAACTAAGGTAACTTTGTATCCTTTTGTGAATGAAGTTACTCAGTCAGGTGGAAAACAAGTTTTTGATGCTTACGCTGCTGACAAAACCACCTCTTTGGCTAATTGGATTGATTTTTCTCGCAAGACTATTGAATTAATGCCTGGAGCCTCAACCTCAGTGCCGCTTCGAATTCAAGTTCATCCATCGGCTAAGGCGGGCAAATATTATGCCATTATTTCGATCATCAATGGCGCTAATCGACCAGATGCTGAGTCAAGAATATCCAGTAGTATTGATTCAGGGGTGACTATTAATCTAGAGATTAAGGATAATAAGATTGAAAATGCCGAGCTTGGTGATTTTAATGTGTTAAATTTTTTCAATTTTAATAACAATGTCGATTTAACTTTTAACATAAAAAATGCTGGTAATCAATTGATCGTACCAACGGGCAATATTTTGATTTATGATAATCGTGGTCGTGAGATTGATGAAATAAAAGTAAATACGGAGGGTAAAAATATTATTGCAGGTGAAAAACAATTTAATAAATTGATTTGGGCTACCGGCAATAAAATGGGAAAATTCAAGGCTAAATTGAGTTTGAAGTATGGTGATGTTACAAAAAGAGATTTGCAGGATTCTGTTTATTTTTGGGTTCTGCCTAAATGGTTTCTTGGTTTAGTGGGTTTTATAGTGCTGATTTTATTTGTCAGTATTATGATTTTGGTGATGCGCTTGGGTCGTCTCAAAAAAAGCTTATACGAAGATGAGCGCGGCGAAATTATTAATTTACGTGGACGTTAAGCATGAAGAAAACTTTATTTGCATTATTTGTATTAGTGGGCTGTTTTATGACTGGAGCTTTTGCCGAGGCTCAATCTGCTCAAGGCTTGGCATTGTCTATTTCACCTCCACTGTATAAGGTAAATTTAAACCCAGGTGAAGCTTGGGGGAGCGTTGTTAAAGTAATTAACAACAATCCTTATGAGATGATGGTTTATGCCCAGGTCCTAGACTTCAAGTCAGGCGAGCAGGGTGGGGTTGAATTTATAAAAAATAATCTCAGTGATCAAGCAACCTCGACCGACAAGTTTGCTTTGAGTCAATGGGTGAATATTACTAGTGAACCTGTTCGTATTCCAGCTTTTGGCAGCCAAGATGTGCAATTTACAATTGCTACGCCAGCCAATGCCTCGCCAGGCGGTCATTATGCGGCGATCATGGTTGGCACTGAGCCACCGGACAATACTGGCGGCGGAAGTAATATTAAAGTTTCGTCAAAATTGGCCTCATTGATTCTCGCCAGGGTCAGTGGTGATGTGATTGAAAAGGGTGATATTAAGGAATTTTCAGTGGGAAAAAGCGTTTCAGCTGATCTCAAAGCCGATTTTAATGTTATATTTGAAAATTCTGGTAACACCCACTTGCAACCAAAAGGAGAGATAAGTATTACCAATATTTTCGGACAGAAACGTGCAACTATTATGGTAAATAATCAGGCCGATTATGGCAATGTTTTGCCAAACAGCGTGAAGCGTTGGCAATTCAATTGGCAAGGTGATAGTAGTCTTTTTGATGCCGGACTAATGAAGGCGGATTTATTAATGACTTATGGCGGTGATACCAAAGAATCCCTTGTACGTACAATTTATTTTTGGACCTTTTCGATGAAGCCGACACTAATTGTTTTGGGCGTAATAATTATTCCTTTGCTTTTAATTATCTTTATTATTAGATTGTATATTCGACGTAGTATAAATAATTTACGCGAACAGGCAATGATTCGTCCGTCGCGTGGTCGCCCAAGGCGTTAATTTGTATGGCAAAAAACAGGACACTAAATCTCAAACAACACAAACGTGGTTTTTTTGGCCGGCGTGAGTTTTTAGTGATTGTTTGTTCGATCATTATTACTTCAGTCGGCATTAAGGCAGCCGACAATTTACGTAATGGTAAAAATTCAGAACCAGAATATTTCGGACCTTGTCCAGCTGACATGGTTCAGGTTATTGCACCTCATGGTAATTTTTGTATAGATAAATATGAGGCATCAGCTGGTCAGAATTGTCAATTTAAAAATCCCAACACACAAGACGAGACGCGTCGAAGTCTTGATACCAATGATTGCGCCGCTGCTTCAGTTCAGGGCGCCGCCGCTTGGAGTAATATCTCACAAAATCAAGCCAGCATTGCCTGTGCTCGTGCAGGCAAACGTCTACCGACAAATCAAGAATGGTCACTCGCGGCAGCCGGCACGCCTGATAAAAATGATAATTGGGTGAATGATGATTGTAATGTTTCCGGTAATTGGACTGGTGGAGCAGGGTTAACTGGTAGTGGTATGCAATGTAAATCAGCTTCTGGGGCTTTTGATATGGTAGGTAATGTTTGGGAATGGGTTGCTGGTACGGTCAATGAGGGTGTGTATGAAAATACGAAACTTCCAAGCCAAGGTTTCGTGAAGGCGGTTGATGATAAGGGTATGCCCAGTGCCACTAGCGAGACAGGAGACCAAAATTATTATAATGATTACGCCTCAATAAAAAATACCGGCATCAGAGCTATCGCTCGCGGTGGTTATTGGGCTAATAAAGGTGAGGCGGGACAGTACTCTACCTACATTGTTTATGAGCCTTCATTCGCTGGTAGTAGTATTGGCTTTAGATGTGTAAAATAAGTTTGAAAAACATGAGATTGCAATTAGTTAAAATAAAGTCAATTAAGGCCGTCTTATTTTTTTGCTGGCTCTTGATTATTGGCATGAGCTCGTATTCACTAGTTTTAGCTAGTAGTATGGGGGTTGGGGCTGGTATTCAGACAAGTGTTCCTGAAAATGAATACAGCCGAGCTGCTATTCAATTACGACAAAAATCAACTGAACTTGATCAGCGACAGCAGGCGCTCGATAATCTGCAAAAAAAAATTGAACAAGGCAATCAGACTAGGGATAAAGTTTTGGTGGTGGCGGGTCTAAGCCTTTTTGTCTTAATCGTGATAAATTATTATCTTGATCTGCATCGCCGCAAATTAACAGGCATAAAAACATAGAAAGTGGTTAAGGGATTTTTTAAAATTTCATTTTTAATTTTGTTAATTGCTATTTCAGCTCTTCTGGTCAATCATTTGGCCCTGGTTCGTGCATCCAACTTGATAAATATTAGCACCACTGCTGATCGTCCCTGGCCAGCGGTTAATTCAGTTCAAACTTTAAAATTCACCTTGACCCAAGCCATTCCCGACAATGGTCAAATTGTTGTCTATGAGGGGGCTTCTGGCTTTTCTATTCCGGCTGGATTTACTGAAACGCTGGTTAATGTCTATGTCGCCGATGATGGAGGTAATTATATAGACCGTAAAACAGTGATGCAGTTCGACAGCACCAGTGTTGTAACTGGTGCGGCAGGACAGATAAATATGCGCTTAGCTCCTGGCTTGCCGGCTGGCAAGAAGATTATGCTGGTCCTCGGTGCACCGGGCGATTCGAGTAATATAAACAACCCGGGTATTATTGATCGTTATAACATAAAAATTGAAACGCTTGACGCCTCGGATCAGGTTCTTGATACTGGCCTTGCTAGTATTAAGATTTTAAATAAAATAATTACCAATTTATCTAAAATTAGTGATCAAATCGAGACGCCTTGGCCCAGCACAGCGCTAATTTCTCGACCAGCCGCGCATACACTAAAGTTTACTTTAAACCAATCATTGCCCAGTGGTGGCAAGATAATTGTAACGCCAAATCCTGGCTCTTTTGATATTCCATTAAATTTTGATTATCGGGATATTGATATGGCAGTAACTGATAGTTTTGGGGCTTATACTGACCTTGGTCTGGCAAATTTTGTAAATTTTTCTGATCAAGGAGTGGTGGTGACGACTGGGACGAATGGACAGATTGAGATAACTTTGAATGCTGTTACTAGTTTACTTGCTGGTCAATCAGTAATGCTTAAATTAGGTAATGCGACCTATGGTGAGATTGGTGATAGTAAAATCTTTAATCCGCAAAAACTAGGTTCGCATGCCATTAAGGTTGAAACGAAGGATCAAAATGGTGATTTACTTGATCGAGCGGCAGCAGTCGTAAATATTATTAATCCGGTTAGTGTTGGTGTTTTAAATCCTAAGGTTAAATATAATTTGTCACCGACTGGTGAGCTAATGAATGTAATGCTTGTTACTCTGTCATTTCGGTCTAATTATGCCGCAACTTGTAAATATTCTGATGTTTCTGGCCTGAGCTATGATGCTATGACCGATTTTTTTGATTATTCGATTGACACTAATGGGCATTTTTATCAATCACAAAATGATATTATTGGTCTTAGCACCAATGCTTGGCATTCTTTTTATGTTTTGTGTAAAGACGCCAAGGGTGTACTCGATGACAAGGAGACAGAGATAAAATTCTTTTCACGTGGTGGCGGTATGGGTGGCACTGGTGGTGGTACGGGCTCTGGTACTGGAGCCGGCACTGGTGGGGGTTCTGGCACGACGGGCGATAGCACAAGTACTGGAGCTGGTGGCGGTGGCACTGGTGGTGGTACTGGGGCAGGCAGTGGTACAGGAGCTAGTTCAAACGGCACCGGTGGGACAAGCGGCAGTGGTGGTTCGGGTAGTGGAGCAGGTGGCGGCGGCGGTGGCGGTGGCGGAGGAGGTTTTGGCGGCGGTGGCGGTGGCGGAGGTACCGG